>CAYFSW010000180.1:0-81661 GCA_964345885.1 uncultured Gemmatimonadota bacterium | reverse complement strand
GCGGCCACGGGTGTGGAACGGTGGCGTGTCCGTTGGGTAGCAGACGATACACCACCGCCGCCCGCTCCCTGAAGTCGTCGTCACTCAACTCGAACCTGCAAGGAATATGTCCGAGGACCAGTACACTCGTCGACTCTCGAAGTCGCGCTTCGTCGCCGGCTGCCAGTGCCTCGGCTACCTCTGGTGGAAGGTGCACGAGCACGACGCGCCGGAGCTGATACCCGACAAGGCGCTCCAGTTCCGGTTCGACCAGGGCCAGCAGGTGGGGGTGCTCGCGCGGACGCTCTTCCCGGGCGGCGTGCTCATCGACTTGCCGTACAACGCGGTCGAGGAGCGGCTTGCGGAGACGAGTGCCGCACTCGCGGCCGGCGCGCCGGCGGTGTTCGAGGCGAGTTTTCTGGCCGACCACGTGTTCGTGATGGTCGACGTTCTCGAGCGCGTGAACGGCGGGTTCAACATGATCGAGGTCAAGGCGACGAAGTCGCTCAAGGATGAGCACATCCCCGACGCGGCGATCCAGACGCATGTGCTGAAACGTTGCGGCATCGACGTGGCGCGCTCGGAGATCATGCACCTGAACAGCGAATACCGTCATCCCGAGGGCGAGCTGTTCCAACGCACCGATGTGACGGCTGAGGTGGCGGCCTATCTGCCGCAGATCGTCGATGAGATCGAGGAGCAGCTGCGAGCGATTCATGGTCCCCGGCCCGAGAAGGGCATCGGACCCTACTGTCACGACCCGCGCGACTGCCCGTTCCTCGGTCGCTGCTGGCCCGACGACCCGAATCATATAAGCGTGCTCTACTACGTCGGGCCGAAGAAGGCGTGGGAATATATGCAGGCTGGGGTCCACACGATCGATGATATCCCGGCCGGCCAAAAACTCTCGACCGTGCAGAAGCGGCAGATACGCGCGCAGGAGACCGGCGAGATGATCGTCGAGCCGGGGCTGGCCGAGGCACTGGCACCGTTCTCGGGACGGCTGGGCTTCCTCGACTTTGAGACCGTAGGCCCCGCCATCCCGGTCTGGCCCGGCCTCGCGCCCTGGGGCTCGGTGCCGGCGCAGTTCAGCTACCACGAAGAGTCGCCGGACGGCAAGATCACGCACAAGGAGTGGCTGGCCGACGGCCCCGACGACCCGCGGCCGGCGCTGGCCCGGGCGCTGGTCGACGCCTGCGCTGGCGCCGACAAGATCGCCATGTACACGACCTTCGAGGTCGGCTGCATCCGCAAGCTCCGAGAGGGCGTTCCGGAGCTCGATGGACCGCTCCAGGAGATCGAGGAGAAGCTCATCGACCTCAGGCCCGTCGTCCTTGACCACGTCTATCACCCCGACTTCGGCGGGAGCTTCAGTATCAAGGACATCCTCACACCGCTGGTGCCGGAGCTCTCCTACGACGACCTGGCGGTCAACGATGGGAACGTGGCGAGCGCCGAGATCGCGCGCCTGCTGTTGGAGGAAGACACGATACCGGCTGATGAACGGGAGCAACTGCGCCAGGACCTCCGGAAGTACTGCGAGCAGGACACGCTGGCGATGGTTAAGCTGGCGAGGCGGCTGCGGGAGCTGGCGGCCTCGTGATCCGTCACCGGACGTACGTGCTCAAGGCCAACTGAGCCTGGCCGGTTGGTCCCGCCCCCCAAGCTTGATCGCACCCACTCCCCACACATCCTTGATGGGCCGCCTTCAACGCGAGTCCCACCGGGGGCACGCCACCAACGAGTGTGATGGAATTTGGGACGCTGAGGGAATCGCGACTGGCAGTTCCGCCAAAAAAAGCCCGGAGGATCTCTCCTCCGGGCTCGGCGTTCAACCCTACTTACAGAGGCGGTGTCCCCGGTCTGTCGGCCGAGTCTCGCTTCGACCGGGCACCGAACCAGCGGCGCCAACCCGTCACCTTGTTGGGATCCTTGTTCTTTAGCTTCCTGAGCTTGTTGAGGCCCTTGGGACGGTTGCGTCCGGAGGCGGTGGCGAAGAGGCGGCGGTAGGTCTCATCCTGATAGATCGGAGCTACGCGCTTCTTGTACTCGAACCACATGAGCGACCTCCGATGTCTTGAGGGCGCGGGCTGGAAGGCCAATATGTCGACCGAACTCCCATTTTGGCTTGGTGTACAGGCTTGTCGAAGCTACTACACCAGGGTGGGCGGACACAAGTCTTCGCTAGCCCAGCCGCTCTCGCCGCTCCGCTGCGGAACGCCCGTCCTGCACTGCACCCCACAGAAGTAGGCCAACGGCCGCGGCGCAGATCAGCGTCACCAGGCTGCCGAACAGGAATAGCGCCAGATCAGACACGACGGGCCCCGCTTCCGGCCAACAGCAACGCCCCCAGCGAGAGCGTCGAGGGCACCCAGAGACCCACGAACATCCCCTCCGCCCGCTGGCCGTTGAACCAGAGGTAGACCGACAGGGCGAACGAGAGCAACGCCGCTATCCCGAACAACACCTTCGCCTTGGCTTCTCTCGACATGCGATTCAACCCTCACAGTGCGAGGTTACAGTGATCTCCCGAGCCGCCGTTCGGCACGAAATTACACGGCCGGTGGCAATCTGTCAAGGACTTGTCAAATTTGTTGCTTGACATAACTTAGACAGAAGCCAGGTCCGGGAGGAGGGTTGGGGCCCCTTGTGACGTGCTGGGACAGGGGCATGGCCGGGCCGCCAACCGGGGCAAGTCACTGGCGCGGCTTCGGTTGGTGATTACTTTCTGTGCTGGAAGAGCCCACCGCTGCCCGGTACCTGGGAGGCACGCTGATAGGTTAGGTACTCGCGAGGTCGCAGTCGGCTCGGGGTGAGATCGTGGGCGGACGCTACGGGTGAACCGATGTTAGGTCTAAAAGGGATCATCGACAAACTGCAGCACCGCTCGGTCTGGCAGGTGCTGGGGGTTTACCTGGTCGGCTCCTGGATCGCGCTCCAGGTGGTCGATGTCTTGGCCAATAACTTCGACATGCCCGCCTGGTTCCCGCGCTTCACCCTGGCGCTGCTCGCCATCGGGCTGCCCATCGTCTTGGTGACCAGCCTGGTTCAGAAGCGGCTGACCCGCTGGGCGGCGGGCGCGGACTCGCGCGCCGAAACTACGGCCCGGGCCGGTAGCGAGCGGATCTTTACCTGGCGGAACGCGATTGTGGGCGGCCTGATCGCGTTTGCCTTCTGGGGTGTGGTGGCGACCAGCTGGCTGTTCTTCGGGCCGGGAACCGCACCGAATCTCGGTGTGGAGACCAGCCGAGATCTCCGTTCTATCGCCGTGCTGCCGCTGACGAGCTTCAACACCGACGAGCAGAGCCTGGCGTTCGCCAGCGGTATCCACGACGACCTGCTGACCCAGCTCTCGAAGATCGGCAGTCTGAAGACCATCTCGCGCACCTCGGTGATGAAGTATCGGGATACGCAGCTGGGCGTCCGTGAGATCGCCGCCGATTTGGGCGTCGCCACCCTGCTCGAGGGTAGCGTGCAGCGCGCCGGCGACCACGTGCGGGTAAGCATGCAGCTGATCGACGCGCGTGACGACCGCCACCTGTGGGCCGAGACGTACAACGCCGAGCTCACTACAGCGAACATCTTCGCCATCCAGAGCGACATCGCTCGCCAGGTCGCCGCCGCACTCAGTGCAGCGCTGACGCCCGAGGTCGAGGTACGCTTGGCGACGCGACCCACCGAGAGCCTGCAGGCTTACGACCTCTACACGCGCGGCCGCTACCTGCACCACAAGCCGGGCGGCGGCAGCGAGTCGGGACTTGAGGCCGCGGCGCAGCTGTTCCGCCAGGCGATCGAAGCCGACCCGGACTTCGCTCCCGCCTACGCCGGCCTGGCCGACATCTACCTCGATCTGTGGAGCGACGGCTACATGGAGGCGGAGCAGGCCTTGTCGGAGGCGCGGGCCAACGCGGAGACAGCGCTGGCGCTGGACGAGACGCTAGCCGATGCGCACACCTCGCTGGCCGACGTGGTCGAGGCGGACCTGCAGTTCGCCGAAGCTGAGCGCCACCATCTACGGGCACTCGAGCTCAACCCGGGCTCGGCCGAGGCGCACCGGCGCCACGCCCGCCTGTTGCTCGATTTAGGGCGCTTCGAAGAGTTGGTGGCCGCCTTGCGCCGGGCGGTAGAGCTGGACCCCCTGTCGATCAGCTACCGGCTGTCGCTGACCAGCGGGCTCTGGTTCACCGGCGACTACGAGGGCGGGATCGCCGAGGCCCGCAAGATTCTGGAGCTGGAGCCTGACAACCCGGGCGCGCTCTACAGCCTCGGTTTCGCCTCGACGCTGAACGGCGACTACCAGCAGGGAATCGCGGCGCTCGAGCGGGCGCTGGAGGTGCGGCCGGACTATCCGTTCAACGCCCCCGGTCTTGCCTGGGCCTACGCGCGCGCCGGGCGCCGGGCGGAGGCGCTTGAGATGTTAGAGCGTGTGGAAGCTCGCGGTCAGATGCTCAAGGAGTTAGCCATCGTCTACGGCGAGTTGGGCGAGTTGGACCGCGCCTTCGAGTACCTCGAGCGCGCCTATGAAGAAGATCGCGGCAGCCTCACCTACATCAATTCCGATCCAACCGCCACGGCACTCCAGGCCGACCCGCGGTTCGGCGACCTGTTGCAGCGGTTGGGATTGCGATAGCCGCGACTTCGCAAGCGTCTGACCCCATCACCGAGAAGCCCGGAGGTTTCCCGCCGGGCTTGGCGTTTGTTGCGGTAGGGTTTCCGGTGGGCCGAGGGGGCTCGCGGGGCAGTGCTCCTGCGGCCGCACGACCGTGTACATGATCGCGGCGACCCGCCAGCCTTCCGTTGTCCTCACCAGATGAAACGCATCGACCCCGCAATGGCTGAACTCGCTGTCGCGATAGAAGTCGTAGGGGGTCCAGACCGCGGCGATGGGACCGCTCACCAGTACCGTGGGCTCCCACATGCGTTCCAGATACTTGGGGCCCGGGCTACCGAGGCTGCGGATCGACTCCTCGGTCTCGCGCCAGGCGAGCCTGACGGAGTCGTCCTCGGGAAAGACGACGAGGTTCTGCAGCTGCGGTAGTACGAGGGCACGAAACGACGCGCTGTCGCGATCGCTGATGGCATCGAGCAGGCGCTGCACGACATCAACGACCTCATCCTCGGGCGTCTGGGCGGGCGCCGGTGTCCCCAGTGCAAGCCAAAGAGCCGACACGATTACGATCGTGCGAGTGTATAGGGTCATCTCTCCGCTCCTGCTGTTCGCTCACCGGTTCACTGCTTCACCCAGCTCACCTTGAAGTCCGCCGTCACCAAGTCGACCAGAGCATAGACCAGCTCGCCGTAAGCGTGCTCCGGGTCGTCCGCATCGAAGATGGGCCTGCCGCCGATGACGCTCAACTGGCCGACGCGCTGGGTCACGCTGGCCGAGCGGCTCCAGAGCGAGGCGCCGCTCGCCGTCTCGATCATCTGCACGGTGAGCGTCGCGTCGATGTCGGCGGCGGCGCCCAGGTTCCTGAGGTCGCCGCTGACCGAGATCGCCGGCCGGATGTCCGAGACCTCCAGCTCGCCGGTGAAGATCGTGGCGACGTTGTGCTCCGCACCCAGTGCCATGTAGGCGTTGCGATCCAACCGCTCGGCGTCCACCTGGCGGAGCGCTTCCTCCTCGGTTCCCAGCTCGACGATCCGCACCAGTCCCTGATCGATCCGGACGTCTTCCATGAACCGCGTCGTCGCCAGCTCGCCCAACTTGCCTTCGTTCGACGAGGCGAATTCGATGATCGCCAGGACCTCGTGCTGCTGTAAATCGATCCGCGGTGGGACCATGACCTTCTTCCCACCGCAACCCGGGTTGGTGACGATTGTCAACGCTACACACGATATCAGCAGTCGTCTCATCTTGGCGCTCCTCTTTTGCAGCGTAGAGAAAGCTCACAGGGAAGGGAACCGGAGGAGGACAAAAGATAGGCGACGCGCGACCTGCGGGCCAGTCGCGCGTCCTTCCGCTACTCCTCGCGCAGCGCCTCCACGGCGTCCACCCGAGTCGCCCGCAGGGCCGGCAGCAGAATCGCCAGCAGCGAGATAGCCAGGGTCAGAAGGGTGACCGCAGCGTAGACCCTGAGGTCCGTCGGTGGAACTTGGAATAGGAGAGCGCTTATCGCTTTGCCGCCCAATAGCGCGCCCAGCAAACCCAAACCGATGCCCCACAGCGCCGGCACGATGCCTTGCCGGAGAAACGTCGTGGCGATCTGGGGCGTCCCCGCGCCGAGCGCCATGCGGATACCGATCTCGCGCGTGCGCCGGGAGACGAGATAGGCTACGACTCCGTACAGGCCCACCGAGGCCAGCGCCACGGCCAGGAAAGCGAAGAGGCCCAGCAGTGTCAGGTAGTGGTAAGTCGGGGCTGCGGCGCGGCGGATCGCGTCGACCACCGTCTCGACCCGTTGGGGCACGACGGTTGGATCCATGGCCTCGAGCGTTCCCCGAATGCTGGGAACTAGGCTGCCCGCGTCGGCCGGTCCACGCGCGTGCACCGTCGTGCGAGCGAGGAACCGACGCACGTCCCTGGTCACGAAGGGGTTGTCCGATCCGGCTTGGGCGAGCGGTACGTACACCTCGGGCCCCGGCTCCGCTTCGGGATATCTACGCACATCGCGAACCACGCCCACCACCGTCCAGCTCTTACCGAACCCGAAGGCCACCGCTACCCGAACGCGTGCGCCCAGCACTTCCTGGCCCGGGAAGTTTTCCCTGACGAACGACTCGTTGACAACGGCGACAGGGATGGCGCGTTGGCGCAGGCGATCAGCAGGATGATCCCCACCGTCCCCAAGAGCACCCAGAGCACGTCACCCACGTCGCCCACAATCGTTTCTTTCAATGGCCGCAGAAGCGGCGCGGCCTGCGCCTCCTCCAGGAACTCCAGCGTCAGGCCGCCGGGGAACTTCTCCACCGCCACCGGCAGCAGCCGGGCCAGGTCGGCCATCGCCGCCTCGATCGTCACTCCTTCTCTCAGTCGGGCGATGCTCGAGTATCCGAAGTCGGCTACTTTGAGCTCGGCGCGATCGAAGCGGTAGGGGAGATACACCGCGGGATCGCCTAGCGGGAATCGGAAACCCTGCGGCAGGACACCGATGATCTCCCGGACCCGTCCGTTGATGTTCAGCGTACGGCCGATAGTCACCGGATCCCCGCCGAACCGACTCCGCCAGTAACCGTAGCTGAGTATGACCGTTTCGGGAGTGCCCGGCGTAGCGTTCTCGACGCTGAACAGCCGGCCCAGCAGAGGTCGGACGCCCAGCGTCGGCAGCGTCCCGGCCGTTATGAACATCGCCGGGATACGCACCGGTTCGTCGAGTCCGAGCACCGTTACACCGTCACCTCTGTACAGCCCGAGCGACTCGATGAGCCGGGCCTCGTCCTCGTAGGTGAAGTGGACCGCCGGGGACTGCGGCAGGATTCCCTCGCCGATGCCCGGCGCCGACGAGTACACCGCCACCAGCCGGTCCGGCTCATCGTAGGGCAGGGGATCGAGCATGATCCCCTTCACCAGGCTGAAGATCGCCGTGTTCGCCCCGATGCCGATCCCCAGTGTCAGCACCACGACCGCGCCGAACAGCGGCGCCCGGCGCAGCCGGCGAACGGCGAGCCGCAGGTCGCGTAGGATATCGGCCACCGGGATCCACGACCCGCCCCGCGTCCGGATCGCGTACTCCCCCTCCTCGACGCGGTGCTCGATCCGCGGCGCAGTGGCGAATCGCTTCGAGCCCCGGACGTCCCGGGCCAGAGCACTCCAATCGCTGATCAACGCCAGCGCCTCCGCCTCCGCCTCCTCCTCTCCAAAGCCTCGCGCCCGCGCTTCACCGTAGCGCTCCTCCAGCTGAACGGCGATCTCTTCGATGACCTCCGCCTCTTGCTCACCAGCGAGGCCGGGTAGCTCCAGATGCTCCCGCACATATCGCTTCCAATTACGCATGGCTCGGCTCCACTACCAGGTTCACCGCCTTCGTGAACTCCTTCCATGTCTTCCGCTGCGCCGCCAGCGCCTCCACGCCTTTCTTCGTCAGACGGTAGAACCGCCGACGCCGGGCTGCTCGCCGTCTTCTTCTTCGAGCTGCCGTTTCTTGCAGTCGGCCTCGTCACGCTGCTCGCCGCCGGGATCATCTTTCGCTATGTCCCGGAGACCGTGTCCAGGACACCGCTCGCTGATTAGTCCGCCAGCCGCCAGCTGATAGTCGTCGGCCGACGCTCGCCTTTCTGCTCGGCGATCGACTGCCGACGTCCGAAATTCGACGCGCGGTGCCGGACTCCGGTTGTCAACGGTCGGACATCGAACGTTGAGTAATGAGCTCGACGTCGGTAATCGGCTGTGGACTGTCCAGAGTCGAAGTCCACACCTCCGGCCCACGAACCCCCGGTCCGCTACTCCGCCCGCAGCGCCTCCATCGGATCGACCCACGCCGCGCGCCGCGCCGGCAGGTAGCTGGCCAGTAGCGCCACGGCCGTCAGACTCACGGCGACCATCACATAGGTGAGCGGGTCGAGCGGGCTCACCCCGAAGAGGAGGCCCGTCATCAACCGGGTCAGCCCGTAGGCCGCGGCGAGCCCCAGGGCCACCCCGATGACGGCTAAGACGAGCCCCTGCCTGAGAACCATCCCCGTCACGGTGGAAGATGAGGCGCCCAGGGCGATGCGGACCCCGATCTCGCGGGTCCGCTGGCTCACCACGTACGAGATCACGCCGTAGACTCCCACGGTGGCGAGCAGTAGGGCGACGGCCGCAGCGATGCCCAGCATCACCAGCGTGAACGAGGTACGAGCCATCGAGCCGCGCAGGATGTCGTCCAGATACTGGACGTAGGTGAGCGGCCGGTCGGGCAGGATCGACCAGACGGCCTGCCTGATCTCGCTCAGGAAGGCGGCGGTTCCGACCCGCGGGCTACGGATCGCGAACAGCATGGTCCGCTGCACGAAGGGGGCGTCCCCGCGGGTCCCCGCCCAGAAATCCTCCAGCAGCATAGGCCAGTAGATGGTCGCTACGGGATCCTGCGTGGCGCCATCGTCTCGGACGTCGCCGACGACGCCGATGATCTCTCGCCAGCTGCCCGGCGCCATCCCGGTTCCGATCCGCTTGCCGATGGCAGCGGCGGGGTCGTTCCAGTACTCCCGCGCGAAATTCTCCGTGACCAGGATTACCCGGGCTCGGTTGCGGATGTCGGCCCATGTGAGCCCGCGGCCGGCGACGATCGGGTTACCCATCGTCTCGAAGTACCCGGCACCGATCCACTTGAAGCGGCGAATCGGCGGCAGCTGGCCTTCGGGTAGCGGGAAGTCCTCGACGAAGATTGGATCCCAGCCACCCCGGCCATCCATGGTGACCGAGCTGGAGGACCCGACCGAGACCACTCCCGGAACCTCCGCCAGGCGGCGCGTCACGAGCTCGTAGGTCTGCACGACCTCGTCGGGGCTCTCCGCCGCCTCGCTGGGAACCGAGACGGCCAGAACGAGAATCTCCTCGGGGTTCCGGAAGCCCGGGTTCGCCCGCCGGATCGCCTGGAAGCTCCGCACCATGAGGCCCGATCCGATGAGCAGCACCAGCGCCAGAGTGATCTGTCCGACCACGAGTGCGTTCCGCGTCCGGTGACGCTCGCGACCGGCGCCCGAGCCGCGCCCCCCTTCCTTGAGCGCGTTCACCAGATCCACATGCCCCCAGCGCAGGACCGGGAAGAGCCCGAAAAGGATCCCCGACAGTATCGAGATGCACAGGGTGAAGAGCAGAACGACAGGATCGAGGGCGACCTCGTCCAGACGCGGCAAGTCGGACGGTGCGATCGCCACCAGCAGCCGCAGGCCCCCGTGGGCCAGGCCCAGACCGACGGCACCGCCCAATAGCCCCAGCAGCACGCTCTCCACCAGGAACTGCCCCGCGACCTGCCGGCGCCTGGCTCCCATGGCGGTCCGCACCGCCAGCTCACGCTCGCGCCCCTCGGCCCGTACCAGGAACAGGTTGGCCACGTTGGCGCAGGCGATGAGCAAGATGAACCCCACCGTCCCCAAGAGCACCCAGAGAACATCACCCACGTTGCCCACGACCGACTCTTTCAACGGCCGCAGAAGCGGCCCCCCCCGCGTCTCCTCTAGGAAGTCCAGGGTCAGGCCGCCGGGGAACCTCTCCACGGCCAGCGGTACCAGCCGGGCCAGGTCGGCCGTGGCCGCCTCGAGCGTCACACCCTCTCTCAATCGGGCGATGCTCGGGTTCGTGAAGTTGCTGACTGTGAGGCTCGAACGATCGTAGCGGAGAGGGAGGTACACGGCGGGATCGTACTCGAGGAATCGGAAACCCTGCGGCATCACACCGATGATCTCCCGGGCCGCTCCGCTGATGTTCATCGTGCGGCCGAGAATCTCCGGGTCCCCGCCGAACTGACTCTGCCAGTAACCGTAGCTGAGGATCACTGTGTAAGGGGTGCCCGGGGTCGCGTCCTCGACGCTGAACAGCCGGCCCAGCAGCGGCCGGACGCGCAGAGTCGGAAGGGTCCCCGCCGTGACGTAGATCGACGGGATCCGAACCGGCTCCCCGAGCCCCAGCACGTTCACATCGAAGCGATTATAGAGGCCGACCGATTCGAGGACCTGGGCATCGTCCTCGTAGGTGAAGTGAACCGCCGCGGACTGCTGCAGGACGTCCTCGCCGATGCCCGGCGCCGTGTTGAGCACCTCCACCAGCCGGTCCGGCTCATCGTAGGGCAGGGGATCGATGAGGATCCCCTTCACCAGACTGAAGATCGCCGTGTTCGCCCCGATCCCGATCCCCAGCGTCAGCACCACCAGCGCGCCGAACAGCGGCGCGCGGCGCAGCCGGCGAACCGCGAGCCGCAGGTCGCGTAGCATATCGGCCACCGAGATCCAGGACCCGCCCCGCCCCCGGATCGCGTACTCCCCCTCCTCGATGCGGTGCTCGACTCGTGTCGCTCTGCTGAATCGCTTCGAGCTCTGGACGTCCCGGGCTAGAGCGCTCCAATCGCCCAGCAACGCCAGCGCCTCCGCCTCCGCCTCCGCCTCTCCAACGCCTCGCGCCCGCGCCTCACCGTAGCGCTCCTCCAGCTGACCCGCGATCTCTTCGATGACCTCCACCTCTTGTTCCCCGTCCAGACCGGGCAGCTCCAGACGCTCCCGCACATATCGCTTCCAGTCACGCATGGCTCGGCTCCACCACCAGGTTCACCGCCTTGGTGAACTCCTTCCAAACCTTGCGCTGCGACGCCAGCGCCTTCACACCTCGCTTCGTCAGCCGGTAGAACCGCCGACGCCGTTCGCCCGGCCTCTCGACCCAGCGACCCGCGATCCAACCTCGCCCCTCCATCCGGCAGAGGATCGGGTAGAGCGAGGAGATCTGAAACGTCAGACGGCCGCCCGACCGCTCCTCGATCAACTTGCCGATCTCGTAGCCGTGGCGCGGCCGGTCCTCGAGCAGCGAGAGCAGCAGCAGCTCGACGCTCCCCTTCTTCAGTGCGTGGCTGAACAAGCTGGCCTCCAAGTAGTGGACTCAGACATGTTTCACTCCAACATATAACGACCACGCCGACTCGTCCAGACTCAGTGACCGGTGGGTCCTGCGTCCGCCGGACCCCGTGCGGAGAGCCGCTCGGGGATGTCCGAAACCGTGCTCCCGACGCTGCCGTACGCGTAAGTAGCCAGACAGTCGAACGCGACGGTCCGCGCGCCGGCGGCGACGAAGCCGCGAGGCCGGGTAAGCGGGCGGTCGCGGCGGCGAAGGGGAGAGTTCCGCGATGGAGAGCATGCTGCGCGACGTCCGCCACGCTGCCCGCATCCTGAGGCGCTCGCCCGGGTTCACGCTGCTGGCCGCGTTGACGGTGGCGTTGGGGATTGGGGCGACGACGACGATCTTCAGCGCGGTGAATGCGGTGTTGCTGAGGCCGCCGCCGGGTGTGAGGAACGCCGGCGAGCTGGTGCGCGTGTACGGCGTGGCGGAGGACGGCTCCTCCTACCACGAGCTCTCCTACCCGAACTACCGCGCTTATCGCGCGGCGGAGACGGGGCTGAGCGATCTGGCGGCTACGGCGGTCGGCGCGGTGGTGATCGGCGGCGGATCGGAGCCGGAGATGCTGGTGGGGATTCTGGTCTCGGACAACTTCTTCGGGATGTTAGGCGTGCGGCCGGCGCTGGGCCGCTTCTTCGCCGATGATCGGGTGGCGGCGGCCGAGCGGGCGGTCGTGCTGAGCCACGGGACGTGGGTGCAGCAGTTCGGGGGCGACTCGACGATAGTCGGTCGTACGGTGCGGCTCAACCGTATCCCGTTCACCGTGATCGGCGTCACCGAGGAAGGGTTCCGGGGACCGAACGCCATGTTGGACGTGGGCGTGTGGTTGCCGATCGAGATGGCGCCGGCGCTGATGGGCACCGACCTGGACGCCCGTGGCGAGGTATGGATTGACGCGTTCGGCCGCCGCGCGCCGGGCGTCGCCATCGAGCAGGCGGGAGCGGCGCTAAACCGGGTAAGCGCGGCGCTGCGGGCCGAGTACCCGGAGCGTAGCCCGGACCACGGTATCGATGTGTATCGCTACCGGCCGATCGGGACGGGCGCCTACGGACCGGCCATGGGCTTCTCGCTCTTCCTCTTCCTGATCGCAGGGACCGTGCTGCTCATCGCCTGCCTGAACGTCGGCGGTATGCTGCTCGCTCGCGCTGCCGGGCGCGGCAAGGAGATGGCGATGCGGCTGGCGCTGGGCGCCGGCCGGTGGCGCTTGATCCGCCAGCTGCTGACCGAGAGCCTGTTGCTCTTCGTCTTGGGCGGCGCCGGCGGTGTGCTGATCGCGCTCTACGTCACCGGGCTGCTGAACGGTTATCAGCTGCCCATCGATGTGCCACTGGCCTTCGACTTCGCGCCCGACACGCGGGCGCTGGCCGTCGCGCTCGTGGTCGCCTTGCTCACCGGCCTCGCCTTCGGGCTGGCGCCGGCCCTGCACGTGAGCAAGCCGGACTTGCAGGCGACGCTGAGGGCCGGTTCGGCGGCTGGCGGCGCGCCCCGCTCGCGGCTGCGCAGCGCCTTCGTGGTGACGCAGGTGGCCGGCTCGGCGCTGTTGCTCATCGGCGCCGGGCTGTTCGCCCGGGGCCTGGCGCGGGTCGACCAGGTGAACCTGGGCTTCGAGCCGGATGGCGTGCACGTCCTGAGCTTGGAGATGGGCTACTTCGGCTACTCGCCGGAGAGCGCGACCGCCTTCTACCGCGAGCTCGCCGAGCGGGCCGCGCGGCTGCCCGAGGTCGAATCGTTGGCGGTCACCGATATGCCGCCGGTGACACTCGGCTCTCGATCCAGCGAGTTCGAGGTCGTGGGCAGGGCGCCGGCCGGCGAGATACTGCGCCCGCGAACCGATCTCGCCCGCGTCACACCCGGATACTTCGGGACCATGCGCATCCCGCTCACCCGCGGCCGCTCCTTCAGCGAAGCCGACCGGGAGGATGCGGCGCGCGTGGCGATCGTCAACCAGACATTCGCCCGGCGTCACTGGCCGGATGAGGTTCCGCTCGGCAAGCGAATAAGGTTGGCTGCTCTGGACGATGCGGAGTTCGAGATCGTCGGCGTGGCCCGCAACGCGAAATACCGTACCCCGACCGAAGAAGCGCGGGCCATGGTCTACGTACCATACCACCAGTGGCCCACTACATCACCGGTCGTCCTCGTACGTCTCGACCACCGGGGTGCCAACGTCGCCGGCGCACTCCGCGCGATCGTCCGTGACTTGGATGATGTGGTTCCCATCGACGTCAACCTGCCGTACCGCGAGCTGATGGGGATCGCTTTGTTGCCCACACGCGCCGCCGCCCTCTTCACCGCCGTATTCGGTACCGTCGGGCTGCTACTGGCGGCGATGGGTCTCTACGGCGTCCTCGCCTTCGCCGTCACCCAACGCAGTCGCGAGATCGGCATCCGGATGGCGCTGGGGGCGGCTACCGGCTCGGTCCGCAGCCTGGTCATCCGCAGCGCTCTGAAGCTGGTCGGCCTCGGCCTCGCCATCGGCCTGGGGCTCGCGCTCCCCGTCACGCGGCTGCTGCGCGGGATGCTCTACGGGCTGAGCCCCACCGATCCGCTCACCTTCGCCGCCATCGCGCTGCTGTTCGTCGCCGTGGCTCTCGCGGCTAGCTATCTGCCGGCTTGGCGCGCCACGCGTATCGACCCGCTCGAGGCACTGCGCGCCGAGTGACGCCGCTGGTCGTTGGCACTTCGCCTGGCCACCGATCGGCTGGGCCCGCCCGGCCAGCGGGTGGGCTCCGCTATGCTCGACTCGGCTCCTCGGCGTCCTGGATCCTTCATGGGCCTTCCCGAGTTGACGTTTTGATGAGAGCGGCTGGCTAGACTCCCGAGGAGAGGGTGCCGTCGCTGGCGGCGCCGGGCGCGACGCGCAGCGCGAAGCTGTCTCGGGGACGTGTCCGCCGGCGGTTACCGTCCAGTGGTACCGGCGCATCTACGGTCGCGCGCCCGCAGGTTGGTCTCCTTCCCAGGCGGGTCGGCGAGCGCTGTCATGAGGGAAGAATGGTCGAATCGAACCTCGATCTGCCGGTGCCCGGGCTCGGGCCCCGGGCCATCTCGCTGGACGAGTACCGGGCGGGCACACCGGAGAAGCTCGAGCTCTGTCGCGGCTACCTCATCGCGCCGGCTGACGAGCCCGAGGAGCGGCGTCGACTGCTGACGCTGCTCCTCGTGAACCTCGGATTGGTCGATGCGGTGAAACTCGTGCCCGAGGCAAGCTGGCGTGAGGCGCTGGATCATGCCTACGGAGGGCGCGGTTGATATCGGCCCTCGATGCGCGCGGGTGTCATACCGGCGTGGTGGGAGCCGTGAGGGACGGCTCAGGACCGGTCCTGCAGCTTTTCCTGGAAGCTGCTCCGGAACTTCGCCAGCTTGGGCGCGATGACCACCTGGCAGTAGGACTGCTCGGGGTTCCGCCGGAAGTAGTCGCGGTGGTACTGCTCGGCCGGGTAGAACTCCGACAGCGGTGTCAGCTCGGTGACGATCGGGTCGTCCCACACCTGCTGCTCCTCCAACTCGGCGATAAGCGCCTCCGCCGTCGCCCGCTGTTCCGGCGTGTGGTGGAAGATGGCCGAGCGGTATTGCGTGCCCACGTCGGCGCCCTGCCGGTTCAGGGTCGTCGGGTCGTGGATGGCGAAGAAGACCTCCAGCAGCTCCCGATACGAGACGACGTCGGGATCGAAAGTGATCTGGACGACCTCGGCGTGGCCGGTGGTCCCGGTACAGACCTGCTCGTAGGTCGGGTTCGCAACGTGGCCGCCGGCATAGCCCGACTCCACTCGCTCGACGCCGCGCAACCGATCGTATACCGCTTCCAGGCACCAGAAACAGCCGCCGGCCAAGGTGGCGAGCTCGTGTCGCTGTCCCGCTTCGCTCATCGCGCTCTCCCTATCTCCTGAGATCCTACCTGACAACACGCGGACGGGTCCTCGAGTTTCAGCCGCCGGCGCCGAGGGGGTCCCGGCCGGCGCGCGGCATTCGCGCTGGGCTCACGCGCTCCGCTCAACGGCCGCTGCTTCTCGGCTGTTAACAGGTATTGAGCGCCGGCCTGATCGGCGTCGCCCGAATCCCGGGACAAAACACCATCAGCCACGGAAGGGGAAGCGATGAGACATCCGTCCACTCCCGTGGACGCGGCGTTTACTATAATAGGACGCCGCGTCCTCTCGGCGTTGGCAACCTCGGGCCTGCTGGCCGCAGCGCTCGCCGTGCTACCGGCGGCTGCGGCGGGCCAGATGCCGAGCCAAACGCCGAACCCGCCACCCTACTACGCCATCACCAACGCCCGCATCGTCACCGTCTCCGGCCCGGTGATCGAGAACGGCACCGTGGTCATCGCCAACGGCCTGATCGCGGCGGTGGGTAGAAACGTGACCGTGCCGCCCGAGGCCTGGGTGATCGACGGCGAGGGGCTGACCGTCTACCCCGGCCTGTTCGATGCGCTGACCGACATCGGGATGCCGCAGCAGCAGGGTGCCGGAGCGGCCGGTGCGCGGGCGGCGACCGCCGGCGCGACGACACCAGCGGCGGATGGCCCCGAGGACCGACCTGCCACCTTCTCGTCGCGAGCCGCCGCTGGCGCCATCGATAACGAAGACTCGCGGATCGAGAGCTGGCGCGAGGGTGGCTTCACCACCGTTATGACGATCCACAGCGATGGCTTCGTGACGGGCCAGGGCGCTGTGGTGAGCCTCGGTAGCGGGCTGCCGGCGGAGCTGGTCGTCCGTACGCCCGCGGCGCTGCGGCTCAACCTGCGGGGACCGCGCGGGACTCGGGGCTATCCCAGCTCGCTGTTCGCGGTCATCGCCTATCACAAGCAGCTGTTCATGGATGCGGCGCATCACGCCCGCGCCTCGGCGGCCGACCAGGCGCGGCCGGCAGGGCTCGACCGGCCGGTGTACGACCCGACACTCGAGCCGCTGGGCCGGGCCGTCGCCGAGCGCTGGCCGGTCCTGATCCCCGGTGACGAGCCGCGCGAGATCGTGCGGGCGCTGACCCTGGGCTCCGAGCTCGGCGTGCGGACGGTGGTCTACGGCGCGCAGCACGGCTACGCCGTCGCCGACGAGCTGGCCGCGGCCGGGGTACCGGTCCTCGTCAACCTCAGGTGGCCGGAGCGGACGCGCGATGCAGACCCCGAGGCCGAGGAACAGCTGAGCTCGCTCCGCAGCCGGGCCTGGGCGCCGTCGACCCCGAAGGCGCTCCACGAGGCCGGCGTGCCCTTCGCCTTTTACTCGGGTGGCGTCGCCTCGCCGAGTGACGTGCTGGAGCGCGTCCGCACGGCGATCGACGCGGGGCTACCGCACGATGCGGCGCTCCGAGCGCTCACCCTCGCTGCCGCCGAGATCTACGGTGTCGCCGACCGGTTGGGCAGCGTCGAGCGCGGCAAGCTCGCCAACTTGGTTGTGACCGACGGTGACCTCTTGGCAGAGGACACGAAGGTCAAGGTCGTCTTCGTCGACGGCCAGAAGTTCGAGAAGCCCGAGGCCGAAAGGCCGAGCGAGGCGCCCACCGTCGACCTCACGGGTACCTGGACCCTCACCGTCGAGTCGCCCCGCGGCACGCAGGAGTCCACCGCCGAGCTCACCATGACCGAGGACGGAACGCTCAGCGGCTCCGTCAGCGGCACCCGGGGCGAAGGCAGCCTCAGCGAAGGTTGGGTGAGCGGTAACAGCTTCAGCTTCACCGTCGCCATGTCGATGGGCGGCCGCTCCGTGGAAGCCGTCTACAGCGGCACGCTGGAAGGTGACGAGATGGAAGGCAACGTCTCGATGGGCCGCTTCTCGCAGACCTTCAGCGGTACTAAGGCGACAGGTGCCGCAGTCGCCGCCGCCGAGCCGGCGGAGGCGGAAGAGGCGCCTGCGGCAGCGGAGCGTCCCGAGCCCGCGAGGGCTGCCCCCGACGTCGCTCCCGCCGCCGGCGCCATGGCGACCATCGATTGGGATGCGCTGCCGCCCACGCTGGTGATCCAGAACGCCACCGTCATGACCGTGAGCAACGGCACGATCGAGAACGCGTCGATCGTCCTTCGTGACGGGCGGATCGCCGCCGTGGGGACCGACGTCAGCGTTCCGCGCGGTGCTACGGTGATCGACGCGACGGGTAGGTACGTGACGCCCGGCATCATTGACGCACACGCCCATGTCGGGTCGGATGCTACGAACGAAGGGAGTATCGCCGTCTCGTCGATGGTCCGTATCGAGGACGTCATCGACCCATCCGACATCAACATATACAGGGAGGCGGCGGGCGGTGTGACGACGTCTCACGTCCTGCATGGCAGTGCCAACCCGATCGGCGGCCAGAACGCCACCATCAAGCATCGCTGGGGCGAGGACGCTGAGGGGCTCATCTTCAAGGGCGCGCTACCGACCATCAAGTTCGCCCTCGGCGAAAACGTGAAGCGCGCCGGCTCGCCCTCGACCCCCGGTCAGCAGGCGCGCTACCCGGCGTCCCGCATGGGCACGATGGACGTGATTCGCCAGGCGTTCGTCGACGCCCGGGAATACAAGCGGGCTTGGGACGAATACGAGCGCAGCCGCGATCGGAATGCCGTGCCGCCGGCCCGCGACCTGAAGCTCGAGCCGCTGGTCGACGTGCTGGAAGGGACGCGCGTCGTGCACTGCCATAGCTACCGCGCCGACGAGACGCTGGCGATGGTCCGCCTCGCCCAGGAGTTCGACTTCCGAATTGCCACCTTCGTTCACGGGCTAGAGGCTTACAAATTGGCCGACGAGATCGCCGCCGCTGGATTCGGCGTCTCCACATTCTCCGACTGGTGGGCTTACAAGGTCGAGGCCTACGACGCTATCCCGTACAACTCAGCGCTCCTCGCGCAGCGCGGCGTGCTCGTCTCCATCAACTCCGACAGCCAGGAGGAGGCCCGCCACCTCAACCAAGAGGCCGCTAAGACGATGAAGTGGGGCGGTATGTCGGAGGACGAGGCACTGGCGCTGGTCACACTCAACCCGGCGATCCAGCTCGGGATAGACGACCGTGTCGGCTCCATCGAGGTGGGCAAGGACGCCGACCTGGTGATCTGGGAGAACTATCCGCTGTCCGCCTACGCGAAGGCGCTGAGCACGATTGTCGACGGCCGCATCGTCTTCGACATCGAGCGCGATGCCGAGCGACAGGCGATGATCGCCGCTGAGAAGGAAGCGCTTGAGGCGGTGGTCAGTGAGCGGTAAACGGTGGGCGGTAATTGTGACTTGTGAATGAAGGAGTGAGAAAGTGAATAGACAGAAAGGAAAGATGACGACCGGCGTCCCCATCGCCATCGCAATCGTCATCGCCATCGTCGTCGGTTCGGCCACGGCGTCGGCGCAGCACGACCCGCGGGTCGAGCCGGCGCCGACCTACGTGATTCAAGGTGCGACGATCCATACCCTGGCTGGCGCGCCTATCGAGAAAGGGTCGGTCGTGGTGAGCGGCCGAGTGATCGTTGAGGTCGGCGCGAACGTCGCCGTCCCGGCAGGTGCGTCGGTCATCGACGCGGCTGGTCTCAACGTCTACCCCGGGATGGTGGACGCCTATAGCCGGTTGGGTCTCACCGAGATCGGATCGGTCGCGGTGACCTCAGACGCAAGCGACCTGGGCAACTGGAACCCGCACCTGCGTGCCTACGATGCGATTTACCCGGCCAGCGAGCACATCCCGGTGGCCCGGGCGAACGGCGTCACCCACGCGCTCTCGGCGCCGGGCGGCGGCGGTGGCTTCCGCGGCGGCGGCAGCGCCGGGATCGCCGGTCAGGCGGCGCTCATCCACCTCGACGGATATACGGTCGAGGATATGGCCATCAATCCGTCGTTCGGGATGATTATCAGTTGGCCGACGATCCAGACCCGGAGCTTCGACTTCGCCACCTTCCAAAGGATCGAGCGGCCGTACAACGAGGCGAAGCGTGAGTACGACGAGCGCATCCAAGAGCTGGAGAGCTGGTTCCAGGCGGCGCAGCACTACAAGCAGGCCGTTGAGAACGGCGATCCCACGAACTTCGATCGCGACCTGCAACTCGAACAGCTCGCCCGCACAATCGGCGGCGAGTTGCCGGTGATCGTCAGCACGAACGACAAGCGCGGCATCGAGAGCGCCGTCGAGTTCGCCGAGCGCTACGACCTGCGGCTCATACTCGCCAGGGCGCGCGATGCCCGGAAGGTGAAGGATGTGCTGGCGGAGAAGGGAATTCCGGTGATCCTCGGACCGACTCAGTCGCTACCGGCGAACGAGGACGACCCGTACCACTACCCGTTCTCATTGGCCGGCGAACTATACGAAGCGGGCGTCAAGATCTGCTTCGGCACCTTCAACTCCTCCGCCTCAAGGACCCTCCCGTATGAGGCGGCCAACGCCGTACCGTTCGGCCTGCCGTATGAGGAAGCACTGCGGGCGGTGACGATCAACACGGCCGAGATTTTCCGCTTGGCGGACCGCCTGGGCACGATCGAGACCGGCAAGCTGGGCAATCTGATGATCACCGACGGCGACCCGCTCGAGTACCAGACGCAGGTCGAGTACGTGTTCATCAACGGGATCCCCGTGGACACGGACAACCGGCACCGGCGCCTCTGGGAGTACTACAAGGCGCGGCCGCAGCCGGAGACGCCCACGGCCACGGCGCGGAGGAACGGAGGCTAGTCCAACTATCGAACGCCATTCCATCAAGGAAAAAGCCCGGAGGGCTTCCTCCGGGCTCGGCGTTTGGGAACCCACGAGACGATCTCGAGCTTACTGCGCACCGTCCATCATTCGCCGCAGCTCCTCGAACCAGTTGAGCACCACCACCAGGCGCGCCGATTCATCTTCCACCGGCTTGATCATGACAAACGTTTGCCCGTCAGGGAGGACATCGTAGTTGCTGTGATAAGGCCACAGCGAGTACGGTCCTTCGAACAGCACCTCTCGACTTCGCACACGGAAGTCGGGTGTCGTCTCGACGGCTGCCGCCACCAACGCCTCGCCGCTACGGTAGAAAAGCTCGCTACCGTCGCGTGACCAGACGGGCTCGGTGCCACCATCGAGCGAGATCTGTCGCCTGCGGCCGGGCTCGGGGAAGCCGCTTACGTAGACCTCGTAGCGGCCCGACATATCCGACGCGTAGGCCAGCCAGCGGCCGTCGGGCGATATTTCTGGAGACTCCTCCTGGGACGGCAGCTGGAAGAAGCGCCGCGGAGCGCTCGCGTCGTCAAGCGTCAGAACCCAGATGTCTCTCTGGACGTCGGGGTCCTGTTCTCTGTAGAGCAGGTGTCGCCCATCGGGTGACCAGGATTCGGGATAGTTCCAGCGGCCGTTGGCCAGGAGCTGCTCGGACGCGCCGCTTCCGTCCGACCGTATCCACGCGAGGTCGACCGAGTTCGGCGTTTCGGAGGCGAACGTCACACGCTCGCCGTCCGGAGTCCAGATGGGGTAGTAGTTGTGTCCCTCGAAGGTGAGCGGCACCATGGTCCCTTCCGCCATCTCGTAGATCCAGATTTGGCGGGTGGGCGGTACACCGACGCCGATGGCCAGGCGCGTGCCGTCCGGCGAAAAACGTGGACTTACATAGAGGTCCAGTCCTTCGATCAACGGTACCTCGGCCCCACCTCGATCGACCATGACTACGGTTCGTGCCGCCGACGTCCCCCTCTGATACACGAGCGATCCGGTGCGAGAAACGGCGAAATCTATGGTCCCGGTCGGCTTGACCATGATGTCGTCGACGAGCGACACCGAGCTTCCCGTGGTCTGCAACCGCGTGGCATCGAACGGTACGCCCATCAATACCCCGTCCGGACGCCCGTATACCACGTGCCCGGTCTCGCAGTAGCGGGGTGCCATCCCTCGGAACAGACGCGTCACCTCGCCGGTCTCCAGCGAGAGCGCAGCGACCTCCGTTTCCTCGAGGCCGCCGGTCCCTATGGTGAAGAGCACGGCGCGGCCGCCGGGTAGGAACTCGGGCCGGTTGTGTAGGAGCTCACCGCGGTCCGCATCCAGCTCGGTCACGTGTTCCGCGTTTCCGCCCTCGGCCGCTACGCGCCACAGTCCCGAGGTCGAACCGAAGATGATGACGTCATCCTCGCCCCAGGTCGCGCCCCGCGGTTCGGGGTAATCGACGATGGTCACGGGTGGTCCGCCCGCTACGGGGACTTTCTTGAGCCCGCTTACCTGGGCGAACCCGACCCACTGACCGTCGGGGGAAAAGAACGGATCCTGTGCACCTTCGGTGCCGGGCAGTATGTGAGCCTCGACCTGATCGATCGGACGGAGGAAGAGACCCTGGCCGCCGGAACCTTCGCCGACGTATGCGATGTTGGACCCGTCGGGAGACACCGCGATGGCGTGGCGTTGGCCCGACCACGATTCTCGGGCCGGGAAAGCTATCTCGAAGCGCGCCGGCGCTCGGCGCGGCGACGGTGTCGGGCGCAGCCATCCCCAGGCCGCGGCGCCGGCAAGCACGGCCAGGCTCAGCGGCACCGCCCAGCGTAACCATCTTTGCGTCACCGCGAAGCGCGTCCACGTATCGCCTTCGGACGGAGCCGCAAGGCCGGGCCACGTCTTCGCGGCGCTTCGGTCGGTCAAAGCCTCGGCGAAATCGGAGGCCGTTGCGAACCGATCGGCCGGCAGCTTGGCCAGCGCCCGGTGTACCGCGTACTCCACGTGTTCCGGCACGGTCTTGCGCAACTTCGAGATCCTGCGCGGCTCGTCCGTGATCACCTTCGCGATGACCGATTGCGCCGTCGGTCCCGTGTGCGGAGGTTCTCCGAGCAACATCTCGTACACGACGCATCCCAGCGAGTAGAGATCGCTGCGTGCATCGATCGCGCGTTCGCCCGCAGCTTGCTCGGGACTCATGTACTCGGGCGTTCCCAACGAGAGCCCCGTCTCTGTCAGCCGCCGACCGCCGGCCGCACTCACCGCCAGTGCTATCCCGAAGTCCGACACGACCGGCTGTCCTTCGTGAAGCAGGATATTCGCCGGCTTGATGTCGCGGTGGATGACGTCGTGCCGATGCGCGTAGTCCAACGCCTTCGCCACGGCCTCGGCGATCTCGATGCTCTCTTCGATCGAGAGCTGCTTTTCGCGCTTTAGTTTCTCCTGTAACGACTCGCCCTCCACGCGCGGCATCACGTAGTACAGGAGACCGTCGGCTTCGCCCGAGTCGAACAGCGGCAGGATGTGCGGGTGCTGAAGGTTGGCCGTGACCTCGATCTCCTTGAGGAACCGCTCGGCCCCGAGGATCGCCGCTAACTCCGGGTGCAAGACCTTTATCGCTACCTTGCGGTTGTGGCGGGGGTCGTGAGCCAGGTAGACCGTAGCCATGCCGCCAGCGCCCAGCTCGCGCTCGATCGTATAGCGGTCGGCCAAGGCCGCCTGTAGCCGTTCGGGGATCGACTGGTCGACCATGCTACAAATAGAACCCGGCGGCCACCAGGCCTGCAAGGCGGACGGGTCGGGCACTGGGCCGGCGGCAGGAGAGACGGAGACGGGTGGTGGGTGTGCACGGGGCCTATCTCGGTGTAGTTTATCCTCTCATCCTCGCGCAACCTGATAGGAGTCACGGCATGAACTCGATCGGCGTGTCGCGACTGCGACATCTGACTCTCCCGGCGCTCGTACTCGTGCTGGCCGCGTGCTCGCGCGGCGGCGAAGTGCCTTCGGAACGGGCCCGCGAACTCGCCGACTACGCGGGTACGACCTACTCCGACGCGACCGTCGAAGCACTCGCTCGGCTCGTTTCCTTCAGGACCGTTCACGAAGAGGGTGTCGACAACGCCGAGAACCCGGAGTTCCGCGGGATGAGCGATTACCTCGGGGGGCTGGCGGCTGAGCTCGGCCTCGACTTCGCCGATCACGGCAACGTAGTCGTCATCGGTCTCGGCGATGCGACGGACAGGCTCGGTGTGATCACGCACGGCGATGTGCAGCCGGCCGACCCGACGCAGTGGGCGAACGACCCCTTCTTATTGGACAGGGTCAGCGAGCCCGGCCTGCTCGTCGGCCGTGGCGCCGAAGACGACAAGGGGCCCATCGCTACAACGCTCTACGCGATGAAGGCGGTGAGCGACCGGGGCCTGACGCTCAGCCGCCGCATCGAGCTGATCATCTCGTACACGGAGGAGTCCGACTGGGCGCCGTTCCAGGCGTTTCTCGCCGCCAACCCGCCTCCCGACCTGAACGTCGCCCTCGATTCCGAGTACCCGGTGGTCGTCGCCGAGAAGAGCTGGAACGCCATCAACCTGGCGTTTGGACCAGTGGCTGAAGCGCCCATCGCAGGACCGAATCGCCTGATCGACATCGGCGGCGGCGCCTTCATGTCGCAGATACCGGGCGACGCCTGGGCGACCATCGCCGAGCCGTCGGCCGATCTCAGGTCGTCGTTACGCGTCGCCGCGACCCGCGACACGGCAGTCAGTTACGAGTTCGTGCCGGGGGACGGGACGCTGACGATCGAGGCGCATGGACTGGCCGCGCACTCGTCCAAACCGGAGGAGGGCCGAAACGCCATCACCCACCTCGCCGCGCTTCTCGCTCCCCACGATTGGCCCGATGGGCAGGCCGCCCGCACCGTCCGGTTGATCAACGACCTCGTCGGCACCGGTGACTACGCCGAGCAGTTCGGCGACGTGGCCTTCACGCACTCGTTCATGGGGCCGCTGACTCTGGCGCTCACCACGCTGGGTCGCCAGGACGATAGGTTGGTTGCAGGCATCAACATCCGTGCCCCTGCCGGTCGGAACCCGGACGAACTGGAGCGATTGATCCGCGAGGCAGTGGACGATTGGAAGGCGCGGACGGGAATCGAGGGGCTCGATGTAGGCGTCTTCGTCAGCCCGGTGCACTACCCGGAGGATGCGCCCCACATCCCGGTGCTCCTCGACATCTTCGAGTTCTATACCGGGATCTCCGATCCTCAACCGATCGCGATCGGCGGCGGCACCCACGCCCGGCTCGTGCCCAACGGCGTGAACTTCGGCCCTGGTATGCCCGGCGAAGTGTACACCGGCCACTCGGAACACGAGTTCATCTCACGCGAACAGCTCGAGCTCAACCTGAAGATGGTTACGGCCATGCTCGTGGAGCTGGCGGGTCAACCCTGAGCAGGCGATTCCAGTGAGCTAGAGGTTCAGCCAGGCGAGGATGGCCTGGAAGCGCGGGTCGGATCGCAGCGTGTCGAACTGGGGCAGTGCGTTGGCCCAGGGTAGGTAAGGGGAGCGCTCCTGGGCGGCCCGCTCCAAGGCTGCCAGCGCCGCCTCGGTCTCGCCGAGATGCGCCAGCAGTACGCTGCCCTGCATGGCGCCGTAGAAGCCGCGGGCCTGGAGTGCCTCGACGGCCGCCGGCCGTTGGCTCGGGTCGCGCAGCGCGGCCAGGTAGGTGTGAAACACCGCGGGGTCGCTGTCGGTGAGCTGTGCGAAGCGCTCGAACATTGTGGCCGCGCCCTCGTAGTCGCCCTCCATCGCGCAGAAGCTCGCGAGCAAGTAGGCGGCAGAGTACATGTCGGGCTCGAGCTCCAGCGCGCGCTGGAAGGCCGCCTTAGCGTCGGCCGAGCGGCCGTTTCCCATCAGTAGCAACCCGCGGGTCAGGTGTGTGCCGGGCGATAGCGGGTCGAGCGCCACCGCCCGATCCGCCTCGGCCAGCCCCTCCTGCCAGCGGCGCAGGGTACCCAGGAACTGCGCGTACCAGTAGTGGGCGTTCGCGTAGTTGGGGTTGAGCTCTATCGCCTTTAGCAGGTCGCGCTCGGCGCCCTCCCGGTCCCACTCGTGCATCCATTTGAGGTGGGCCGATGCGGCGTGCGCTTCGGCAAGGCTGGGTCCGAGCGCGATCGCACGTTGGGCCGCCGCACGGGCGTAGGGCAGCAGCTCCACCATCGGCGGGCCGCCGTAGTCCGGTAGTAGCATGTAGGCCTCGGCCAGCGCTGCGTAGACGGCGGCAAAGTCGGGGTCGAGCAGCAGGGCGCGGTTGTAGTAGCTGATCGCCGAATCAAACCCCGCCAGGGTGTGCTGGCCGGCTAAGTACTGGCCCCGCAGATAGTCGTCGTAGGCTGCTGTATCTGCCGTCGATGACAGGACCAGGTTCGCCACGGCCCCGTCGTGCAGCGTAATACCCAGCGCGCCGACCACGGCAGCGGCGATCTCGTTCAGAACGCCGAAGATCTCCTCTCGCGGGCGCTCGTAGGTGGCCGACCAAAGGCGCGTGCCGTCGATAGCACGGACGAGTCGTACCGCGATTCGCAGCCTGTCCCCGGACCAGTCGTAGCTCCCCTCCAGCACCGTGGCCACGTCCAGCCGCTCGCCGATCGTGCGAACTTCGGTGGCCAGCCCCCTGAAGGCGAAGGCCGAGGTCGGGGCCACCACCTTGAGGCCTGGGACCCGCGTCAGGGCGCTCAGTAGCTGCCTCGAGATTCCCTCACTGAAGTACTCATTCTGCCCGTCGCCGCTCATGTCCACGAAGGGAAGCACGGCGATCGAGCCGGTCGCCGGACTGGCGGCGTTGATCACTTGCGGCGTCGAGGCGTCGTCGATTTCCACACTCCACCAGACGCCGGCTACCAGCATGAGTATGCCTACCAGCGCCAGGACGCCCGCCGGCCATCGCCGGCCCGGCGGCTCCGCCACTATGGCCTCCAGCTCGACCGGTGATGCCGGGTTTGTCCGCACCACACCCTGCCGCGTCACGTCGAATATCCAGGCCAACACCATGGCGATGGGAAAGCCCAGGATCGCGATCACGGCTATCGCCGTGGCGACAGATTCTGGGAGGTAGAGGGCGGGGACCAGGAACTCGGCCGCCTGCATTACCGCGAATGCCACCGCCCCGTACAGGGCGGCGACCTTGAAAACATGGCGCCGCTTGAGGTCGGCTAAGAAGACTTGATAACGCCTGGGTCCGTCGGTCATGCCTGCTCCATGAGTCCGCCGCGGAGGGCGAAAGCCACCATAATGACAGCAATTACCCTCTCGCGCCAGTCCTGGCGGCCTCTGACAGACGGGGAGAACCAAGAACGCAGCGTCCAGGCGACCAAAGGGCCGGGAGCTTTCCCGGCCCATTCCAGTCATTGGGAATCTGCGCCACGCTCAGTCCGGTCGCATCGCCTGCATTGGGTCGACGTGTGTGGCCCGTAGCGCGGGCATCCAGCTGGCGGCGAGCGCCGTGGTGATGAGCACGAGGATCGCGCCACCGAAGGTCAACGGGTCGGTCGCGGTCACGCCGAAAAGCATGCCGGACATCACACGTGTGATCGCTAAGGCGCCGGCCAGCCCTAGGCTAACGCCGATCAGTACGCTGACGCCTGCTTCGCGCAACACCATGAGCCGCACGTCGGCGGCCCGGGCGCCGAGCGCCATGCGTACGCCGAACTCACGCGTACGTTGTGCGACCGCGTAAGATAGCACGCCGTATATGCCCATGGCGGCGAGCAGCAGGGCGAGGGCCGCGAAGGCTGTGAGGAGTGTCGCGGCGAATCTTCGCTCGGCGACCGAGTCCTCGAAGGTCTGGCTCATGGTCGTGAACGAGGCCAAAGCGATGTTCGGGTCGAAGTCGCGGACGGCGGCCCGAACCGCACTGACCACGTTCTCTGGGTCGGTGGCGGTGCGTACGGCGACGGCCATACCGCGCCACGTGACCTGCCGGTGTGGCACGTAGACGACGCCTCGGATCTCGTCGCCGGCGCCGAAGTAACGCACATTCTCCACGATGCCGACGATCTCGCGGTAGATGTTCTCGTCGCGCCACGACCGGACGCGCGCACCCAACGCATCGGCCACCGCCCCGAACATGTCCCGCGCGAATTCGCGGTTCACGATCATCACCGGGACCGAGCTCTCGTCGTCGGCCTCGGTGAAGCCGCGACCGGCGACCAGCCGCAGACCCATCGTCGCGAAGTAGCCGGGTTGCACCACGTCCCAGTTCGCCCGCACCTCCTCGCCTTCCGGTGGTTCGGGCCGCCCTTCCGGCAGGTGCGCCCGGAACAGGATGAACCCACCGCCGCCCAGCGGCAGCGCCGACGTCACCGTCGCCGACTCGACGCCGGGTATCGCCTGCAGCCGCTCGCGCAACCGCGCGTAAGCATCTGCCAGCGGTCGCCCGCGCTCGTAGCGTGCCGGCGGTAGGGTGAGCTTGAAGGTGAGCATATTCTCGACCTCGAAACCGGGGTCGACGTCGCGCAGGCTGGCGACGCTCCGCAGCATGAGGCCCGCACCGGCCAATAGCACCACCGCCAGCGCCAACTCGGCGGCGACCAGCGCGCCCAGGCTGCGGCGGCCTCGCTGCCCGCGCGTGCTGCCGAACGCCGCGTCGGCCAGCGCCGGGGCGGGCACCAGGCTCGTAGCGCGCAGCGCCGGCAGAAGGCCGAAGACCAACGCCGAGGCCAGCGACACCAGTAGCGCGAAGCCGAGCACCATCGTGTTGAGACCGACCCCGCTGATGCGCGGCACATCGGCGGGTGCCAGCGCGACGAGTATGCGGATCCCGCCCACCGAGAGCAGCAGGCCCAGTACACCACCGGCCAGCGCGAGCACGAGGCTCTCCACCAGCAGCTGCCGCAGCAAACGGCCACGCCCGGCGCCCACCGCCGTGCGGATCGCCAGCTCTCGAGCACGCCCCGTCGCCCGAGCCAGCAGCAGGTTCGCCAGGTTCACGCAACCGATGAGCAGGACGAACGCCACCGCGCCCAACATGACCCAGAGCATCGTACGGATCTCTTCGCCGATCACACGCTCGCTCAACGGGACGAGGTCGGCGGAGACGCCTTCGCGGAGCTGCGGCCATTCGCTCTCGATGCGGGCCGCGATGGTCTGTAGATGTGCGCGTGCCTGGTCGATCGTCTGGCCCGGCCGCAAACGCGCCAGCGATGCGAACGCGTAGTTGTCACGATCACGCCAACCCACGAGCGCCCGAGGCGACGGCCGCAGCGGGACGAAAAGCACGGCGGGAAAGACGTCCAGCTCGGCGGGCATGACGCCGATCACGGTGACCGGTTCGCCGTTCAGGCGGATCGTCCGGCCGACCACCTCGCGGTCGCCACCGAACCGACTCTGCCACAGCCCGTACGAGAGGAGCGCCACCAGCGGTGCGCCGCGCCCGTGCTCTTCCGCCGCCGGCAGCCGGCCCAGCGTCGGAGCGACGCCGAGAGTGGCGAAGTAGTCTTCGCTGAACTGCGTCGCGCGGATGCGTTCAGGGTCACCCGACCCGTCGGCCAGGTCGACCGAGCCAGAGAAGGACACCGCGACGTGCTCAAAGACGCCCGCCTCGTGCCAGTCCTCGTAGTCCCCGTAGTTGACCGAGCTCCAGACCCGGCCCTGTGCCGGCCGGGTCGATAGCGGCACCACGAGCCGTTCCGAGCCGGGAAACGGCCAGGGCCGCAGTAGCGTGCCCTCTATGACGCTGAAGACGGTGGTTGTCGCCGCGACGCCGACCCCGATGGTCAGTAGGGCGACGGCCGTGAAGCCGACACGTTTGTAGAGCAGGCGCAGACCATGTCGTATGTCCAGGAGCAAGCCGATCATGCGGAGATCTCCGTCGTGAGAGGCGCGGCTCAGCCTCGCGCCGGAATCGGACTGGGTTCAGTCTATTGGATGGCCTTAGCCCCGGTTATGGTTGGCAGGTCTGGGGCGCCTGGAACCTTGCCCGGCCTCCCGGGTTCCAGAAGGCGTCTCGGGACGAGCTATCAAGAAGAGGGGGGAGCGTGAGACAGCGGAGTGATGCTCGCCTGATGCGCGTGTTGGTCCTCGCCGTCGCGGCGGTCTGTGTACTTCATCCCGGCACGGCTCGCGCCCAGCGCGCCCTCGACCTGCAGGCCGGCGTCTGGTCGGTCGACGATTCCGATTCCAATCCCTCACTCTTCTCGGCCGGCTATTGGCGCAACCTGATGGGCCCGCTCGCTCTCAACCTCAAGGGTTTCGCCGTGATCGACGGCGGCCCCGGCGGGTCGCTCTTCGGTCTTGAGCCGGAGCTCAGCCTGTTTCGAGGAGGTTCGCGTCGCCTGGTGCCCTACGGCGTCGGCGGCGTGGGCCTGGCTCTACGGTCGGAGGGCTCGGAGATTGTCGCCGTTTGGAACGCGGGAATCGGCGTCGAGTGGAACGTACTTCCATGGTTCGGGCTGGCCGTCGAGGCCAGCCGCTTCGCCGAGGACGAAGCCTTCCGCGGGTTCTGGAACCTCAAAGACGAAGATCGTCGCGGCTGGGTCTTGAGCGCACGGATCTCGGTGCGTTGGGGTGTTGGATCGCCTCGTGGCGGCACCCCCGGACCGACGCGGCCACGTCCGTCTTATCCGACGCCCGCGACGCTACCGGCGCCCGCCCCCTCGTCGGGCGAACCGGCCGAGCCGCTCGGCACGGATGGGTATGCCCTGGCGCAGCAAATCGTCGCCACGGCGATCGGCGCGATGGGCGAGCCGTACCGCTGGGGCGGGACAAGCACGCACCAGGGCTTTGATTGCTCGGGCCTCATCTGGTACGCGTACCGCAACCACGGCGAGAACATCCCGCGGGTCAGCCGCGACCAGGCGCGCGCCGGTCGCTACGTTCCTCGCGACGTCACGATGCTCCAGCCCGGTGATATCCTCCTCTTCGCCGAGCGCGGCTCGACCGTGAGCCACGTCGGTCTCTATATCGGCGACGCCCGCTACATCCACTCGACCACGTCGGGTGGTGTGCGGATCAGCTCGCTAAGCCCTTACGACGACGCCTTCGACGATTGGTGGTTCGGTCGCTGGGCCGGTGCCCGGCGCCTGTTGAGGTGAGCCGGCCTTTCACTAAACCACCTGGCCTCGGTTTTGCACTTTGCCTTCGGCGATATTCTCGGCGCGTCTACCTGCTTGAGAGGAACGAAATGGATCACGACCGTAGAAAGACGCTGGCACTGTTGGGTGGAGGTCTGGCGGCGGGGCTGGTGGGCCCGTCCCTCACCAGCTGGACGTCCAATTACGGGACGAAACGGGCTCCACGAGCCGCTACCGTACGTGAAGCTCGATTCGGTGCATGTGGGCGACCTTGCGTACCGCGACACCTACCGGGGCGGCTGCATGTATGGTGTGTTCGGCGCGATCGTCGAGGCGCTGGCAGAGGAGGTCGGCGAGCCCTTCGCCTCGTACCCCACGGCGGTTACGCGTTACGGTGCCGGCGGCGTGGCAGGATGGGGGACGCTCTGCGGCACCGCGAACGGCGCGGCCATGGCCATCTACCTGGTATCGAAGAACCCGGCCCCCGCCATCAACGAGGTCTTCGCCTTCTATGAGCAGGAGGCGCTGCCGAACTACCTGCCCGCCGCAGCCAAAAACCAAGTGCCGAGTTCCGTCGCCGGCTCGACCCTCTGCCACATCTCCATCTCGAAGTGGTGCGATGCCTCCGGCTACGACGCGTACTCGGCCGAGCGCGCCGACCGCTGCGCACGGGTCGCCGCCTCGGTAGCGAAGTACACCGTCGAGGTCCTCAACGCCCAACTCGACGGCAGCTTCAACGCGAGCCACCGGCCCGCCGCTGCGGCGCTCTCCTGCCTGGGCTGCCACGGCCGTGGCAGCGTGCTCCAGAACATGCGCGGAATGATGAACTGCGCTACCTGCCACACCGACAAGCTGGAGAATCACCCCTAGGGTCGATCCGCCGTCAACGGTACTCGGCTCGCAGCGCGTTCATCGGGCCGGTGCGCGTCGCACGGGCCGTCGGCAGAAAGTGTGCTGAAGCGAGTTTCGAATGTAGACATTCCTGATACACAACCGTCAACCGGCGTTTACGGGTAACCCTTATCTACCCTTTGCAGGCTTAGAACCCGCGTAGAGGAGAGAGCGAGAATGAAGGACAAGCAGGGCAGACTGAAGGACCGCGTCGTCTGGGCAGGGGCGTTCCCCTTGGCGGTGCTCATATATTGCGCCTTGGTAGTTAGCGCGGCGTTTCCCAAGCGTCGCACTACTCCGGCGCCCGGCGCTCGCAACGATTGGGGACTACCGCAACCGGTCGACCTCGCCTAGACCCGACGCACATTCTTCGTCTCCGGCGGCGCAGCCCGCCGGTCATAGGTAACTCATCCCTGTGTTCTCCCCGGAGCTGATACGAAGCGAACCGACTATGGCGGCGGCACGCCGGCGATGGCAGAATGTGCTATGCCCGTTCAACGCCCGTTCAACCGAACCAGCGAGTGACGCGCCCCATGGTCAAGAGATTAAGCCGCCAACTGATGAGCGCCGCCCTCACCGCGCTGCCACTCCTCGGCCTGCTGTCCGTCACGCCCGCCAGGGCTCAGTTCACGCCTTTCGAGACGGCGATCGCCGAGTTCGACGCCGCGGTCGCCGCAGGCGTGGCCGAAGACGCCGCCGGCTGCGTGTCGGTGGCCGTGTTCATCGCCGGTGAGGTGATCTGGGCGAAGGGCTACGGCTGGGCCGACATCGAGAACACGGTTGCCTGTACCGCGCAGACCATCGGCCGCACCGGCTCGATCTCCAAGTCGTTCACCGCCGTGCTGATGATGCAGCTGGTCGAGCGCGGCATTTTCGAGCTCGACGACCCCGTGGTCGAGTACTTCCCCGAGATCGGGCACCTGGCCGATCCGCCCGCCGACATGAAGCCCATCACCTTCCGGATGATGGCCAGTCACACGGCGGGTCTCAACCGCGAGCCGGACCTCAGGGGTGCGGCGTCGGGCTCGATCTATCGTTGGCAGGAGAAGGTCCTCGAGTCGATCCCGCACACTTCGTTCAAGACGCCGCCGGGAACCGAGTACTCCTACTCGAACATCGGGTTCGGGATGCTGGGTCTGGCGAGCTCGCGCGCGGCGGGCGTGCCGTTCATCACGCTGGTGGAGGAGCAGATCTTCAAACCGCTGGGGATGACGAGCAGCACCTTCATCGTCAACACACCGGAGCTGGCGGCGCGCCTGTCGGTCGGCTACAGCCGTAACCGCGAGACCGGTGAAGTGAGCGCCGAGCGGGCGACACGCGAGCACTTCGGCCGCGGCTACAAAGTCCCGAACGGCGGCATCTACTCGACGGTGGGCGACCTGGCGAGGTTCGCCGCCGCTATGATGGGCGCGTCGTCGGTCCAGATCTTGTCAGAGGCGAGCCGCGCCGAGGTCTTCAGGCCGCAGGCGCCAGCCGAAGGCTATGGGCTCGGGTTCGCCATCGCTGACGAAAACGGTGTGACGATAGTCGGGCACGGCGGCTCGGTCGCCGGCTACAACGCCGACCTCCGATTCGATCTCGACTCGAAGATAGGGATCGCCGTGCTGCGAACCACGAGCTACAGACCGCCGACGGGAGATCTGCTGCTGAGGCTGATCGCGGAGCACACGAACTAGCGGAGTAAGGAACGATGCTTCGCGGGCGCGACGATGAACCTGATACCCGTTCCGATGCTGGTCCGGCTGTCCAAGCGAACAACGAGCTCGCCCTGGACCTTTACGGGGAGCTGAGGCAGAAGCCGGGTAATCTGGTCTTCTCGCCGTACAGCATATCCACGGCGTTGGCTATGGCCTGCGGCGGTGCCCGCGGCGGCACCCAGGCGCAGATGGCCCGCACCCTCCACTTCAGTGTCGCCCCGGAGGCGCTTCACCAGGCCTTCGCAGCGTTACAGGCGAGGGTCAATGCCGTGCAGGCTCGGGGTGATGTGCGGTTGCTGGTCGCGAACGCGCTGTGGCCTCAAGAGCGTTACGCCTTTCTCGAGGATTATCTCTCTTTGGTGAAGGAGTGTTATGGCGCGGCTATTACTCCCGTTGACTACCAGCGGGCCGCTGACGCGGCACGTCAGACCATCAACGATTGGGTCGAATCGAAGACGGAAGACAAGATCAAGGAGTTGATCGCACCTGGCGCATTGAGCGACCTGACGCACCTGGTCCTGGTCAACGCCATCTACTTCAAGGGAGACTGGTTGGCACAGTTCGATCCGGGCCTGACTAGCGACCGTTCTTTCTGGCTGTCGCCGGATAAAGACGTCCAAGTTCCCATGATGGTTCAGGAAGGGGAGTTCGGATATGCGGAGCCAAGCGGCCTGCAGGTGCTCGAGCTACCCTATGTCGGCGGCGAGTTGTCCATGGTCGTGCTGCTGCCCAAGAATGTACGGGGGCTGTCGAGCCTCGAGAAAGCCTTGACGGTGACGAACTTGTCGAAGTGGACGGATCGTCTCGGTCAGACTGAAGTCGAAGTCTACCTTCCAAGATTCGTTATGCGCTTCGGCTGTGAGTTATCGGATGCGCTTATGGGGCTCGGGATGACCGATGCGTTTGATAGCCGTATCGCCGACTTTTCGGGTATGGACGGGAAGGAGCAGTGGTTGTTCCTGTCGGCGGTTATCCATCAGGCGTTCATCGACGTGAAGGAAGAAGGGACCGAGGCCGCGGCGGCAACGGCTTTGGATCTTTTGGGAGCGGCACCGCCGGATGAGACACCGGTGACTTTTCGCGCCGACCATCCGTTCCTTTTTGTCGTTCGGGAGAACAGCACAGGGAGCATCCTGTTTCTCGGTAGAGTCGTGAACCCAACTCTTACCACAGTCTAGGGCACCGGTCTCGAAGTCGCGGGCCCGGCCACCTGCATCCATCACCTCCGGTCCGGGAGGGGCATCATGTTTAGACGTTGTGCAGGTTCCCGTCGCTTTGCCGGCAGAGTCATGGCGCTCGTACCATTGATTTCTGCGATCCCGGGCGCCGGACTGGCTCAGCAGATCGCACCGGAACGTTACGAACAGCTCGAATACCGCTACATCGGCCCGGAAGGGAACCGCGTGAGTTCCGTGGCGGGGATCCCTGGCGACCGGACGGTCTACTACGCCGGGGCTGCATCGGGAGGGCTCTGGAAGACCGTGGACGCCGGGCTCAACTGGGCGCCCATCTTCGATGACCAGGACGTCCATTCCATCGGAGCGCTGGCCGTGGCTCGGTCCGACCCGCAGATCGTCTGGGCCGGCACTGGCGAGCCGTTCATCCGCTCCAACGTCTCCATCGGGAACGGCGTCTTCAAGTCGACCGACGGCGGTGAGACCTGGCAGCACATGGGGCTCGAAGGGACGGGTCGCATATCGAGGATCCTCATCCATCCTAGCAACCCGGACATCGTTTACGCCGCTGCGGTGGGCCACGGTTACAGCCCACAGCAGGAGCGGGGAGTCTACCGCACGACAGACGGCGGCGTGACGTGGGAGCGCGTCCTCTTCGTCGACGAGAACACCGGGGCATCTGACCTGGTCATGGCCCCGAACAACCCGCGCATCCTGTTCGCCGGGATGTGGCAGATCGACATCAAGACCTGGGGGCGCGAGAGCGGCGGACCCGGCAGCGGCCTGTTCGTGTCGCGGGACGCCGGCGACAGCTGGAAGCGCCTCGAAGGTAACGGGCTGCCCGAACTACCGGTGGGGAAGGTCGCCGTGTGCATGACACCGGCGGACCCGAACCGAATCTACGCGCTGATCGAGACCGGGGACGGCGTGCCCTGGCACGGTCGGGAGACCGAGAGCGGCGAGCTCTGGCGCTCGGACGACGGCGGCGAGCATTGGGAGCTCGTAACCCACGACCGCGACCTGGCCGGCCGAACGGCCTACTACAGCCGCTGCGCCGTCGCGCCCGACGACCCCGACGAGGCCTACTTCCTCGCCGCCGCCTACAGCGTTACCAAAGACGGCGGCCGGACGTCGGAGGTCGCCGACGGCGAGGCGGAGCCGGGCTTCGATCACCACGACATGTGGATCGACCCGACGAACGCGGACCGCATGATCGTCGCGCACGACGGCGGCGTATCGATCTCCGAGAACCGTGGGCGCTCCTGGTTCGCCGTCCAGCTGCCCGTCGCCCAGATGTACCACGTCACGGTCGACAACAACATCCCGTACTACGTGTACGGCAACCGCCAGGACGGCCCCTCGGTCCGCGGGCCCAGCAACAGCCGGCTCTACGGCTGGTACAGCGGCCAGATCCCGCGGGCGATGTGGCATACTGTCGGCGGCGGCGAGAGCGGCTTCGCGACGCCCGATCCGGTGGACCCGGATATCATATGGTCGAGCGCCTCGGGGTCCGGTGCCGTCGGCGGCATCGTCGTCCGCTACAACGAGCGGACCCGTCAGTTCCGTCGGGTCGAGGTCTGGCCGGAGAGCACGATCGGCTGGCCGGCCGAGGGTGTGCGGTACCGGTTCCAGTGGACCTTCCCGCTGCTCATCTCGCTGCACGACCACAACACCGTCTACGTCACCAGTCAGCACGTGCACCGGACGACGAACGGCGGCCAGGGCTGGGAGGTCGTGAGCCCCGACCTCACCACGAACGACCCGGCGAAGATGGGGATCTCCGGCGGCCTCACACCGGACAACATCGGGGTGGAGTACTGCTGCGTGATCTACGCCTTCGATGAGTCGCCGGTGCAGCAGGGCGTGTTCTGGGCCGGCAGCAACGACGGCCTGGTGCACGTCAGTCAGGACGGTGGCGCGAACTGGACGAACGTGACCAGGAACATCCCGGGCCTGCCGCCCGAGGGTGTGGTGCGGAACATCGACGCGTCTAAGTGGGATGCGGGGAAAGCGTACATCACCGTCGAGTTTCATCAGGTGGGGAACTTCGATCCGTACGTCTACAAGACCGAGGACTTCGGCCGACGCTGGACCAAGATCACCGACGGGATTCCGCGCGGCCCCTTGAGCTACGTCCGTAACATCCGCGAGGACCCGGTGCGGCCGGGTCTGCTGTACCTCGGTACCGAGAACGCACTCTACGTCTCGTTCGACGACGGCGAAAACTGGCAGCCGCTGCAGACGAACCTACCAGCGGCTCCCATGTACTGGATCGTGGTTCAGGAGCACTTCAACGATCTGGTGGTTGGGACCTACGGCCGCGGCTTCTGGATCCTCGACGACGTGACACCGCTCCAGCGGCTCACGCCCGAGGTCGCCGCCTCCGACGTCCACCTGTTCGAGCCCCGGCCGGCGTATCGCTTCCGCGGCATAACCGATCCGATCCCCATGTGGAACGACCCGTCGGCCGGCGCGAACCCGCCGTACGGCGCATCGCTCAACTACTGGCTCGGCTCGGAGCCGGCGGGCGAAGTGAAGATCCGGATCCTCGACGCCGGCGGCGACACCGTCCGCACACTGGATGGGACCAAGGAGATCGGGATCAATCGCGTCTGGTGGGACCTGGACTCCGAGCCGACGGTGGAGATCAAGATGCGGACGAAGCCCCGCTACGCCGACTGGGTCGAGTTGGGCGATGAGCGCTGGCGGCAGGGAGGCGGCCGGATGCGATTGACGATGCCGCCGGGAACGTACACCGTGGCGCTGGAGGTGAACGACACGGAGTACACGCAGCAGCTCACCGTCCTCAAGGACCCGAACTCGGAGGGGAGTGAGGCGGACATCCAGGCCCAGATGGCGATGCTGATGGAGCTGCGCGACGACATGAACGCCGTCGCCGAGATGGTCAATCGCATCGAGTGGATCCGACGGCAGCTCTACGATCTCAAAGCGCTGCTCAATGACAAAGGCGGTGAGGACGAGGTAATAGCTGCTGCGGACGCCCTCGAAGAGAAGCTGATCGGCGTCGAGGAAAACTTGATCCAGATGAAGCTCACGGGTACCGGCCAGGACGCCATCCGCTGGCCTCTGATGCTGTTCAGCAAGATCGGCTACCTGGCCGGCGCTGTAGGCGTCGCCGACTTCCCGCCCACCGACCAGGCGCGGGAGGTGCACGCGCTGCTCAGGGGACGGCTCGAGTCGTATCAGCAGGAGTTCGATCAGCTTCTGGAGACCGACGTCGCGGCGTTCAACGCGATTCTTGGGGAGCGCGACTTGGGCGCGCTGATCACCGAGCTCGACTGAGCGGCCGAGACTTGCTGACGCCCGTTGCCCCGCCTGGTCCTAGCTGGGTCGGGCGGGGCCTCGCTTGTAGCGCGGGTAGCCGTAGATTGCCTCCTATTCTACAGACCTAAGCCGGGAGGGGTTATGTCCGTCTATGCCTTCGTATTCCGTTTTGCTCTTGGTACGGCCCGGCGGGCAGCGGGGCCGCTCGCATTCCTGCTGGCCGGGCTCGTCGGCCTCGGCGCCACGGCGTCGTCCGCCGCCGCCCAGGAGGGCTCGGCGTTCGAGGTCTTCCTCAAGGGGCTGGAGTTCCGTTCCATCGGGCCCGCCACCATGGGCGGCCGGGTGGCCGACATCGCGGTGGACGAGGCCAACCCATCGACCTTCTACGTCGGCACCGCCACCGGCGGCCTCTGGAAGACGACCAACCACGGGGCCAGCTTCGAGCCGGTGTTCGACGACCAGCCGACCAGCTCGATCGGTGACGTGACGCTGGCGCCGTCGAACCCGGACATCGTCTGGGTCGGCACCGGCGAGCCGCAGAACCGGCAGTCCTCGCCGTGGGGCGTGGGCGTCTTCAAGTCGCTCGACGGCGGCGCGACGTGGACACACGTGGGGCTGGAGGAGACCCGCCACATCAGCCGGATCCAGATCCACCCGACGAGCCCTGAGATCGTCTACGTCGCCGCGGTCGGTCACCTCTGGGGGCCGAACCCGGAGCGCGGCGTCTACCGCACGACGGACGGCGGCGCGACCTGGGAGAAGGTGCTGTACGTGGACGAGCAGACGGGCGCCATCGACTTGGCGATGGACCCGCAGGACCCGCGCATCCTCTACGCCGCGATGTACCAGCGGCGCCGCACGAACTTCGGGTTCAACGGCGGCGGCCCGGGGGGCGCGATCTACCGGACGCGGGACGGCGGCGCGACCTGGCAGGAGCTGACGGAGGGTCTGCCCGAGGGCGACATGGGCCGGATCGGCCTCGACATCTACCGCGGGGACCCGCGGATCGTCTACGCGATCGTCGAGGCAATGGGCGACGCGGAGGGTGTCTACCGGTCAGCCGACCGGGGCGCGACCTGGGAGCAGGTTAGCGAGACCAACCCGCGGCCGATGTACTACTCGCAGATCCGGATCGACCCGACCGACCCGCAGCGGATCTACCTGGGCGGCACATCCTTCTACATCTCGAGCGACGGCGGCAGAACGTTCGAGGACTATCGGTACCGGGGCGTGCACGTGGACCATCACGCGATCTGGATCGACCCCGGCGACTCTGACCACCTGCTACTGGGCAACGACGGCGGCGTCTATGCCTCGTTCGACCGAGGTGCGAGTTGGCGGATGTACGACAACATGGCACTCGGCCAGTATTACGAGATCGGTGTCGACATGTCCGAGCCGTACAACGTCTGTGGCGGCCTGCAGGACAACGGCACCTGGTGCGGGCCGAACGAGACTTTCACCACGAACGGCATCCTGAACGGCCGCTGGGGCGAGGTGAGCGGTGGCGACGGCTTCTACGCCCGAATCGATCCGACCGACCCGTCGATCCTGTTCGCCGAGTCGCAGAACGGAAACCTGAGGCGGGTCGACCTGGCGGGCCACGAGGGGCAGGCGATCCGGCCGGAGCCGAAGCCGGAGTACGAGGCGCAGTTCGAGTCGGAGGAGGAGGCAAGGCTGCGGTTCAACTGGAACTCGCCGCTGCTGCTCTCACACCACGATCCCTCGGTCGTCTACTACGGCTCGAACCTGCTGTTCAGGTCGCCGGACCGCGGGCACTCGTGGGTCCAGGTGAGCCCGGACCTTACGCGACGGATCGACCGGGACAGCCTGACGATCATGGGGGTGAAGCTGGCGTCCGACTCGATCCTGTCGAGGAACGACGGGATCTCGTCGTTCGGCAACGCGACGACGATCGCCGAGTCGCCGCTCGACCCGGCCGTGCTCTACGTGGGCACGGACGACGGCAACCTGCAGGTCACCCGGGACGGCGGCGCGACCTGGACCAACGTGGTGGAGCGCGTGCCTGATCTTCCGCGCGGGACCTACGTCAGCCGGGTCGTAGCGTCGCACCATGCGGTCGGCCGGGTTTACGCGAGCTTCGACGGCCACACCAACGACGACTACGCGGCCTACGTCTACGTGAGCGAGGACTACGGGCGGCGTTGGCGCCGGATCACTGAAGGGCTGCCAGCCTGGTCGGTGAACTCGGTGGCGGAGCATCCGGCTCACCCCGACCTGCTCTTCGTCGGCAACGAGGTCGGCGTCTACGTGACGACGGACGGCGGGCGCCGTTGGACCCGGATGGCGAACCTGCCCACCGTCCCCGTAGACGACATCATCGTGCACCCGCGGGACGACGATCTAGTTCTGGGCACCCACGGCCGGAGCATCTGGATCCTCGACGACCTGGCGCCGCTACGTGCCGTGACCGACGAGCTGCTCGCCCGGACCCTGCACCTGTTCGAGCTGGACGACGCCGTGGTCCGGAACCTGACCAGCTGGGAGCCGCGGCCGGCGGGCGCGTTCGCCGGCACGAACCCGCCGCGCGGCGCGGTGGTCCGGTACTGGCTGGGCCGGGAGGTCGCGGCGACTACCGTGGCCCAGGCCGGGACGGACGGGGACGAAGGCGCACCGCAGACCCGTCGTCGCGCTGGGGACCAGGAGGAGGAGCCGACGGTCACGCTGACGATCCTGGACGCCGAGGGCCAGGTCGTCCGGGAGCTGGAGGGCCCGGGCACGCGGGGGCTGCACCAGGTCGTCTGGGACCTGCGGACCGCGCCGCCCTACGAGCCGCCGGAGGAAGAACGGGGCGGGTTCTTCCGCGGGGCACGCGGCATTCGGGTACTGCCCGGCACCTACACCGTTCGACTGGAGGCCGGCGGCGCGACACAGAGCAGCGAGCTGGTGGTCGCCTGGGACCCCCGGGTCGAGGTCGTCCGGGCCGAGCTGGAGGCGCGCTGGGAGGCCGTCCGCTCCCTCTACGAGCTGGTCGCGCCTCTGTACCTGGCGAATCAACAGTCCGACACGCTGAACAGGCGGCTGACGGACGTGAAGAGGTTGGTGGACGGGCGCGACGACGTGCCGGAGGATCTCGTCACGGACGTGGAGTCGCTGCGGGCGCGGGTGGACACGCTGGACGACGAGTTGGGCGATGTGAACCGTGACGTCCGCCGGCTCTACGGCCGGATCGACGGGGCCAGCCGTCGGCCGACGGAGGACCAGCTCAGCGGCCTGGACGAGGCGTGGGACAAGGCACCAGAGCTGATCGTGCGATTGAACGCCATCATCGAGGATGAGCTGCCGTCGCTCTATCGGCGGCTCAACGAGCTGGGCATCCGGCCGGACCCGGGCGAGCCGGTGGAAGTGCCGAGGCCGCCGGGGAGACGCTGAGCCGGCTCCAGGAGTACGCGCAGGCGTGCGACGAGTTATTCACACGTTGCCCCGCTCGGCCCTCGGAGGTCGAGCGGGGCACTTCACAGCCGGGCCGGTCATTCCGAGACCGTGAACTGCTCCAGTGTCGTCGAGCACTCGAGAAACCCCGGACCCGTTTCGAAATAGTACTCGAAGATGCGCGGGTCGGCCTTCCGTAGCTCGACCGTGAAGCGAGGGCCGATCGGGTTCTCGCAACGGTCGTCCAGCGGCTGCCAGGCGCGCGAGACTGGAAGTTCCGCCTGCCAGAGGACGAGGATCAACGATTCGGGCTCCACCTGGCTGGCAAGGGACCAGTAGGTGCGAGAGGCATCGATCTGCGTCATTACCTCGTCCGTCGATATGATCTCGGATTCGATGAGCGGGACGTCGAGCAACGCCTCTCCCCCGCATCCCAGTGCGAGTGCCAGGCTAGCGGCGAGGGGGGATATCGATCGCATCATCGTTGTCCCTCCGGGTCGGTCGGGTGGGGTACGGGGCACTCCTCGCGGGTGGCCACGGCAACCGGCATGCCAGGCGAAATCGCCCGTCGCCACTGGCCGCGATCACCCTACTTCCCCAGTTTGTTGAACGCCGGGCTCAGGATTCTGAGGCCGACACTCGATCTTTGCCAATCCAACCCCGCCCGCCGACGAACGAGGGAGGATCGACTCATGCGACCCTGTCGGCTGCTCTTGCTGGTCATCATGCTGCCCGGCGCATTAGGATCGGCGCAGGCTCAGAGCACGCCCGCAGACCGGGAAGCACTGTTCGACTACATCCTGGCCAAGACGCTGGAACGGGAGGCATTTTCGCCGGTGAAGAACCGGGTGCTGGGTCTCGACGTGGAACGAGAGATGTCGCGGTTCCGGGACGAGCTGATCGCCGCCGACACCGAGGAGAAGCTCTACTACGCTCTGGCCAAGATCAGTAATGCCCGCAAGGACCGTCACCTCCGTATCAGCCTGGTCGGAGGCGGCATCACGTTGTCCGACACGACCGGGGCGGCGCAGTCGAACTATCCAGTTCCTGGCTCCACGATCCTGCACGCGCCGATCCGCTTCGCTGCCGACTACGGCACTCCCGATGCTTACTTCGTGTTCGTGAGCGATTTCGCCGAAAATGTGGCCGAGCTGGGCGGTGGGGAAATTCCGGCGGTGGGCGACAGACTGGTAGCCGTGAACGGTCGGGACTTCGAAGACTACGTCACGGCGATCGAGCCGTACCACCGGTACTCGACGATCGAAGGCTTCTGGTGGCAGCTCGCCGCTTGGATACCTCAGTTGAGCTACCAATTCCCGCCCGAGTTCCACCGCATACAGCTGGAGCTGACTCTGGAACGGAAGAGCGGGGAACGGTACTCGCTCGGGCTGCCGTACCTGTCGCCCGATGAGATCGACTGGGTAGGCCACGGAGAGCGGCGCTATCCCGGCTTCACACTCGTCTCCTCGTCGGTGAGCTTCGACCTCTACCTGTCTCGCGAGCGCCGAGTCGTGCTACTTCAATGGCACGGCTTCAGAGGCGACCTGGTGATGGCCATCGACCGCTTGATGGAGTACGCGGTCGATCAGGATATCCTGGACTATGCCGTCGTGGTGGACGCGACGCGGAGTCGTGGCGGGTCGCTGGGCGCGTACGCCGTACGACGACTGTCACCGCTCCCGTTCAAGACGACGTTTGGCAACATCCGGATAAGCGACATCACGGGACCGTTCGTCGAGGGCATGCTCCGCGGGATCGAGCGCGGCAGCCGCGCCGGTCTTCCGCCCGAGCTCGACGACGGCACGTGGCTTAAGCGTTGGCTGGAGGGCGACGTCGCCAGAGCCATCCAGGCGGGCCAGCGTTACACGAACGACGTGCCCTTCAAGGTAGCGCACCTCCCCGACTACTCCGACGGCGTCATTGATCCTGCAGAGGTGCACTTCCGTGGCCCGCTCGTCTGCTGGTTCGCTCCCTATGGCGGCTCGCATCTGGACCAGTTCGCTTCGATCATAGTCGACAACGGGCTCGGACACACGATCGGGATGTCGCCGGGCGGCTACAGCAACACGTGGGAGTGGGAGGAGACCCTGGTCTTCCCTCAGAGCAAGGAGCCGGTGGTGGAGTTCATGTGGTCGATCGGCCACACTATCCGGCCGAACGGCGAGATACTCGAGGGTAACCCCGCCCAGGTCGCCGACTACGTTCCGGTGACGCGTGACAACTACCTCACCTATTACGAAGAACTGCTGGCTCGAACGTTCCGGCATCTCGGCATCCGATGACCGAGCCGAGCACCGAACCACGCCCGAGCCTCTACCAGCGTTATCGGCGTCTGTCGCTGGGCGTGAAGATCCTGATCTTCATGGTGCTGGGCGTCATCGCCGGCATCGCATTCGGCGAGCGGGCGACGGTCGTGCAGCCGCTTGGGGACCTGTTCATTCGCCTCCTCATGATGGCGGTGATCCCTCTCGTCTTCTTCAACCTGCTGGCCGGCCTGACGAGCCTCAGCGATGTGCGCGCGCTGGGCAGGCTGGGTGGCAAGATCCTCCTCTACTACTTCTTCACCACGACCGTCGCGCTGACGGCCGGCCTCGCGGTGATGCATGTGCTCCGGCCGGGCGTGGGGATGCTGCTGACCGAGCAGGTGGCTGACTCATTCGGCGAGGCGCCGGGCGTCCTCGATGTGCTGCTCGATCTCGTGCCCGTAAACGTGTTCGAAGCGTTCGCCACCGGGAACGTGGCCCAGGTCGTCGTCTTCGCGATCTTCCTCGGCGTGGTGACGCTGTTCCTGCAGCAAAGTTCGCGCGAGCCACTCCAGAACGCCTACGGACTGTTGGCGGAGCTCTTCCGAAAGCTGGTTGGCATGATCATGTACTTCGGCCCCATCGGGCTCGGCGCCCTGGCGGCCGCGACGGTGGGAGAGTACGGCGGCGCGATCTTCGGACCGCTTGCCGTTTTCCTCGGTGGCGTTTGGGGCGCGCAGGTGTTCATGGTCGTCGTCTACCTGGTCCTGCTCTACGCCTTTACGCGCCACTCGGCCATCGACTTTCTGAAGCGGAGTGGCCCGCTCTACGCGACGACGGCGGCGACCTGCAGCAGTCTGGCCAGCCTCGCGGTATCGCTCGATGTAGCGGAAGAGCGCATGCAGCTGCCGCGGAGCGTCTACACGTTCACGCTGCCGCTCGGTGCCCAACTCAACAAAGACGGCACGGCGATCATGCTGGCCGGCGTGCTCATGTTCACGGCGCAGGCGGCGGGCGTCGAGTTCAGCCTCGCCACCCAGGTCAGCATACTGTTGATCGGATTGGTACTGACCACGGGGTCCGGGGGCATTCCTGGTGGCGGTCTGGTCGTCGCCCTCATCTTTGTCGAGGCTTTCAACCTACCGCTGGAGATCGCGGCGATCGTCGGCGGGATCTACCGCCTAATCGACATGGGCAGTACGACCATCAACTGCATGGGCGACCTGGTCGGCACCGTCATAGTCGCCCACTCGGAAAGAGAGTTGGCGCCAAGTGGATAGTCGGCGAGATATCGCAGAGGTTCGGTCGCTTTTTCCCGGGGCGGAGCGATCGACCTACATGGATGTGGCGGTCCGCGGTCTGCTGTCGTCTGTAGTCCGTGCTGCTGTCGACGAGCACCTCGATGCGCACATGTCCGGCGAGTGGGACAAGGGGGCGATGCTCGCATCGGTCGAAGATGCGCGCGAGGGATTCGCCAGACTGGTCAACGCCGAGCCGGACGAGATCGCCATCACGAAGAATGCATCCGAGGGTTTGAATGCGATCGCTGCGTCGCTCCCATGGCAGCGCGGCGACAATGTCGTGTTCTGTCCGGAGCTTGAGCATCCGAACAACGTGTACCCGTGGCTCAACCTTAAAGGCCGCTACGGCGTCGAGGTGCGGACCGTAGAGCCGCGAGATGGTCATATCCCCTCCGATGAGATCGCGTTTGCGATGGATGACCGCACCAGGCTGGTCACCGTACCGACAATAAGCTTCTCACCGGGTTTCATCACCGACTTGAAGCCGATCGCCGATGCGTGCCGGCGGTTTGGGGCGTTCTTCCTGGTCGATGCCGCCCAATCGGTGGGTGTAGTGCACACCGATGTCGAGGAAATAGGCGTCGACGGGCTCGCCGCGGCCACGCAGAAGGGACTGCTCGCTTTCTACGGCACCGGGTTTCTCTACTGCAGGCGCGAATGGGCCGAGCGCATCCGGCCGGCCTACCTTGCCCGCTTCGGCGTCGCCCTCGGCGCCGACTCTCACGAGACCGCGATGGACCGTGAGAAGCTACGGCTCGCCGCGGGTGCGCGGCGCTTCGATCTTGGTAACTACAACTACCTTGGGGTCACGGCCGCGAAGGCATCGCTCGAGTTCCTGCTGGAGCTCGGTGTCCAACGGATCGAGTTCTACGTCCGCGGCCTGGCGGCGCGCCTGGCCGATGGGATGCTGGAGCTGGGACTTCCCGTCGCGGGTGGAGAGCCGGGACCTCACCTTGGCCATATCGTCGCCGTGGGTGAGAGCGGCGGTGGCAGGCATTACACCGCCGACGACCCGAGAATGAACCGGCTGTACGAGCATCTACTGGGTAACCGCGTCCGACTAGCGATCCGGCGCGGAATCCTGCGCTTCTCCCTGCACGTTTACAACAACGAGGCCGACGTGACCCGGGTCCTGGGCCTCGCCAGCGACTGGCTCGCATCGAGCACGGCCGACGGAGGATAGAAGAGCGTTTCGTGCGCTGCCTCGCGGGCGATGTTTTGACAATCTGTTGAGACACACGTGCTACTGTGTACGCGGTCTGTGAGGCTGCGTGGCGGTAACGCGTTTTTTTGTCCTGTTTCGTCACCTCGCAGAGAAGGTGCTCCCGTGGCGGAACTGGTAGACGCGTCTGCTTGCCACGCAGATGACCGCGAGGTCGTGTGGGTTCGACTCCCACCGGGGCACGCCAACAATTCCGGCTGGCCAGGTCGGAAGGCGCTTGACGTAGGTTTGTGAGAGGACTAGCATAAGAAATCTGCGTGGCACGCGGGCATCGGTTCCGCAACGGTAAGAGCCCGGAGGATACCCTCCGGGCTCGGCCTTTAGGTACACGGAGCGGTGCCGTCAGCGCGTCACGCCCTCGACTATGCCGCGCCGAACCTCCAGTTGACGCTCGCTGGCGCTCGCCAGCGGCCTGATCCGATACTCGAACCGCGTCCGTGTGGCTATATGGGCTTCCCCCGTCATCCGTTCACCATCCCGCAGGTACTCGACGGTAAACGGCACGCCGGTGGAATCCGCGTAGATCTCTCGGAACCGCGGCGCCCAACCTTCGCCCTCTACCTCGACGTGGCCGACTCGAAGCAGCTCGTCACCGGCCTGCAGGCCGGCCTCGACCGCCGAGCTACCGGGCACCGTACCGTCCACCAGCACGCGCTCTTCGTCGCTATAGTCCGGGTAGATCCCCAGTAGCGGCTCCACGATGGTGTCCACAGCGAAGCTCATCCCGGCCAGCGCCAGGACCTCGGCGTAGGGGAGCGCCACGCGGCCGTCGATGTAGTCGCGATGGAACCGCTCCATCTCATCCCGGCCGATGTAGTCGCCGACGTAGCTCAGGAAATCCCCGGTGGTGAAGCCGCGGCCGCGCTCGTAACGATCGTGCCACAGCCGGCGCATTACCTCGTCCATGCTGTGCCGATTGTCGGTGGCGTCACGGATCTTGATGTCGAGCAGCAGGCCGATAAGCGAGCCCTTGGCATAGTAGTAGCCGCCGCTGATTGGGATCGGGGAAATCCAGGTGGACAGGCTCACGTCCTCGACTGACTCCTGGTAGGGCAAGTCCTCCACGCTGCTTACGTTGCCCTGCATCGATCCCCAGAACCCGGTCTCGCTGGTAAGACCTGTGCGCACCAGGATGAGCGGGCCGTAGTAGCTGGTGAAGCCCTCCGATACCCAGAGCAGCGGCGTGTACTGCTCATCCTCGTAGTCGTAGGGCCACATCTCGGCCGGGCGGATCCGCTTCACGTTCCAGGCGTGATAATACTCGTGGGAGAAGAGACCGTAGGTCCAATCGCGAATCCCTTCTTCGCTCTGTAGCACCATCGCCGGGCCGATATCGAAGTGTGAGTTCGAGTGCTCCAGGCCGCCGCCGCCAGTCGGCTCGCCTTCGTATAGATAGACGAGCGTGGTGTAGCGCTCGTACGGCGGATCGCCGAACAGGTCGTGAGCGTAGTCGGCGATCTTACCCAGCGCCTCCAGCATCTGCCGGCGGCCGGCATCGTCGATTGCGTCGGCCGGGTAGACTGCCAACCGCGTCCAGACCCCGTCGGCCATTACGCTGTCGATGGCAAAGTGACCGAGGAATGTAGGGTTGTCCACCAGCTCGTGATAGTCGCTGGCCAGGTAGACACCGGGTTCGCCGCTCTCGATGAGCTCGGTGGCGATGCGCCAACCGTCGGGTAGTTCGAAGCGGACGCGGGCGGGATGGTCGTACCGTTTCTCCGGGTAGACGAACAGGTTCGTGCCGTTGAAGAACCCGAAGTCGGGACGCAACAGGCTACCGACGAGGGTCGCCTCGTCGGCGAAGAAGTTGAAGCTTACCCGCACCTGCCGCGCGCCCTCACAGTGAATCTGCCACGTGTCTTTGTCGACCTTTTCCCAGCGTAACGGCGTCCCTTCGCCGTCGCTGGCGCTGAAATCGCGTACGTAGCGGGCGTAGTTGTCGATGTGGTAGGCGCCCGGCGTCCAGGAGGGGAGCGAGACGAGTGTCGCGGCACCGGTGGCGGGCAGCACGGTCTCGATGTGGTACAGTTGGGAGCCGGGGTCCTCTACGCGCACCAGGTAATCCACCGTTCCCTGGGCGTGGCCGGCCGGCGCTGCTGCCAGCAGTACTGGCAGCAGCAGCCATACCATTCCTGCTCTCATCGTTGTTCTCCTTTCGGCGACTACCTCGCTGGTCTGTAGGATGAGACGGATACACTCTGTACAGCGTTGCACACGTCCGTCGGTCCCTAGGCGATGTCGGTACGGGATCCACTACGAGGGTCGGCGGCCCGGCGTGTCAGCGGTGCAGGGCGTACCCCGCAACCCTGAAGGGCGGACGAGTGTCCAACATTCGAGGGAAACCGCTGCCGACCCGTTCCCGTAGTCCGGGTAGGCTTCACATAGAAATTCTCCTAGTGCCCGGTGTTTCTTGTACGCCCAGGGGGAGAGGCCAACCATGCTCGCTTCCATATGGTCCGATCTGCGCTTCGCCTTCCGTACGATGGCGCGGCGCCCGCTCTTCTCGCTGATCGTAGTGCTAATCCTCGGCGTCGGCCTCGGTGCCAACGCGGCGATGTTCAGCGTCGTCGACTCGGTGCTGCTCGAGCCGTTGCCCTACCCGGAAGCCGACCGCCTGGCCTGGATGTGGGGTCGCACGCCGACGGGCAGTAGAAACACGATCTCGGCGGTGGACTACATGGACTACCGGTCCACCAACACCGCCTTTGAGGAGCTCGCCGCCTATTACGTGTTCCCGGAACGGTACGTGCTCACCGGAGGAGACGAGCCGGAGGTCGTGCTGGGGACGCAGGCGAGTTGGAACATGTTCCGCGCCCTGCGGGTGGATCCGGTGATCGGCCGCGGCTTTGTGGCCGAGGATGAGCAGCCGGGCGGCGGCGAGCCGATCATCCTGGGCTACGGACTGTGGCAAAGCCGCTTCGGCGGCGACCCGGACATCGTCGGCCGCGTGCTGGTCCTGGACGAGAATCCCTACGAGGTCGTTGGCGTGATGCCCGCCGGGTTCGCCTTCCCCTCCTGGGCCCAGCTCTGGCGGCCGATGCGCATGACCGACCCGGCGGCCCAGGGTCGCGGCAACAACAACTTCCTGCTCTTCGGCCGTCTGAACCCGGGGGTTTCGCTGGAGCGGGCTGAGGCGGAGATGGTCGCCATCGCTGCCGGAATCGCCGAGGCGTATCCCGATGTGAAGCAGGGCTGGAGCGTGTCGTTGGTCTCGCTCCATGAGGTCTTCGTCGGCGGCGTGCGCGGGGTGCTCTGGCTGCTGCTAGGCGCCGTGGGCTTGGTGCTGCTCGTTGCCTGCGCCAACATCGCGGCGCTGCTCCTCGCCCGGGCTGCGGGACGCGAGGGCGAAGTCGCTGTGCGCGTTGCGCTGGGTGCCTCGCGGGGGCGGATCGCCCGACAGGTGCTCACCGAGAGCGTGATCCTGGCGCTCAGCGGTGGCGTCCTCGGCGTGGCCGTCGCCTATGGCGCGCTGGAGGCGCTGCGCGACCTGGGCGCCGGCTCGCTGCCGCGCCTCGCCGCTATCGGCGTCGACGGCACGGCGCTGCTCTTCACCCTCGTGATCTCGCTGGCTACCGGCCTGCTGTTCGGGCTCGCCCCGGCGTTCCGGGCGCCGCAGCTCGATCTGGTTCAATCGCTGAAGGAGGGGCACCGCGGCCAGCGGCGCGCCGGCAGCCTGGGCGCGCAGAATATGCTGGTGGTCGGCCAGGTGGCGTTGTCGCTCATGCTGCTGGTCGGCTCGGGATTGCTGATCCGAAGCTTCCTGCGACTGCAGCAAGAGGACCTGGGCTTCGAGCCGCAGGGCGTCCTCACCGCGCAGGTCCGGCTGCCGCGAACCTACGGGCCCGAGCGGCCGGTCCAGCCCTTCTACGATGCGACTCTCGAGCGTATCCGGGCGCTGCCCGGCGTCGAGGCGGCGGGCGCGATCACGAATCTGCCCGTGATCGGCGGCTTCGGCCCCTGGAACTACGTGCACGCCGAGGGGCACCCACCGGCCACCCCGGCGGATCGACGCGGCGCGACGCGGCGCGTAGTAGACGAGGGATACTTCGAGGCGATGGGCATCGCGCTGCTCAGCGGCCGGACCTTTACCGAGAGCGACGGCCCTGACGCTCCGCTGGTCATGATCATCAGCCGCCGCATGGCAGAGGAATTCTTTCCGGACCTCGATCCAATCGGCCGGCACGTCGTGGCTCCTTTCGATCCGCCGGTCCACGTCCAGGTCATCGGCGTTGTAGGCGACGTGAGACTCGGCCCGCTGGGAAGTGACATGCGGGCGACCATGTACTGGTCGCTCAGGCAGCGCGCGCGGAGCACGATGAACCTGGTCGTCCGGACCCGGGGCAACCCGGCCCCGCTGGCGGCGGCACTCCGCGCCGCGATCTGGAGCGTCGACCCGGACGTCCCCATCTCCAACCTCGGGACGATGACATCCGTCGTTTCGGCGTCCCTGGCGCAGAACCGGTTTCGGACGCTCCTGCTGGGCACCTTCGCAGGCGTCGCTCTGCTGCTTGCCGCGCTGGGGCTCTATGGTGTACTGTCGCAACTGGTGGGTCGCCGGACGCACGAACTGGGTGTTCGGATGGCGCTGGGCGCCGACCGTGCGTGCCTCGTGCGTTGGGTGCTCCGCTACGGCATGACGCTCGCCGGGGTCGGGCTGGCGATCGGGCTCGGCGGCGCTGCCGCAAGCTCGCAGCTGGCTCGCGGTGTGCTGTTCGGCGTCCAGCCGCTGGACCCGTTCACTTACGTCGCCACCAGCCTCTGCCTGGTGATCGTCGCGCTGGCAGCCGCGGCCGTGCCGGCCTGGCGAGCGACGCGGGTCGATCCGGTGGAGAGCCTCAGATCGGAATAGTCGCGAAAGGAAAGGCTGTGAGACGCACCGCAACCCTGTTCGTGATCCTCGTTACCCCAGTTCTTCTCAGTTGCGGTGACGGCGAGCCGGCTTGCGAGACCAGAGAGGCCGGACTGGCGGAGCAGCGGTGGATTCTGGAGTGCGGGAGCGGCGCGAGCATACCCGAGGCGAATCCGGTCGCCAGTTACTTCGACCCGGAGTGGATGGAAGACCTCCCTAGTAGCCTCCATGTCTACTGCTCCGACAGAGGACCCACCGTCGCCTGGAACCCCGGTGTCCGGACGGCTGACAGTTCGAGTAGGTGGCGTGATAAAGCCGTCGAGCACCGCGTCGATGGCGGCCGGAGGATTCAGGGCAGGTGGATGGTTAAGAACGACGCCGGGGGCCGGCCGACCTACTATTTGTACGGTTCTAGGGCAGCGACCTTTGTCGAGGCCCTGCGAGAGGCCCGGGAGCTACTGCTCGAGACTAGGCTCGAACAGGACGAAGAGCCCACCCTGCGGCTCGTTACGCTGGCAGGCCTGCCAGGCGTCCTCGAACGCATACCCTGCTTGTCAGAGGACTAACCGGCCGGGGCGCGAGTTCGATTTCGCCTCTACTGCGCAACCGACCTGCGGGAGGTGACCTCGCTCTCGCGCTGGACCCTCTCCCAGATGACGGCGCGTATCCGTTCGACCTCGCGCCGGAACCTGTCGTTAGTTCGCACGTGGTCGAAGAGCGCCGACTCGAGCACCCGCGGCTCGACACCGCTGGGTGACATGTTGTAGGCGCGCCTGACCCACTCGAGCGACGCCTGCGGATCTCGTACCCAAGCGTAGTACGATGCCAGGTCCTCGGCGCGTAACACGTCGGTGTAGACCGTGTCTCGAGGCGTCCCGGCCCTGACGGCCGCGACAAGCGAATCGATGATAGCCGATGCTTCATCTCGCTGCCCCAACTCGTGCAGGCAGGTCGCCCTTAGACCGGCGTGTGGTCCGAGTTCCATCGCCGCACAGCGCTCGGCTCGACCCGCCAGCAGATGGGCACGTGCCTCGATGGCGCGAGGCAGCATGAGTTCGGGCTCGAGCTCACCGGCCAGGTTCGCTTCGTCGGCCGCTCGATCGTAAAGACCCCGGGCCAGTGCGTCGTAGGCCAGCGCCAGGCGGCGACCGGCGTTCTGCGGGTCGAGCGCGATCGCCTGCTCGGCTGCTTGGAAGGCGGCGTCGACGTCGCCGCGCTGGTTGAGGACTCGAGCGCACCAGCTGAGGACGTCGGCGGCGCTCGGCTCTAGATCAATGGCGCGGCGGCAATCCGACGCTACCTGAGCCACCGGCGCGAAGGAGCGGCTAGCCAGGTAGCCGCGTGCGCTGTAACCAGCCGCCAGGTCCGGGTCGAGCTCGATCGCCCGGTTCGCCATGGCCAGGGCCAATCCGGCCGAGCGATAGCCGTCGCCGTCGACGCCGATCTGGTAGCGATAGGCGAGCGACAGCGCGTACACGTTCGACAGCCCCGCGTACGCGTCGGCGTAAGCCGAGTCCAAAGCCAGCGCCGCGCGGAAAGCGGTGCGCGCGCGCGCCAGTCCCGCCGCCGTCCGGCGCCCCAGCGAGGCTCGACCGATCAGATAGGCTTCGTGGCCCGGGCTGCGGGTTGCGGGCGGCGCACTGGCCGGCACAGCAACGAGTGGGATCGCATCAGCGTAGTCGTCCGCGAAGGCCTGAGCGAGGTTCAGTGCCGCCTCGAACCGGTAGTCGGCGTTCCATTCGTAGCGCCGGGTCCACAGAGTCTCGCCGGACGCGCCGTTCGAGACGCGCACGTTCAGACGGATGCCGTCTGCCGTTGAGTACAGAGAACCGAAAACGAGCTTCTCGACGCCCAGCGAGTCGGCTAGCTGGCGCGTCGTTAGTTCCAGTGCCAGCAGGCGTGCGACCGAGTAAGGGTCACTGACCTTTATGGCGCCCAACTGTTTGAGCCGCCCGACGATCTCATCGGTGATGCCAGCAGAGAGATGCGCCATCACCTCGTCGCCGGTTCGGTTCTCGATCGGCAGTACGGCGACCGAGTCGATGAAGCGGAGGTTCGCGAAGGCGGCGAGCGGGTCCTGCCGGCGCCATGGCTGCCAGAGCACGACGATAATGACCGCCGGCACGAGCAAGACGGCGGCTCGTAGAGACCATCGTCTCAGAGCACCGCGCCTCGGCTCGACCTTGGGCGCGTGAGGATCGGGAGCTGTGCCGCTCGTGTTCACTCGTCCGAGAGTCTTGCGTCAGTTCTGGGGCTATGGGCGCGTTGGCCGCCTAAAGATGCGGCTTCGGCTCGTCGTGGGCAATTCTGCCTTACACGGTGTGCAGAGCCTCTCGCAGCTGGGTCGAGACCCAGCTGCGCTAGGTCGGCCGTGCATCGTTCGTGCTCCTTATAATGGGAGCGTCGGGCATAGTGAAGGGGGTCGGGAGCGGCCAGCGGTGAGGTTGGTGGGTTGGTCGGTAAGACAACACGGCGACGCCGGGCTTGTGGCAAGCCGGCGGCCCGGGCGAGATTGTGTCCGGGGATGTGAGGAGCTCAAGCCATCAGGAGGGTAGCCATGCGTATCGCGCCTCTGTTCTTGGCCTCGACCTGCATGCTCACCTGGGCAAGTCACGCCGAGGCCCAGGAGGTCCGACGCCAAGTACGGGTCGCCGACCTCCAGCTGCGGGCGGTTGCCACCATGGACACCGTGGCCCAGGACCTGGCGGCGCTCGACGCCAGCAACTCAAGGATAGTGGAATCAGCACAGGGTTTAGCCGCCATGTACGCCGAGCTGAGCGCTGGTATAACGGAGCTGGCGACCCTTGCGGAGAGAATGGCCGGTGAGGCGTCGGACCGTGGGGCGGCTCGCCGACTCCGGCAGCTGACGACCGCCGTCGACGGCCTGCAGCAGAAGATCCTCGACATGAACATGCAGTTCTTGGCGCTGCAGAATCAGATGCAGATGGAGAGCCGGCAGTTCAACGCGGTGAGCAACGCGCTCAAGGTCCGCCACGACTCGGCGATGGGTGCCATCAGAAACATGAAGTAGTCGAGCGGTAGCAGCCGAGAGCGACTGGCGCTATATTGCGACGGCGTCGGGTAACGGGCGCCGTCATCAGATACCCACCCCCGCCATTCACATAATAGTCATACGTCTCCCCCGCCATCGGTGAACTCCGGGTGCGAGCGCAGCCCGCCGGGTTGTTCTGTGCTCGGGGAAGGTATCCTCACTCGCTCTGGAGGTAACGATGGTCCTTGCCTTGCTACGCCGTGTTGTGCCGGCCGTTCTTCTGCTCGTCTCGTTCACGTGGCTCGCCTGCTCACCCGACTCGGACATCGCCGGTCCCGCGGACTTAGGTGAGCCGAGCCTCGCCGTAGCGGTCGGCGAACCCGTGATCTGGGAACCGCAGTCGGGCGTTACGGTGACCATGCAGTTTCTCGGCGGGCTGATCTCCGGTGGGTGGAGCCAGGCCTGGGGCATCGACGACGCGAACGACGTAATTGTCGGCCAGGCGGTAACCGAGCCGCCGGTCTACACTGCAGCCTTCTACTGGACCGCAGCCGACGGCATGCAGATGATCGGTGCCGAGGGATGGAAGTTCACCAAGGCATACGACGTGAGAGACAACGTCATTGTTGGCTCGGGTTACTTCAACGATAATCCGGTTGCCTTCCGCCGGATCGGCACGGAAATCACGGAAATAATGGAGCCCCTCTACCCGGACGCGGGGCTTGCTGTCGCGGAAGTCGTGTACAAGGACAACACGGCGTTCGGTTGGCGACGGGATGGCTCGAGCAGGGCGGCAGTGGAGTGGGGACCGACGTCCGATCAGGCATGGCTGGCTTTCGGCGACGGAATCAACGTTCGGGATGCAAACGACTCCAAGTACGTGGTGGGGGCTGTTTCTGGCCCGAAGGCGATTCTTTGGGCTGACTACCCGAACCAGCTCGACTTCATTGAGAATCAGATCCTGCTCGACCCATTGTTCGACACCTTCTCAGGTCAGGCTGAGGGCGTCAATGAGAACACGCAGGTGGTTGGATACATGTGGGGAAGCTCCTTGCAGAATAGGGCTTTTATCTGGGATCCCGTCGCCAAGACTTCTGAGCTCCCTGGCCTCGGCAACGACTACAACACGAAGGCGCTGGACATCAACGACAGCGAGCTCGTCGTCGGCGAGAGCGAGTTGCCGACCGGGGACGAGCATGCAGTGGCCTGGATGGAGCGCCAGCCTATTGACCTGCACCCACCGATAGCGGGCGCCACCACTAGCACCGCCCAGGCCGTCAACAACAACGGCCTCATCGCTGGTCATGTCGAGACTGCCGACGGAATGCGTGCGGTGGTGTGGACGATCGAGGGAGACATCGGTGGCGGAGATGAGCCGCTGACGCCCGAGGAGCAGCTCGCCCTGCTCAAGGACGAGATCGCCGATCTCGCTGCGGCCGGTGTCATAAATCGTTTCCAGACGTGGAGCATGACAAGGAAGGTCAACGTCGCTCTGAGAAGTATCGAGGCGGGATGGATACGATGGGCGATCTTCCAGTTGAGGTTGCTGGTCTTGCAGGTCAACTCGTTGGTGGAACGCGGTAGGCTGACCCCAGATCAGGCAGAGCCGCTCCTCGAGCTCGCCCAGGGCGCGATCGACGGACTGAGCGGCGGCTAGAGCGTTTCTTCAGCCGGGCCAGGACGTCCACTCTTCAGAGGAACAGGGGGCGCGATGCACCCGCCCCTTGCCTTTGCGGCGCGAGGGCGGAGTAGAGTCTCCGGTATCCTAGGCGGGCGTGATGAGCGCGATCGCGATCGCCAAAAGGGCGACCGTCAGCTCCAAGACTCTCACCGCCCGGTATTCCCAGAAGTCGGGTAACAGGATCGACCACCTCCCTGAAGCACGGATTGGCTGCACCCGTTCACAGGGCACGCCGCGTGCCAGGCCGGCTGGCCACTCACCAGGCGATTTTGCACCCACTGTGCGGCCACTAGGCGTTGAAATCCGACACGCATGCGTTCGCAAAGCGAACGGTAGGGGACCACGAGCAGGGCTGACCAGAGCTGACGCCTGCGGAATTCGTGACCTCGTTCGAGACGTTTGTTGGGATGTCTCTGGAGTACTACGAAGAGGACTTCTTCTCCTCTTTCGAGAGCCTCCTGCAGTATGTCGGTCCGCGCGGAATGTGCGGACCAGACACCTCACGCCGGGGTGGCGAGGGCGGTTACGATTGCCAGGAAGGCGATCGCCAGCTCCAGCACTCTTATCGCTTTGTTGTCGTAGTATAGTGAAATCATCTCGCTAACCCTCAATCAGACGACCCTTCGCCGGTTAGCCAAGCATGCCCCGTGCCAGCACCCTCGGTCCCCGCATCGCCCGCCAGAAAGGCCTTTTCGCCGACTGGATCACCTCGGTCGTCGAGGGAGTGTTCGGTTGCGGCACGGCCCCGTCCGCAATTGAACACGCCACGGGCGGGCTCATGGAGGCGTGCAGGGAGGGGACGGTGGTGAGTCTCGTATCTCACTGCATGAAAGTGACTTACCAAGATGGCGCACGAGCGGGCCGCCGGGCATGCGCCTTGCCTTAAGAAAGTTGGTTACCCAGCGGATCATGGACCTTTGGCGGAGGACTCACGATGGGTATCTGGCCGGACATTCGTTACGGCGTTCGCGCACTGCTCCGGGCGCCCGGTTTCACCGTCGTCGTCGTTCTCACACTAGCCGTCGGGATTGGTGCGAACGTGGCGATGTTCAGCATCATGGAGATGACGATGATTCGGCCGCTCCCGTACGCCGAGCCCGAACGGCTGGTGCTGGCCCGGGCGACGTTTGACGGTTTTGTCAACCAGACCGCGTCGGCCCCCGACTACTGGGACTACCGGGACTTCAGCACGTCGTTCGAGCACTTCGCCGCGTTTTGGGGGTTCACCCGTAGCCACACGATCACCGGTGGTGACCGACCGGAGCGGGTCTCCGGCATCATAGCGAGCATCGACCTGTTTCGGGCGCTTGGTGTCGATCCGATGCTGGGGCGGCACTTCCTTCCCTCCGAGGCCACGGTGAACGGCGCCCCGGTCGTTATCGTCAGCCACCGCTACTGGATGCGCCGCTACGGCGGATCGCCCGACGCGGTCGGCAGCACGCTGGTCCTGGATGGCGAACCGTATGAGATCGTCGGCGTTATGCCCGCCGGCTTCAGCTTCCGCTTCAATGATGTCGACGTCTGGCGTCCCATGCGGCCGGACTCAGACTTCATCGCTGCCCGGCGCTTTCACAATTGGACCATGCTGGGCCGGCTCAAACCCGGCGTGTCAATCGAGCAGGCACAGGTAGAGGTCGACGTCATCTCGGCGCAGCTCGAGGCGGAGTATCCGGACTCCAACCGCGGTAAGGGCCTACTGCTTACCCCGCTGCAGGAGGCACTGGTCGAGGGCTACCGCCAGAACCTGCTGTTGATGATGGGTGCTGTGGCGCTCGTGCTCCTTATCGCCTGTGGCAACGTGGCGGGCCTGCTGCTCGCCCGCGGCTCGACGCGGCGCAACGAGTTGTCGGTGCGCTCTGCGCTCGGTGCCTCCGGCGGCCGTCTCGCCCGCCTGCTCGTTACCGAGAGCCTGGTGATGGCGCTGGCGGGCGGCGTTCTGGGGACGATGCTGGCCGTTTGGTTCCAGGAGGCGTTCCTGCAATTGCTATCGATCGCGCCCGAAACGGCCGGGGTTGGCCTACCGATCTCCGTCCTGCTGTTCGCCCTCGCCGTTTCGCTGGTCACGGGTCTGCTGTTCGGGGTCGTGCCGGCGATTCGTGCATCGCGAGATGATCTATGGGCGGATCTCAGGTCAGGAGTGAGGACGACAGACGCCGGCGGTACCCGTTTCCGCAGTGGCCTGGTCGTCGCACAGGTGGCGGTTTCGGTCGTCTTGCTGGTGGGTGCCGGGCTGCTGATACGGAGCTTCGACCGCGTCACCAGTATCGACCCCGGCTTCGAGACCCGTAACCTGCTGACTGCTGAGATCCGACTGCCGGGGTCGGACTATGCCGAGGTGGAGCGACGAGTCCAGTTCTATTCGCGTCTGGTGGAAAACGTTGGAGCCATCCCGGGCGTCGAGGACGTCGCCCTCGCCAGCCAGCTGCCGTTCCGCGATCCCGGGAACAACATCTATGTCTGGGCGGCCGATAACCCGCCGCTCGACCCGGCCGATGTATTGTCGGCCTATACGCGGACGGTCTATCCCGGCTTTTTCGAGGCGATGGGAATACCCTTGCTGGCAGGGCGCGGCATAGCCGATACCGACGTGAGCGGTGCACCTCTGGTGATGGTGATAAGCCAAGCGATGGCGGACACGCTGTTCCCCGGTCAGGAACCCGTCGGCGGCCAGGTCGTCGTCGACATGGGTCAGGAAGTCGCGTTCGAGGTCGTCGGTGTTGTGGGCAACATCAAGATGGGCACGCTGCTAGGGTCGCGTCTGATGGCCTTCTACATCTCGTACCGACAGCAGCCCATGTTGAGGATGCGAGTGGCCGTGCGAACTGCTGTAGGACCGGAGAGCGTGACCGGGCCACTACGCGAGGCCGTCTGGAGCTTGGACAGGAACATCCCCGTAGCCGATGTGGCGACGATGGACGGCTTGGTTTCGCGGACCCTGGTGACACGAAGGGTCAGGACGGTCGCGCTGATTGTCTTTTCTGGCGTGGCCGTTCTGCTAGCGACGGTTGGCCTGTACGGTGTGCTGGCATACTACGTGGCGCGGCGTTTCCACGAGATCGGCATCCGGGTCGCGCTCGGCGCCGCGGGCAGCGACATCGTGGAGCTGGTGCTTAAGCGCGGAATCCTGCTCGTGGCCGTGGGGCTCGTTCTGGGCCTTCTCGGTGCTTGGGGTGTGACGAGGCTCATAGAGGAGATGCTGTATCAGGTCGAGCCCACCGACCCGCTCACCTTCGTGCTGGTGAGCATCTTCTTCGCCCTCGTCGCGGTCGTCGCCTGCCTGCTCCCGGCTTGGCGCGCCCTGCGGGTCGATCCCCTGATCGCGCTGCAGGCCGAATAACGTAGAGGGCGCGGCCGCCCATCGCCCCTCACCGGGCGGCCGCGCCCTCATCTACACCGGTACCAGGATCTATTACCAGGAGGTTAGGTGAGGGGCGAACACCGTAAAGTCGGTCGTCGCCAGTTTCGACTCCAACTCCTTGCGCTGTTCGGCTGAGATGCCCGGCGAATCGAGCAACCGCTCGGCCCGGATCGTGTACCAGCGGGCGTAACCCTCGGCGCCACCGAGGCGTGCCATGCGGGCGGCGTCCGCGGTCGCCCAGAACTCGGCCCACAGGTCGCCGGCGGCGGCGGCTTCGTCGGCAAGCTGCTCAAGGGTCTTCGCCGCGCCTCGGACGTTCCCGGCGTAGAACTGTGCGTTGGCTATGCGCCTGAGCTCCTCGACGGGCAGCCTGGCCTGCGCACGGGTAAGTTCGGCCGCGACACCGTACGCATCAATGGCTTCACTGAAGGCGCCGGTGCCGGCGAGGCGGTCGCCTACCGTGAGCTGCGAGTGAGCCATCATGGCGACCACGGGCGACCGTTCAAGCATACCGTCCGCCGTGAGTACGTAAGGTGCCGACGCGGTGAGTATTCCGATCGCGGCTACAAATACTGCGCTCGAAGCGAAGATCTTGTACGACCACATATCGTTTCTCCTCATCTCTATATCAAAAGCCCGGATCCGTGAGTGTGAAAATGATCGGCATGGCGATCCACACCGGCACATGTTGGTCCATGTGAATCGCCGGCTCAAACTCGAATTCCATCATCGCCTCAAGCGCCGCGCGGTCGAGCTCGTCGTACCCTGATGACTCCCCAACCACGCATCGCCTCACCACGCCCTCCGCGTCGATGAACGCCAAGAGTCTCGTCGTACCGCTGATCCCCGCCTGCTTCATGATCGGTGGGTATTTCTGGCTAACGATTCGGCGGGCACGCTCCGGGTCGACGAGTCTCGGAGCAACCGTGTATGGTGTGAAGACCGGCCGGTCCATGAGGCGTTCCACCTGGTCCGGTGGTGGCGGCAGCGACTCCAACGGGTTCTCCTCGAATGTGGTGGGCGCGATGGTTATGTCCTCCTCGAGCTCCGTAGTCGCCACGACGGGCACCGCCGGCCGAGGGATCTGCTCCGGTGGCGGCGGTATCTCTATCTCGGGCGGCAGCTCGATCGCTTCAAACTCCGTTACCCCGAAGGCGACGTCCGCCGCGGTCAGGGTTGGGAAGAATCGGATGACGCCGAAGTGAAAAACGGTGGCGAGGATTACGCTGCCCCACAGGCAGGCGTTACAACGCTCCTTGAACCTGTCGTTGGCAGTCTCGCGGTGGGTGGCCGAGAGGGCCCCGCGTTGCTTGCCTTGAAATACTGCCATTCCTGGACCTCCTGTCGATCCAGGGCAGCAGTCGTAGGCCTACAGTCCCTCCCGGTCGGCTTATCTTTCCCTACGTAGTTAGACTCCGGGAAGGTTTCAAAGGTTGGCTCCCAGGCGGGGCCGGGGTTCTGATGGTCATCCGTACTCGCCAGCGCCGGCTCCTGAGTGTCGGGGGTACTGAGAGCACGCCGCCGATCCTCGACCTCCTACGGCTTACCTTATTTGGTCCAGCGCACGCTCCCCACCCCAGCGGGCGACGATCTGGTCGTCGTAGTCGTCGGCCGTGCGCGCGACGTGGATGACCGAGGATTCGAGTTCCTTTTGATCGCAGGTCGAGCCGACGATGGAGTGCTCGAAGATAATGTCGCCTTCGTCGTCGACACCGAACGCACCGAAGCGCATGCCCGCGTTTTCCTCCAGCAGAAAGCGCATCAGTTCGGCGGTGAGTTCAGCGCCGGTCACCACGTAGGCGCGAGTCGTGATGATCGTGTCGTCGTCGCCCCAGGGGAAGACGCCGACTTGTGCGAAGGCCGAGCCGTGCATCACACCGAGTATCGGCTTGTCCGGCTTCCGCAGCACCGAGCCGCCGAAGAGGTCGGTCACCCACGGCGCCACCTTCTCGTAGCACGCTTTCTGTGCCTGCGTCTCGAATAACATGCCGGTTGTCCCTCCGCTGCGTGGTGCCTCCGGCGGCGGAACGGCGGGCCAGCGTCGCCGCTAACATGTGACCGTGAGGGTTTACAATGGTGTCTGAGGCCTCGGTGGGCAATACGGTCCCGCGGGCGCAACGAACGGGCCTGTAGATGCATCTGGGATGCTAGAGGAGTGCATCGGCTCGCAAGGCCGGCCCGCTTTCTTGATGGCCCCGGTGCGGCCGAGCATATTACCTGCATTACCGTAGCGGCTGAGGAAGACTGTGAAAGAGACCCCTTCGCGATTCTCTGCATTCATTGCCGAGTTGAGACGCCGGCACGTGGGACGCGTCGCCATCGCCTACGCGGCGGTCGCCTTCATTCTGCTTCAGACCGGCGAAATCGTCCTGCCCGCCTTTCAGGCCCCGGAGTGGGGGCTGCGGCTAATGGTAGTGCTGTTGCTGCTGGGCTTCCCTGTGGCGATCGCCCTCGCCTGGGTCTACGAGATCACGCCGAAAGGGATCAGGCGGACGCCTGACCTCGAGTCTGCGCTGGGAGGCCGTGGCCGGCCCGGCAGGTACCTGCCGCGTGTCGCCTTCCTGGGCCTGACCTTCGCCACGGTGGCCGCCGTTGGCTGGTGGATGGTGCGCTGGACGTTGACCGAGGAGGTGCCGGTAGGCGGGACACCGACGGCTGCCGTGCCCGTCTCGACCGCCGCCGCCACACCGATCAGCTCCCTCGCTGTTCTCCCGCTGCAGGATTTCTCCGAAGAGCGGGGGCAGGAGTACTTCGCCGCTGGGATGCACGAGGCGCTGGTCTACGAGCTGAGCCAGATCGAGGCGCTGCGTGTCGTTTCGCGGACCACGGTGGCGCGGTACGCTGGGACCACCATGTCGATGCCGGAGATCGCCGGGGAGCTGAGTGTCCAGGGCATCGTCGAGGGTTCGGTGCTTCGCGCTGGCAACCGGGTGAGGATCACGGTCCAGCTCATCCATGGCGCCACCGACACCCACCTGTGGTCGAGCAGCTACGAGCGCGAGCTGCAGGATATCATCGCGTTGCAGAGCGAGGTGGCACAGGCCATAGCACGCGAGATAAGAACAGAGCTCACCCCGGAGGAGGAAACGCGCCTCGCCTCGCTGACGACAGTGAATCCCGAAGCGCACGAGGCCTATCTGCGAGGGCGATATGAGCAGTCGAAAGGGACGCCCGAAGGCTTCGAGTCCGCGATCGGTTTCTACGAGGAAGCGCTACAGATCGACTCGACGTACGCGCCGGCGTACGCCGGGCTGGCCGGCTCGCAGTTACTGCTCGAGATGAGCGACACGACGGTCGTCGTTGAAGGGTTGCACGAGGCCATCGAGGCCGCACAGAAGGCGATCGTCCTTGACTCGGCCTCCTCCGAAGCGCTGGCGGTCATCGCAGGAGTCAACATGCGGCTGGGCCAGTCGGCCGATTCATTGGGGAATCTGCAGGTGGTGATGAGTCTCGACTCGCTCCATGCCCCGAGTGCTGAGTGGCTGGCCAGGCACACCGAGTTCGGCCGCCAGATGGAGATGGTCTCGGTTACGCGGCGACCGGAGAGGGCGGAGCCGATCGCTGCCGGCCGCTACGTTATGACCGCCCAGCGGTTGACGGCCGCCGGCGAGTACGAGACCGCCGGAGAGATCCTGCGGCGCATCGTCGAACGCCATCCGTCGGAGACGGCGGCGTGGGACGAGCTCGAGCGTGTACATACTTCTCAAGGCGACTACGAAGGGGCGGCAGCGGTCCGGCGTGAGCGGATTGCACACGCCGATGCTGAACTGGCGGAGGCGGAGCAGGTCGCCGAGCTAGAGCGCCAGGTTGTGGAACTGGAACGCGCCGTAGCCGAGCAGGGTGAGAAGGGCTACTGGGAATGGCAGGCCCTCCACTTCGCGCAGCTCGAAGAGCAGGGCGTTCCGTTCTCGCACGTGGACTACGCAGCCGCGCTTGTCGTGCTCGGCGACTATGAAGCAGCGTTCCAGCGTCTGACGCGCGCCTATGAGGCGCGCGATCCGCGTCTCTTCTCGCTGCGCAGTGAACCGGTGTGGGATCCCGTCCGACCGGATCCGCGGTTCCGGGAGCTGCAGCGCAAGATCCGCGAGAGCCGTTGGCCGCAAGCTCCGCCACCGCCACGTTAGGACGTGACGCGGAAACCAGGAGAACCATCATGCGATTGAGCAACACCCTCGAGCGCAACATTACTGCGCTGGTCGCGTCGCTCGTGCTATCGGGTTGCATCGCCGCCGCCGCTGGCGCTGGCGCGGGTGCCGGCATCTACTACACCAGCAGGGGTGTCGAATCGATCGTCCCCGCATCGGTCGATGCCACCTTTGCTGCTGCTGAGAGCGCATTCGAGCACTTCGAGATCGAACAGACGTCGATGAAGGTCGAAGATGGCGGTGCGAAGCGCGAACTGGAGGGGAAATCGGAGGCGCGCGGCGTCGACGTCACGGTCAAGTTAGAGGAGCGGCAGGAGGGCACTCGTATCGAGGTCACCGCCCGCAAGAGTCTGGTCGAGTGGGACAAAGATTTCGCGCGCGAGATCGTCGCGAAGGTCGCTCAGATCGCTGGCTAGCCGGTTGGTGACCGTTGGGTGGCGATAACAGCACAGTATGGAGCATCTGGAAGATCGTTCTGATCGTCGAGTGGGCGTGCCTGCTCATCGGCCTCGCCTTTCCCATCATGCCAAGCAAGACCGGCGGTGGCTTCAGCTTCGCTGACTGGTTCTTCGACGACCCCAGCTACATGCAAGAGGTCCTCGTCTATTTCATCTTCAGTAACCTGTTTTTTGGGGTCGTGGCCCTCATAGCGCTGGTGATGTTGTGGAAGGAAAGACGCGCTGGGACCGACGATCAGCCGCCGACTGGGCCGTAGAGCGGGACTCTCACATACAGGAGTTTACGGTGTTGAAGAAAGCTTTCGCGGTTTTGGGGTTGGTGCTTCTCCAGGCTGCCTCGGGTCGGGCTCAGGAATTGGTCGAAGACCCTGGCGTAGTGGCGGCCCTCGAGCTGCTGGACGTCTGGGCCGAAGCGCAACGTGACTACGAGGACATACCCGGTCTCTCGATTGCCGTGGTCCACGACCAGAGTGTCTTGTGGAGCGCTGGGTTCGGTTACGCCGATATCGAGCGCCGGTCGCCTGCGGCGCCGAACAGCATCTACAGTATCTGTTCGATCTCAAAGCTCTTTACCGCCATCGGCGTGATGCAGCTCAGGGATCAGGGCAAGCTCCGGCTCGACGATCCCGTCGAGGCGCATCTACCGTGGTTCGATATCAAGCAGAGTTACCCCGATTCGCCACCGATCACGGTCCAGGGACTGTTGACACATTCATCGGGGCTGCCCCGCGAGTCGGACTTTCCCTACTGGACCGGCCCCGAGTTTGAATTCCCGACGCGCGAACAAGTAATCGAGAGACTTTCGAGTCAAGAGACCTTGTACCCCGCCTACAAGTACTTCCAGTACTCGAACCTGGGGCTGACGCTGGCGGGTGAGATCGTAGCTGAGCTCTCAGGTCGACCGTACGCTTCGTATGTGCAGGCGCATATCCTCGATCCTCTCGGGCTCGAGAGCACGAGTCCGGAAATCCCGGTCGAGCATCGGGGTGGACTGCTCGCCACCGGCTACGGCAGTCGTGGCAGAGAAGGTGAGCGGTCGGAGCTCACGTTCCTACAGGTGCGCGGCATCGCGCCGGCTGCCGGATTTGCGTCGACGGTCGAAGACCTGGCGAAGTTCGCCGCATGGCAATTCCGACTGCTGGAGCACGGTGGTGAGGAAGTGCTGCGTGTTAACACTTTGCGGGAGATGTATAGGGTCCACTGGGTCGATCCGGATTGGTCGACCCATTGGGGGCTTGGATTCGCTTTATATAGAATGGATGACAAGACGTTCGTCGGTCATGGCGGTGGGTGCCCCGGCTACCGGTCGAGCTTCCTGACGCGACCCGAGGACAAGTTCGCCGCGATCGTTATGACCAACGCCATCGACGCGAACCCCGGCCGCTACACGAACAATGCCTACCGGATCGTGGCGCCGGCCGTGGCGAAGGCGCTCGAATCGAAGGACGAAGTGACACAGCCCGACCCCGCCCTCCGGATGTACGCCGGCACCTACCAAACGGCCTGGGGCGGCGAGTTAGCCGTGCTGCCCTGGAAGGACGGGCTGGCTCTTCTGTACCTGCCGAACGACGATCCGCTGGATGGGCTCGTCAGGCTCAAACAAGCAGGCGAGCACACGTTCCGTCGGATTCGCAGCGACGAAGAACTGGGCGAGGAGATCGTCTTCGAGCTGGACGGAGAGGGGAACGTCGTCCGCTTTAAACGGAACAGCAACTACTATCCGAAGGTGCGGTAAAACGGTAGCCGGTGGCCGGAAGCCGGTAACCTCCATTTGACAACTCGCAATTGGCGGTTACCGGCCGCCGACTACTGAGTACCGAGCACCGTCTTGATCATCCCGGAGCCAGGGGCTACCGTCTAGGGTGATCGTCACGCTGCCCTCTCCCCATCTCGAATTCCAGACAGTGGTACCTCAATGAGTCGCTCGAGCACAGGTCCCGGTCCGAGAATCTTAGCCGACTTCCTCTTCCTCGGGGCCGTCTTCCTCGGCGGTCTGTTCGTGATTTACAAAGTGGTATCTATGGTCTTCGGTAGCGCGGCAGCTCCCGAGCTGGCGGTCGGCATGAGCGCGCCCGCCGCCGGCTTCGCCCAGGAGCCCCCGCAGGGTCTGACGGTCCGGCTGAGTGAGGGTGCGCCGCGGGAGGCGGCCGCAGCGGCGCCCCCGGCGACCGAGCCGCTCTCCCAGGATGAGGTCCGGCAGGTGCTGGCCCGGGTACCGCCCCTGCGGGAGGATCCGCGAGCGGAACGCGATTTCGTGTTGTCGCCGGACCTGATACCGCCGCCGCGCCGAGGGGTGACGGTACAAGCCGAGTTCCCGCCGGCGGAGGAGCGGGAACGGCGCGAGGTTGTTGCAGCCGGGCCGCTGGAGGTGGCCCGTTACGCGCCGGAGGGTGAGGTCGAGCGGGCGCGTGAGCTCTCGATCACGTTCTCGCAGCCGATGGTGCCGGTGACGTCGCACGAGGAGTTGGCGACGCGTGAGGTGCCCGCTCGGCTCAGACCGCAGGTCGAAGGTCGCTGGCGCTGGGTGGGTACGCGGACATTGCTCTTCGAGGTGGACGCCGGGTTCCCGATGGCCACCGAGTATCAGGTGGTGGTGCCCGCCGGTATCACCTCGGCCGTCGGCACGCGGTTGGCCGAGCCGCTGACCTGGACGTTCAGGACACCACCTCCCGCTATCACCGAATCCCTACCAAGGGGAGACGCGGTCAGCGATGCGCCGTTGATGTTCGTCGCGTTCGATCAGCAGATCGATGCAGGTGCGGTGCTCGACCACGTCACGGTTCGTGCCGCCGGTCGGACCTTCAAGGTACGCCGGGCGGACCGGGAGGAGATTGCAGCGGACGAGAGGATCGAGAGCGCGACGAACTCGACGTTGGAGGGCCGCTGGGTTGCCTTCAGCGCGGTCCGGCAGCTGCCGCGCGACTCACGGGTCGAGGTCGTGATCGAGCCCGGCACACCGTCGGCCGAGGGGCCCCTCAGAACCGACACGGCACAGACGTTCAGCTTCCGCACCTTCGGTCCGTTGCGCGTCGAGCGGTCGTGGTGCGGTTGGGACAGGGGGTGCCCTCCGGGCTCCGCTTGGCGGATCGAGTTCAGCAATCCAATCGATCGCGACGCCTTCGATGAGTCGATGATTCGGGTCGAGCCCGAGCTGCAACTGTTGCGCTACCGTCTGTCGAACGACCGGCTTGCGATCTACGGGCGCGTGGAGCCGCGCCGCGACTACCGGGTCACATTGAGTGCCGATGTGCGTGATGTATTCGGCCAGACCCTGGGCCAGGAGACTACCCTCAGATTCGAGGTCGACCCAGCTCCTGCGTCGCTGACAGCGCGAGCCGAAAGGTTCGTCGTTCTCGATCCGCTGGCACCCCGCGAGCTTACCGTGAAGAGTGTCAACGTCCCGGCCTTGCGGATCCGCATCTACCGCGTTCAGCCGCAGGACTGGCCGGCCTTCGAGAAGGCCTACCGCCGGAATCGGTACACGGAGGAAGCGTGGGACCCGCCGGGTCTGCTGGCGGTGGAACGCACGATCCCGGTCGACGCAGAGCCCGATGCGCCGGCCGAAACCCGCATCGACCTGGAGCCCACTCTCAGCAACAGGCTGGGTCACGTAGTCGTAGCGGTGGAGCCGACGCAGTGGCCGGAGGATTCCGGGCGGCGCCAGTCGGTCTACACCTGGGTTCAGGCTACGCAGATCAGCGTCAGCGCCCTCGCCGACCCGCGGGAGGTCACCGGATGGGTGACGGCGCTGGAAGGCGCGGCCCCGCTCGCCGGAGCGACGCTCGAGCTGTTGCCGACCGGTGCGAGCGCGACGACGGACGCCGAAGGCTTGGCGACTCTATCGTTGCCAACAGCTCGTCGCCGGGACGAATATCCAGTACTGATTGCACGCTTCGACGGCGATGTCGCATTGCTTCCGATCCGCTTTTGGGGCGGCGTTCCCCGCGATGCGTTGGGTTGGTACGTGTTCACGGACCGGCCCCTGTATCGCCCAGGTGAAGAAGTACACGTCAAGGGATGGCTGAGGCGAATAGAGGCTGGGGAATCCGGTGACGTCGATCTTCCCGGTGGCAGAATCTCTCAGGTCACCTACACCGTGGTCGGTTCCCAGGGCAATGAATTGACCAGAGGCAGGGCGCTTGTAAATGATCTCGCCGGCTTCGACGCCGCGTTCCGGTTGCCTGAAGAGATGAATCTGGGACCAGTGTCGATTCGCCTGGAAACGGTAGGCGCAGCGAGCGATCTCGATAGCCGCAGCCACAGCCACATGCACCACTTCCAGGTCGAGGAGTTTCGCCGCCCTGAGTTCGAGGTATCGGTCTCACACGACGCCGGGCCCCACATCGTAGGTGGCGCCGCGCTGTTCGCGGTTGCTGCCAGCTATTTCGCGGGCGGTGGATTGCCCGACAGTGAGTTGAACTGGCGGGTCGAGTCACGGCCGGCCCGTTTCTATCCACCTAACCGGGACGATTTCACCTTCGGCGGACCGGTAGGATACGGCGGTGGCGCGGTAGAGGAGTTCGAATCGCGCACCGATCTCGACGGTGAGCATCACCTGCGCGTCGACCTGCTGGAGGCCGACCCACCGGTGCCTATGAGCCTCCGCGCCACCGCCACTGTGCTCGATGTGAACCGGCAGGCATGGACTGAATCGGCAGACTTGATCGTTCATCCTGCGGCCCTGTCGGTTGGGCTGCGAAGTCCGCGTCGCTTCGTTCGGGCCGGCGAACCGCTGGTGGTCGAAGCGATCGTCGTCGATCTCGACGGTGAGGCGGTGGAAGATCGGCCCGTCGAGGTGCGGGCGACTCACTGGACCTGGGAGCTCGTCGACGGCGAGTGGCGTCGCGAGGAGAGCGAGTCACAGCGCTGCCGGTTCGAGTCGACGGCGGATCCGATCCGCTGCGAGTTCGAGACCCCGGCCGGTGGCCGGTACCGCGTGAGCGCCACCGTAGAGGACGACCAGGGCCGCACCAGCCTCTCGGAATTGTGGCCTTGGGTGGGCGGCGGTTTCTACTTCCGCGGCCGGGCCGGCGAGGAAGCCGTCGAGCTCATCGCCGACCGCGACGAGTATCAGCCCGACGATACGGCCGAGATCCTGGTCCAGGCGCCGTTCTTCCCTGCAGAAGGCGTGATGACGTTACGCCGCGCGGGTGTCGTTAGCGCTGAACGATTCCGTATGGACGGTCCTTCATACGTCCTCCGCGTACCCATCACAGAGTGGCACATCCCCAATCTCTACGTGCACGTCGATCTCGTGGCTGCAGCAAACGGCGGGGCCGGAGTCGTCGATCCGGACCAGCATGCCGAGGGCGACCTCAATCTCTCGATTCCCCCTCGCGCACGCACGTTGGCGCTGAGTGCTGTCCCGCGGACGAAGGAGCTGCAGCCGGGCGAGGAGACGATCGTCGATATCGTGCTCAGCGATGCTGCCGACCGGCCCGTGCGGGACGGTGATGTCGTTGTCGCGGTGGTGGACGAGGCAGTCTTAGCGCTTATGCCCGAGGAGGTTAGGAACCCAGTCGAAACGTTTCACCCACAGCGCTCGCCGGATGCGAGGGGATCACACCTGCGGTCCAGCGTACTGCTAGGCCCGCGGCCCGATCCAAACGCAGGTCGAGGTGAGAGCGGCGTTGTCGAGGGCACCGTGACCGAGACGGAAGACGGCGAGCCGCTCGGCGGTGTGCGAGTCTACTTGGAGGGGACATCGTACGCTACGCTCACGCGAGCCGACGGGAGGTACTCGATCGAGAACGTGACACCGGGTCGCTACACCGCCGTAGCCGAACTAATAGGCTATCAGACCAGCTACGATCGGGTGGCCGTCTTGGCCGACCAGTCGAGCTCAGCGAACTTCGGCCTCGCACCTCAGGCGTACGGGTACATGTTTCGTGAGGTTCTGGCGGAGGGCGTGCCTTTGACCGTGAGCGGCATGACCGCGCCGGAAGCACCCGCCGAGGCTCCAGGCATCCGCCTGCGCACCGACTTTGTGGCCCTCGCAGTCTTCGTCGGTTCGGCACGCAGCGATGCGAACGGCCGGGTCGAGATACCGGTACGCGTTCCCGACAACCTCACGCGCTATAGGGTGATCGCGCTCGCCGCGGCTGGCGCCAAGCAGTTCGGCAAAGGCGAGTCGACAATCACCGTCGGACTGCCACTCATGGCACGTCCGTCGGCGCCGCGCTTCCTCAACTTCGGTGACCGCATCGAGTTCCCGGTCGTTGTGCAGAACCGGACAGACGAAGCTCTGCCGGTCGACGTTGCAGTGCGTGCCACGAACTTGGAATGGATCGAGGGGCAGGGAAGGCGCGTGGAAGTGCCGGCCCATGGTCGGGTCGAGGTTCGTTTCCCCGCGACGACTTACAGATCCGGTACGGCGCGCGTTCAGGTGGCCGCGGCCGCGGGTGAACAGGCGGACGCGGCGATGATTCAGTTGCCGGTGTGGACGCCGGCGACGACCGAGGCGTTCGCGACCTACGGCGAACTGGACGACCGAGCTGCGGCCATACCGGTGGCGGCCCCGGGAAACGTCTTCGAACAATATGGCGGCCTCGAGGTCACGACGTCTTCGACGGCGCTCCAGGCACTGACCGATGCACTCCTCTATCTACACAGCTATCCGTTCGAGTGTGCGGAGCAAATCTCGTCGCGTATTCTGGCCGTGGCGGCGTTGCGTGACGTGCTGGCCGCCTTCGAAGCGGAAGGTCTACCGGAACAAGACGCACTAATCGCTGCCGTCGAGCGCGACATCAAGAAGCTAGCCGAGTTGCAGAACAACGACGGCGGGTTCTCCTTCTGGGGTGGCCGTGACGACTCGTGGCCCTATGTGAGCATCCACGCCGCACACGCGATCGAGCGCGCGCGACAGAAAGGTTTCCAGGTACCGGCCGGACTGCGGGACAATGTCTCCCGGTATCTGCGAGAGATCGAGCGCCGGATACCGGCCTGGTACGGCGAGAGGGTGCGCCACACGCTCATCGCCTATGCCCTCTATGTCCGCCAGTTGATGAGTGACTCCGACCCGGCTGCAGCCGAACGCCTGATCGCGGAGGCCGGGCTCGAGAACTTGCCGCTCGAGGCGACCGGCTGGCTGCTCGTGGTGCTGTCAGGCGAGCGCGAGTACTCGCGAGAGACCGCCTCGATTCGCCGGCACCTCGACAACCGCGCCAGCGAGACGGCGGCCACTGCGCAGTTCACCGGCGGCTACGGCGACGGAGATTACCTCGTCCTCCATTCGAGCCGCAGGACGGACGCGGTGATCCTCGAGGCGCTGATCGTCGATCAACCGCGGAACGATCTCATCCCGAAACTGGTACGCGGACTGCTCGGCCACCGCCGACGCGGTCGCTGGCTCAACACGCAGGAGAACGTGTTCGTGCTCCTGGCACTAGACCGCTATTTCAACACTTTCGAGAGGGTTTCCCCTGATTTCACCGCACGCATCTGGCTGGGCGAAGACTACGCCGGCGGCCACGAGTTCAGAGGCCGAACGACGGAGCGCCACCAGATAGATGTCCCGATGGCATGGCTGGCGGAGCGGACCGGGACACAGAACCTGATCGTCGGCAAGCGTGGGAGAGGGCGGCTCTACTATCGCGTCGGGCTGCGCTACGCGCCGGCGGATCTCATGCTCGACCCGGCGGAGCACGGCTTCAGCGTCGAGCGTGTGTACCAGGCGGTGGACGATCCAGAAGACGTTCGACGCGAGGAGGACGGCACTTGGGTGATCCGAGCCGGCGCCCGGGTGAAGGTACTACTGACGATGGCCGCGCCAGCACGCCGCTATCACGTGGCGCTGGTGGACCCGCTGCCGGCGGGGCTGGAGGCGCTGAACCCGGAGTTGGCCGGCGCCGATACGTACGAGCCTCGCCCTGAGCGCGACGAGTCGCTGCCGCCTGGTCTTCAGCCCTACCGCTGGTACTACTGGTATCGCTGGTACGAGCACGAGAACTTGCGAGACGAGCGCGTCGAGGTCTTCACCAGCCTGCTGTACGGAGGTGTGCGAACCTACTCGTACTTGGCACGCGCCACGATGCCCGGGACCTTCGTCGTGCCGCCGCCCAAGGCCGAGGAGATGTACCACCCCGAGACTTTCGGACGCGGGGCGAGCGACCGGGTCGTCGTACGATAGCCGGACTACGCGGGTCCGCTCGCGCTCCGGCCAGCACCTTGGGCGGCGTCGCACTCTTCGCTATCACCGCACACACGAACCCGCCGAGGATAGCGGCGAGCAGACCCACGACGATGCTCATTGCGATCCAGGCCGCAGAGACCTCGTAGGTGCCTGGTACGAAAGACCCGTCGGCACCGAGCGTCAGCCAGGCGAGCGTGAAGGATATCATGACCACGACCGCCATCACCACCTAACCGAGGACCACAGCACCGATTGCTCTGCCCATCATCTGCTCCTTGTCACCGTTAGGCGCTGGAAACTCACCAAACTCGGCATCGTGTCACTGCCGCGCAAGCCGGGAGGTAACGGACGGCGCGGCGGAGCTGCCGTGAAACTCTCGTCCCGACCTACCCGTCTGGTGTATCTTGAAGACGCAACAGCAGCTGGCTGACCTTGGCTGGAGCGAATCGAATGGCTGACAGTTTTATCGAGATGCTCATCGCACTCCTCGTCTTTGGGATTCCCGGCGCAGCTCTGGCCGTCCGCTTCGTGTTGCGGCCGATGTTGAGGGAGATCGCCGACGCGATCCGCACGACCCGAGGTGAGCTGCCTCCCGACCTCGAGCGCCGCCTGCTTGAGCTCGAGGAGGGTCAGCGGCTCACCAATGAGCACCTCGAACACTTGATCGAAGCCGAGCGCTTCCGTCAGCAACTGGAGTCGGGAGAAAAAGCCCCCTAGCTCACTGCTCCCGCAGAGCCGCCCGGCGGCGTCTGATTCCTCTGCGACGCACTGTCCCGAGGCTGGTACGTTGTCTTACAGACATTGCATAATGCAAGGTTTTACCTCGTCTTGAGGCTACCGCGCTCCGCTGTGACCCGAGGTGCTGACCGGCTTCGCCGATAAGTTCATGTAGAGCATGTATTTCCGCCCTACGCTCGCGCCGCACCCCAAGGCACGGTACCTGCCACATCAATAACGACTCTGATTGTGCGGTGGCCCGACGAGCGTCCCCGTTCCTCTCCCCCGCGCCCGGGATCCTCTTGAGATCCGGCCTCATCTAGGGTCCGCCGCTGTACCCAGGTTGAGCAAGCGCCGCAGGCGCGGTTCTACCGCGTTTCGACGATCAAGAACTACGTCGGCATCAACGACGGGTCGGGCATGGAGCCGAGCAACTTGTTACGCCGTTCCGCCGCTTTGTTTGCCTGCATCAGCGCCCTCGCCTTTCCGGCGAGCGGTGCGGCTCAGACTTTTACCATTTCCCGGACATCATCGCCGATCTTCTACCTGGACCTCTCGTCGGGTCTCCAGGCCATGTACGTGTCCTACCAGATCACGAACACGGGCGCGCCAGCAGGAGACGTGTGGGCAGATGTCACGAACTTCACCGGCGGAGTGATCACGCTGGCCACCAACGAGGACGGGCTTGTCCACCTGGGCGCGATCGGCACGGGGGCGTCGAGGGCCGCCTTCTTCTATCTGCAGGCCAGTGCAGCAGACACCGCCACTCAGCCTCACACGGTTAACGTTTACGGCACGCGGCCGCCGGCTACCGCACTTGCCAGCCAGAGTTTCTCCATGACGTCAGACGAGACCATCGAGGCACAGGCGAACAAGGTGCTGACGACGGTCGTCGGGCCTAACCCGCCTACGCTGGGCGGTATCGTGACGATCACCGTTACGGGCGAAACGGGGCAGATCGGTGCGGCGAAGGTTCTGTCGTTCACTCCGGCGACATACATTGACTGGCCCGCACAATCGTACGAGTTGCTGACCACTTCGATTACCCTGACCGGTAACAATTCCGGGACGTTCGTCGATACGCTCTTGATCCCTCCATCCGCGATCACACCGACGAAGAACACCGGTTATACTGCCGTCTACACGTTCCGAGCTGTCGGCGTGACTACAGCGCCCACGGCTGTAAGCCCTGTGGGATACATCAGTAGTGGTAATCAGGTTAAGCATACTAACACTACTGACTTCGCCACCCTCGAACCGATTCAGCCCTCCGATAACAAGCTGCAGGTCGCCAAATCGGCGAACCCGACATGGCTGGCGGCCGGCGGAACGGTGGCCTACGTGTTGACTCTCACGAACACATCGACGACGGATAGCGCCTCGGTCGATGACTTTCAGGATGTCCTGCCGACGTCGCCCGCGACGCCCACCTACGTGGCGAGCTCGTTGCAGGTCACATGGATATCAGAGGCTCGCACCCCTACAACATGTGTCTCTCGATGGCCCGCGCGAATTCGGTGCGCGATTACCTCATCGGTCGCGGGGTTGCGGCCGAGCGTTTGGAGGCGGCGGGCTACGGACCGGACGAGCCGATCGACACGAACGATACGGCAGAGGGTCGAGCGAATAATCGTCGGGTAGAGTTGCGCAGGATCGAGTAAGGATAGCTCCTTGAGCCAGCGGAGCGACCCGCGATCGTCTTTGTGCGTCGTATTCGTGGCGGGTTCGCTCCATCTGGACGGCCGGCAGGTACAAGAAACCTGCCGGCCGACTATATTGATGTCGAGAATTGCCGATAAGAGAAGGAAGGCTATGACTGAGAAGACCGACGCGAGCACCGGGAAGGTGACGGTGACCTGCCAGTTCTGCCTCACGCTCAACCGGGTGGACCTGAGCCGGACCGAGCTGCGGCCCAAGTGCGGCGAGTGCGGCAAGCCGATCCTGCTCGACCGACCGGTGAAGGTGACCGAAGATGACTTCCAGCAGGTGATCGCGGGCGCCGACGTGCCGGTGATGGTCGATTTCTACGCCGACTGGTGTGGCCCCTGCAAGGTGATGGCGCCGGTACTAGACGAGTTTGCCCATGCGCACCGGGGTGAGGTGCTGGTCGCCAAGCTGGACACGGATCGCAGCCCAAGAACCGCGGAGCAATACGGCATCCGCGGCATCCCCACTCTCATCGTATTCAAGGGCGGTAAGGAAGCGGCGCGGCGCACAGGCGTGGTCGCGCGAGAAGAGCTCGAGAACCTGCTGGCAGGCGACTAGGTTCGGGAGCCCGGGAGTTCCGGGGGCCGTTCGCCGGACTTGAGCGCTTGGTTCGCTACGATAGCCTCGACCGTATCGGTGAGTCTGTCCAGGAGGTCACGCAGAACTCGCTGCCGCCGCCGCCCACACCTCCCACGATGCCGCCGAACAATTGAGTTGCGAGTTGGCTGGAACGCTCCTCGATGCGGATGCGCGTGCGTCCGTCACGCGAGCTGGCGGTAACCTGAAGCGTGCGGTCGCTGGTGGGACTTGTCGACTGCCAGGTGAGCGTGCGTCCCAGGAGGCTCGGCTGGCCGTAGCCCTCCACCGCATCCTGGATGTTGGGGAGGAGCGACTCGAATCGGTCCTCCGGGAGCTCGCCGGGGAGACTTCGCTCGAACTTGAGAACTAGTGGTGCTCCGATCAGTCGATCAGCGCCTTCGCCGTGCAAGGGCACAGCCAGCGAGTCGACCTCCTGGGCGGCGCGCTGCAGGTGGCGTGGGTCGATTCCCGCCTCGGCGGCGATCTCCTCCAACTCGGCGAGCGTCAAACCACCGCCCTCTCCACTCCCGGCTGGTTCCTGCCGCTGGAGTTCGGCGGCACGTTTGAGGATGAGGCCGACTTCCTCTTCGCCGTAGCGTCGACGCCGCTCTGCCGGTCCTTCCATGGAGGGCAATCTACCCCCCGGACTGTGAGAGGTCGAGTCGGTGGGTCAGCCGTCTGAAGACGGCGGCAGTGGGGTCATCACCTCAACCGCGACCCGCCAGCTGGCTCCACCGCTCGGCCCGCGTCGCCAGGCCCGGACGTATACCCCCAACTCGGTACCCGTGTCGCCTGCCGCCGATTTGAACTCGTACTCGCCGTACGTGTAGCCAAGATCACCCGAGTTCGAAACATCCCCGCCGAGAACCTCCCAGCTCAGCGACCCGTGCTGTTGCGAGAGCAGCTCGCGCAGCGCGTCGATGCCGTCTAGCGGCTGACGCCCTTCGCGCAGAACGCGGACATCGGAAGTCACGTGGCCGACCAACGCTTGCGAGATGCCTTGCGTAGCGGCGGCCCCGGAGTAAGCTCGATCCACCTGAAGCAGGGTTTCGAGCGCCGCGGGGACATCGACGGTGTCGTCCGGCCGGCTCCGCCCTGCGGAAGCTGGTGAGCGCAGCGGTCCCACTGAGTCGGGCGGAGGGTTGGAGATCCCGTGGTCAATCACCGCTTTCCAGCTGCCGTCCGGTTGCTTCTTCCAGACCGTGAAGTAGTTGCCGTGGGCCTCGGCTTCGGCGGCGGGATCACGGCGGTATTCCCAGGGCCCCGTCGTGTAGCCGAGGTCGCCGGCCGCTGACACGTCGGCGACGACCGGCTCCCAGGAGAGCAGGCCGGGCACGTCCGCTGCCTCGCGCAGCCACCGCTGCGCGTTTACAGCTCTCGGCCGGAAGAGAACGGCATCGTCGGCGAGGAAGGCGCGGAAGGCGTTCAGCGTTCCCAGCTCAGCCGCCGCCCGAGCGAAGGCCCGTTCCGAATCGACTAGTGTGCCCAACGCTGCATCATCCCGTGCTTCGCGGTCCCCCCCGCACGAACTCGCCGCCACCGCGCAGGCCAGAAGTGCCAGAGTTTTCCCGTAAAGCCGGTAGTCATTCGTCGCGGTACGCATGGTCACCAAACTACGATCTCCGGGTGGTGCCGCCACTCCCTTGGTTCGGCGCACCGCTCGCGCCGGCGTCCCCGGCGGAAACGCTCGGGTCGTGTTAGGTTGTCAGGGAGCAAGCCAAAGCGCCGCGGGAGAAACAAATGTTCGACCCTCGCCCTTCGCTCCCCATCGTCTGGCATGAGGCCTACGAGGCCGACATCGGCGTTCACGTTTTCCCGACGAACAAGTACCGGGCTGCCCACGACATCCTGGTGAGAGACGGCACGATCAGCGAGTCGGACATCCGGCGGCCGGAATCGGCGAGCGATGAGCAGGTGGCATTGGTCCACACGTCGGGGTACCTGACGAAGATCAGGGAACACTCGTTCTCGTGGCAGGACGTGATGGTGCTGGAGGTTCCGTACTCGCCGGAGCTTCGGGAGGCGATGTGGCTGTGTACGGGTGGTTCGATACTGACGGGCCGGTTGGCGCTGGAGCATGGTCTAGCGGTTCACATCGGCGGGGGTTTCCACCACGCGTTTCCGGATCACGGGGAGGGGTTCTGCCTGATCAACGATGTGGCAATCGCTGTACGGGTCTTGAAAGGGGAAGGGCTTATCGAGCGTGCCGCTGTCATCGACTGCGATCTCCACCAGGGCAATGGAACCGCGGCTGTGTTTGCGGATGAGGCGGACGTGTTCACCTTCTCCGTTCACCAGCAGCACAACTACCCGATGTGGAAACCGTCGAGCGATCTAGATCTGGGGCTGGCCGACCTGACAGGCGATGGAGAGTATCTGGGACTGCTGGAGGAACACATCCCGCTGATTCTCGAGGGCCATCGGCCCGATCTCATCTTCTACCTTGCGGGTGCCGATCCGTACAAGGAAGACCAGCTGGGTGGCCTGAGCCTCACCCGTGATGGGCTGCGCCGCAGGGATGAGTTGATCTATCGCTTGGCGGCCGAGGCGGGTGTGCCGGTGGCTGTGACGCTGGCCGGCGGCTACGCGCGGCGATTCGAGGACACGGTCGAGATTCACTGTGAGACGGTTCGTGCCGCACGTCGCCAGCTGCTTGGCGACTGAGAAGAACCCTCCGATGATGCCACGCACCTGTTGCTGGTACTTTGCCCGTCTTCTCGTGTGGGCGGTCGCTGGGACAGTCTGGGCCGCGACCGTGTGGGGTCAGCAAGTCGCGGTCGAGCGGGCGCGAGGTGCGCACCTGCAGTTGATCTACCCGGCGGCGGAGGCAGCGACGGCGGCGTCGTTCTTGAGTGACGCGGAGCGGGTCTACACGTGCGTCGACTCTCTGCTGAAGGGTGCTCTGCCGGCTGCTGTTGAAGTCAGGCTCGAGCGGGAGCGCACGGACAGATCGAGCGACTCGGCGGTCGTTGTAACACTGATGCACGAGAGCTTGATGGGGCACTCGTTGGCCCGCGGTCTGGCACGCGTCGCTGGTCGCCAGCTCGTCGGTCCGGCCTTCGACGTGGAGGGCATCCGATTCTTCGCCGAAGGTCTGGGTGCGTGGGTGGCGAGCCGATGCCGGCCGGGCCACGAGGAACCGTACTGGCTGTGGGCCGCTTACGCGCACCTGAAGGAAGCGACGTACCTCGAGTACCTGGAGGTCTTCGAGCGGGCCAGCGAGGAGGTAGGGCGACCGGTGATTGCCGCAGCAGGCTACGCCTTCGTCGACTACCTGGCGGAGCGGCACGGCCGCGAGGCGCTGCAAACGACCCTCGCCGCTATGTCGGACAACGCCGACGTCTGCTTGGGCCTCGACGCCGCCGGCCTAGGTTGCGACGCCTTCCTCGAAGGTTGGTGGGCGGCCCTCGATGCGGAGGCGGCCAAGCACGACTTCTCGTCACTGCCTCGGGTCCATGCCGATCTTCTCGCCAGCGGTCAGGGCGAGTTGCGAGATTTGAGCCTCTGGGTGCGCATCGTGAATCCGGAAGCTGAGACTTATCCGTTTTACGTCTCACTGGTCATCGACGGCGAACGGTCGGTGGAGCCGTTTGTTGCTGAGGGGAGCGATTTCAGCGGCCAGGTGCCGTTGGGCCAGGTGAGCCTCGGCGCCAGGGTGATGTGGGATGTGGCCGTCTGGTCCGAGACGCTGAAGCTCTGGCGGCGCAGCGGCTGGCAGGACCAGATAGTCCGGTGACCGGTAGCCGGTAGCCGGTGGTGATCATCTAGCAAACCATGCAGGGAGGATTCAGCATGAGTTTCTGTGAGGAGCAGCTTGACCGGGTTCGCCCCGTGTGGGAGCGGATCCTGGATCACCGCTTTCTGAAGGAGACACGGGACGGCACGATTGCCCACGGGACCTTCGCCACCTGGATGCGTCAGGACTACTTGTTTGTCGAAGCGGCGATTCCGTTCATCGCGGCGCTGCTGCCGAAGGCGCCGATCGCGCACCGTGGGGCGCTGGGGCAGGCTTTGCCGGTTCTCGAGAAGGAGCTGGAGCTATTCCGCGAGCGCGCCGAGGCGGCGGGTGTGGACCTTAGGGACGTGACGCCGTCCTTCGTGAACCACGCCTATGTGCAATTCCTGCTCGCCAGCGCCTTCACCCGATCTTACGCACAGGCCTTCACCGTGTTGTACGTGGCCGAGAAGGCCTACTACGACTCGTGGATGGTCGTGAGAGAGGGAATCGATCGGGGCTCTATCTGGTTTCCTTTCGTGGAGAACTGGACGAGCGATGCCTTTGAGGGCTGGGTCGACTTCCTACGCACCAACCTCGATGCCCTGGCCGACGATGTCGGTGTTGCGGAGCGCGAAGGGATGGTCGAGTTGTTCGAGCTGACCGCCAAGTACGAGCTCGCCTTCTGGGAAATGGCGGCGACCGGAGCGGGCTGGCCTTGCCTGGAGGAGGTGACGTGATGGCCTTCACCGATGAACTGCATGCGGCGGCGAAGTCGATCTGGGATGCCCAGCTCGAGCATCCGTACGTGAGGGGGATCGGGGACGGGTCGCTCGGCGAGGATCTCTTCAGGAACTGGGTGCTCCAGGACTACCGCTATTTGAAAGAGTTCGCCCGTATCTTCGCTTGGGCGGTGGCCAAGGCGGATCGGCTCGACACGATGGGTTGGTACGCCTCGGTGCTCAACCTGACGTTGAACACCGAGATGGAGCTGCACCGCCAGTACGCGGCCCGCTTCGGGCTCACGCCGGCCGACTTGGAGGCGGCCCCCATGTGGCCGACGACGCGGGCGTACACCGACTTTCTGGTGCGCACTGCGGCGGATGGCGACATGGCCGACCTCGTCGCAGCACTCCTCCCGTGCGCCTGGGGTTACGTGTATGTGGCGAAAGAGTTGGCGAAAGGAAAACCTCCAGAGGATCAGCGCTACGCAGACTGGATCGCCCAGTACGCATCGGAAGAGTTCGCCCAGGCTGCAGAATGGCTGAAGGCGGAGATGAATCGTCTGGCGGAAGGGGTGTCGGAGGAGAAACGTGTCCGACTAACGGGTCTTTTTGTTCTTTCGAGCCGTTATGAGTGGGGATTTTGGGAGATGTGCTGGAAAGGTGAGGAGTGGAGCGTCTGAGCGGCAGCTTGCCACTCTGCGAAGCGGCCCGCTAGTTTGATCGTCCCGGTAGCAAGATAGGTAAACCCCAACCGTTCTACGCCAATGGTGAGACCTGTTTTCTCCCCGAGTGGGCATGTCGTGCGCGTCTCGCTTCCCTTTGTGTCATTATCCAAGAGCATAGGATCGGATTTCGCGGGGGGTTCGCCACAACGGATAGGCGGCATACGGTATCTGATCAGCGTGCTGCTTACCCTTGGCCTTGCCGCGTGTGGTGGGGGCGACGACGGTGGCCCGAACGAATGGTCGGTGACGGTGACGACTTCCGTCGGGAGCGGTACCCAGGTGACCGTCGACGGCACGAACCGTGCGGCCCCGTTCAACACCCGGTGGCGAACCGGCGAGTCCCACACCATCGGCGTGCCGTCGCCCCAGTCCGGGGGACCCGGAACGCGATACCTTTTTGACCGCTGGTCGGACGGTGGCGCTCAAAGCCATGAAGTTTTGGTGGAGCGCTCCAGGACGTTTACCGCAACGCTGAGCACGGAGCACGAGCTGACCATTGCGTCGACTCCTGTTGGTGCGGGTACGGTGGAAGCGGATCCGGCGGGACCCTGGTTTGCCGACGGGACGAACGTGGAACTGACGGCTTCGCCGGCCGTGGGCTGGCTGTTCGACCACTGGGAGGGCGACATAACCGGTGGCGCCAACCCGACGTCCTTCGCGATGGACGGGCCCAAGTCGGTGACAGCAGTGTTCGGCGAGCAGCCGGGTACGGTCTCGGGTCGTGCGACGCAGCAGTGGGACGGAGCGCCTCTAGTGGGTCTCGTGGTCCACCTGATCGCGAACGGTGACACGCTGACGACGACGAGCGACTCGAACGGCGACTACGAGTTCGTCGAGGTCGCGGTGGGGGCCTATACTGTGGCCGCCGACACAGCCAGTGTCATCCCGTTCGGTCAGTTCGCGCCGTCGCGCGAACAGGCGATAACTGTGGGCCGCGGTGAAGATGTCACGGGTGTCGATTTCAGCTACCAGCGAGCGCAGATCGAGGTCAGAACGCTGGCCGACGTTGGCAACGTGTCGATCGGTGCGACGGTGACGATAACGCTGGAACTCGATCTCTCGGCGATTCCGCTCCCGGCATCGACGCTGACGGGCGTGGTGAGCTGGGACGCGGCGGTGGCGGACTACGCGGAAGGCAGCGCGAACGCTGCGGCCTGGGATCAGCTCGAGATCAACGAGAGCCCGGTGGGCACGCTTGGGTTCGCTGCAATATCGATAAACGGTGTCGGCGACGCCGTGGTTGTCGCGCTGACTTATGATGTCGTGGCGATAGCAGTAGGCGCCACTGAGTTCGACCCGGTCTTGGCGGAGTTATCGGTGATCGATCCGGCGACCGGTGGCGCGGTAGACCTGGTCTCCATCACCACGGTGGTCGAGACGCGAGCCACCGTCAGCGTGCAATGAAGAGTGCCCCAACCGTGAAGGAGCAGATGATGAGTGCACCACTCAGGGTGCCCGGCCGACTCGTCCGTGCACTGGCGCTCGCAACCCTTGTCGCGCTGATACCCGGCGAGCTCTGGCCTCAGCAGGTGCAGCTGGGGCGGCAGAAGGACCTCAGCCGGGAGAAGCTGGAGGAGATCAGGAGTTGGATATTCGAGCTCGAGGGTCGTGCGATCATAGGCTTCAAGCCGGTGCAGGCGAACCAGGGCATGCGAGCCGATGGGACGCCGGCCCTGGCAGTGAGCGCGGTGAGCAGCTTAGCGGCGAGCCTGGCACCGTTGGGCGTCAGGGTGGATCGCCAGTTCGACGTCATTCCGGCGGTGGCCGTGAGTATGGACCCGGACCGTCTGGAAGAACTGCTTGCCAACCCAAACATCGATTATGTGGAGCCGGACTACCTGAATGAATTAATTGGGCACGTACCGGACGGCGCAGTACAGTCGACGCAGCAGACGCCGTGGGGGATCGAGCGCATCAATGCTCCCACGGTCTGGGGGATCACGCGGGGCGCAGGTGTCAGGATAGGCGTCATCGACACGGGTATCGACGAAGATCACCCTGATCTCAGCCCGGTGGATGGGATCAACATCGTTACGGGTGGCACGACCAGGACCGACTGGAACGACAGTTCGCCCTTGTGCCCGACTCACGGCACGCACGTCTCGGGCACGGCCGCGGCGCTCGACAACACGGTCCAGGTGGTCGGCGTGGCGCCGCTGGCCCAGCTCTTCGCTATACGGGTCTTCGACCCGATCGCTGCAGGGCTCTCAGCCTGTCTCGCCCTGGATAGTCATACGATCGGTGGCATCGAGTGGGCGATCAGCAACGGGATGGACGTAATAAACATGAGCCTTGGCAGCACGATCCCGTCGCTCGCCGAAGCCGATGCGACCTTCGCCGCTTACTCTGCTGGAGTCGTTGTGGTCGCGGCTGCCGGCAATGACGACGGTGGCCCGGTGCGCTTCCCAGCCGCTTACCCGCCGGCGATCGCGGTAGCTGCCACTGACTTCTCCGATGGCGTGGCCAGCTTCTCCAACCAGGGGCCCGAGGTCGAGCTCG
>CAYFSW010000179.1:0-2040 GCA_964345885.1 uncultured Gemmatimonadota bacterium | reverse complement strand
GGTCGAGGTTCGAGAGCCGACCGCTCCCCGCAGGATCGCATTCCCCGCGGCGGGGGACCTCCAGACTCCGCGCGGCGTCATGAGTCCAGTGCTCGCGCCGGACGGCGAAAGCCTGGTCTTCGGTGCAGCCGATCACCTCTGGCTGCAGCCCACCGACGGTAGGCCTGCGCAGCGGCTCGTCGACGGAAGCGGGTACGAACGCAATCCAGTCTTGTCACCTGATGGACAGCGTCTGCTCTTCATCACGAGCGGTGCCTGGGAACAGCGCGTGCGAATGCTCGACCTGGAGACTCACCAGATGCAGACGCTGGCCGAGGGTCTGCTCTACTGGGACCCGGCCTGGAGCCGCGACGGGCGACGTGTGGTGTTTGGCGGCGTCGATGCCTCGTCAGCTCGGCCCCGGTTGTTCGTCGTCGACCTCGCCCAGGGAACCACGGAGCAGTTCGCCGTACCGGGTGTGGGCCACCTGTCGCGCCCACAGTTTTCGGCGGACGGTGCATGGCTGTTCTACTCCGCGCAGCTAGGGCCGAAGCGAACGCTTTACCGGCTGCGGCCCGAGGGCGAGCCCGAGCCCGAGGAGTTCATCAAGTTGGATCATCACCTGCACGATCCGCTGTTGTCTCCCGACGAGGAGTGGTTGGCCTTCCGTCGCAACCATGAGATTTGGCTCGCCCGAATGAATTGGGAAGCGGGGTCCGGTGACGGACGGATTCGTCGGGTGAGCGATGAGGGGGGCGACAATTTCGCGTTCACCCCCGAAGGGAGCGAACTGCTCTATGCGTCGGGCGGGCGGGTGTGGCGGCAGGCGATCTCGGGTGGCGAGCAGGTGGAGATTCCGATTCGGCTCCCTATGCACTCTCCAACTCCCCCCGCAGTTCTGATTCGGGGCGTACACGTGCTCGATTTCACGACGGGCGGATTCGGGATGGAGACGTCGATATACTTGGAGGGAGGGCGCATCCGCTGGATCGGCGCCGAGCGCGAGCACGAGCTGCCGAGCGACGTGGTCGTTCTGGATGGCGGGGGACGTTTCGCCATACCGGGTCTCTTTGATATGCACGTCCACGCCACTGCCGGCGCCTGGGGGCGGTCGGATTTCCAGGAGGCGTGGCTCGCCTACGGAGTGACGTCGGTCCGAGAAGCGGCTAACGACCTTGCCTTATCGACGACCTTCGCGGACCGCAGCGAGGCCACGGGTGACCCGGTGCCACGCTACTTCTTCGCCGGGAACGAGTTTTGTGGGGAACTGGGCCGTCTACCATGGGAGAGGGTGCCGCCGGCAGCGAGCTTCGTAGTATCCGATGAGTCGGACGTACGCTTCTATGTACGGCGTTTCAGCGAGCGCGGTGTCCATTTCATCAAGACCCATCCCTGTCTCTCCTGGTCGCTCCACCGTGCGCTGGCCGACGAAGCCCGGCGCCTCGGATTGCCGGTAATGGAGCATGGGAACATTCATGAGTGGCTGCTGCGAAGTGTGACGGTGGGATCGAGTTTCGTGGAGCACTTCGATTGGTTCTACGACGACGTGCACCAGCTGCTGGCGGCCGCCGGGACCGGATGGAGTCCGACACTAGCGCTCGATCTTGCCGATGTGGCGCTACTGGAACCGGAACGAAGCACTGACCCGAAGCTTCGCGCCTTTGCCATCGAGGGGTTGCTCGAACATCAACAGAGCCATTTCGGCGCGGTCGACGCGGCTCGGTGGCGCGAAGCGAGATCGGCGCAGCTCTCGGTAATCGGCGCGGCATATCGTCGCGGCGTCCGCTTGTACGCGGGTACCGACGCCCCCTCCGGGCCGGTGCCCGGGGCCTCACTCCACCGGGAGCTACGCTCCTTCGTCGACGCCGGTATCCCACGGCTCGAAGTGCTCCGCATCGCCACACAGAAGGCGGCGGAGGCCGTCGGCGCCGGAGACGACCTCGGTGCGATCGAAGTGGGCAAGCTGGCCGATATCGTCCTGCTCGATGCGAATCCGTTGGAGGACATCAACAACACCCGGTCGGTCTGGCGCGTGATCAAGGGTGGTTGGGTGTTCAATCC
>CAYFSW010000178.1:0-188643 GCA_964345885.1 uncultured Gemmatimonadota bacterium | reverse complement strand
GGAGGCAGAGAGGCGTTCGGCTTCCCCACCTCCCCTGTTGCACTGGTCCCTTGCTCCAGATTCGAGAATTCCCAACGGAGATCGAAATTGCCATTCCGAACGGAGGATTCGTGATCAGGTTAGGGTTCCTGTCTCTCGCATTCTCTTTGGTCGGCTGTGGATCCCAGACCCCACGCGTGCTGATCGAAACCGAGCTAGGTGACATCGAGGTCGAAGTGTTCGCAGAGGCCGCGCCGGTGACGGCGGCCAACTTCTTACGCTACGTCGACGAGGGACGCTTCGCGGGAGGCTTCTTCTATCGGGTGGTCACGTTGGGGAACCAGCCGGACGACTCCATCAGAATCGAGGTGATTCAGGGCGGCTTGGGCTTCCAGGAGAGCGAAGACCGACTGCCGCCCATCTCGCACGAGACCACAGCGGAAACTGGTATCCTGCACACCGACGGCACCATCTCGATGGCGCGAAACGCGCCGGGAAGCGCCTCGTCCGAGTTCTTCATCTGTATCGGCGATCAGCCGGAGTTGGATTTCGGCGGACGACGCAACCCCGATGGCCAGGGCTTCGCCGCGTTCGGGCGCGTGATCGATGGGATGGACGTGGTGCGGGCTATCCAAGGGCAACCCGCCGACCGACAGATGCTTCGGGACGTCGTGAGAATCGTGAGTGTGCAACGGGTGAATTGAATTGCCCCTTCCCCAGCGCAAGTGCGCAACCACACTGGGGCCACGTCTTACCTGGTTGTAATATATAGAGATAGGAGGTCGGCCTAGAAGGCGATCTCGAACCCATCCGGCAGTTGCTCCGGCGCCGCCAGCTCTTCGAGCCGCACCACTCGCGATGCCGGCGGACCCCGCTGCAACTGAACTTCCATCTCGCTCACCCGGTCGGGCGCACCGGCGAAGGCGATCTCGACGGTTCCGTCGGAGCAATTCCGTACAGAGCCGCGTAGTCCGAGTCGGCGTCCCTCGCGCTGGGCCCACCAGCGGAAGCCGACGCCTTGGACGACGCCGTGTACCTTGAAAGCCTTCCGAGTCTCGTGATCGACTGACATGGAGAGTTGTCTCGCGCGTTTGTCTTAGCGGCCTCCTCTGATAGTTTCTACACGCTGCAGCTAATAATATGGAAGGCGAAGGTCGGAGCGGCCACGCCTGGCTAGCTCCTCAGCGATCTGGAAGCCATGATCTTGCGGTACGACGTCATCGTCGTTGGTGGAGGCCACGCCGGCTGCGAAGCGGCGGCAGCTGCTGCGCGCCTCGGCGCCCGGACGCTGCTCGTCACCTCCTATCTGGCCCGGGTCGCCCAACTGAGCTGCAACCCGGCGATCGGGGGCGTCGCGAAGGGCACGGTCGTCCGCGAGGTCGACGCGCTGGGCGGATTGATGGGCCGGGCTACCGATCGAACGTCCATTCAAACCCGTATGCTCAATAAGGGCAAGGGCCCAGCCGTTTGGGCGCCGCGCGCCCAATGCGACCGCTGGCTCTACCCGAGAGCGATGCGCACCCTGCTGGAGGATACCCCTGGGCTCGCTCTTTTCCAGGGCACGGTCCAGGGGCTTTGGCTGGAAGGCGAGTCGATCCGAGGGGTGGTCTGCAAGGACGGCTCGGCCTTCGAAGGGCAACGCGTGGTGCTCACGGCGGGCACCTTCCTGCGCGGCGGCATCCACATCGGTGGTGGCGTCAGGGAAGCGGCGGGCCGGGCTGGCGACCCGCCGGCGGTGGAGCTTTCCGAGCAATTGGAGTCGCTCGGCTTGGAGGTTACCAGGTTCAAGACCGGCACGCCGCCACGAGTGGACGGGCGGACGGTCGACTTCTCGAAGCTGGAACGGCAGGACGGCGATGCCGAGGACTTCCGGTTCTCCTATTGGGAAAGTGCGGATCGCCTGCCGCAGCTGCCGTGCTGGATCACCTGGGCGGGCGAGGAGGTGAAGGAGGTCATCCGGAAGAACCTGGAGCGCTCGGCGCTCTATGGGGGAGCCATCGCGGCCCGCGGCCCGCGCTACTGCCCATCGATCGAGGACAAGATCGTCAAGTTTCCGCACGCGCCTCGGCACCAGATCTTCCTCGAGCCCGAGGGGTTGGAGACGTCCGAGCTTTACGTCAACGGGCTCTCGACCTCTATGCCTCCCGATGTGCAGCGGGCGTTCCTCGCCGCGGTACCGGGGTTGGGGGAGGCCCGCATGACACAGCCGGGGTACGCCATCGAGTACGACTATTTTCCGCCGCACCAGCTCCATACCACCCTCGAGGTGAAGGCGCTACCGGGCCTCTACTTGGCTGGGCAGGTAAACGGCACGACGGGCTACGAAGAAGCGGCCGCGCAGGGGATCGCGGCGGGCGCCAACGCCGCCCTGAGTGCTTTGGGTCGCGAGCCGTGGGTGGTCGAGAGAGATGAGGCGTACCTCGGAGTGCTGATCGACGACCTGGTCACCAAGGGCGTTGACGAGCCCTACCGACTCTTCACGTCGCGGGCCGAGTTCCGCCTGCTGCTGCGACAGGACAACGCGCTGCGGCGGCTGGGGCCGAAGGCGGCGGAGCTAGGCCTGTTGAGCGACGAGCAGAGGCGCATTCTCGATCGGCGGCTGAGTCTGGAGGAGCAGGCGGCGGAGTGGGCCAGGAGCACCCTGGCGCAGCCTGAGGTGGTCAACGACTACCTGGAGGCCCGGGGCACTTCGGCCATCGCTGAGCCCACTGCGCTGGCCGACCTGGTCAAGCGGCCAGAGGTCCGACTGCATGAGCTCGTGGGTCCCGGAGGCCTGCTACCTGGTGACGGTACGCCGGAAGGCGACGCCCTCGCGGCGCTGGAGATGCAGATCAAGTACGCCGGCTACGTCGCAAAGGAGAAAGCGCGGGCCCAGAGGCTTGATCGGCAGGCCGAGCTCAGGTTGCCAGCCGACCTTCCTTATTTAAGGCTCTGCAGCCTCTCCACTGAAGCGCGGCAGCAGCTCGACCGGATCCGGCCACGCACGCTGGCGCAGGCGGCGCGGATACCAGGCGTGGCGCCCAGCGACCTTCAGAACCTGATGATGGAGCTTCGAAAGTACGGGAAATAGGAAGTGGTCAGTTGGTGAAGTCTCTTGGGAATTCTCGAATCGAGATTCGAGAATTCCCAACGGATTTTCCAGGTTGGGATTTCCCCCGTTTCACGTGAAACCCGACGACCCCATGGGTGGGGTTTCGGGTCCGGGGGTGACACTACCGATCGTGGCCGTGCGGCAGACGCGTTTCACGTGAAACAATCGCCCTTTCCTCGGCCGCTCCTCTCCGGTATAATTCACCGAACCTGAGCCCACCCCGCCTCGCTCCGTCCGGGCCGGTGTTCCAATGTCGAGAGTCATAACGATCGCCAATCAGAAGGGTGGCGTCGGAAAGACGACCACCGCCATCAACCTCGGCGCCTGCCTCGCCGTCGCCGAACGCACCACCCTCGTCGTCGATGCGGATCCCCAGGGAAACGCCACCAGCGGACTGGGGGTCGATCGTGATGAGCTGGCTGGGTCGATCTACGAGGTGTTGCTGGAGGGACTGCCTGCCGCGGAGACGGTTATCCGGGGGGTGCACTTTGCCGTCCTCGACCTGCTCCCTTCGCATCGGGATCTGCTGGGGGCGGAGATTGCCATGACCGGGAGGCAGGGGCGCGAGACGCTCTTACGGCAGGCCCTCGAGCCCCTCAGGGAGAGGTACGAGTATGTGATCATCGACTCGCCGCCTTCCCTTGGGCTACTCACGGTGAACACCCTGGCGGCTGCTGATACGGTCTTGATCCCGATCCAGTGCGAGTACTATGCGCTGGAGGGGCTGACGCAGCTCCTCAACACGGTGCGCCTGGTGCAGCGCGGTTTGAACCCGAGGTTGGAGATCGAGGGCGTGCTGTTGACGATGTTCAACGACCGGCTGAATCTCTCCCGTCAAGTCGCCGACGAAGCTCGGGAGTACTTCGGGCCCAAGGTGTTTCGGACCTCGATCCCCCGAAACATCCGGCTGGCGGAGGCGCCGAGTTTCGGTAAACCGATCGTGACCTACGACGTTCTGTCTTCGGGCGCAGCAAGCTATCTTGATCTGGCAAAAGAACTTATGGGCAGGAACGGCAGTGGCTAAGAAACAACAGAAGCGACTCGGTAAGGGGCTCAGCGCATTGCTGGGCGACTATCTCCCCGACGATGCGCCGGGACGTGGCGAGGTCGAGCAGGTCGCCACCAAGGAGCTGCGACCGAACCCGTTTCAGCCGCGGCAAGCGATGGATCGGGAGGGGCTCGAGGAGCTGGTCGCCTCGATCAAGGAGAACGGACTTCTCCAGCCGGTCTTGGTGCGCCCGGTCGCGGAGGGTGGTTGGGAAGTGGTCGCCGGTGAGCGGCGCTTCCGGGCGGTGAAGGAGCTCGGTTGGGATCACGTTCCGGTCGTGGTCCGTGACGTCGATGATCGGACGATGATCGTCCTGGCGCTGATCGAGAACTTGCAGCGCGAGGATCTGAGCCCGCTCGACGAGGCGCATGCCTACCGTCGGCTTGTGGAGGAGTTCGGCCTGACACAGGCGCAGGTGGCGGCTCGGGTCGGCCGCGACCGCTCGACCGTCGCCAACACGATTCGCCTGCTCGGCCTGCCCGAGGGGGTTCGCAAGCTGTTGGCCGACGGCGATATCTCGGCGGGTCATGCCCGGGCGCTGCTCGGGCTAAGCGACGAGAAGCGAGTCATCGAGTTGGCACGAGCGGCGGCTCGTGATGGCCTGTCGGTGCGAGAGGTAGAGGAGCGGGTCCGCCAGCGCCGCACGACCAAGGCCCGCAAGCCGCGACAGAAAGCGGGCGACTCCCGGGCCGACGCGTACGCGACGAGGGCGGAGCAGGCGCTGGGCAGGGCTCTGGGCACGACGGTCAGGGTGAAGCTGGACGGGTCAAATCGGGGGCGTATCGAAATCCCCTTCCGCGATGCCGAGGACTTCGAGCGCATCGTCGAGGTCATCGTCGGCGTCGGCGGGATCGTCTGAGCAGGATGAGATGAAAGAACACGAAGGCGGCTACACGATCGTACTCGTCCCCGGTGATACCGAGCGAACCCGCAGCGTCCGTCTAACGCCGCGGGGGCTGCGGATCGGCGCCGCCCTGGCGGCGGCCGGGGGGTTGGGACTCGCCATGCTGCTCGGCAGCTGGTGGTACTTCGCCGCCCAGACGGCGCGGATCCCAGAGCTCGAGGGGCAGATCGCGCGGCTCGAGGCGGACAACGCTAAGGTTCAGCGCCTTGCCAGCAACCTCGCGCAACTGGAGGCAGAGTACGACAAGATCCGCACGATGTTAGGCGGTGACATCCTAGCGGTGAGCCAGGCCCCGGAAATGCGGCCGGCCGAGGGACGGGGAACCGAAGATGAAGGCGCTCCTGGAACCGGCCTGTCCCCGGAGATCCCAACGAGCTGGCCGCTGGCCGCCGCCGGCTATGTGACCCGAACATTGGAGCCGGCTCTGGAGGGGACGCACCCAGGGATCGACATCGCTGTCGCCCAGCACTCCTATATCCGGGCCAGCGGGGCCGGCGTTGTAGCTGAGGCCAGGGCCGACTCGATCTACGGGCTCTTCGTCTTAATCGAGCACGGGAACTCTGGCTACGAATCGATGTATGGTCATGCGTCCCGGCTCTTCGTCGCGGCGGGTGACACGGTTCTTCAGAACCAGGTAATCGCCCTCTCCGGAAACACGGGGATCTCAACAGCGCCGCACCTGCACTTCGAGATCCTGCAGGACGGCCGGCCCATCGACCCATTCACTCTGGTGCAGCAGAGAACAGGATCAGGCTAGTGAGCGAGCCCTATGATTGGACGTGAGAAGAAAACCGCCGAGGAACAGAAAAAGCCTATGACCAAGATCGAGCGTGAATCTGGCGATGCCGCGATCTCACTCATCGCGCCCGGCATGAACATCATTGGTGACTGCGAGACCGACGGTACCATTCGCATCGAAGGCCGCGTCGAGGGAACGATCCGCGCCGGAAAATCGGTCGTCGTCGGTCGCAGCGGGGAAGTCATCGGCGACATCATCACCCAGGATGCCGTGGTCAGCGGCCGCGTTAGCGGCAACATCGCGGCCGATAGTCGCCTCGAACTGCAATCGACTTGTGACATCCAGGGCGAGTTGCGCAGCCGCCGAGTCCAGCTGGATGAAGGCGCCCGCTTCAACGGCCAGGTCCACATGGAGGAGGGGGGAGAGTCCCGGGTCGTGAAGCCTGCCGCCAAGCCAGCCGTTCCTGATGTCAAAGCCACCCAACCGGCCGCGGGCGGCGACTAGGCGCGCCTTCTATTGCACGGCGGACGACGGGGCGCTCGGTTCTAACGCCGCTGTCCGTCACGCCGGGCAGGCGCGTTTCTCCCCAGGCTAACCCTATACCACACAACGTGTTACAGGGTTTTCCACAAAAGTTTCCCACCTCTCCCGGTGCGGCCGTGGAGGGCTGTGGAGTCTGCGTATGGAGATTTGAGGCTGATGCAGAAACGCAGGAAGGGTAGCTCGAAGAAGAGGCGACCGAGGGCTAGGGCCAAGGTCAAGCACGTGGACCGGCGTGGTCCGGGACCCACGACTGAGGACGAGCGTCTATTCAGTCGGCGCGTGGCGGACTTCGAACCTGCGGAGGTTATGCCGCCCAAAGTGGAGCGGCTGCCCGAGGGGTTCGAGCCGATCCCGGAAGAGACGCTCAGAGATCCGTGGCGCGTGTTCCGGATTATGGGCGAGTTCGTCGACGGCTTCGATACGCTCGCCCGGATCGGACCTGCGGTGGCGATCTTCGGATCGGCGCGGACGCCACGCAGGGATCCTGACTACCTGGCTGCGACGATGACCTGTCAGCTGCTTGCGGAGGCCGGCTTCGCCATCATGACCGGCGCGGGCCCTGGAATCATGGAGGCGGCGAACAAGGGTGCCCAGCAGGGCGCTGGACTCTCCGTCGGGTTGAACATCGAGTTGCCCTTCGAGCAGGACGTCAATCGCTACGTCGATCTGAGCCTCACCTTCCGCTACTTCTTCGTACGCAAGACGATGTTCGTCCGCTACTCCGAGGGTTTCGTCATCTTTCCCGGCGGCTACGGAACGATGGACGAGCTGTTCGAGGCGTTGACGCTCATCCAGACCGGCAAGGTCCACAACTTCCCGCTGGTGATGTACAACAACCGCTACCACTCCACGCTCATGCGCTGGCTGAAGAACTGTATGCTGGCCGAGGGGAAGATCTCGCCGGAGGACCTCGAAATCATCGTCACCGCAAACTCACCGGATCAGGCGGCCCAGATCATCGTCGACGCGCACAACGCCCGTAATGGGAGTGGTAGTTGAGAGATTCGGGGATTCCGGGATTGGGAATTGGGAATCCGAGGCATCCGTGGAATTCGTGAATCCGGGAATCCCAACGTCCCCCGTACCACGGATTCCACGGATTGCCGGCGTTCCCATTCCCGGTTCCCGAATCCCCAAGTCCCCGATTCCCGAATCTGCAGGCCCCAATTCCCAGTGTCCCAACGAAACACGACTTGCCACGCTGACCGGCTCGCCTCTAGCTTCGTTCCGACTTTCGGCCCTGGCCTCAGAGGCGATTGACGATGCCAAAGAACTCGGAGCGGAACTCCAGTCGCTACCTGCGCGGAGCACGGATCGACCCGTCGCCGATAACCGGCGACGAGCGGGTCGCCGATCTAATCGACGGCGCCTTCCTGGCTTACAACGCCGGCCGTCTTCGAGAGGCGTGCCGCCTCTTCGTGGAGCGGGTGCTCGAGCCCGAGGTGACGGTGGGTGTCAGTCTCAGCGGAGCACTGACGCCGGCAGGGCTCGGCATGTCGGCGCTGATCCCCCTGATCGAGGCGGGGTTCGTCGATTGGATCGTCTCGACCGGAGCGGTCCTCTACCACGACGCGCACTTCGGGATCGGTCTCGAGATGCGCCAGGGTCAGCCGAGCGTGAGCGACGTGCAGCTGAGGGAGGAAGGTGTTGTCCGCATCTACGACATCTTCTTCGACTACGAGGTGCTGCTCTCGACCGACGCCTTCTTCCGCCAGCTCATCGACGGTGAGGAGTTTCAGCGCACCATGGGGACGGCCGAGTTCCACTATCTCGTTGGGCGCTACGTACTGGAGCGCGAAAGGGCCCTGGGACTCGAGCGCAAGTCGATCCTGGCGGCGTGCTGCGAAGCCAGCGTCCCGATATACAGCTCGGCACCGGGCGACTCGAGCATTGGGATGAACGTAGCGGAGCGCTCCCTCGCCGGTGGCGAGCTACGCATCGACTCCGCCATCGACGTGAACGAGACCGCTGCTATCGTCCTCGGCGCCAAGCGGTCGGGCGGCAAGAGCGCGGTCGTAATCATGGGTGGCGGTAGTCCCAAGAACTTCCTGCTGCAGACCGAACCGCAGCTCCAGGAGGTTCTGGGTCTGGACGAAGCGGGCCACGACTACTTCATCCAGGTCACCGACGCGCGTCCCGACACCGGCGGTCTGTCGGGCGCCACGCCTTCCGAAGCGGTGAGCTGGGGGAAGGTGGACCCGAGTGCGTTGGCCGACACGGTGGTTTGTTACCTCGATGTGAGTGTGGCGCTGCCGCTCTTCGCCGCCTACGCCCTGGCGGGGCACGAGCCCCGGACACCGAGGCGGCTATACGATCGCCGGGCCGAGCTGCTGTCACGCCTGGAGAGCGAGTATCGGCAGCGGTCGCCCCGGCCGTAGGCGGTGCGCCCCTCGAGCATGCGTATCCCGGGGCCTCTCCGCTCGGCACGCTTCGTATCCAGACCCAACCGCTTCTTGACGGTCGTCGAGCTCCACGGCGAGCCGGTCGAGGCTCACCTCCCGGATCCCGGCCGCCTGAAAGAGCTTCTGCTCCCCGGTGCGAATGTCTGGGTCCGCCCGGCGTCCGGGCCGGGCCGCAAGACCCGCTTTACGCTGGCCATGGTCGAAGCGCCCTCCGGCGAGCTGGTTTCCGTCGTTACGACGCTGCCCAACGAGCTGGTCGCCGAGGCACTCGAGGCCGGCAGGATCGCCGAGCTGGCCGAGTCGCGCGTCGCGGGACTGTAAGCCACGGTCCTCTTCGTCGTGCAGAGCCGCGATGCAACGAGTGTCACGGCCGCCCGGGCTATCGACCCGGACTTCGCAGACGCGCTGGAGGAAGCAGTGAGGTCGGGTGTGCGGGTGCTGGGCTATCGTTGTGAGGTGACACTCGAGGAAGCGCTGGTAACTGAGGCTGTTCCGGTGGTCGGTGGTCAGTGATCAGTCGTCGGTGTATTCGTGGATACACTGACCACCGACCACCGACTAGCGACCACCGAAACCCGGCCAAGTCTCGATCGGCTGACTCGACCGAACCACATGCATGCCCGCTTCCGCGAATCGCCGAAAAGCCTCGTCGGCCTGCTCGGAGAAGTCGACCACGCCGGGCACTACGACCGGAGAGCTGCAGTCCTCCAGCAGATAGACCTTTTCGACCAGCGCTGGATCTACTGCGCGCACCTCGGTCAGCAGGTCGTGAACCGTCCAGGCCACACAGTGGCTCTTCGCCTGGCCGGCGATGATCACCGCGTCGAACTCCAGCAGCGTCCGGATCAAGGGCGCGTTCTTCTCCGCGATCGAGGTGCCGTCCGGGCCGGCCATGACCTCGGGATGAAGGACTGAGTAATGCTCGGTCAGTGGATTGTCGCCCTTGACCTCGAAGCGCGGCTGACTCTGGCGAGCGATCCCGTGGAAGAACACCGCCTCCTCTACGGCCGACACCAGGGCGTGCCCGATTCCGCCGAGCATGGCGTGGTAGGGCCAGACCAGTAGCGGGTACTTGCCCCCTTCGGTGAGCGTGCGCACGTAGTTGAGCGCATGGCGCCGCAGGTACTCGTAGTCGCCGTCCGCTACGCTCGCTGCCACCGCAGGGTTCACCTGCCAGACGCCGCGTTCTACATCGTCTGAGCTGATGATCGTCGCGCCACCGACCGGATGCTCGCCCTCTTCATTAATCCAGAACACGGGGTGGAAGATCTGAATCGCCGTGTGCGTGTCCAGCGTGGGGACGATCTGGGTGATCACGCCCAGGTTGCGGTAGATGAACTCACAGAGCCGGATATTGTCCTCCACCGCACCCCGGCCCGACCTACCGGTGACGAAGAGCTCGAAACCGGGGATGCAGAAGGTGTTTTGGCAGTCCACCAGCACGAGGCAGATCCGCACAGCGTCCTCCGCAGCTGGGCGTAGCCCGTGCTCCCGCGCCCGGGATGCCGCCTCGTTCGCACGTACCTGGTAGGGGACCTGCCAGACCTCACCGACTTGGCCGGGTTCGAAATGCGCTGGAATCGGGAGCTGCTCCACGATGACACCCTTCTGATCAGGCGGTCCGTGCAACCAAGCACAGAGTTACGGCATCTAAAGTAGTGAAGGGCAGGCAAAACGTGAAACGGTCCGCATGCTGCTCGGGAGGTGACGGATTCTCTGCTTGGGGCAGCAGATGTAGTGATAGATGACGGTTGACCTCTCATTACCCTTTGTGACGCGTAGCAGCTAGAAAACTCCAAGCCATAGAAAAGGGGCACCCGATCGGGTGCCCCTTTTTCTAGTCGCGGATCCAGAAATCTAGATCAGTCGTGTTGCCAATTGGGCAAGCGGTCCCCTGTGTACGGCGCTCCTGCCGCCTCGAGCCTGTCCTCCAGAGCGACAAGGTCGACCTCGATCAGCTGACGCAGTGCCGGCAAGACCTCGGCGAACTGGTTCGCCGCTATCTCGTACTGCTGCCGGTGCGTCCCCGTCGGCCCATAAGCAGTGGCATAGCTGCCGCGGACCGCGGTACTCACCCGGCTGACGAGGCCCGGCATAGCGGACTCGTTGCGACGCGGCTTCGTCGGGTCACCGTTCAGAATCTCCCGGATGTCCATCAGCCTGAGTTCGAGATCCCGCGCTTCCTGACGGAGGCTCGGGTCGGCGCCCGGCCAGACCTCTATTACGCTCTTGATGTCCCCGATCTGCTCGGCTGCCGCACCGGCGACTCTGCTCGCGGTCATTACGGCGCGCTGTAGTTCGCCGGCCTGTCGCTGGAACGCGAGCACCTCAGCGCGGTTCGCCGGCGACAAGGTTGGCTCGAGCAGGGGGACTACCTCGAACGACGTCGGCGCCACCAGCTGGGTGGTCACGCCGTCGAGCCGCTGTTCGATGCTGACGGTGTAGCTGCCGGGCGCGGCCAGCGGGCCGGAGCCGGCGTTCTGGATGCTGCTCGCCGTATAGCTGGGATAGCGGAAGTCCCACGTGGTGCGGTGGATCCCCGATGACGTGGAGCCGCTGATTCTCCGTACCACGTTGCCGGCCTCGTCGCGAACGGTGAGGATGACAGCCGGTGGCTCTTCGCGGTCCTCTTCCTTCAACTGTTCCCAAGTCGGGTAGGGAGTGTCCTCGCCAGCCCGGGCCGCTCGGCGCTCGCGGTCCTGACGCTCGGCCCGGCTCGTCTTCAGCGATTCGCGCAGGAAGTAGGTGAAGGTCGCACCGTAATCCGGATTGGGCGCCGTGTAGAAGCTGGCGCCGCGCGACGCCTTTGCGCCGCCGCCCAGCGGCCGCGCCTGCACGAACCACAGTGCGTCCTTGATCGGGAACATGTGGGCCCGTTGCTGGAGCAGGTCCTCGCTGAGGGTGCGCAGCGGTGTGTAGTCGTCGAGGACGAAGAAGCTGCGACCGAAAGAGGCAGCGACCAGGTCGTTCTCGCGCCGTTGGATCACCAGGTCGCGCACGGCGATGGTGGGCATACCGCCCGTCAGCTCGATCCATCTCGTACCGCCGTCCAGGGTGAAGAATATCCCGAACTCGGTGCCCACGAAGAGCAGGTCCGGCTTCACATGGTCCTGGACGATCGTATAGGTTGACCCGCGCTCGGGCAGATCGCCGGTGATCGAGGTCCAGGAACGACCGCGGTTCGTGCTCTTATAGACGTAGGGCTTGAAGTCGCCGCGCTTGTGGTTGTTGAGGACCGCGAATACGGTGTTCTCGTCGTGAAGCGATGCCTCCAGATCGTTGACGTAGGTCATCTCCGGGACGTCGCCGACCTGGTCGATCCGCCGCCAATTGGCACCGCCGTCCTCGCTCACCTGGACCAGGCCGTCGTCGGTGCCCACGTAGAGCAGCCCCTCGACGATCGGCGACTCGGTCAGCGCCACGATCGACCCGTAGAGGGACGTCGAGCGGTTCTTGTCGATGGCGTCAACGCTCCAGATGCGGCCCATGACCGGCAGCGTGTTGCGGTCCATGTTCCGCGACAGGTCGGGGCTCACCGCCCGCCAGGAGTCGCCGCGGTCATCGCTGCTGAAGAGGATCTGTGACCCGAAGTAGATTCGCGCCGCCGAGTGCGGACTGATCAGGATCGGCGAGTCCCAGTTCCAACGCAGCGGCGGTCCCTCCCCTGCCTCTCGCGGCTTTATGTCGATCCCCTCACCGGTGAGGCGGTCGTAGCGCACGAGGTAGCCGTGCTGCGATTGCGAGTAGACGATATTCGGATCCTCCGGATCGACCGCCGGCCCGAACCCGTCACCGCCCCGCGTGATGAACCAGTCGCTGTTCCGGATCCCGTGCACGTTGTTGGTGCGCGATGGGCCACCCTGCGTGTTGTTGTCCTGGGTGCCGCCGTAGACGAAGTAGAACGGCTCGTCGTTGCTCACCGCCACCTTGTAGTACTGCGTCAGCGGCAGGTTCTCGAAGAATCGGTAGTTCGCGCCGCGGTCGAAGGTCTCGTACAGGCCGCCGTCCGTCCCGACCAGCAGGTGTTCGGGGTCGTCGGGATCGATCCACAGCGCGTGGTTGTCCACGTGCTTCCACCGTTCGCCCACGCGCGTGAAGTTCGCGCCGCCGTCCTCGCTGACCATGAATCGCACGTCCACCGAGTAGATGCGGTCAAACTTGTGTGGGTCGGCGAAGATCTCCTGGTAGTACTGCGGGCTACCGCTTATGTAGCTGCCCTGCTTGGACCAGTTCTCGCCGCGGTTCTCTGATCGGAAGAAGCCGCTCCGCTGGCGCGTACTGGCCTCGACTATCGCGTACAGCACATCGGGGTTGATTGGGGAGACGGCCATTCCGATGCGGCCCCGGTCGCCGCCCGGCAGACCCCTGTTGATCTCGCGCCAGGTGGCGCCCCCATCGGTGGACTTGTGGATGCCCGAGCCGGGCCCGCCATTGATCAGCGTCCAAACGTGGCGACGCCGCTGATAGGAGATGGCGTAGATCACGTCCGGGTCACGCGGGTCCAGGTGGACCTCCGAGACGCCCGTGTGCTCGTCGATCTCCAGCACCCGATTCCAGGTCTCACCGCCGTCGGTGGTCTTGTAGAGACCGCGGTCACCGCCCGGCGCCCAGAGCGGGCCTTGGGCCGCCACGTAGACGACGTCGGAATCGCGTGGGTCGACCTTGATCATCCCTATGTGCTCGGAATTCTCCAGACCCACCTTCCGGAAGCTCCGCCCACCGTCGATCGACTTGTACAGGCCGTCACCGTAGCCAACGCTGCGCTGGCTGTTGTTCTCACCCGTCCCCACCCAGACGACGAACCGGTTGTTGGGATCGACCGTGACGCAGCCGATGGAGTATGAGCCGTACCGGTCGAAGATCGGCCTCCACGTAGTCCCCGCGTTCTCCGTCTTCCACACGTTGCCCGACGCCGCCGCCACGTACCACGTGCTCCGGTCCACCGGATCCACGGCGACGTCGATGATGCGGCCCGACATGAGCGCTGGCCCGATGTTCCTCAGCTCCAGGCCCGAGACGAGACCCGAGTTCAACTGTGGCGCTCTGTCCTCGTCCTCCTCCTGGGCGGCCGCTGGCTCCGCATATGGAAGCGCGAAGGCGAGGACCCACAGAAATACCAGACGTCTGGCCATCTGTCCCTCCCGGTAAGGATTTCAGCGGTCGGGGAAATCTCGCCCGCAAGGTACACCCGGCGACCGGCTTGGGAAATACGGCAGAAACCGTCTTGGCATTTGGGGATTCGGGGGTTCGGGGATTCGGGGAGTTTGGGTGGCCCGTGAAGACCGCCCCTCGCGTGGACACCATGTCCATTCCGTTGTCACGTATGCAGTTATGAGTTGGCCGCTCCCCGCCAATTCCCCGGTTCCCCGCTTCCCAAACTCCACGGATTCCACGGATTCCGAATTCACCTTCGCAAACTCCCTGAACCCCGAATCCCCAGCAGGGGGTGCCTCGTACTATAGGGGTGGTATCTTATCCGCATCCCCAAAGAACCGGCCCCAACCGGCTTAGTGAAACTGGGAGGCGTTATGCGCAAGGTGGCAATCGCTCTCGCGGCGGCGGCACTGGTGGGCTGCTCGATCTTCGGCGGTGGCGGGGGCCCGGACCCGCTGGCCGGCTGGGGCGGTCTGTGGGCCGGCGAATATGAGGGGGGCGGCGGTGGCTACGGGCCGCTCGAGGTGGAGCTGAGCGTCGACACGGCTGGCCTACCGGCGGGCGTGACGCGATTCGATCAGGGCTATGGGATGGAGCAGCATCGGCTGACGAACCTCTACCTGACCGCGGATTCCATCGTCGCCGAGTTCAGCTTCGAGGGCATGCTGGCGCGGATCAGCGGTACTCGCGAGGCGGAGGTAGCGCGGGGCAGCTACGTCGTCGAGGAGGCCGGTGGTGGGGTGATGGACTCCGGGAGCTGGCGGCTGACCTGGCAGCCACCGGAGCAGTAGCAGCGACTGGCGATCGTCGCTGATACTCGATCGAGCCTTTCCAACAGAAATTCTTCGTCGGGTGCGGGCGCAACGCGCCTGGCGCTTGTAGGAGTTCTCGCGCCCGTGAATTGCCAGGACTAGGAGGGGAAGCCATGTACCGCACGCTAGCCGTACTCGCCGCTGCGCTCTTCTGTTCAAATCTCACCTTCGCACAGGACACGGCCAAACGTCCCCTCGACCACGAAGTCTACGACAGCTGGAAGAGCATCACGGGCAGGCAGCTGTCTGACGACGGAGCGTGGATCCTTTACGTCCTCGAGCCACGGGACGGCGATTCCGAGCTGCACGTCCGGAGCGGGGACCTCGCGCAGTCCTACGAGATCCGGCGCGGTGAGCAGGCGCGGTTCTCTGGAGACGGCCGCTTCGTGGTCTTCGTCATCAAGCCAGAGCTGGCGGCAGTCCGCGAGGCCAAGCTGGAGGATGAGGACGAGCCGAAGGACTCCCTCGGCGTCCTGGATCTGGGTTCCGGCGCGATCACCCGGGTCGAACGTGTGAAGTCGTTCAGGGTGCCGGAGGAAGCCGGCGGCTGGCTGGCCTACCTGCTGGAGAAAGCGGAGGAGGAACCCGATACCACTGAGGCCGAGGAGGAGGTACCGGAGGAGCCGGAGCCAGCGCCCGAGCCCGAGCCACAACCGGAAGAGCCCCAGACCGAGGAGGAAGAGGACGAGGAGAAGAAGAAGGACGTAGGTACGACGCTGGTGCTGCGTGATCTTGGGACGGGCACCGAGCGACGCTTCGAGAACGTCATGCGATACGCTTTCGCGAAGAACGGCGGACGACTCGCCTACGCGGTTTCCAGCGAGGATGGCTCGACCGACGGCGTCTACGTCGTGGAACTCGACGGTGGGGAAGAGACCGCAGTCGCAACCGGGGAGGGCGAGTACCAGGCGCTGACTTTCGACGAAGAAGGCCGGCAGCTGGCGTTCATAACGAACCGCGACGATTACGAGGCAGACCAGCCGGCGTACGTGCTCTATTACTGGCGCGCTGGCTCGGCCGAGGCGCGCGCGCTGGCGAGTGAGGGTACTTCCGGGATCCCTGAAGGCTGGTGGGTCAGCGAGCACGGCGAGCTGAGCTTCTCGGACAATGGCAGGCGCCTCTTCTTCGGGACGGCGCCTCGGCCGGAGCCGGAGCCCGAGGAGGAGATCCCCGAATGGGAGAAGGTCGAGCTCGATATCTGGAACTGGCGCGATCCCTTGCTGCAGACGCAGCAGTTGGTGGATCGGCAGGACGAGCGCCAGCGCACCTACCTCGCCGTGGCTCACCTGGGTAGGGGATCGGTGGTCCAGCTTGCCGGCCCGGCCGTGCCGAACGTCGAGGTAGCGTCGAAGGGCGATGCGGACGTCGCCATCGGCAGGTCGAATATTCCGTACCGACAGCTCATCTCATGGGACTCGCCTTACTACAACGACATTTACGTAGTGAACGTGCGGAACGGCGAGCGCCGCAAGGTCATCGAGAAGGTGGATGCGTGGCGTGTCGACCTATCCCCCGACGGCGAGTATGTGACGTGGTGGGACGGCAAGGAGCGGGCATGGTTCGCCCTTGCATTGGAGGGTGGTGAGCCGGTGAATCTCACGGCGGCCGTCCCCTATCCCGTCCACAACGAGGAGGACGACCACCCGATGGTTCCGGGCCCCTACGGAGGTGCCGGCTGGACGGATGGCGACGGATGGGCCCTCCTCTATGACAAGCACGACATCTGGGCAACGGACCCGAGCGGCCGGCGTGCGCCGCGAAACGTGACGGAGGGGATCGGGCGGGAACGGGATCTCGTGTTCCGTTATGTGCAGCTCGACCCGGACCGGGAGGCGATACCCGAGGACGAGCCGTTACTCCTCCGGGCGTTCGACAACGAGACGAAGGCGAGCGGGTTCTATCGTGACCGGTTCCGAGGGGACGGCGAGCCGGTGGAGCTCGTCACGGCCGACCAGTACTTCGGTTTCCCGGGCAAGGCCGAGGATGCCGACGTGCTCGTGGTCACGCGACAGAGCTTCGAGGAGTTCCCCGACCTTTGGGTGAGCGATCTCTCCTTCGGCGACATGCGCAAGGTCAGCGAGGCGAATCCCCAGCAGGCGGAGTACCTCTGGGGCACCGCCGAGCTCGTCCACTGGCGCTCGACGGATGGTAAAGAGCTGGAGGGCATCCTCTACAAGCCGGAGAACTTCGACCCGTCGGTCAAGTACCCGATGATGGTGTACTTCTACGAGCGGATGGCGGATGATCTGCACCGCCACCGCAGCCCGGGGCCGGGCGGCTCGAGCATCAGTATCAGCTTCTACGTGAGCCGCGGGTACGTCGTATTCGTGCCCGACGTGCACTACCGGGATGGGTATCCCGGCGAGAGCGCCTACGACTGTGTGGTCTCAGGGGTACTCGCCGTGCTGGACGAAGGGTTCGTCGATCCGCAGCGAATCGGCGTCCAGGGACACAGCTGGGGTGGCTACCAGATCGCCTACCTCATAACCCAGACACACATCTTCGCCGCGGCGGAGGCGGGTGCACCGGTGACCAACATGACCAGCGCCTACGGCGGAATCAGGTGGGGCAGCGGACGGAGCCGGATGGTCCAGTACGAGAGGGGCCAGAGCCGGCTGGGCGGCTCGCTGTGGGAGGCGCGCCCGCGATACATAGAGAACTCGCCGCTGTTCTGGGCCGACAAAGTCGAGACTCCCGTTCTGATGCTGCACAACGATGAGGACGGCGCGGTGCCGTGGTACCAGGGGATCGAGTTCTTCGTGGCGCTGCGGCGCTTGCAGAAGCCGGTCTGGCTGCTCAACTACAACGGCGAGCCGCACGGCCTACGTAAGTACCAGAACCGCAAAGACTGGGCGGTGCGCATGCAGCAGTTCTTCGACCACTTCCTGAAGGGTGCGCCTGCGCCCGTCTGGCTGGCTGAGGGTGTGCCGGCGGTGGACAAGGGGCGGACGCTCGGGCTAGAACTCGTCGAGGAAGCAGCGCCTGCGGTTGTGGCAGGGGAAGGCGGCGGCGAACGGCATTAGTGGTGATGTCGTGCTCGAGGCTGGTTGCAACATTCGACAGCCGACAGCCGTCAACCGAGTTTCGGCTCACTTCTCGGCTTTCGATGTCCGACGACCAGCGTTCGGCGTCCAGCTCGGACGTCGAGCGTCGAACGTCGGTGGCCGAGATTGGAGCCGGGCGTCGCCCGACGAATCTCGACTGTCGAATGTCGGATCTGCCTACAACTCGACGGGTCCTCCGCTGGCGGCGTCATCGAGCGCGCGGCTGACTTTGCGGATCGCCTTCTTGAGGGCTTCGCCGTAGTACGAAGCTGCCTCCTTTGCGTCTTCCTTATAGGCGCGTGGCTCGTCGGCGCGGCGAATGTACTCGCCCCTGAGGATCCGGTCGTAGTGGCCCTCGCGTACCCAGCGCCGTAGCTCGCCCACCCGCAGGACGTGGAAGGGGTGAGTGGATCCCAGAAGGTTCATCACCTTGAAGACCGCGTCTGCCAAGCTCTCGTCGTCCTCGTACTCCTCCGCCTGCTGCAGGAACTCACTCAGCTCGAGGTCCTGGCCGTGGTGGGGACTACCGCCGGCCAGCTTCATCAGCGCGCTCATGCTGGCCTCCGGGTTCTGTGTACCAAGAAGCCCCGCCCGATCTGACGACAGCTCACTCTTTCGGACCCACTCGGCCATAGCCAGAATGACCGCTCCGATCGCTAGGCCGGCGATGGGGAGCTGCCGCTGCGCCAGCAGCAGGAGCAGGGTGAACACGGTCCGGTAGAGGACATGGTCGCTGGCTATGTGGCCCACTTCGTGGGCCAGAATGGTCTCCAGCTCTTCGCGATCGAGGACGTCCAGCGCGGCGCTGTTAATGAGCACGAACGGCTCGTCCACACCGAGAGCGCCGGCGTTAACGAACGGGGTCTGGGAGATGTATAACTCGGGCTCCCACCCCAGATCGAGCGTGTCGATCACTCCCACGTGCATGTCGTAGACCCACCCGTACTGCTTCGGAGTGACTCGAACCGCGTTCGCCTGAAAGAACAGGCGCATTCCCCGTTCGCCGAAGAGGCCGACGATCTTGCGGACGACCTCGGAGAACCCGGGGATCGCGTTCAAGCTGCGGAGCGCCGCGCGGTCCGCCGGGTGCTCCCAGGCCCGGGAGGAGATATCGGTCAGCTTGACGCGACCGGTCGTTGTTGGGGTGCTAGTCTTCTCGTTCATGTCACCAATCTTGTAAGCGCTTGGCGGGGCGTCAAATCCGGGCTCCGACCCGGCCCTACCCCTGGCCGTTGCCAACCCAGGGCCTGAGCCACATATTACAGGCCCCAGGCCCTAACCCGTTAATCCAGGCTGTACCACCGTACGTGTCCCGGACCGGTGGGGATTCGTGCGTTCGGGCTGGAACCACCTGGGGTCAAGGGAGAAGCAACACGTACAGGTCGAGGGCAGACAGGGGACGGCAGCCCCGACCGGTCGTTCTTGAAGGCAAATCTTCGTCACGAGTTCTAGCCAGAAGGAGGAGCGATGGTGAATCGGCATGTGCGGCTGACCGCCGTTGTCGGCTTGTTCGCTCTGGGTCTGGGCGGCTGCGCTGCGGGCGTATCGCAGGAGGATCTCGACGCCCAGCTCGCACAGGTCCGTGAGGAGTTCCGGGCGAGCGATGACCAGCTTTCAGGTCGAATCGACCAGATGGAGCGGCGCGTGAGCAGTCTCGAGACAGAGCTGCAGGCACTGCGCAACGACTTCAACGTCACCATGGAGAAGGCACAGGGGATGATGAAGTTCAACGTCCCGGTGCACTTCGACTTTGACGTGGCCGACCTCCGCGAGCTCGACAAGCCGGTGCTCGATCGCTTCGCCGCGGTCGTTAAGGACTACTATGCGGACGCGCTGGTTACGGTCGAGGGGTTTGCGGATCCGGCGGGCAGCGAGGCCTACAACACTCGTCTGGGCCAGCGCCGAGCGGAGTCTGTGAAGTCGTATCTGACGACGGCCGGCGGTCTGCAGCCCGACCAGGTACGTGCGGTCAGCTACGGCGAGGCGGCTAACCGTCAGGTCATCCCTGGCGCCCACGGCCCCGGCATGACCGGAATCGAGAACCGCCGTGTGGCGCTCGTAATCGACTTCGGCGGCGCGGTCCGCGGCGCGGGCATGTAAGCCAAGGTCGATCGACAGCGAAAAACGAACGAGGCGCCCTGCGGCCTTCGGGCCGGGGGCGCCTTTGCATTCTCACTTGGTGTAGATTGGATCCTGTGGACAAGGAATTGACCGACCTGCTCGAGGGTGCCGGCGATCTGGGCGATTGGGAGGCGGAGTGCCGTGCCTTCCACGAGAGTTGCGCGCTGACGTTTAGGGCCGACCGCTGCGCCGTGCTCGTGACCGGGTCGCGGCGGGCCGAGATGCTGAGCGGCCTGGGCACCAATCAGGTGACCGACTTGCAGGATGTCGGTCGCCACGCGCTCCTGCTTAACCGCAAAGGGAGGGTGCTCACCGACCTGCGGGTCCTGCCAAGGGCCTCGGATCTCCTGCTCGACCTCCCACGGGCCGGCTCCGAGAACCTGCTGGCCACGTTCCGTAAGTACCTGCCTCCGATCTACGCCGGCTTCGAGAACGCCAGCGAGTCGCTAGGCGAGGTCGGCTTGTACGGACCGCAGGCAACGGGAGTCTGCGCGACGCTCGGCGTCCAGACCCCGGACGAGCATTTGGGTGTGAGGGAGATCGAGCTCGCTGACGCCCCGGCGCTGCTGATCCGCAACCGCCGCCTGGCGCGCGACGGCATCGAGCTCGTCGCGCCGCGCGGGGCGCTGCCCGACCTGATCGATCTCCTGCTGCCCGTCGTCCGTGAGCATGGCGGCCGGGCCGCCGGGTCGCAGGCTCTCGAGGTCGCCCGCCTCGAGTCGGGGATCCCGCTGTACGGCGTCGACGTCAGCGAGGATAATCTGACCCGGGAGACCGGGCTCGAGGGAGAGGCGGTCTCGTTCGACAAAGGTTGCTACCTGGGCCAGGAGATCGTCGCGCGGGTTCACTTCCGGGGTCAGGTGAAGCGCATGCTGAGTACCCTGCGGTTCTTCCGCTCGGCTGAGGCGCCAGGGCCGCCCGAGAGCGAGGGCGAGCTGCCCCCGCCTGGCGCCGCCCTACGCGGTCGAGACGGCGAGCTTGGGACCGTGACCTCGGCCGTCCGCTCACCGCGTTTCGGTCCCATCGGACTGGGCTATCTGAGGACAGAGGTCGCCGCCTCCGAGGCGAGCCCGGACATGACCTGGTCGGCTGTGGGGCGCGAGGGCGTTGCGGTTCTCCACGGGCCGCCGCTGCAGCCATTTGGGGAAGAAAGCGTTTGAAGTCGCTGGGGGCGGTCGTTAGATTTGCGCGCTGCCATGAGACCGAGCAACGGCGTGCGGTGGCGCGTCGAACCCTTCACAGACTATGGAGATAGCGGCAGTCGCAGCGCGGCGGGCCGGAGAGAGCGACCGGGTGAGCGAGAAGCAAACGACCACCTACCTCGAGGCGATTCGCGAAGGTCTCTGGGAAGAGATGGAGGCCGACGAGTCGGTGTTCCTGATCGGCGAGGACCTGGGTCGCTACGGGGGCGCCTTCAAGCTGACCGACGGCTTCCTGGCACACTTCGGCCCCGATCGTGTTATCGACACGCCGATCAGCGAGGCCGCCCTGGTCGGCGCGGCGGTGGGTGCCGCCTACATGGGTTACAGGCCGGTGGTCGAGATGCAGTTCATCGATTTCATCGCCCCGGCCTTCAGCATGCTGGTGAATCTCGCCGCCAAGCTGCGCTACCGAACGGGTGAGAGCGCCCCGCTGGTCGTTCGTGGTCCGTGTGGCGGCGGTGGCCGGGCCGGCCCGTTTCATTCACAGAATGTGGAGCCGTATTTTCTCAATGTGGCGGGCCTCAAGATGGTCGCGCCGGCAACCGCCCACGACGCGAAAGGCCTGATCAGGGCGGCGATCCGTGACCCGGATCCCGTTCTGTTCTTCGAGCACAAGTTCCTTTACCGCCGGGCCAAGGAAGTGCTGCCGGCGGAAGAGTACACCGTCCCTATCGGTAGTGCGCGGGTCGCTCGCGAGGGCGATGCTTTGACGATCGTCACCTTCGGTGCCATGCTCCAGACCTCGCTGGCCGCCGCGGAAGAGATCGCCGGCAAGGACAGCGCCCAGCTCGAGGTAATCGACTTGCGGACACTGAACCCGATGGACGATCGGACGATTGCCGCGTCAGTTCGAAAGACACACCGTTGCCTGGTTGTCCACGAGGCACCGCGCACCGGTGGTGTCGCCGGTGAGATCTCGGCACGCGTGAACGAGTTCTGCTTCGAGTGGCTCGACGCGCCGGTGCGGCGCGTCACGGCGCCCGACACTCCCGTGCCGTTCAGCCCACCGCTCGAGGACTACTACCTGGTGCAGACGGAGGATGTAATAAGGGCGTCACGCTGGATGCTCGACTATTAGAGAGGCAACGTAATGGCGAGAGTAGATGTCATCATGCCCCAGATGGGCGAGTCGATCGCCGAGGGGACGATCACGAAGTGGCTCAAGAACGTGGGCGACGAAGTCAAGCGTGACGAGTCGATCCTCGAGATCTCTACCGACAAGGTCGATGCCGACATACCGGCCCCGACCTCGGGCATCCTGATCGAGATCCTCGCGATCGAGAGCCAGACCGTAGAGGTCGGCACCACAATCGCCAGGATCGAGACCGAGGCGGCGGACGCCGTGGGGGCACCCGAGGCCGAGGTCCCTGCTCCACAGCGGACTGCCGAGCCCGCCGCAACGGCCCTCCACACCAAAGCGCCGCCGGAGGCAACACAGAAGGGTGACGGGGCGCCGGGCGAAGAGAGCCGCGAGGCGCGCTTGCGGACGCGCTCGACCCCGGTGGTCCGCCGTATCGCGGCCGAGTATGGGATCGACCTCGCATCCCTCAGCGGCACCGGTATCGGCGGCAGGGTCACCAAGAAGGACATCCTAGCCTTCATCGAGGGACGTGGCGCGGCACCCGTCGGCCTACCGGCGGGCGCACCAGGCGTAATGCACGTTCCGATCCACGGCGAGACCCTCCAGATCAAGATCCCGGAGGTCATCATCAAGGAGGCCGACCGGGTCGAGGAGATGGACATCATGCGGCAGCGGATCATGGAGCACATGCTCATGAGCCGCCGCATCAGCGCACATGTAAGCTCGGTCCACGAGATCGACTTCGAGCGCGTCGCCCAGCTGCGCGCCAGTTTGAAACCGCGCTTCGAGCGCGAGGGCGTCAAGCTCACATATCTACCGTTCATCGTTAAAGCCGTAGTCGAGGCGCTAAAGGCGTATCCTGTCCTGAACTCTTCCGTCGTCGGCAGGAAGGTCGTCTACCACGCCGCCTATAACATCGGGATGGCCGTCGCGATGGACGAAGGCGCCGGCCTGATCGTTCCCGTGATCAAGGGCGCCGACGAGTTGAGCCTGCTGGGAATCGCTCGCCGCGCCTTCGACCTGGCCGAGCGAGCGCGCACGCGTCAGCTCGATCCAGAAGATGTGCAAGGCGGTACGTTCACAATCACGAATCCGGGTGTGTTCGGGTCGCTCTTCGGGACACCGATCATCAACCAGCCGCAGGTGGCGATACTCGGTATCGGCACGATCGAGAAGCGGCCTGTAGTCATCGATGACATGATTGCGGTACGTTACCGTTCATATTTCGGACTCAGCTTCGATCATCGTGTCGTGGATGGCGCCATGGCCGACTTTTTCATGGCTAAGGTGCGAGAGGTGCTGGAAGATTTCCCAGAAGACGCGTGAACCAGTGGTCGGTAGTCGGTAGGTCAGTAGCCGGTAATTGCGAGTTGTGAACTGAGCACTTCGAAGTTACCGGCTACCGGCCACCGGCTACTGGTCACCGCACACCGCACACCGAGAGATGCCTTATCTGCGCCTACGTGACCTGCGATCCGGCTCGCTGTACGAGTTCGAGGCCGGCGAGGTAAGGGTCGGGCGCGATCCCGAGCTCGAGTTCAGTCTGTCCGGTGAAGGGACCGACGTCGTCTCGGGCACCCACCTCCGCTTCGTATATCGCGTCCGCCGCTGGTGGCTCGAGGACATGGGAAGCCGTAACGGGACGTACGTCGCCGAGCGGCGTCTCGGCAGCGGCCAGGCCGAGGTCGTTGCCGCCGGAACAGTGATTCGCCTCGGTAAGTCCGGACCCCGGGTCAAGGTCGAGGCGGCTGCCAGCCGTAGCCTCGAGTCGACCCTGGCGGAGGGGGCCACGCCGGCCGAGCCACCGTCCGCCGAGCCTGCGGCTGCCGGACCCCAGGCACCACCCGGTGCAATACTGAAACTCGTGTTCGAGGAGGCCAAGACCGGCAGGCGCTACTCGGCCTCGGGAGCCTTCATCCGTATTGGGCGCGGCTCCGACTGTGAGGTTCGGCCACTCGGCGCCGACGATGAGCTGATCTCACGCCACCACGCCGAGATTACCCTCGCCGCTGACGGCGCCGCCCTGATCCGCGACGCCCGCAGCGTGAACGGCACGTTCCTCAACGGCAAGTACCTGGAGGGTGAGAAGCCGCTGCAGGAAGGCGATCAGATCGCGCTGGGTGAAGAGGGGCCCGTCCTCTTCGTCGAGGAGCTCACGCTGTCGTCGGCCGGCGGCCTGACCACGCTGCTCGTTCGACGCGTCGCCCGCGAGGTCTCGCAGGGCACGTCAGCACGAGTTCGCCAGCTCATCTGGTCGATGTTGGCGGTAGTCATTACCGCTGTCGCCGGACTCTACATTCTGGCCGAGCGGCGCGAGCGTCAGACCGCTGCTGCCTTGGAGGAGCAAGCGCGTGCATTGGAAGAACAGCGTCAGCAGTTGGAGGACTACCGTCACGCACTCGCTGCCCAGCAAGCGACGACCGACTCGGTGCTGTTCGTGGCCTCGGCCGAGTACGAACGTCTGAGGACCGAGCTCGTTGCCGCCACCGAGCAAGCGGCTCCCGCTTCGGTGATCGACAGCCTGCGCGGTGCGCTGATCGCCGCGGACCAGCGGACGCAGGCGCTGGAAGCCTCACTGGCTCGCTCTCAAGATGCGTTGAGGCGGCAGCTCGCCGCAGGCGACTCGGCGCGCCGACTGGCCGACGCCGAGGTCTCGCGGCTGCGCGGCGAGCTGGAGCGAGCGAGCCAGGAGCGGGTTTCCCAAGGTCTGGTGGACAGTCTGCGGCAGGCGATAAGGACTGCGGAAGAGCAGGCGTCGGACATCGGGGCTCAACTGCGTGCGGTCAGCGGGGTCAACTTGGCGGCGGTGGCACAGGCTAACCAGCACGCGGTTGGTCTCGTCACGGTCTTTCAGGGGCTGCGGCTCTTCGACGGGTCCGGCTTCATCATCACGCCATCAGGCCACTTCGTCACTAATCGCCACGTCGTGAACCCGGACGGAAAGGAGCCCGACTCCGTGTTCGTGACGCTGGCCGATGAACGCTTCATGGAGCCGGCGGACATCATCGTCGTCGCACCTCCCGGTCAGCCCGACCTCGCCGTGATCAGGATCCGGGACTACAGCGGTCCTCCCATCGAGAGTGTCGATTGGTCGGGGACCCGGGCGCGACAGGGCGAGCCGGCCGCGCTAATCGGGTTCCCGGCTGGTCTGGGCGCTGCCCTCGATCAGACACGCACCGTGCGTACATCGATGAGCGCCGGGATCTTCAGCCAGGTGACGACCGAATCGATACGCTTCGACGGGTTCACGGTCGAGGGCTCTAGCGGGAGCCCGGTCTTCAACGCCAACGGCGAGGTCGTCGCCGTCCACCGTGGCAGCCTGCGCGGGGCCACCGGCCTGGGGTTCGCCGTACCAGTCACGCAGCTGATCCCGCTGCTGCCGCCCGAGGTCAAAGCGGAGCTCGGGATCGAGTGAACCGCCAGAGCCGACGAACAATCCGAGGAGGAGAGATGCGACGATCACGGTCGCTGAAACCATGGTGTGCACTACTCCTGGCGTTCCCTGCGATCACGCCGCCGGCGCTCGCCCAGGTCGAGGCTCCGGTCGTCGAGTCGGCCCGCTTTGAGCTTACCATCGTACACATCATGCGCGGGCCGGAGCTCGTCGGTACCGCGCCCTCCCGGCTGAGCTGGTCGCCGGACGGGCGTACACTCTATTTCACCTGGAAGCATCCGCAGGAGGAGAGCCAGGGCTTCTACCAGGTCGCCCGCAGCGGCGGCGAGCCGGAACGAGTGCCCGACGAGGAGGCCCTCCGCATCCAGCCCCGCCTCCGCGCCGCCTACTCCGAGGACCGGGAGAAGGCGGTATACCAGTACCAGGGCGACCTCTACCTTCTCGACGTGAGTTCCGGCCGGGAACGCGTACTGGTCTCTGTGTCCGGCGGCCTGTCGAGCGTTCGGATGTCCCCGGATGGACAGACCGTCTACTTCGTCCGCGACAGGAACTTGTACAAGGTCGATGGAGAGACGGGCGTTATCGCCCAGCTCACCGACATCCGTAGCGGCCAGGAACCCCGGGAAGAGGAACCACCCGAGGGTCAGCGGCTGTACCTGGAAGAGCAGCAGCGCGAGCTACTGAGAGTGTTCGAGGTAGACTCTATCCGCAGGGCACAGCGCTGGCCGCCACCCCCCGACCCGGAACGGGTCGACACACCAAAGGCCTTCTATGTGGGTAACGGAAAGCGCTTCGGCGGCTACTGGGTCGCACCAGACGGCTCGCGCATGGCCTTCAGCCTCAACGAAGAGGCGCAGGATGCCCGGGAGGCCTGGGTGCCCGACTACGTCACCGAGGACGGGTACACGCGCCAGGCGCCGCGCAAGCGCACGTTCGTCGGCGACGAACAGGGCAGTGGTAAGCTGGGCGTTATGGACCTTGTGACCGGAGAGGTCGTCTGGGTCGACCACGGGCAGGAAGACCGCCAGGTCAATCTCGGGTTCCGCGGCTGGTCGGAGGAGTCCGGCCGCCTGCTCGCCGTCGGCTTCTCGGAGGACATGCAGGACCGCTGGATACTGCTTGTGGATGCGATCACCGGTGAGTCTGACGTGCTGGACCATCTGCACGACGATGCTTGGGTCGGTGGACCCGGCTGGACCTCCGCCGGGTGGATGCCCGACGGCGACCACGTCTGGTATATCTCCGAGGCGAGCGGGTTCGCCCACCTCTACACTGTAGCGGAAGGTGGCGGCGAACCGACTCCGCTGACCACCGGCCCCTGGGAGGTCGTGAGGGCCGAGATATCGCCAGACGACAAGGAGTGGTTCCTGGTAACCAGCGAGGCCGGCCCGCACGAGCGTGGCTTCTACCGGATGAACCTCGACGGCGGGGACCGTCGCCTGGTCACGGACCTCGGTTCGCTCCAGGGCTCGGGCGGCCGCTCTGTGGCCGTCGCGCCGGATGGCCGCCGACTCGCGGTTCTCTATGGTTGGCCTAACCGACCGCCGGAGCTCTTCCTGCAGGACAATCGTCCCGGCTCGCGCCACGCCCAGATCACCAGCTCGACCAAGCCGGAGTTCGAGTCATATGATTGGCGCGTACCCGAGACCGTCTACTTCGGGGCCCAGGACGGCGAGGACGTGCCGGCGCGGCTCTATCGGCCAGATGAGCCGAACGGTGCCGCTGTCATCTTCGTCCACGGTGCCGGCTACCTGCAAAACGTCCACAACTGGTGGAGCAGCTATTACCGCGAGTTCATGTTCCACAATCTACTGGCCGACCGCGGCTACACCGTCCTCGACATCGACTACCGGGGATCCGCCGGCTACGGCCGCGATTGGCGGACCGCGATTCACAAGTACATGGGCAGAACCGATCTCTCGGATCAGGTCGACGGCGCGCGGTACCTGGTGGACGAGCTAGGCGTGGAGCCCGGGCGCATCGGGATCTACGGTGGAAGTTACGGTGGCTTCATTACCTTGATGGCGATGTTCACCGAGCCCGAGACCTTCGCCGCTGGAGCGGCCCTGCGGCCGGTTACCGACTGGGCGTACTACAGCCACTGGTACACGTCCCGTATCCTCGGTCTGCCACAGGACGACCCCGAGGCGTACAGGCGAAGCTCGCCGATCTATCACGCCGAAGGGCTCCAGGGCGCTTTGCTCATCTGTCACGGCATGATCGACCAAAACGTCCACTTCCAGGACACCGTACGCCTGGCGGAGAGGCTGATGGAACTGGGCAAAGAAAATTGGGAGGTTGCTATCTACCCGAAGGAGGGCCACGGCTTCGAGCATTCGTGGGCCTGGACCGACGAGTATCGGCGGATACTGAAGCTGTTTGAGGACAATCTGAACTGAGAGGACTATTTCAGTATCCAATATCCGACACTCATTGATCGGTTGTTCAAGGTGAATTCAAGACCCAAGGGCCTAGCTCCAGCCAACATTGATCAATCTGGCAACCTGGACGTCGGACCCTGGGACTAGATAGCTGAGAATAACTTGATCACCTGACAGTCGGGTTCGGATATTGGATATCGAAATGGCACAGAGGCACCATGGCTGACCCTGTCACGGAATTCGAGCAGTACAGGCAGGAACTACTCGAACTGCTGGCTGATCGCGATCCGCTAGAGGTTTTGGCCCACACTCCGCGGAACATAGAGGAACGCCTGAAGGGGATCGACGAGTCCATCCTGGCGAAACGTCCGGGCGAAGCGGCCTGGTCGGTGAAGGAGATACTCGGGCACCTTGGCGATTCCGAGTGGGTGTACGGTTACCGCATGCGCACGATGCTCAGCCACGATGCGCCCGAGATCGCCGGCTACGATCAGGACGTGATGGTTGCAGGCATGGCCCATAACGATCGTCCGCTCTCCATGCTGCTGGAGGAACTGCGCCGCTTGAGAGGGCTGAACCTCGACCTGTACCTGAGGACGCAAGGGCCGGCCTGGGAACGCCACGGACGGCACTCGGAGCGCGGCGCGGAAAGTGTAGGCCTGTCGATCGAGCTGCTGGCAGGTCACGACCTGAGGCACCGCGACCAGATCGAGCGCACGCTGGCCGCCGTCGGCGCCTGAGACCGGTGGGCGCGAGACGGCCCGCCCCGAAACCGCAGCAGGGGGGAATCGAGATGCCAGAAGGAACCATGCTGCTCAATCGCGAGGACGTATCCTCGCTGCTCCAACTGAGCGACTACGTTGAGGTCGTTGAGGACGCGTTCAGGGCGTACGCCCAGGGCACGACCCTCAGCTTGGGCCTGTTACACGTCGATGCGCCTGACGGGGAGTTCCATATCAAGGCGGGAGGACCGGAGAAGCCGCGGACCTATTTCGGCCTGAAGGTCAACGCCGGGTTCTTCCAGAACAGACAACGCTTCGGGCTGCCCAACATTCAGGGCACGATCATCCTCTGCGACGGGGATAACGGCTATCCTCTCGCCTTTATGGACTCGACTGCCATCACCATTAACCGGACCGGGGCGACGACGGCGGTTGCGGCGAAGTATCTGGCCAGGCCGGAATCGCGGAGCGTCACCATTTGTGGCTGTGGCACACAAGGCCGAGTGCAGCTCCGATCTCTCAAATGCATCCTGCCGATTGAGACGGCTTACGCGTTCGACTTCGATGCGGACGTCGCAGAGGCGTTCGCCACTGACATGGGCCGGGAGTTGGAGATCGAGGTCGGCGCCGTAACCGACCTCGGTAGCGCCACCCAGAAGAGCGACGTCTGCGTTACTTGTACGCCCGCCAGAGAATACTTCCTGAAGCGAGAGGATGTCCCGCCCGGTATGTTCGTGGCGGCCATCGGAGCGGACAGTCCAGGGAAGCAGGAGATCGATCCCAGGCTCATGGCGTCCGGTACGGTGGTGGTGGATATCCTGAGTCAGTGTGCCGAGGTCGGAGAACTACGTCACGCTATCGAGGCCAAGATCATCGAACGGGGTCAGGTCCACGGCGAGCTCGGAGAGGTCATCGTAGGCAAGAGGCCGGGCCGCACATCGGGTGATGAGATTACCATCTTTGACTCGACCGGCACCGGATTGCAGGATGCGGCGGCGGCAGCGGCGGCGTACGAGAGAGCACTCGAGTCGGGGAAGGGCACGTACTTCGACTTCTTTGCGAGCGCTTGATGGACCTCAGCGGGCTCGATACGCCGGCTGCGCTCGTCGATGTCTCGCGAATGCACGCGAACCTGGAGCGCGTGGCCTCCTATTGTCGGGAGCACGGTCTCTCCTGGCGACCCCATGTAAAGACCCACAAGACACCCGAGCTGGGCGCGGCGCAGATTGAGGCCGGCGCCTGCGGCCTGAGCGTCGCCACGCCCCGCGAGGCGGAGGTGATGGCCGGGATTACGAACGACCTCCTGTTCGCCTACCCTCCCGTTGGCCTTGCCAAGCTCGATCGACTCATGGCCCTGCCGGAGAGCCTCGAGCTGACCGTCGGCCTCGACTCACTCGAAGCTCTTCGGGCGCTGGGCGCGAGGGCTGCCGAGGAAGGCCGCGAGCTCGGCGTCCTCGTAGAAATCGATGTCGGCCTCCACCGCGTCGGCGTGGGGACGCCGGACGAGGCCGTGAGCCTAGCCCGCGAGGCGGTTCGGTTGGACGGCACCGTCTATAAGGGCGTGATGCTTTACCCCGGGCAGATCCGGAGCTCCGTCGAAGATCAGGGGACGGCGCTCGAGGGCGTCTCCCGCAATTTGGAGCAGGTGCTGGATGTCCTGGGCAGTGCGGACCTCACCCCCTACGTGGTGAGCGGTGGCTCCACCCCGACTCTCTTCCGCTCGCACGAGGTAGCGGGCCTGACCGAGGTGCGCGCCGGCATGTGCATCTTCAACGACCGTGCTATCGCCGGGATCGGTGCCTGCCGCTGGGAAGACTGCGCCTACACCGTCCTCGCCACCGTCGTGAGTACCGCTTGTCCCGGACAGGCCGTGGTCGATGCCGGTTCCAAAGCTCTTGCCCGGGAGGAGCTGCGGGCGCCGGGCGGAGGATATGGAGTTCTTCTGGATCGACCCGCGGTAACGGTCAAGGCCCTGTCCGAGGAACACGGCATTCTGGATCTCAGTGAAACCGACTGGCGCCCGCGGGTCGGTGACCGGGTTCGCCTGATCCCAAACCACGTCTGCGCTTCAGTGAATTTGCACGAGCGACTCTACGGTGTCGCCGGAGACCAGGTGGGCAATGCATGGGAAGTGGCGGCGCGGGGAAGAGGGCATTTCAGTATGCAATGAATCTCTACTCCTTCGGTATCGTCCCGCCGACCACCCGCTTCACCAACGTGCCGGCGTCGATCGTATCGTCAGCTTCCACCCCGTTGATCAACTCCAACTCCTCGATCTCCACTGTGGACGGGTAGCGCTCGGCAAACTGAGCGAGCGTCATCGTGCGGTCCGTCCTGACGATCGCGAGACGTGCGGGCTGCGCGCTTAGCGCCGCACTGTCGGTGAGGCGATCGAAGCTACCGAGCGAACCTTGAAATGTACCGGCGTACGTGCGCCACCTGTCAGCCAGAGTGTAGCCCAGGATCTTGTAGACGAGCTCGCCGTACTCGATGAAGACCGCTAGGCCGCGTAACGCGGTCCCGTCGCTCGCCGTCGCCGCGAAGTAGGCCGCCCGCGCCGGCAACCCGTTGACCGGAGCGCGGGAGATTCGTTGCAGCTGGATGCCCGACTGAGCAAGAAAGGTGTCGGCCGCCTCGGCCGCCGACGCTTCCGCGGCCAGGGTGAGCTGGATCAGGGCGTCCTCGTTGGGGCTGACCGCCACCACCTGCCGGGCCATGTTCTGCGTCGTCCACTCCGCCGGGAAGTCGATTCGGAACTCGAGGTCGGGGTGGAGGAAGGTGCTGCCGCGGAAGAAGCCGTTTCTCGGGTTCTCGCCGTAGATCATTCCGTCGATCATCTGCAGGTAGCGACTGCGTCCGACTTCGCCACCCGCCGCGCCGCCGACCTCGGCCAGCCGCTGCTGCATCCGCTCGCGTCGCTCGCCGGGATCCGGGTGAGTCGACAGCCAGGCGGGCAGGCCGCTACCGCCGGCCGCTGAGCTGACCCGGCCGAGCATGTCGAAGACGTCCACCATCTCGGTGGGGTCGTAGCCGGAGCGCCGCAGGTAGCGGAAGCCGAGGTCGTCCGACTGGCGTTCGTCGTCGCGTCCGAACTTCAGGAAGAGGAGGCCGAGGCTGACGTTGATCACATCGCCGTAGGCGGCGATCTCGGGCAGGAATATGTATCCGACCCCGATGCCCAGCTGGGCCGCCTGGGCGCGACTGATTTGCTCGGCGGAGTGGCGCGCCGTCACGTGGCCGATCTCGTGCCCTAGTACCCCGGCGAGCTCCGCTTCGGAATTGAAGTGTGCGAGGATCCCGCGGGTCACGTAGATAGGTCCGCCGGGAAGGGCGAACGCGTTGACGATCACGTCGTCGATGATCTTGAAGCTCCAAGGAAGGTTGGGCTTCTCGGAAGTGGCGGCCAGCTCCAGCCCGATCTGGTTCACGTACTCCTCGAGCTCCGGGTCGTCATAAAGGCCGAGCAAGGCTTCCACTTGCTGGGCGCCCTCTTGGCCCATTCGGATCTCTTGGGCCTCGCTGATCAGCATCAGCTGCCGCTCGCCCGTGGCTGGGTTGACCGGGCAGGCGGTGAGGGTCAGTGTTGCAAGCGCCAGCGCGGGTAATGCTCTGAATCGTCGCATCGAGTGCTGCCTCCTTAGCTAGACGCCGGAGCGGGACACCTTGAGGCGTGTGGGCGCGCGGCTTAGCTTGCAGGACGAGGCCGGACCGGCCGTCGTGCCAAACCGTCCGTGAAACAACCGTAGCGCGCGTCTCCGTCTATAATAAGTGGGAGGCGGAGGTACGCGAGGGGCTCGGCCCTGGCCGCGTCGGCGCGGCGAGACTGGAAGCCAGAATGCAAGACGGCGAAAAGAAGTTCAAGGAAGGCATATCGTACGGCCTCTGGGCGGGCTGGCTGTTCGGCTTCGCCGGCCTACACCGCCTCTACCTCGGTAAGTACGGGACCGGTTTCCTCTGGCTCTTCACCTGGGGGTTGGGCGGCATAGGGCAGCTCTACGACCTCATCACCATGCGCCGCCAGGTGGAAGAGGCGAACCTGCTAGAGGAAGCTCGCCAGATGCGTGCTCTCCGCTATTCCCAGCCACAGCGCACGCCCCAGCAGCAGCTGCTCGACGCCGCGTCGAGGGAGGGCGGTAGCCTGACCGTCACTCAGGCCTCGATGATCACCGGTTTCTCGTTCGAGGAGGCGGAGCGCCTGCTGCGGGAGATGGTGGCCAGCGGCTACGTCGATGTGGGGAACGAGCCGGAGAGCGGCGTCATCGTCTACTATTTCCCCGAGTTGCGGACTCGGCGCCGGCTGGGACCCGAAAAGATTTAGGACAGGCCGGAGGCTCGACGCTCCGGCCTGCTATTCTCGCCTACTGCCGCCTGCCCAGCACCGCCGTCAGCTTGAGCACTTCCTCTCCGCGCCGCACCCTGATCACCACCGTATCACCCGGCGCATGATCGCGCAGCGCGTATGTGTAGTCGTAGATGTTAAGTACTTCCTTGCCGCCGAACTCGATGACCACATCGCCCGCTCGCAGGCCGGCCTGCTCCGCCGGCCCCCCTTCGCGTACGCCTGAGAGCCGCAGTCCGCCACCTTCAACTTCCCCGAAGTCGGGGATCGTTCCCAAATAGGGACCGTAGCCGCCGCCACCGCCGGCCTGCGGTCGCTGCTGCTTGACCAGCGTCAGCGCGTCAGGGCCGTCGCCCAATTCGCGGATCAACGTCGCGGCGAACTCGCCCACCCGTGCCATGCCCGCGGCGTTGATCAGCTCCCAGTCGTCCTCGGGCCTGTGGTACTCGGAGTGGGTGCCGGTGAACAGGTGGAGCACGGGGATATCACGCGCGTAGAACGATGTCTGGTCGCTTGGCCCGTAGCCGTCGCCTATGCGGCTGAGCGTCAACGCGTTGTCGGCGGCGTCGAGCGAATCGAGTAGCGCCGGAAACTCCTCCGCCGTCTCCGTGCCGAACACCTGCAGCTTGCCGTCGCGCAGGCGGCCGACCATGTCGAAGTTCACCATCGCGGCGACGTTCTCCAGCGGAACCGGCGCGTTGCTGACGAAATGCTCCGAGCCGAGCAGGCCCATCTCTTCCGCGGCGAAGGCGACGAAGACCAGACTGCGCGACGGCCGCAGCTGTGGGTTCGCGGCGAAGTACTCGGCCAGTCCCAGCAACACGGCGGTCCCAGAAGCGTTGTCGTCGGCGCCGTTGTGTGGCTCTACTGCGTCGGGCGCCAGCGAGCCCGGGCCGCCCATGCCGAGGTGGTCGTAGTGCGCGCCGACGACGATGAGTTGGTCGCCCAGCGCCGGATCGCGGCCCGGCAGCCGGCCCACGATGTTGTACGCGCTCACCCTCAGCGGCTCGACCTTGGCGTCCAGCAATACCTCGAGCTCGTCGTCCGCTAGCCACGCCAGAGTCTCATCGCTCTCCAGGATCTGGATGGCCGGGATGCCCACTCCGTGGGGCGGATCGCCGGGCTGCGGCAGCCGCAGTCGGGAAACGGTGATCAGCACGGCCTCGGCGCCCTGATCCCGCGCCGTCGTCGCCTTGCGGCGCGGCGACGGATCGAGACCCGAGCCGTGCGGATCGAAGTCGTCCGGCACACCGCCGCGCAGGGTGGCGATCTTTGGGCCCTCGTGTGAGCCGAGGCCCTCGTAGTCCTCGCCCCGTAGCCCGTAGCCGGCATTGAAGGCGCGGCCACTGAACGAGCCGGCGGCCGAGAAGTTGAAAGGCACCCACTCCTTGAACAGCTCGAGCTCCAAGGAGCCGCGCGGCGTGTGGAGCACCAGCCTGCTGTCGGCGGCTATCGACACGGTTGTGGTGATCTGGAACGACTGCCGGTATCCGTTTGTACCCAGCGGCTCCAGCCCATACGACTCGAACAGCTTCGCGATGTATGACGCGGCGCTGTCGGCCCCCGGCTCGCCAGCCTCGCGGCCGCCCAGCTCATCACTTGCCAGGTACTTCACGTGCCCGAGCAACGCCTCGGGCTCCAGCCTCTGGGCGGTCGCCGGGGCGGGTAAGGTAAAGACGCACGTCGCTGCCAGAGCCACGACAAAGGCGGCCCGGCAACGGAAAGGTCTCGCGTGGTTGCGCGAAGCACGCGCAACTTGTTCGATTGAGCTTGTCATGGTGGCCCGAACTTACATCGCCTGGGGCGCCGACGTCCAGTTGTACGTAAGCGAACTGGGCGACGGTCCTCCGGTTATCGTCTTGCACGGCGGGCCCGGCGCCAGCCACGACTATCTGCGGCCTACTTTCAGCCAGCTGGCCGATGAATTTCACCTCTACTTCTACGACCAGCGGGGGGGCGGTCGCTCGTCTGTGGAGCGTCCGCGGGAGATCGGCTGGCGCGATCACGTGGCCGACCTCGAGTCGCTGCGCCGCGAGTGGGGCCTCCGGCGGCTGACCCTGCTGGGCTACTCCTGGGGTGGCCTGCTCGCTCTCCTTTATGCGGGCCAGTACCCGGACCGAGTCCAGGCTTTGCCGCTCGTCGCGCCGGCGACGGGGTGGGGAGACCACCATCGCCAATTCCAGGAAGAGTTCCAGCGGCGGTCACGTTCGGCCGAGGTGAAGCGGATGCGCGCTGAGCTCGACGCTACCGGCCTCGAGGGGCGAGATTCGGCAGCGTACTGGCAGCGCCGCTTCGTGCTGAGTGTTGCCGGATACTTCAAGGACCCGCGCGAGGCCCAAGATGTGACGCCTTTCGTCGTGCAGGAGCAGGCGCGCCAGGCAACCTGGGCGAGCCTCAAGGGCAACGGCCCGGAACTGCGCCGCAGGTTGGCGACGTTGCAGGTGCCGACGCTGATCCTTCACGGACGCTACGATCCGATACCGATGGAGTGGGCCGAGGAGCTCACCGAGCTGATGCCGCAGGCAAGACTGGTGGTTCTGGAAGAGAGTGGGCATCTGCCATATGTGGAGCAGCCGGAGCGCATGTTCAGGGAGCTTCGCGAGTTCCTGCGGGAGGAGCTCGCCCGATGAGCCGCCGCTATCGCATGGAGATGCAAGAGCTCGCCGCCGCCGAGGCGATGGGCCCGCAGCGCGTGCCCCCGAAACCGCGGGCCGCCGCCGGCGTCATCCTGGCGCGCGACGCCGAGGGTGGACCCGAGGTGCTCCTCGTCCGCCGCCGCGCCGACGTGGGGTTCGCCGCCGGCGCCTACGTGTTCCCCGGTGGCACGCTGGACGCCGCTGACACCGACGCCGCTTGGGAGGACTGGCTAAGCGAGCCGCCCGGGGACGCGGTAGAGGGCGCCGCTGACCCGGACGGGCCCTCGGCGCGGACCTTCGTAGTGGCGGCGCTGCGCGAGCTGTTCGAGGAGACTGGTGTGCTGCTGGCGTCCGGCGCGGCGCCCGGTCACGACGCCCTCGCGCAACAGCGGGAGGCCCTCGTCGCTGGACGCAAGCTCTTCCTCGATGTCGTAAGCGGCCTCGACCTGCGCCTGGCCGGCGATCGGCTCCTGCTCTGCGCCCGCTGGCTCACGCCCGAGTCGTTGTCGCGCCGTTACGATGCCCGTTTCTTCCTGGCCACGGCACCGCCGGAGACGCAGGTGAGCGCCGAGCTGGGTGAGCTGGTGGAGCACGTCTGGATCAGGCCCGCTGAAGCGCTGGAGCGGTACTTCGACTACGACTTCCGCATGCTGTTTCCAACCGCCCGCACGCTCAGCTGGCTCGAGGTCGGGGCAAGCGTGGCCGAGTGGCGCGAGCACTTTCGCGGCGTTACGGTCAAACCGATCCTGCCGCGGCTCCGGCGCGTAGAGGGCGAGGTGGTACCGGTCATGCCCGGTGAGCCGCGCTACGATGAGCGGGAAGGCGATGGTTGATTCGGCTGGCGGTTGGGTTAAGACGGTCGTTGCGGCGAACCCGGGACCGCTGACCCTCGATGGCACCCGCACCTACATCCTCGGACCGGCGCCCTGCGTCGTGATCGACCCGGGGCCCGACCTGGCGGACCACCTGGACGCCGTGGAAGTCGCGCTGGGGACTTCTCAGGTCGCCGCCCTCTGTCTCACCCACCATCATGCTGACCACGCGGCGGGAGCCGCAGAACTGATCCTACGGCTGGCCGCGCCGCTGGCGGCGACGCCGGAGTCCGCCGAGTGGGCGGCGCTCGACCCGCCCGACCTGCCGCTCGCCGCGGGCTCGACCGTGAACTTCGGCGGCGGCCATCTCGAGGTCCTACACGCTCCCGGCCACTGTGCGGACCACGTCTGCTTCCACTGGCCGCAGGCACAGGCCATGTTCACCGGTGACGTCGTCCTCGGCGAAGGGACATCGATGATCGCGCCGCCCGAGGGTGACATGGCGGCCTACATGTCGACGCTGGAACGGCTGGCCGGACTCGAGCTGTCAGTCATCTATCCGGGCCATGGCCCGGAGATCGATGAGCCGGCGGAGAAGCTCGACGAATACATCGAGCACCGTAGGCAGCGCGAGCGACAGGTGCTGGACGCGCTGGCCGAGGGTTTGAGCACCCCCGCCGAGATCAGGGCTCGCGTCTACGAGGATCTCGACCCACGGCTGTTTGGTGCCGCCGAAGGATCGGTGCTCGCTCACCTGGCGAAGCTCGCCGACGAGAAGCGTGTGCGGGTGGAAGAGGGTCGCTACCTGCCGATGACCTGAGTATTGGGAATTCGGGAATCCATGACTAATTGACTACTTGAGTAGTTGAGCATCTGAATCGGGAATGGCCGCGAGGCGTGCCACGAAGCCATTCTCAATTCGAGTAGTCACTTGTTCAACTAATCAAGTAATCATGGATTCCCGAATTTCCTGTCGTACAGCTCGGACGGGTCCGTTCCAGCTAGATCGACCAGGAACCCGGCGATCTTCCTCGTTACCGCCTCGAAGTAGCGCTGCCCCTTCTCGGCCGTGGCGCGCGACGGGTCCCCGACGCCCGTGTCGGAGGTGATCTCGGTCCACTTTCGCGGCGCCCAGGCCCAGCGTTCTCTCAAGGCCCCGATGCGGAAGTCCTTCGCCAGGCCGCTCCCTGCCTCGGACAGCGGCAGCACGAGGTCTGGAGCCAGGTGTAACATCAGGCTCGTCTCCATCTCCCCAGCGTGGTCGCCCGCTACGTCGAAAAGCTCATCGGGTGGCACTATCTCGTACCAGTTCAGCGTGCAGAGGAATAGCTCGAGGTCCACTTGGAGCTCTCGGATCATCTGGCGGAAGTCGTTGCCACCGTGCCCGTTCAGAATAACCAGCTTGCGAATGCCCTGAGCGTAGAGGCCCTGGACGAGATCTTCCAACATCACGGCTTGGGTGCTCGGGTTGAGATTGAGCGTGAGCTTGATGTCGAGCTGCTGGGTGTTGACGCCGACCGGCAGGATCGGTAGCACGATGACCTTCGCTCCCGCCTCCCAGGCCAGGCGCGCCGACTCCGCGGCTATCCGCTCGGTCTCTAGAGTGTCCGTGCCGTAGGGCAGGTGATAGTTGTGGGCTTCGGTGGCACCCCAGGGAAGAACGGCCACCTCATAGTCGGTCTCCCTGACAGACTTCCAGGTCGTCTCCGCCAGTACGTACGGATTACCAGCCATTCTCGCGCGTCCTGTCTGTCGATCGATAGTGCGGGCTCGTGTGTCACCAAGGTAAAGGGAACTAAGCGCGACGGACCAGTAGGTCGGAGTCGGGGGACTGCTCGCTCCGGCCGACCCGGCAGTCGCGGTCCGAGCCAAACGCGAGCCGATCGCGCAGATCACCCCGTTCGTTTGGCCCGAAGATTGGAGCCGGGTCGCTAAAACCAGCTCCGCTCGGCAGTCCCCCGACTCCTCCCGACTAGTGTTCAGGCGGTGCAGAGAGAGGCTGGGAGCGGGGGAGGCCGAAGCGAGATGACCCGCTCCCAGCCTCGACAAGGGCGGCCGGCTCTGCTAGACTCAGCCGCCATATGTGGTCTCCCGTGATCGGCGTATGCGAAGTGGGGAAGTCGGCGGGAGGCATCCAGACAGTCGGTAGTGGAGGCTTGTTCGGCCGTTGTCTCGGCTCACGATCATCTTTCTCACGATCTTCGTCGATCTCATCGGGTTCGGCATCGTCCTTCCCCTGTTGCCGTTCTACGCCCAGGAATTCGGCGCGTCGCCGTTGCTCATCGGTCTGATCGTCGCCGCGCACCCGGCGATGCAGTTCGTCTTCGGCCCGCTATGGGGGCGAGTGTCGGACCGCGTTGGACGTAGGCCGATTCTGTTGCTGGGGCTCGTCGGTTCCGGGATTTCCTATCTGATCTTCGCGCTGGCGGGCAACGTGGCCTGGCTGTTCGCGTCGCGCCTGATGGCCGGTATGGTTGGTGCCAATGTCCCCGTCTCTCAGGCCTATATCGCTGATAGCACCGATCTGGAGGACCGCACTCGCGGGATGGGTTTGGTCGGCGCCGCCTTCGGCCTCGGCTTCATCGCAGGACCGGCGATCGGCGGTGCTCTGAGCCAGTTCGGCTATGCCGTTCCCGGGTTCTTCGCCGCCGCCCTCTGCTTCGCCAACGCCGGCGCCGCAGTCTTCCACCTGCCGGAGTCGCTGAGTCCGGAGCTCCGAGCCAGAGCCGCCGCGCGCTTCTCGGCGGGTCTGCTGGGACGCCTCAGGTTAGCGGTGCACTTCGCTCGGTCCCCGGCGATCGGCACCCTCATGGCGATCTTCGTGATCGCTACCTTCGTCTTTGCGGCCTTCACGACCGTCTTCCCGCTTTGGCTCGGCGTCGAACTGAGCTACGACGCTCGGCATGCGGGTTACCTGATGGCCTACCTCGGGTTGGTCATGGCGATCCTGCAGGGCCGGCTGCTGGGACCGCTGGCCCGCCGGTTCGGAGAGCGTCGGCTGCTGGTTGCCGGGACGAGTATCCTCGTCGCGGGATATCTGCTCTTGCCCCTCTCGCAAGCTCTGGGCGCTCTCTTGGGCATCCTGGCGCTCGTCGCCCTCGGTACCGGTCTCAACTGGCCCACCCTCAACAGCCTGGCGTCTCAGTACACGCCGCTCGACATGCAGGGCGCCATCTTGGGCGTCATGCAATCACTTTCGGCGCTCGGGCGCATGCTGGGCGCCATCTGGGCGGGCTGGGTATTTGGAACTTGGAGTCCGGCAGCGCCGTTCCTGCTGTGCGCGGCGCTCATGAGTCTTGCGGCGACCTTCGCGATACTATTTATGATAAGAGCACCAACCCCGGCGCAGCTGCGCTCGCAGCCGGCGTTGAGCACGTAGGACGGAGCAATCGCGCTTGTCCAACGGTGGCACATTGAGTAGCAATTTGAGGTCCTATGCCTGAAGCAAGACCGCGAACGATCGGCGAGCTGAGGAGCTCGGGTTACGTTGCCCGCTCCGTCAAGGACGAGATGCGGGCAAACCTCATCGCAAAACTCGAGTGCGGGGAAACGCTCTTTCCGGGCATCGTCGGCTACGAGGACACCGTAATCCCCCAGCTGGTGAACGCCATCCTGGCGCGCCACAACTTCATCCTGTTGGGTCTGCGCGGGCAGGCGAAGAGCAGGATTCTGCGCCAGCTGGTCGATCTCCTCGATGAGCAGATACCGATCGTCGCCGGCTCCGAGGTCAACGACGATCCGTTCCATCCGATCAGTAAGTACGGCCGCCTGAAGCTCGAGGAGATGGGCGAAGCGACGCCGATAGACTGGATCCCGCGGGACCAGCGTTACGTCGAGAAGCTGGCGACGCCGGACGTGACGATGGCCGACATCATCGGCGACCTCGATCCGATCAGAGCCGCCCGCGGCGGCCACGTACTCTCCGACGAGCTGACCATACACTACGGCCTGCTGCCGCGGGCGAACCGTGGGATCTTCGCGGTCAACGAGTTGCCCGACCTAGCGGGCAAGATCCAGGTGGGCCTGTTCAACATCATGCAGGAGGGCGACGTCCAGATAAAAGGCTATCCGATTCGCCTCGCTCTGGACGTGCAGCTCGTGTTCACCGCGAACCCCGAAGACTACACCGCGCGCGGCAAGATCATCTCGCCGCTCAAGGACCGGATCGGCGCCGAGATCATGACGCATTATCCGCACGATCTCGACCAGGGCGTTGCGATCACCGAGCAGGAGGCGTGGACGGAGCGGGACGGGCGAGCGGTGGACATTCCCGAAATGATCAGGGAGATCGTCGAGCGCATAGCCTTCGAGGCACGGGATGACCAGCGTGTCGATCGACGGTCGGGTGTGTCGCAGCGCTTGCCGATCACCGTTCTGGAGAGCGTCGTCTCGAACGCCGAGCGCCGGGCGATCGCCAACCGAGAAGGACACGTCATCCCCTGGGTAGCCGACATCTACGCCTCGCTGCCGTCTATTACCGGGAAGTTGGAGCTCGAGTACGAGGGCGAGCTGGAGGGCGGCACGAAGATAGCGTTGGACCTCATCTCGCGCGCGGCGGGCGCGACATTCGACCACTATTTTGTTGAAGAAGACGCCGAACCGATAGTCGAGTACTTCGACTCCGGCGGCGCACTTCAGGTGGCGGAGCTGTCCAGTGCCGAGGCCTGCCTGAAGGGCTTCGGTTCCGTGCCTGGACTCGTCGAGCTGGCCCGTACCGCAGGAACTGGCGAAGCGGACCTGGCTGAGGCCGACCGGTTGGTGGTCGCCAGCGAGGTCGTCCTCGAGGGCTTGGTGGCGAAGCGCAAGATCAGCCGCAGCGAGACCGGCAGCTACTCGCGGCACCGTGATCGACGGCGGCGGCCGCCGCCGCAAGGGCTGGGAGAGACGGCGTGGCCCCACGAGAGCTGAGCCTACCCCATCACCACCTGAGCGCCGGGCGCCACCTCTACCCGGCGCTCGTACTCGCCCAGTTACTTCACGCTTTCGAGGACTACGTCGCCGGCTTCCATGAACGCTTCCCGCTCTTCTCGCTGGCGCCCGAGTTCTTCGTCTCCCTCAACCTCGCCGTGTTCTTGCTGCTGGCGGCGATGATCCCCTCCGTCGTCCACGGCCGGCTCTGGGCGCTGAGGCTGGCAAAGTTCTGGGCGGTCGTGCAGATCCTCGCCGGCGCCGGGCACCTGATGATCGGGGTCATCGAGTGGGGTTACTACCCCGGGCTGTGGACGGCGCCGCTCCTGCTGATCTTCGGCGCCGCGTTGGGCCGCAGCCTCCGGCCGCCGGTGCCGGCGACCGAGATCGCGGGCGACTGAACCGAGCTGCAGCCGGCGGACGCCAGCTGCAGCTCGGGACTTGTCTGCTAATCTCGCGTGCCGGGCTCCGAGGTCTCAGCCGGCAGGTAATCCTCCATCACCCAGATCTCGTAGGCCCTCTCGCCGTCCGCGAAGGCCACGCGCCGCCCGTCCGGGTGGATCGAGCCGATCGGCGCGTCGTCGGCGAGCCGTCGCCGCTCGCCCGTCTCGACGTCGAACGACCAATTGGGGCAGCGGTTGAGCGCCTCGATCAGTTGGTCCGGCGAGGTGCAACCCCGGATGTGGATCGAACGGCCGTCGGGCGTCCAGTTGAGTTCGGGAAAGAGAGAGCGGCCCGGCGCGTTATCGCCGACCCAGGGTAGGAATTCGGCCAGGCCACGTGACGCGCCGTCGCTGAGGGAGACGAGCCTTAGGGTCCAGGGGCTCTCCGCGAGATTGTCGGCGGGATCGAACATGCCGGCGATCGTGCGCCGATCGGGCGACAGGGTCCACCACCAGTCTCTGGAACTGCAGCGCCAGCGGTAGACCTCACGCTCACTTCCGGAGGAGAGCTCGACGGTGATGAACCGGCACCATGCGGGGCCGCCGCCGACGCCCACCTCCTTGTAGATGACCGTGCGTCCGTCATCGAGCCAGGCGGCACCACGCATGGCGCCGTCGATTGTATGGACAAACCCGTGCTCGCCGGTCTGAACGTCGATCCTGTAGATGCCCTGTCGATTCCCACTTTCCTGGGCGTATAGCACCAGGAAGCGCCCGTCGCTCGACCAGTTCGGCGTGAGCACGACCCCCAGCTCGAGATAGATCTCACGGAAGTCGCCCGACTCCACGGCGCGGATCACCGCGCTGTGGCGCATCCCGCCCCCGGAGGGTGGCGTCCGGCGGTAGGCGAGGTAACGGCCGTCCGGCGACCACCTGGGGTAGAGGGCCGTGCCGGCCTGGTAATGGGGCGTCACCGATCGCGGCTCCCCGATCGGCGCCCCTGTCTCGGGTTCGGTCATGACGGTGAACACATCGACCTTGCCCGTGTTCACGCTGTAGAAGAAGTCGCCTGTGGCCGTGAAGCCTATCGGTATCAGGTGCCAAAGGTCCGAGCGGATGAGCAGCGGCTCGCCCCCGGGTCGACCCTCGGTTGTCCTTAGAGCCCAGACGCTGGGTGAACCGGATCCGTCTCCGTAGTACAGGAAGTAGCGGCCGCTCGGCTCCCAGCCGATAACGAGGTTGTGGCCGCCCGGACCGGTCACCTCGCGGTCACGGCTGCCGTCCGCGGCTACGATATGCACCGTGTGTTCTAGGGTGCGCTCGTCGCGCTGAACGTCGTAGGCGACGTGTCTCCCGTCGGGTGAAAGCGCCATGCGGGTCGGCGAAGCTCGGCCGAGCGACTTGACGATGTGCAGCTCGGCATCGTCGACGTCGACCAGCCCGATCTGGAATTCGCTATCTGACCGGGTCAGCCCGACCAGCAGCCGGGTCCCGTCGGCCGACCAGTCGAAGGGTTGTGCGTACTGAACGTCCTCGCTGCTGACCAGCACACGGCTCGCGCCGCCCTCGAGCGGCATGACTCGGACGCCAGCCCTGACGCCCTCGACCGCCTCCGCGGCGGGCTCGTACCACGTGTAGGCGACGGACCGACCGTCGGGAGAGATTCGCGAGGACTCGGCGAACTTCAACGTAGGAGCCCACGACGCTTCATCCGTGATGTGTCGTTCCTCGCCGGTCTGCAGATCTCGGATCGCCAGGTTCCCCGTCGTCCAGTCGACGAAGGTCATGTACTTGCCATCGGGCGAAAGCGAGCCCATCGGCAAAAACTCAAGGCCCGCCGAGATGCGCCGCGTGACGATGCTCTGGGTGTCGGCCTCGACGATAGCGGCGGCGAGTCCCGCCCCCGTACTGAAACTCGCCGTGCGCACTCCCGCGCCCGGCTCGTTTGGCGTATATCCTGTGGCGGCCAGCCAGGTCGCCGCGGCGAGTGGCAATACGAACATGTTCTTCATGACAGCCCCCGGCTTGAAGGTTGGGTCTCGACACGCACGTTCGGCCTCTGCGGAGCCCAACCCAAGCGCTTTTCGTGCCGGCCGGCGGCGAGCGCCCTAACTTGGTGCTCGACAATAGATTACGAGAAAAAGTGCGGCTGAGAGCGCTCGCCGGTTGTAATGCGCCGTGACAGCGGCCCGGGCCGAACCGTTACGCGCGCGGGGCCAGCGGCAGCTTGACCCGGACCTCTGTGCCGTGGCCCTCCTGGCTCTCTATCGAGAGCTCGCCGCCGTGAGCGGCCACGATCTGTCTGGCGATGGCGAGTCCCAGCCCCGTTCCCTCGGCTCTTGTAGAGTAGAAGGGATCGAACACGCGCTCCAGGTCGTCCTTGGGAATGCCGGGTCCGCTGTCGACGATCGACACCGTCGCCACGCCCTCCGCGACCTCGAGCGCCACCCTCGCTCGACCCTGTGGGCCGAGCGCTTGGGCGGCGTTCCTTAACAGGTTGAGGAAGAGACGCTCGAGCGCCGCCGCGTCGGCCTGCACGTGGACGGGCGTGCCATGCGCCAGCGGTTCGAGCCGCGCGCCGCAAGTCTGGAACTCGGGCTCGACCGTCCGCATCGCTGCCGCGAGCGGCTCGCGGAGATCGATGGTCTGAGCGTTCACCAGTCCGCTCTGCGCCACGCTCAAAGCTCCGCTCACGGTGCGATTCAGACCTTCCAAGGTAGCGAGGGCGGTGGTGATGAGCTCGCTGCACTTCGGATCGGCGGACCGCGCTTTGGCCTTCTGCAGGATGAGGCGGACCGAGGTGAGCGGGTTTCTGACCTCGTGGGCGAGCGATGTGGCGAACTCGCCGACGGCGGCGAGCGACTCCTTCTGAGTCAAACGCATCAGAGTCTCTCGCAAGCTGGTCACCATCGTGTTGAAGGCGCGGGCGACACGCCGTGTCTCATCGCCACCGGTCTCTTCCACCTTCCGTTCGAGGTCACCGGCGCTGACGGCATCGGCCGCCGCGGCGAGCTGTCCCAGCGAGCGGGTAAGTCGGCCGGTGACCAAAGTGGCGAGGATGAAGGCGATGAGGGCGATGGCGATGAGCGCCAGCGTGCCGCGCCGCGCAGTCCGCTCGAACGGCTCGGTGAACGGGCCGAGCGGGGCGGCCAGCACGATGTCGAGCGGCGGCTCGCGGAGCGTGTGGCTCACGCCCAGCCACGATTCGTTCGCCCACGAGAAGCGCGGCTGGCGGAATCGCTCCGGCTCTATGGTGAGCGGGAGCAGCGGATCGCCGGTTCTGGGGTCGAACAGGCCCAGCACCGAGCCGCCGATCCCGTACCAGCCGCCGCCACCCGGCGAAAGGCGGCTGACCAAGATGCGGGCCTCGATCGTACCGATGCGCCGGCCGGACTCGCTATCGTAGCACGGTAGCTCCACCGGCAGGCTCGCGGCGTTTCGCGCGTTGGTCGGCCGCTCACTGGCCTCCCAGGCGATCTGCCAGTGAACCGCGCCCGCGTCGTCTCGCACTACGACGGCTTCGGCGAAATCGCCGATCCCCTCCGCTAGCTCATCCAGTGCGGCCGACGTCAGCGGCGCGTCGAAGAAGGAGGTCGGGCTCCTCAGCCGTCGCTGCACATCGGGGTGCTCGGCGAGCTGAAGGAGCGCCGTGCGCTGAGTGACCCAGCGGCCTCCAATGCCAGCGACGACTTCGCGCACACCGCGCTCGAGTCGTGTACGCACCAACTCCTCGCCGGAACGCGCGGCGCTGCGGTTCAAGTACAGCCCCAGGAGCCCCAGCGGTAGGAAGGCGCCGAATAGGAGGATGAGTAGGAAGCTGGCGCGGAGCGAGAGGATGCGGCGGATCGTCATCGAACGGTCCTGCTTCAGTCCAAGCCGTACTTTTCGATCAGACGGTTGAGCCGCGGGCGCGACACGCCCAGGATGTCCGCGGCGCGGCTCTTGTGTCCGTCCGTCGCCGCCAGCACGCGTGCGACGTGGCGGCGTTCCAGCTCGGTGAGGCTCACCAGGTCGGGAGCCGGCTCCGCTCTTCCCGGCGTCAACGTCAGATGCTCGGGCCGCAGTACTCCACCCGTCGCCACCACCACCGCGCGAGTGAGTGTGTTCTCGAGCTCGCGCACGTTGCCGGGCCAGTCGTGAGCGAGCAGCGTCTCGAGAGCGTCCTCGGACAGGAGCGGCAGGGGCCGGTGCAGCTCTTCGGCGGCTCGGCCCACCAGGTGCTCGGCCAGTTGCGGCAAGTCGCCCGGCCGCTCGCGGAGCGGCGGCACCGTGATCTCCACGACACGCAGCCGATAGTACAGGTCTTCCCGGAAAGCGCCGCTCCCGATCAGCTCCTCGAGGTCGCGGTGCGTGGCGGCGATGACACGCGCCTGGCTGCGCTCGGCGATGTCGCTGCCGAGCGGGTAGAAGCTGTGATCCTCCAGAACACGGAGCAGCTTCGCCTGGAACTCGAGCGACGTGTCGCCGATCTCATCCAGGAAGATCGTGCCGTGCCCCGCCAGGGCGAAGCGGCCGCGCCGGTCGGCAACCGCCCCCGTGAAGGCGCCGCGCACGTGGCCGAACAGCTCGGACTCGAGCAGCGTCGTGGGCAGCGCGGTGCAGTTCACCGGGACGAACGGCTCCCCGGCGTCCGGCGAGTTGAAGTGGATCGCCCGGGCGATGAGCTCCTTGCCCGTCCCCGTTTCGCCGCGGATGAGCACGCTCGCCCGGTTCGCCGCCAGCTGGCCGACAAGCTTGTAGATCTCGATCATCCGCGGGTCGCGTCCCACGAGCTGGTCCAACTGGTAGCGGCTGGCGGCGTCCTCGGCGGCGCGACGATGGCGCTCCCGGACTCGCCGGTCCTCGAACACCCCGTCGAGCACGCGCTGTAGGTCGTCGAGGTCGAGTGGCTTGGGAAGGAAGTCGAAGGCGCCCTCGCGCATCGCCGCGACGGCCGTGGGCATGTCGTCGTAGGCCGTCATGATGATGACGTCGGTCCGCGGAGCTCTCTCCTTCAACAACCGCAAAAGCTCGATGCCGTCGAGTCCCGGCATGCGCACGTCGGAGAGCACCAGGTCCGGGCGCTGCGCGTCGATTATTGTGAGCGCTTCCTCGGCGCTGGCAGCAGTCCGCACCTCGGTTTCCTCATCGGCCAAGACTTCGGTGAATGAGCTGCGGATGGTGGGGTCGTCGTCTACTACGAGGATCCGTCGTGCCATGTCGAGCTACCCGGCCCGAGCGGGCGGCGTGCTGCCTCCCGCTCATCAGTGGAGATAATAGACCTCTCCCCATGGCGACGCCAGTCACGTGCCGTGCCGAGCTGATACCGTAAGTCTTTTATTATTAGTAAATTAGGGGGTCGGAGGGTCATGTTCACCGGTTCGAACGTAACGGAACGTGGCGCACCCGAAGCTCAGGACGTTACACTGGACTTCCACTCGCAGCGTCACGGCTTGACGAGCTTATCGCGCAGCGAGTCGATCTAAACATCATCGAGACCTTCCTCTGTCAGAACCTTGGACGTCAGTTGCTCCAGCACCCGCCGGTTAGCAGCTGGGAAGGCGTAGCGATCCATTTCCTCCGGCAGCACCCACGTTACCTCCTGACACGCCAACGGTCTCGGCGTGCCGGTTCGGTACCGACAGTGGAAGGCGTGGAGTGTCATCTCGAAGTGACTGTAAGCGTGGTCGACAGCCGCGATCTTCGCGCCCGGCTCGACCTCGATCCCCACCTCTTCTGCGACCTCGCGGACGACGGCCGCCTCGAGTGATTCACCCGGCTCCGGCTTACCGCCCGGAAACTCCCAGAGGCCGCCGAGCAGCCCTTCGGGCGGTCGCTTGGCTATCAGGATCTCGTCGCCGCGCCAGACTACGCCCACCGCGATGTCGTAGTGCGGTCGCTTCTTCCCAGGTCGGCGACCCGGACGCTCTGCTGCCGTGCCGTTAGCGTGCGCCAGGCAGGCGCTCTCGATGGGACACGCGTCGCACCGCGGCGACTGGGGCGTGCAGATCGCCGAGCCGAGATCCATCAGCGCCTGATTCACGTCGCCGGGCCGCTCGGCGACGAAAGGCGCGCCGCGTCCCCGTATTATCGCATCGCTCGGGTCGGCCAGATCGTTGAGACGGCTCAGCACGCGTCGCACGTTGCCATCCACCGCCAGGACTGGGCTATCGAAAGCGATGCTGAGAATCGCCGCCGCCACGTAGCGGCCAATTCCGGGCAGGGCGAGCAGTTCCTTCTCATGGCGCGGCAGCTCGCCACCGTGCTCGCCGACGATGATGCCGGCCGCTTTGTGGAGGTTGCGTGCCCGGGCGTAGTAGCCGAGCCCCTCCCAGGCCTTCAACACCTCATCCAGGTCTGCCGCTGCGAGCGACTCGACGTCGGGAAAGCGCTCGATGAAGCGCCGGTAATAGGGGACGACCGTGTCCACCTGCGTCTGGACCAGCATGACCTCGGCGACCCAGACGTGGTAGGAGTTGGACGTGCGCCGCCAGGGCAGGTCGCGGCGGTGCGCGTCGTACCAGGCGAGCAATCGCCGCCTGAGATTCGAAACGTTGGATTCAGCTTCCACTATCAAACACTGATTGATTTGGTAGCCCGCAACCCGTTGGCAAGCAAGGACCGCGCGTCAGCAACCTCGAAATGGGCCGGGAGGAGCCGGGGGACTGCCGAGCGGAGCTGGTTTTAGCGACCCGGCTCAAATCTTTGGGCAAAACGAACGGGTGATCTGCCTGGTGTCCTTGCGGTAGGCACGGACCCCCGACTGCCGGGTCGGCCGGAGCGAGCAGTCCCCCGGCTCCGACCCTTCTCAAGTCAGTCGGCACTTGGCTCCTGCCCCAGCGTGCCCCAGTACACGACGCGGGCGGGTCCCTCGAGCTCGAGCTCGGAGAACCTTCCGTCGGGCCCGCGCCGGAAGCGGACGGTCAGCCGGTCGCCGCTCCTTGTCGTGACCTCGACCGGCGACTCGACGCGACCGGCTGCACAAAGAGCCACGGCAGCGGATATCGAGCCGCTACCGCAGGCGAGGGTCTCCGCCTCGACGCCGCGCTCGTAGGTGCGAATTCGTATGCGATGTCGGTCGATGACTTCGACCAGGTTGACATTCGCCCCGGCCGGACCGAGCTCCGGGGCGGAGCGCAGCGGTCGGCACAACGGTTCGATTGGCCCCTCGGGCATCGTGCCCAGCGGGAGCACGAGGTGAGGGATGCCGACCTGGACGTAATGCCCCGTCCGCTCGCCTTCGCCGCCGGTTACGGATCGGTCGAGCTCGACGGTTGGCCGTATCCGATAGCGAAGGGCCACCTCCGAACCGGAGACACGGGCCTCGATGTCGCCGTCGTCGGTGTCGATCACCATCTGGTCCGCCGCCAGCCCCTCGAGCGCTGCGAAGCGGGCAGCGCATCGTGTACCGTTCCCGCAAGTTCCGAACTCTCTGCCGTCCGGGTTCCAAAAGCGAACGCGGACGTCGGCGTCCTCCCGCTCGCTGGGCCCCACCACCATGAGGCCATCGGCGCCTACCGAGGTCCCCCTTCGACAGAGTTCCAGCGCCAGTTCACCCAGATCTGGCACCTTCGCGGCCGCTGCCGCGTTAAGCAGGATGAAGTCGTTCCCGGCTCCCGAGATCTTGCAGAATCTGAGGCGCGTCTCGGCCTTATCGTTGGGCATCGGACTCAAAGCTCAGCGGGCGCCTCGTCGTCTGCGGCGGGGTCATAATCGGCCTCGTCCTCTGCGGGCGACTCGATCTCGTCCGCGGCTTCCGGCTCGGGCTCGGCCGCACGCCGGCGCCGGCCCAGCGTGATGGCGGTACCGGCGACGCCGATTACCAGCCCGGCGAGCAGCGGGACTAGCGTGATCAAGGCTAACGGCACCCGAAAATTCCAGAAGAGGAATTCCACGTCGACCGGGTGGAGATTCTGGGCGGCAAAGAAGATGATCGCCGCCGTCAGCAACATCAGAGTGATCTCTCGCGCCCTGGTCATATGGTCTCCCGTGTCGCGGGACATGTCCCGGCTGAGAAAGTTGTCAGCTGTTGCCGGGACAAGCTAACTTGCGCCGACTCTGGACGGTAGAACTTAGGCGATTAGGCATTATGCGTTTCACCACATACTCGAAGTACAAAGGGCGTCTACTCGAGTCGCTCAACCTGCAAGGGCTGCTCGACCAGCTTGCAGACTTCCTCCTGCAAAGCGGGTTCGCCGGCGGACCGTACTATCACCCGTTCTGGGGCGACTTCGGTGCCGACGAGCCGCTGGACAACCTCGAGGCGCTGAAGCAGGCGATCCTGCAGAAGCTGTTGGAGACCGGGCAGGTCACGCCCGAGATGCTGAAGGCGTTGGCCGAGGAGCCAGACGAGGAGGGTGCGCGCCAGCTGGCGGAGCTGTTGGACGATGTCGTCCGGCGGCTGATCGAGGAAGGCTACCTGAGCACCGAACAGCTGCCCCAGATGCCCACCGAAGGGCAGCCGGTGACCGGGCCGGGGAGCATCGGGAAAGGCGCGTCGCGCTCGATCAAGTTCAACCTCACGCAGAAGGGTCTCGATTTTCTCGGCTACAAAACGCTCAAAAATCTGTTGGGCTCGATCGGCAAGTCGAGCTTCGGCGCCCACGAGACCCCCGAGTTGGCGACCGGCGTGGAGGCGGAAGCGGTATCGAAGCGATACGAGTTCGGCGATACGATGAACCTCGATGTGCCCTCCACGCTGAAGAAGGCGATCGAGCGGGAAGGGCTCGGCGTGCCGATCAACCTGGACTACGACGATCTGCACGTGCACCAGTCGGAGTATCGCTCGTCGTGTGCGACCGTCCTGATGCTCGACTGCTCGCACTCGATGATTCTCTACGGCGAGGACCGTTTCACGCCCGCCAAGAAGGTCGCGCTCGCCCTGGCGCATCTCATCCGGACCCAGTATCCCGGCGATACTCTGAGGGTCGTTCTGTTCCACGACAGCGCCGAGGAGATCCCACTCGCCGAGCTGGCTACGGCGCAGGTCGGCCCATACCACACCAACACCGCCGAAGGGTTCCGGCTCGCGCGACGCTTGCTGCTCGCGCAGAAGAAGGACATGCGCCAGATCATCATGATCACCGACGGCAAGCCGTCGGCGATAACCGTCGGTCCGGGGCACGTCTACAAGAACCCGATGGGGCTCGATCCCCGCATCCTCAGCGAGACGTACCGCGAGGTGACCCTCTGTCGCCGTTCGGGCATCCAGGTCAATACCTTCATGCTAGCGCAGGACTACGCCCTGATCGAATTCGTCAAGAAAGTGTCGGAGCTCTGCCGGGGTAAGGCCTACTTCACCTCCACCTTCACGCTCGGCCAGTACATCATGATGGACTTCCTGCGCCGCAAGACGCGCCGCGTCTCCTGATGATGGTGCGCATCGAGGAGCGGGAGGGCGGTGTCCTGTTCGAGGTGCGAGTCCAGCCGCGCGCGTCCCGCAGCGAGATCGATGGCACGCACGGCGAGGCGATCAAGATCCGCCTGGCAGCTCCGCCAGTCGAAGGCGCGGCCAACGCCGAGCTGGTAGCCTTGCTCGCCGAGCATCTCAAGGTGTCGAAGTCGGCGGTGACGATCGTGAAGGGCGAGCGGGGACGCAACAAGGTTGTCGTGGTCGAGGGGATCTCTCGAGCTGATGTGCAGGCGCTGCTCCACTAGTCCGAGTTCTGGCCGGAGCCGTCTATCGACGTGAACCAAGAAACGCGTCTTCGCCCGCTGACCATCGCCGCCTACGGCGCGCCGGGCCTCGTGCTCGCTGCGCTGGCCCTCACCTTCTACGTCTTTCTGCCCAAGTACTACGCCGATGTCCTCGGCATCGACCTGACCGTGCTGGGCGTCGTCGTGCTTGTGTCGCGAGTCTGGGACGCGATCATCGATCCCGCTATCGGCGCGCTGTCCGACCGCACGCGAACCCGCTGGGGCCGGCGCCGCCCCTGGATGGTAGCCGGCGCCGCGCCGCTCGCCGTCTGCTTCGTTACCCTCGTCGTGCTTCCGCGATCGGGGGACCCGCTGGCCGAAGGGCTCTACCTGGGCGGCCTCACCTTCCTGTTCTTCCTGTTCTGGACCATGGTGACGGTGCCCTACGAAGCGTTGGGCGCGGAGCTGTCCTTCGACTACGACGAGCGCAGCCGGCTGCTGGGCAGCCGCGAGGCGGCGGTGTTGGCCGGGACGCTGGTAGCGGCAGTGATTCCCATTGCGGTGGGTGTCGGCAGCGATCTGACCGGTGACCTGGCGCGTGAACGAGCCCGCTACCTCGATATCGCGCTGATCTATGCGGTCCTCGTAGCGGTGGCCATCGGCGGCTGTGTATTCTTCGTCCGCGAGCGCGTCTGGGCCGAGTCACAGCGTCCCAAAGCGTTTCTCCGCAACCTGGCCGGGATCTGGCGGAACCGTCCCTTCCGGACCCTGCTGGGCGCCTATGCGGTCGCCGCCCTGGGCTTCTCTGTGGCGGCGACCGTCATCCTGTTCTACGTGCAGTACGTGCTGGGGAGTACGGCGGGCCCGTACTTTCTCGCGGTCTACCTGGGGATCGGTGCCGCGACCGTCCCGGTCTGGATCTTCCTGGCGCGGCGCTTGGAGAAGCGGCGTGCCTGGCTCCTCGCGCTTGGCGTCAACACGACCGCGTTCGTCCCGGCTCTTCTGCTGGGACGGGGAGATGCGGGGATCTTCGGCGTCATAGTTGCCTTGTCAGCGTTGGGTGTAGGAGGTGTGATGGCGATTCCACCGTCGATGCAGGCGGACGCGATCGATTACGACGAGTGGAGGACCGGTACGCGGCGCGAGGGTGAGTATATCGGCTTCTGGTCTATAGTGAAGAAACTGGCCGCGGCTCTGAGCGCCGGCCTCGCGTTCCCTATCCTCGACTTCTCCGGCTATGTGCCGGGCTCGGGAGAACAAGCGCCGGCGGCGATTTGGACGCTCCGGCTTCTATACGTGGGGATGCCAAGCCTGTGCAACCTCATCGCCATCACGATCGCCTGGCGCTATCCTATCGACCGGCGGTCGCACGAGCGGATACGCGATGAGATCGACGCCCGGCTGGCCGCCAGTCCTACACACGCGACAGGAACGGCTTGATGTTCTCCATCGCCCTGACCGCCTTGGCTGCAACGGTCGCCATGATGACCCTGGCCTGGATGCTGAGCCTGCTCAAGCGTAACGCAGGCATCATCGATGTCTTCTGGGGGTCGGGCTTCGTGCTGGTGACCTGGCTCTACTTCTTCATGACCGAAGGCGCGACGCCGAGAAGGTACGTCGTGTTGGCCGCGGTGACGCTCTGGGGCCTGCGCTTGTCGCTCTACATCCTCAAGCGCAACTGGGGCAAAGCGGAGGACTATCGCTACCGCGAGATGAGGGAGCGCAACCCGCACACATTTCCCTGGCGCAGCCTCGTCACCGTGTTCTGGCTGCAGGCTTTCCTCCTCTGGGCGATATCGATACCGCTGCTCCAGGCTCAACGCAGCGCCGTGCCCGCTGGCTTGACCTGGCTGGACGGGTTGGGCGTTCTGTTCTTCGGGGTGGGGTTCGCCTTCGAGGCCGGCGGTGACTGGCAACTGGCTCGCTTCAAGCGCGATCCGGCCAACGCTGGCCGGGTCCTCGATCGCGGATTATGGCGATACACGCGACATCCCAACTACTTCGGCGACGCGATGGTCTGGTGGGGGTTCTTCCTGTTCGCTGTGGCGACGCCGGGCTCGCTGTGGACGATCTACAGCCCCGTCCTCATGACCGTCCTTCTGATGAGGGTGTCGGGTGTCGCGCTGCTCGAGAAGAGACTGGCGGAGGTGAAACCCGGGTACCGGGATTATGTCGAGCGCACCAACGCTTTCTTCCCCTGGTTCCCGAAGCGGAAGAGCTAATCTTCATAGCGAATACTGAATACCGAGTAGCGAAGGCAGTCCAGCCATGGACTTCACTAAACGGCATCCAGCATTCGGTATTCGATACTCTGCAGGACTCGGGTCTACCTCTCTATCGGTGCGCCCACCAGATTGCCCCACTCGGTCCAGGAACCGTCGTAGTTCTTCACGTCGCGGAAGCCGAGCAGGTATTTGAGCACGAACCAGGTGTGCGAAGACCGCTCGCCGATCCGGCAGTAGGCGATGACCTGGGTGTCTCCCGTCACGTCCTGGCCCGAGACGTAGATCTTCTGCAGTTCCGCGCGGTTCTTGAACGTTCCATCCTCGTTCACCGCTCTGGACCACGGCACGTTCCTGGCGCCCGGTATGTGACCGCCGCGCTGCGCCGTCTCCGGTAATCCTGGGGGAGCGAGGATGCGACCGGTGAACTCATCGGGCGAACGCACATCGACTAGGGGCAGGTTGAGCTTGACGGCGCGCTCGACGTCCTGCCGGTAGGCGCGCACGCCCTCGAAGGGGCCGCGCACTTTGTAGTCGCTCGTCTCGATCCTGGTGCGCTCTCGGGTGACCTCGCGCCCCTCTGACAGCCACTTCGCCCGGCCACCGTCCATCAGTCGCAGCGAACTGTGACCGTAGTACTCGAGTTGCCAATAAGCGTAGGCAGCGAACCAGTTGTTGTTGTCCCCGTACAACACGATCGTGTCGTCGTTGGAGATGCCCGACTCACGCAGCAGCTTTTCGAAGTCGTCTCTCATCGCGAGGTCCCGCTGCACCAAATCCATCAGCTGGGTCTTCCAATTCCAGCCGATCGCCCCGGGGATGTGAGCGTCGTCGTAGGCCGCGGTGTCGACGTCCACCTCGACCACCTTCAGGGAGGGTTCTTTGAGGTGCTCGGCGACCCAGCTCGTGGTGACCAGCGATTCGGGGTGGGCGTAGCCGCGCTCGGCGATCTCGGGGAGTACAGCGGTGCGGGCTGGCATATTAACCTCCGTCCTGGTTGGGGTTGGAGTGACAGAAGAAACATCCCAGGCCTAGGAAAAACACTGCTGTTGCGCGGGCGGTTCCCGGGTCGCTCTCTTGTGGGGAGCAGCTACGATTTACACTGCGGCGGCTTCGGCGAGGTGTTGTGAGGCATGTAACAAAGGCTGTTTCGAAGATCTTCTTCATGCTGGTGGCGGTCCTCGCCTGCCCGATCCAGAGACCGCCCATCCCGCGTGAGTACTACGCTTTCCGGGCGGCGCTTCAGGAGAGCGTGGCCGATACTGCCTTCGCGGAGATGGAGGGCGACCCGGCGATGCAGGACAGGCTGGAGGACAGGCTGCCGGACCTGGCGGCCATCCTGACCACCGATTCGCTGGTCGCGACGCTGGACGTCGATCCCCTCCTATGGCGGTTGGGTAGCGCGGTCGCCTCCGTACTGATGCAGACGCTGGAGTCCGATCACGCGCGCGGCAGGGTACGCTCGGCCTATGGAAACCCCGCTGGCCAGCGCCTAGCCGTCGACGCGATCGTCATCGGTTTCGGTAAGAGCCTACGTCGATTGCGGGGCGGTGAGGTGGAGCGCTCGGGATCGGCGCCGGGACGTCGAACTAGCCTTCAGCCTCGGCGACGAGGCGCTTCTCTAGGTCTATACCCCTCGTAGCGAAGATCCGCTGCATGACGTCGCCGATCTTGTTGTTCGGGGTCGAAGCGCCGGCCGTGAGGCCGATCTCCACGTTCCCGTCAGGCAACCAGTCGCCGTCGATCACAACGCGGTCTGTCCCCACGACTTTGTGACTGATTGTTCGTGCCTCCGGGTCGATGCACGTGGAGTCTTCTAGGTGGTAGGTCTGCGTATGCCGCGCGCAGATCTGTGCTAAATGATTCGTGTTGCTTGAGTTGTAACCGCCGATCACGATCATGATGTCCGGCGGCGATTCCATCATCCGTATCACGGCGTCCTGGCGGTCCTGCGTCGCGCTACAGAGCGTATCGAAGTGACGGTAGTGGGTGTCGAGGTGTTCTGCACCGTAGCGTTCTGTCATCGCCGCCCGAAACTCTTGGGCGATCCGCTCAGTCTCGGATGCCAACATAGTCGTCTGGTTCGCCACGCCAATCTTCACCAGGTCGCGGTCTGGATCGAAACCGTCGGAGCACGCGTGGCCAAAACGTGCCAGGAAGCGATCACGATCGCCGCCGTTGATGATGTAGTCACAGACGATGCGGGCCTCATCGAGATCGCGGACGATCAGATAGGCGCCGCTGTGGCCGCTCGCCTGTGAGGCAGTCGCCTTCGTCTCCTCGTGGAAATGCTTGCCGTGAATGATGGCGGTATGCCCGTCGCGTGTGTAGCTCTCCACCCGCTTCCAGACATTGAGTACCGACCCGCAGGTCGTGTCGACCAGCAGGCAGCCGATGTCTCGGAGCTCCTCGAAGTCGCGCATCGTCACACCGAAAGCCGGGATGATCACGACGTCCTCGGGGGTGAGCTTGTCATAGTCGAAACGGCCGTCCTGGCCCGGCATCAGGAATTCGATGCCCATCTCCCGCAGGCGATTGTTGACGTGCGGGTTGTGGATGATCTCGCCGAGCAGGAACAGACGTCGGTTGGGGAACTTGTGGCGCGCTTCATAGGCGTACTGCACGGCGCGGTCCACACCGTAGCAGTATCCGAACTCCTCTGCCAGGCGGACCGTTACTCCGTCTGCGGAGACGCGATAATCTTGCTTGCGTAGCCGATCGACGACCTGCGAGTGGTACTCGCCCTCCAACACGGGCAGGACCGTTCGCTTCAATCCGAGTCCAGTACGGAAGTAGGTTTTGCTCTCAGTCATGGGATGTGTAGGGTACCCGGGTGGGGTGCCGAACGCAAGTAAAGAACTGCCACAGGGCGTCTTACGTTCGGTAGGACCGGGAGGTTAGTATTAGACGCTGCCCCGGCCAGCTGATAATTCCCTTGGGAGGCGACGATGGTGCGGAAAAAAGAATACACGGCGCGGGACATAGGCAAGCACAGGCTGCGGCCCGAGAGCCTGATGATGGGTTACGGCTACCGCCCCGAATGGTCGGAGGGCGCCATCAAGTGTCCCATCTTTCAGACCTCGACCTTCGCCTTCAAGAGCGCCGAGGAAGGTAAGGCCTTTTTCGAGTTGGCTTACGGGCTGCGCGAGAAAGCGCCCGGCGAAAGCCTCGGCCTCATTTACAGCCGGCTGAACAACCCGGATTTGGAGATCCTCGAGGATCGCTTGACGCTCTGGGACGAGGCAGAGGCCGGTGCGGTCTGCACTAGCGGGATGGCTGCCATCGCGACCGTGGCCTTCACGTTTCTGCGACCGGGCGATGTGCTCCTGCACAGCGAGCCGCTGTACGGTGGGACCGAGCACCTGTTCACCCAGGTGCTCCCCCAGTTCGGGATCGATGTCGTGAACTTTCCCGCCGGCCCGGACGGCTCGGAGACGGCGGAGAGACTGTTGAGTGACAAGTCGGTTGCCGACCGTGTGGGGATGATCTTCGTAGAGACGCCGGCGAACCCGACCAACGATTTGGTCGACATCGCTCATTGTGCCGAGCTTGCCAAGCGTTGCTGTGGCAAGCGGAAGCCTGTCGTCGCCGTGGACAACACGTTCCTCGGCCCGCTCTTCCAGCACCCGCTCAAGTTCGGTGCCGATATGGTCGTCTACTCCGCCACCAAATTCATCGGTGGCCATAGCGACCTCATCGCCGGCGCTGTGCTGGGGTCGGAGGAGTTGATCGCCAAGGTCCTCGAAACGCGGACCTTCTTGGGAACCGCGTCGGGACCGTGGACCGGTTGGCTCATCCTGCGCAGCCTCGAGACGCTGAAGCTGCGTATGACCTCGCAGATGAAGAACGCCCGTTACGTAGCCGACTTCCTGGCCGACCATCCCAAAGTCGACAAAGTCAACTATCTAGGTCACCTGACCGAGGACGATCCGCAGTTCGAGCTCTATCGACGCCAGTGCATCGCGCCCGGCGCGATGGTGGCGTTCGAAATTCACGGCGGCGAGGCCGAGGCCTTTCGCTTCCTCAACGCGCTGAAGCTCGTTCACCTCGCGGTCAGCCTGGGTGGGACCGAGTCGCTCGCCGAGCACCCGGCGACGATGACGCATTCCGACATCCCGGCGGCCGACCAGCCACGAATGGGGATCACGCCGGCGCTGGTGCGCATCTCCATCGGTGTAGAGCACTACGAAGATGTGATCGCCGATCTGGACCAGGCACTCGCGACTGTATGATTAGTGAACGTTGAACATTGGACGTCGAACGTCGGACGTCGAGATAAGGCTCAACGTTCGGCGTGCGATGTTCACTGTTCAGCCAGCAGCGCGCCCGGGCACGGCCAGACGCCGCGGATCGCGCAGCCACCTGATCGTCCTTTTGATCCCCTCGGCATGGTCCACCTCCGGCACCCACCCCAGATCGCGACGGATGAGTGTGCCGTCGAGCAGCGTCGAGCACTCCCACAGGTAGAACAGGTCGCGCAGCGGCCGTCGCTCCGAACGGAGCGTCTCGAGGACGTTCAATAGGGCGAGCGGTAGGGAGTACAGTCGCGCCGACAAGCCAGCGGCATTGAAGACCCGGTCGGTGAATTCGCGCGGTGTGGTGGGTGCGGGGCCTGGTGCAGTGTAGTCGGCGCCACGGGCCTCCCTGCGACCCAGCGGCGCCACCAGCGCCCGGGCGGCATCCTCTATGTAGAGCAGCTCGATAGGGCGGTCGAGATCGCCAGGGAACCAGACCGACTTCCCCATCAAGGCGCGCCGGAAGATCCGGTACACGTGGCCGCTCGACACCCCGGGGCCGTATACGTCAGGCAGGTGGACCACCGTACCTCCCTCAGCCGTCACCGCCTTCTCCAGGTCCGCCCGTATCTCGCCCAAGCGCGCCGGGCTTGCTTTGGGATGGTCCGGGCCGACGCGCTCGCTCTGCGGTGGTCCGTAGACCCAGAGGTTGCCGGGGAGCACGAACTGACCACCCGGGCGCAGACCCTCCAGGGTGAAGCGCGTCGCGTCCCAGTTGTGTGCGAACTCGTGCGCTGGGAAGTCGACGCAGTGGATGACGGCGTCCGCGCCCTCCAGCGCGGCGGCCACCGCAGCGCGATCGAGAATGTCACCCTCCGCGACTTCGACACGATCGTCCGGCTGGCGGCTCCGAAAGGCCCCAGCGCTGCGGGCGAACCCTCGTACTTCGTGGCCGGCCCGGACGAGCATCTTGACGCTGGCCATGCCGATCGTGCCTGTGGCGCCGGTGACTGTAACTCGCATGGAACGCAAACTAGCACGGGTTTCGGCTGTAAGCGATGAAGCGACTGCCGCGATGGCAGGCGCTCCCCCCAGGCGACCGGAAACAATGCCAGCCTGGCGCGGGTTCGTTGGCACGGACGGTGCATAATTGCCCCTGAGCCCCTAGCTTTGGGGCTGTGGAGCCGAAAGCCGGCTCGCAGCAGGCTAGCTACAAAAGGAGAATCACGTTGACGGATATAGAGAATCAGGCCCACGACAGGCTGCAGCTGCCGGTCCTTCCCCTACGGGAGACGGTGGTCTTTCCCGGCGTGACGGCACCGATCGTGGCGGGGAGAGACAAGACGCTGCGTGCCATCGACCGAGCGCTCGAAGGCGAGGACGAGAACAAGTTGATCTTCGCCGTTGCGCAGCGCGAAAACGTCGATGAACCGACGTCAGACGTCCTATACAACATCGGTGTGATGTGCCGGATCGCGCAGGTTCAGCGCTTCCCCGGCGGCCTGCAGCTGTTGCTCGAGGGTGACCGGCGAGCGACGGCGCTCCACTACAGCGATGCTAGCAGCGGATACATGGAAGCGGTCGTGACACCACTCGCCGATCAGGGACCGCTCAACGTTGACGATGCCGCCTTTCAGGGTCTCTTCCGCGAGGTGAGTGAGAAAGCCGCCGACCTCGGCCGGCACCGGGGCGTTCCGGAGGAGATCATAGAGCGGTTCATTCGTGCGGTGGAAGAGCCCAGCGCACTCTCCGATCACGTGGCCTACTACATGGAGCTCGGTGCTGCGGATAAGCAAGAGCTTCTGGAGACGACGTCGGTCGAGCTCCGCCTGCGCCGCATCCTGGTGCATCTCTATCGGCAGATCGCCATGCTCGAAGCGCAGGAGCACATTCGCTCGAAAGTCCAGGAGGAACTGGGCGAGCGGCAGCGAGAGATCTACCTGCGCGAGCAGCTGCGGGCGATTCGTCGCGAGCTGGGCGAAGAGGACAGCGACGCCGAGGTCGAAGAGCTACGCGAGCGGCTCGAGGCGCTAGAGTTGCCGGATGAGGCGCGCGAGGAAGTCGACCGCGAGCTCAGGCGACTCGAGCGAGTCAACCGCGAGTCGGCGGAGGCACAGGTCATCCGCACGTACCTCGAGTGGATCGCCGATCTGCCGTGGAACAAGCGGTCCGAGGACCGATTGGACATCGAGGAGGCCCGGGTGATCCTCGATGAGGACCACTACGGCCTCGATGAAGCAAAGCAGCGGATACTGGAGTTCCTGGCCGTCGGCAAGATGCGTCGCGAGGTAGCATCCGACGAGGATGAGAAAGCGAAGGCGATGGCCTCGGGCCCGATCCTGCTCTTCCTGGGTCCGCCGGGCACCGGGAAGACCTCGGTCGCCAAGTCCATCGCTCGGGCGCTGGGTCGCGAGTACGTCCGCGTCTCGCTGGGCGGCGCCCGCGACGAGGCGGACATCCGCGGCCACCGCCGCACCTACGTCGGTGCTATGCCGGGCCGCATCATCCAGGGGATGAAGCGCGCCGGGACCAAGAACCCCGTCTTCCTACTGGACGAGGTGGACAAGCTGGGCGTCTCGTTCCAGGGCGACCCGTCGGCGGCGCTGCTCGAGGTCCTCGACCCCGCCCAGAACAACAGCTTCACCGACCACTACCTGGGCGTCGGCTTCGACCTCTCGGAGGTGCTGTTCATCTGCACCGCCAACTTCGGCCATCAGATACCGGCGCCGCTGTTCGACCGCATGGAATCCACCGACTTCGGCGGCTACACTGAGCTCGAGAAGCTTGAGATCGCCAAGCGCTACCTGTTGCCGCGGCAGCGTGAAGAGGCCGGGCTGCGCGACGGCCAGCTCACGGTCTCTGACGAGGCGATGCTCGCGGTCATCAATGAGTGGACGCGGGAGGCGGGCGTGCGCCAGCTCGAGCGCGAGCTCGGCAGCCTGGCCCGCAAGGCGACCAGCGAGATTGCCGCGGGCAAGGCGGAGGCCATCTCGGTAGACCGAGGCAATTTGCGTGAGCTGCTCGGCAAGCCGAAGGCACACCCCGAGCGGATGCTGGAGGAGCCCCAGATAGGTGTCGCCACAGGCATGACGTACACCCAGGTGGGCGGCGACATCATCTTCGTCGAGGCCAGCGTCTTCCCGGGTAACGGTCAGCTCGTGCTTACAGGCCAGCTGGGTGACGTGATGAAGGAGAGCGCCCGCGCCGGGCTCACCTTCGCCAATACGCACCATAGACAGCTGGGCATCCCGCAGGAGCGCTTCAAGGACATCGACGTGCACGTGCACGTCCCGGCCGGCGCCGTCCCCAAGGAAGGCCCTTCGGCTGGTGTCACCATGGCTACCGCCCTGGTCAGCGCGCTCTCCGATCACCCGGTGCGCAACGACCTGGCGATGACCGGCGAGCTCACGCTCACCGGCCGGGTCCTGCCGATTGGCGGCATCAAGGAGAAAGTCCTCGGCGCCTGCCGCGCCGGTATCTCGGAGATCGTGCTACCGAAGGAGAACGAGCCTGATCTAGAGGACATTCCCGAGGAAGTGAGCTGCAAGCTCAAGTTCCACCTGGTGGAGACGCTCGACGACGTCTTGGTCGTGGCGCTCGAAGGAGTGAAGCTGGAAGACGGCAAGCTCGTGTTCGAGAAGCCGCAGTCGGGGACGCCGGGCGCCGATGTGCTCGTCGCCCACGACGAAGGTGAGGGGATGGGGCAGGCGGACGTGGTTAATTAGTGTTTGGAATTCGGGACTGCATGACTAATTTACTAATAGAACAATAGACTACTCGAATTGAGAATGGCCGCGTGGCATGCCAGGCGGCCATTCTTCATTCAGATGGTGGGTTATTCAATTATTCAAGTAGTCATGGATTGCCGAATTCCCAACAGCAGGATCCCGTCAGAACACCGATACTTTCAGATAACGCGCCGGGTTTTCCCGGATGTCCCGGGCCAGCAGCGCGGCGTTCTGGGCCGCGGCACGGAGGTCTTCGTACAGCCCCGGATCGTTGACCAATAGCCCGAGCGTGCCCTCCCCGCGATCGATCTTGTCGGCAATCGATCGCAGCGACTCGGCCGACTGGCGGAGTGACGCCGCCGTCTCGGAGGCGGTCGTTGCCAGCTCGCGCATGTCGGCGACGAGCTCTTCGATCTCGGCACCCTCCAGCGTCCCCTGCAGCTCGTCGGCCGTCGCGCGCAGGCTTTGGCCAAGCGCTGCGAATTCGTCACTGCTTTCGCTGACCAGTCGCTCGAGACCTCGGACGGTACCCGGCAAGGCTGCCACACCGCCGTGGACCTGGTCGATCGTCGAGTCGGCGAGCAGCCGGTCGACCTTGATCAGCAAGGCCTCGGCCTGTTCGCCGAGGTCGCCCGCCAGATCCATCAGCGAGGGGGCCCGACCGAAAACGAGCGTGTCACCGCTGCTCGCCGTGGTCTCCGAGGAACCCGGTTCCAGAGCTACGATGACGTCGCCGAATACGCCCACCGCCTGGAGGAGTGCCCGGCTGTCCTGCGGTATCCGCAGATCCCGATGCAGCCAGAGCTGGACGACGATCCGGTCGGCGGCCTCCAGTCGAACCGAGCGGACCACGCCCACCTCGACACCGGACATGTGCACGCGGTCGCCCCGCTCGAGGCCGCCGGCATCCTCGAGGATCGCGGTGACCGTATAGCCGCGCTCACCCAGCGGCTGACCCGTGAGCCAGAAGTAACCCCAGCCGAGGATGATCGAGCAGACGATCGCCAGCAGCCCGATCCAGATCTCCGTCTTCTGTCTCTTACTTCGCCGCGCCACGGTCCTCTCCCTCTAGGCCGCGTTAATGGTCTCTACCGAGGGGCTTACGAAGCGCCGTACGATGGGGTCCTCGCTCTCGCGGAACTCATCTACAGGCCCCTTAAAACGGATCTTTCCCTCGTACAGCAGTGCGATGCGGTCGGCCACCAAGAAGGCGTTGTCCAGATCGTGGGTGACCATGATGCTGGTGACGCCGATCTCTTCGCTCAGATGATCTATCAGGTTCGTGATGATGAATGCGTTTTCGGGATCGAGTCCGGTGGTCGGTTCGTCATACAAAAGGTAGCGTTGGTGGCCGGCGAAGGCGCGAGCGATCGCCACCCGCTTCTGCATGCCGCCGGACAGCTCGATCGGATAGAGGTCCGCGACGGATGGGTGCAGGTTCACCAGGTGCAGGCACTCGGCCACACGCTCGTCGCACTCCTTCTTCTTGAGCCGGCACCCGTCGACATCCATCCCCAGCTGTATGTTCTCACCGACCGAAAGCGAGTCGAACAGGGCCGAGCCCTGAAACACGTACCCGACGCGCTGTCGCACCTGGTTCAACTCGCGCCGATTAGCGTTGGTGATCGACACGCCATCGACGACCACATCGCCCTCGTCAGGCTCGATCAGTCCGACGATGTGCTTGAGCAGAACGCTCTTGCCCGTGCCGGACGGCCCGAACAAAGCGAGTGTGCCGCCTTCCTTGACACTGAACGAGACATCGTCCAGCACGACGTTATCGCCGAAGCTCTTACTGAGCTGTTTGATCTCAATCATCCGCGAATTCCCCGCTCATCCAAAAGCCTTCAACAGCCTGGCCAGAACGGCGTCCCAGAACATGATCGCCACCGTCCCGGAGACGACCACGGACGTCGTCGTTCTGCCGACGCCTTCGGCGCCGCCGGTCGCTCGCAGGCCGACGTAACAACCGATGAACGTGATCGTGGTGCCGAACACGGCCGCCTTGATCAGCCCGAACCACAGCGCGAAGTCGTGGAAGTACGTGCGCACGCCGTAGATGAACTCGGCGCTGGTGATCGGCAGCGTCAACAGGGCGCCGAACCAACCCGAGGCGATTCCCACGAAATCGGCCAGCACGACCAGTGGTGGAAGCATCAGTGTGCCGGCGAGCACGCGAGGCACGACAAGCTGCTCCACGGGATCCCGACCCACCGCCCGCAGTGCGTCTACCTGCTCCGTCACGACCATGGTGCCCAACTCGGCTCCGATCCGTGCGCCGATGCGGCCTACCAGCACCAGCGCCGTCACCAGCGGGCCGAGCTCGGTCAGGACGCTGGCCGCGACCACGCTGCCGATCACCCAGATCGGGACGGTGCCGGTGAACTGGTATCCGCTCTGCTGAGAGGTCACGGCCCCGGCGAGCGCGGCCACCAGAACGACCACCGGAATGCTGCCGATCCCCATGTCGTACATCTGGGTCATCAGCGCCCGGTAGTAGCGGCGCGGTCGTGCGATGGCCACCACGGTGTGGAACGTCAGCAGGGTTAGGCCCGCCGAGTGGCGGAGGACGGTGATGACGCTACCGCCGACCGCCGCGGGGATGCGAGCGACGAGGCTGCTTGACTCTGCCGGCCTCTGTTCGTCGTTCTCAGTCATTTGGAAAACTGAATTAAGGGCCCATCCAGGGCCCAAAGAGCGTATGAGTATATACAAAAGGGGTAGGCGTGCCTAGGCCTGGAGCGGCCTCCGGGCGGTCTCGCGTCCGACGAACGGGTCCAGCTGCTAGAAGCGCACGTGCCCTACTTACCCAGCGCGCCGGCCAGCTCGTCGTAGAGGCGCGTTATGATGTCGATCCCCTTGTGATACAGGTCGAGTGACATCCACTCGTTCGGCGAGTGCAGGTTACAACCCGGTAGCGCGAAGCCGAGGTGCAGCACCGGCGTTTCGAGGATCTGCTCGATCATCGGTACGATGGGAATCGAGCCGCCCTCACGGATGAACAGGGGCTCGCGGCCGAACACACCCTCGATGGCATTCGCCGCCGCCTTGAAGACGGGACCGGCGGGATCGACCGCCCAGGGCAGAGCGCCCGCGTAGAAGTCGATCTCCATCTCGACACCCTCGGGCTTCAGCGAGCGGACGTAGCTCTCGAACGCTTCGCGGATCGCGTTTGGGTCCTGGTCCGGGACGAGGCGCATCGAGATCTTAGCCATCGATTTCGCCGGTATGATCGTCTTGGCGCCCTCACCGGTGTAGCCGGCGAGCATGCCGTTGACGTCGAGGGTCGGTCGCGCCCAGATCCGCTCGATGAAGTGCACCCCGACCTCGCCGTCCCCGATCGCCGGGACGCCGGCTTCCTGGCGGAAGTCCTCCTCGCTCATCGGAATCTCGGCATAGCCCTTCTTCTCCGCCGGGCTCGGATCTTTCACCGCGTCGTAGAAGCCGGGGACGGTGACCCTGCCGTTCTCATCCTTGAGCTGTGCGACGATCTTGGCCAGCGCGTTCGCCGGGTTCACCACGCCACCGCCGTACTGGCCCGAGTGCAGGTCCTGGCTGGGGCCGCTGAGGCGAACCTCCATATAGACCATCCCGCGCAGGCCGACGCAGATGCTGGGAAGATCTTCCGCCAGCATCGGCGTATCGGAGATGACGGCAACGTCGCAGGCGAGACGCTCGGCGGCCGCTCTGATGTGGTCCTCGAGGTTGACGCTGCCGACCTCCTCCTCGCCTTCGAACAGGAACTTGAGGTTCACCGGCGGCGTGCCCTTCGCCTCGCGGTAAGCCTCGAGCGCTTTCATGTGGACATGGATCTGGCCTTTGTCATCGGCGGTGCCGCGGGCGTACAAGCGGCCCTCGCGCACCGAGGCCTCGAAGGGTGGGGTGTCCCACTCGTCCAGCGGTTCCACCGGCTGTACGTCGTAATGGCCGTAGACCAGGACGGTGGGTGCTTTCGCCCCCGCATCCATTAGCTCGCCGTAGACGATGGGATGCCCCTTCGTCGGGATAACCTCCGCCGTCATGCCGAGATCGCCCAACTTCCCCTTCACCCACTCGGCGCAGCGGGCCATGTCGTCCTTGTGCTCCGAACGGGCGCTGACGCTCGGAATGGCGAGGAACTCCTTGAGCTCGGCCTCGTATTTCTGGCGGTTCTCCTTGAGGGTTGTCTCTAGAGACATGGGGGTCCTTTCCTTCGTTTCGGTTCGCGGCTTGTTTGGGGCAGCCTAAGATAAGGCGCCGCCCGGCGCCCGGCTACACGGCTGGGTCCGCGGATCGGCCGCGCCTCGGGCCTTCCCGGCTGTCTCTTGCCGCAGCCGACGACATTCCCGAGTTTTGCCCACACCCCAGCCAAAGCCGGTTGACCCTTCTCAGTCTCGGAGGAGAACGATGCTGCGATATGCGCGCGCCTGGTTCGCTTCGGTTCTCGCGTTGGCGGTCGCTGCTGCGGCGGCCTGCTCGGCTTCCCAGGCACCGTCCACTGCAACCCCGGCCCCAAGTCAGCAGGAGGTGGCCGTCGCCGCCGTTCAGGAAGCAGCTCCGCTGCTCACCGGCGTAGAGGCCGTCGACGCGGCGGGCCTCGGGAAGATGTGGACATTCGACAACCCACCGCTCGACTACCTGGAGGAGCGCTACGGCTTCAGGCCAACCCGGGAATGGCTCGAGCACGTCCGCTTGTCCTCCCTAAGGAGCGGGGGCTGTTCAGCCTCGTTCGTTTCGCCGGATGGCCTGGTCATGACCAACCATCACTGCTCGCGGGGTTGTATCACGGCGGTCTCGGACGCCGAGCACGACTACTACGAGGACGGCTTTTATGCGGCCACACGCGAGGAAGAACAGGTGTGTCCCGGCTTGGCACTCGACCAGTTAATCGAGATCGAGGACGTCACGGGACGTGTCGATGCTGCGGCGCCGGCCGGCGTTTCAGACGAGGAAGCGACGCGGTTCAAGGCGGAGGCGCGGGAGCATATAGAGGAGGAGTGCGAGAGCGCTACCGGGTATCGCTGCCAGGTCGTCTCGCTCTATCACGGTGGGATTTACTCGCTATACAAGTATCGCCGCTATGACGATGTGCGTCTGGTGTTCGCGCCGGAGGGACAGGCCGCCTTCTTCGGCGGTGATCCCGATAACTTCACCTACCCGCGTCACGACCTCGACGTCACGTTCTGGCGCATCTACGAGAACGGCGAGCCGTTTCACCCGGAGCACTACCTGGAGTGGAGTGAGGCAGGTGGCGAGGAAGAGGAGATGATATTCGTCACGGGTAATCCCGGTACGACGCTGCGGCTGCGGACCGTGGCGCAGCTCGAGTACCTGAGGGACGCCGGCTACACGGGGCGGCTTCGATCGTACGAAGAGCGTCTCGCCGTTTATAGAGAACTGGCGGCAAAGGATGAGGAACGAGCACGCCGGTACCGCAACACCATCTTCGGCCTCGAGAACGCGGTCAAGCAGTACGTCGGCTACGTGGAGGGACTTAACGATCCGGAGCTCATGGGCAGCAAGCAGGCGTGGGAACGCAGCTTCCGAGCGGCGGTGGCAACGGACGCGCGGCTGCAGGCCGAGTACGGTAGCACTTGGGACGAGATAGCACGAGTCAATCGTGAGCTGACGCGGCTCGCTCCCGAGTCGCAGCACACCTCCTTCGCCAACTTCAGGACCCTGGGTCTGGCCCGGGACATCGTTCGCTATACCGCCGAGCTGGTGAAGCCGGCAGCCGAGCGTGCTATGAGCGAGGAGGAGCTCGCCGCCCTCGAGCGGAGGATCAACTCCGAGCGGCCTCTCGATCAAAACTTCGAGGAGAGACTGTTGGCCGTCCGCCTGAAGGCGGCCCGGAATGCCCTGGGTTCCGATCACCCCTGGGTGCGCGCGGCCCTGCAGGGACACGACCCGGCAACTGCGGCGCGCATTCTGATTGGCGAGACGGAGCTCGGCGACGTGGCGGCGCGCCAGGCGCTTGTAGAGGGCGGCGTCGCGGCCGTCGAAGCGTCCAGCGACCCGGCGATCATGCTAGCCCGTACCGTTGATGCGCGGGCCCGGGAGCTGGCGGGGCAGCTGGAGGAGCTGAGGGCCGTCGAGGCGGTGAACGAGGAGCGCGTCGCCAGGGCGCTCTTCGAGGTTTATGGCACGATGCTGCCGCCCGACGCGACGTTCACGCTGCGGCTACAGGACGGCGTGGTCCGCCGCTACCCCTACAACGGGACCTATGCACCATATAAGACGACGTTCTACGGGCTCTACGACCGGGCGGCTTCCTTTGACTACGAGGAGCCGTGGCACCTGGCGCCTCGCTGGGCGGCGCGGAAAGACCAGGTCGATCTGTCGACGCCCCTGAACTTCGTCTCGACCGCTGATATCATCGGCGGCAACTCGGGAAGTCCCGTCGTCAACCGCAATGCAGAAGTCGTCGGTCTGGTGTTCGACGGCAACATCGAATTCTTCCCCGGCCGGTTCTTGTTCAGAGAGGACGATTCGGGCCGTACGGTATCGGTGCACTCGATGGCGATCATCGAGGCGCTGCGTAAGATCTACGACGCCGGCGCGTTGGCTGACGAGATTCAGGGCAGGAACTAACCTCGAGGACGAGACATGGCTGAGACGATCGGACGACGCGGGCTCTCGCCGAAGGCGTACGAAGAGATCCCGGGCGACCAGTACGAGCCGTACATCGCGCCTGAGACACGCCTCGTCGAGTTCAGCTGGCGAGCGGTGCTTTTGGGTGCACTGTTCGGGATCATGTTCGGCGCGGCCAACGCGTACCTCGGGTTACGCGTCGGGCTCACCGTCTCCACATCGATTCCCATCGCCGTGATGACGGTGGCGGTCTATCGAGCGTTCGTGCGTGGGGGCACGATCCTCGAGCACAACATCTCACAAACTGTCGGGTCGGCGTCGTCCAGTCAGGCGTCGGGACTGATCTTCACCATCCCGGCCCTATTCCTCTGGGGGTTCAGTCCCGGGGTGATGAAGCTGCTGGTCATCGCGCTGGCCGGCGGCGTGCTCGGCGTGCTGTTCATGATCCCGCTCAGGCGGTTTCTGATTCGCAACGAGCACGGCAAGCTGCCCTACCCGGAAGGAACTGCGTGCGCCGAGGTACTGGTCGCGGCGGACGCCGGGGGTAGCCAGGCGCGCAATGTGTTCATGGGCCTGGGGGTCGGTGCCGCCTACACGTGGCTGATGCGCGGGCTCAACCTGTGGCCGCGGGACGCCTGGGCGAAGGTCCCGCTCTTGCCTAAGGGACAGGTCGGTGTGGACGTCGCGCCGGCGCTCATCGGAGTGGGCTACATACTGGGTGCCAAGATCGGCCTGGTGATGGTGGGTGGGGCCGCTATCTCCTGGCTCATCCTCATCCCGGCAATCGAGATCATCGGCCGCAGCATAACCGAGCCCCTCTTCCCGGAGACCGTCCAATTGATCACGGACATGGATCCGGAGAGGATCTGGACACGCTACATCCGTTACGTCGGCGCGGGTGCGGTGGCGACCGCCGGGATCGCCACGCTGATCCGCTCGACCCCCATGATCATCGCCTCGTTCAAGGAGGGGATGCGCGGGCTGCGCAGCCGTTTCGACAGCACGGCGGTGGCGCAGGCCTTCAAGCGGACCGATGACGACCTGCCCTTCAACGTCGTGCTCATCGGTGTCGGGCTGATCGTGCTCTTCCTGGCGGTTATGCCACACGTCTTCGGCTTCATCGAGTCCTTCACCGTCCGGGTCCTCGCCGCGCTGCTGGTCGCCATATTCGCGTTCTTCTTCGTCACCGTGTCGAGCCGGATCGTCGGGCTGGTCGGTGTCACCTCGAATCCGACTTCGGGCATGACGATTGCCACACTCTTGGGTACTAGTCTGATCTTCGCCGGGCTCGGCTGGACCGATGACATGGGACGCGTGGCGGCGCTATCGATCGGTGCGGTCGTCGCCATCGCCGCATCGATCGCCGGCGACACTTCACAGGACCTCAAGACCGGGTTCCTGCTCGGCGCGACTCCGCGCCGCCAGCAGACTGGCGAGCTGATCGGCGTGCTCACAGCAGGGTTCTTCGTCTGTTTCAGCATCCTCAAGCTGCACGAAGCTTACGCGTTCGGTTCTTCGGAGCTGCCGGCACCGCAGGCCAACATGATGATGCTGGTCATCGACGGGGTCCTACAGGCCGAGATCCCCTGGCGTTTTGTGCTCATCGGTGTGGGGCTCGCGCTGGCGGCCGAGGCGGCCCGGCTCCCATCACTGGCGTTCGCCGTCGGGATCTATCTCCCGATCACCACGATGATGCCGATCTTCATCGGCGGGATGATCAGGAAGATTCTGGAAGGCAGACAGCCTACCCAACAAGCGAAGGAAGAAGTGCGGGAGCAGGGCGTGCTGTACGCATCGGGGCTCATCGGCGGCGACGGTATAATGGGTGTGGCGATCGCCTTCTGGGCCGGATGGAGGGGGATCCCGCAAGGCTTCGGGCACGAGTGGATGGGCTCGTTCGCCGGGGGCCTCGCGCTGGCCATGTTAGCGCTGCTGGCCTACTTGATCGTGCGGGCAGCGTTGTGGGCAAACAGGTCGCGGGGGTGAGTGCGGTAAGAGTTTGCTAGACTAGCCGATCTAATGGAGGCAACTTAAGTTCTCGCTATGAGCGGTGAGGGGAAGGACCCGGCGGGTCAGGGGCCCTCGAAGCCGGCGGCCGACGTAGAGCGTGTCGGGATGCTGACACGCCTGTCGGATGGCCGGCAATACTCGCTGGGCTTCGGCAGCCTGCGTGTGGGTCGCCAGAAGCGTGCAGACCTCGTCGTCACCGACAAGACCGTCTCCCGCCATCACGCCGACGTCTGCTACGAGAGCGGGCGCTACGTCCTCTACGATCACAGCACGAACGGTACCTGGATCAACGGCACGCTGGTGGCCGTCGCCCAGCCGCTGCGCAACGGCGATACGATCAAGTTCGGCAAGATCGAGTTCCGCTTCGGCTTGAGGGAAGTGCCGGCCGACGAGGCCGCCGCACTGGTCGGAGCGGAGACCTCGCCCAAGCGGGTTCCCAAGTCGTCCACCCTCATCATGAAGGGCGGCAAGGGGAAACGGCGCACCGGCCGTAGTATGCTGAGGATCGCGCTCGCGGTCGTCGGGGTCGTCGTCATCGCGCTCGTGTTGGTCTACCTCCTGTTGCCCGACGTGGCGGCGAGCGTCATCGAGAAGTTGCCACCCGGCCTGCAAAGTCTCCTGGGCGGCGGTTCAGGATAACGGTACGTACTCGGGCGAGGGTGGGAGATAGAAGAAGGCGGGCGGTCCAAGTGGACCGCCCGCCGCGCTTTGGTCCCGCAGACCCGGTGGTTAGGTTACGCCGCCGAGGCAGATATCGTAAGCTGGCCCGAGCAGTGGGAACAGGTGGTCCACGAACGCGCCTGCGGCATCGAAGAGTTCGCCCAACGCCGCTATCGCTTCCGGATTGAGCGCGCCCCCTTGAGCGTCGGTGATAATCGGCTGGTCGAATGTGCCGCTGATTATCGCCGCGGTCGCACAGTTGTCCGCCGCATCGCAGAACTCCACCAGGCCGCTCAGCTCGCCCAAATCTGCAGCGAGGCTGAACCTAATTGTGTTGTTCCGTGTTACACTGAAGTTGGCACTGAAGGTGCCGGTCTCGCTCTCGAACTCGTCGGCACTAGCGGCAGTGGCGTCGAAGTGGATCGCCAGGTTAGCGCTCGGAACTTCGAGGTCGAAGTCTAAGGCGATCGCATCGGTCCCGAAGTTCTGCTCCGCCCAGAGATCCAGGTTCACCTGGGTCTGACCGTCAGTTATGAACCCCGACGCGGTCAGGGTTCCGGTGAAGCCCACTATCGAGCAGCCGACCGTGTAATCAACGACCGGCGACGCCCCCGTGGGCGTAACGATGATCCGCAGCGTGAAGGTCGGATCTGCGCTCTCGTCGACGAAGTCGACGTAGCCGACAGGCTGGTCGACCAGGACTTCCCAGCCGCCGAACGGGTCGAACGCGATTCTGTAAAGCATGAACCGAACGTTGTCGAAGTCCGGGTACGGGTCCTGGTCGAGCAGACCGCCGTTCACGTAGCCAGGGGTTGGTGTCGCCTGCGGATCCCAGATGAATACTGTGTTGTTCAACTCGGTTGGGATGAGCGGGCCAGCCATTACCGCGCCGGGCTCGACCGAACACGACCCGAGCTGCTGCGAGTACCTGCCGAGAGCCTGCGCCAGGTTCTGAGGCTCCATGTCCAGCGCCGGCGGTGCCGGAACGCCGCCACCGAGCGCAGCACCGATGGCTTCGCCCATGGTGGAGTAGCTCACCAACGGCTCGTTGCCCTCCAGCGACCCTACAATGTCGCCAACGACGGCGGCGGTTCCGCCGGGATCGACTTCGTCCAGGCCGGGCCCGGTCGAGTCGTCGTTACACGCGACCGCAAACGACAGCACGAGTGCTGCCGCGGCGAAGCGCGTGAGCCAGTGATACGTCGGCTTCTTCACGTCTACCTCCCTGTGAAACACAACGTCATTCGGTAGGCCCAAAGCCAGGGCCCACACCTGAGAGAAAGAATCGACGAAAGTGAGGACAGGGTTACCGCGCTTCCTACCGGCGGTGTCGCTGAGGGGGTCAGCTCAATGCCAAAATACACAAAAATTGGCTTGACGCAAGAATGCTGCGCGATCCCCCGGGTCCTACCGTTCGCCAGCTGGTCCCGGTCAGCTTCGCTTTGATGCGGAGATCCGGAAGGCGAGGTAGCCCGCCAGGAACAGCGAGAATAGGTCGAGGGCGCCATAGCGGTTGGTGAACGCGGCCAGCACTGCGTTACTGTCAGAGAGGATCTCCAGGACGCCAGCGATCCGGGTGCCGGCCTCCATGGCGCTGAGTGCCACAGCCGCGCCAACCGACCCGATCGCCGACCCGAACAGGGTCCCCAGGATCCCCACGACCCGGAACGGCATCGTGTGGCCGGCTCCGCGCAGGCGCACGTTGAAGCCGACCATGACGGCCACAGCCAGCGCCAGGGGGCTGGCGCCGGTGGCCGCCGGTATCGCCAGCAGAATCCATACGATGGCGCCGGCGATCGCCCCCAGGAACGCTGCGCCGACGGCGCGGAGCAGGCTGGGGCCTTGCTCCGCCGGGACGGGCGCGGCGATCGCCTCGTCCAGAGCGCTGGGCGAATCGAGTCTGATCTGCCGGCCGGCGGCGGTCTCGATAACGGCGGTGGTTGCCTCTGCGTCGACCCCGATGGCGACCTCATCCACGTCGGGCAGCGCCCGGCCGAACTCCTCCTCAGGAAAGAAAGGAGGATAAGTCGCCTCACCCTCTGCTTGAGGCCCGGGCGGCCGCCCAGCCGCCGCTGGCGCGGGCTCTTCTGAGGCGCCAATGAACTCGATTTCTCCCTCGCCGCCCTCGACCAGCTGTTCCAGCTCACTAGGTGGCCCTTCTGCATCGGCATCGAGGTCGTTCGGCTCGCTAGGGAAGGCGGGCTCGAACTCGAGGCCTCCTGGTTCGTAGGGTGCTGCCGAGTCGAGGTCGCCTGCCGCGCCGGGGAACGGCGGCTCCAATTCGAGGCCTGCAGGTTGGGCTGGCTCGCTGGGCTCCGCCGAGGGTGCCTCTTCCGCCCACGGGTCCGGCGGCGGGCCCGGTTCCGGGGGCGGCTCCTCAGCCCAGGGTTCCGGCGGCGGCGCCTTTGGTGCGGGCGGTGTTTCTGGGATCGGAGGCTCAGCGGCCACCGGCTGTTGTGGCTGCCGTGGTTCAGGCGGAGATGGTGGCGCTGCCTTGGGCGCCTGCGGCGCTACGGTCGCATCGGCGCTGGGTGTCACGATTTCGGGAAAGCCGTCTTCGCCGAGCTGCTGCTCGAACGCCAGGCCGTGCTTGCTCAGCTCGTGCGCGACGCGCTGAAAGAATCTCTGGGAGACCGCGCCTGGCGGCTCGGCGGTGACGATTCGCACGATCGTGCCTTGCGCCGGTCGCCCGTGATCGGCGGTGAATTTCGGGCTGCGTGCGTAGCGGACGTAGGTCTTGACCTTGGCGGCGAGTTGTCGATGCATGAGGTCGGTCTCCCGCCACGCTCGGGCTTCCTCGATGACAAGCACGAGCTTTCCAGTCAGTTCATCCACCGTGGTCTTATCGACCGAGGTGGGATCGGACATCATCCTCCCACGTCTCCTGCTTCGTGGTGAAGCGAAGGCATCACAGCTAGATGAAGGCGGGGGAAAGGGGTTTCACTTAATCTCTTCGATATCGGGCGTTGAGTCCACCTCCACGGCAACTCTGAGGTCCGCCGTGCTGAGGTGTCACGAGCCGCCGCTGCCCTCGGCGGCCGCGTCTATGCGGTAGACTATGCCACCCGATTCGCTGGGTTCCGCCACCGCTCGCCCCTCCGATACCAGGGCCATGAGGGCCATCTCCGCGTCCCCCTCGCTCAAGCCCGATTTAGCGGCGGCCTCGGCAGCGGTGATTCGATTCCCCTGACCCAGCGCCCGCCAGATGATCTGGTCCTTGAGGCTGTCAATCCGCTCCGCCTCCGGGTCCCGGCGGCTCACCGCCGACCTGCGGAAGAGAGCTAACAGTATAGCGCCACCAATGATCACGATGGCGAGGCCCAACAGGAGGTATCCCATCAGAGCCAGGCCGCCCGACGAGTCTTGGACCACGCACCATGTCCCCAGCATTCCGCCCCCCAGCACTGAGGCAACCCGCTCGAGGAAACCTCTCGACACGGAGACAAGCTAATATTGATTGGTAAGCGAGGCCAGTTAGTGTCTTAGCCGATCAGTATTTGCGACCTGCCGGGGACCGTCACGGCATGGGTGGCGTCACGTCCCAGAACCCCTGCGGCTTGAAGGCCACGTAGATGGCGAACGCGGCGGCGCAGGCCAAAACGAACCAGGCGAGTCGGGCGGGCGCGACGATCGGTTGCCCCGATTCCTGACGCCGCCAGATCTCCGGGAACGTAAGGGCGAACTGCAGCAGCAGGACGAGGAGCGTCCCCGGCCGCAGATACTCGCCCCATGGGTGGCCCAGGATGAGGCCTGCCACCAGCACCCCCAGATCCTCACCGATTATCAGGTTGATGGCGACGTGGAAACCCTCGCCCTTGCTTGCCAAGCGGGCTGCGTAGGCGTAACCGGCGCCGAGCAGCACCGCGAGGGCGAGTGCGGGCGGCAATATGGGCATCTCGCGCAGCTCGGCGAGGGGCACGTAGGCAAGGTGTGTTATCGAGAGAGCCAGCAGGATGATTGTGACGGCGAGTGAACGCCGGACTGGATGGGCTTGGTACCGGTTCATATGAGAGTGCGGTTCATGCGAGCGGGACGCGTCTACCCTCGGATGCTACCTGCGCTGCGGAGGGGGCACAAGACGAATGTCGGGGATAGCCGCGCTGGCCTGCCCTGCCGGCGTCGGATAGTTTCACGGACCATGAATTACGTTGGTTCGTTGCGCGGGCGCGGTTCCGGGTGCTCTAGGGTAGCGGTCAGAGGACGGCTGTTCGTGCTGTCCCTCGCCGGACTACTCATGCTCCCGACCTCTGCCGCTGCGCAGGGCGCCGTGGATCCCCAGCAGGGGGTGGTCGGCGTCGCGCGGGCGCTACGCGGTCTGGGGAGCGTCAAGAGGGTCCTTGTGATCGGCGCCCATCCGGACGACGAGGATACCGCGCTTCTAACCTGGCTGGTGCGTGGTGTTGGGGCGGAGGCGGCCTACCTGGCGTTGAACCGGGGTGAAGGTGGCCAGAATTTGATCGGCCCCGAGCTCGGAGTCGGGCTCGGACTCGTGAGGACCGGTGAGCTGGTGGCCGCTCGCGAGCTGGACGGCGCCGACCAGTTTTTCACACGTGCCTACGACTTTGGTTACTCGAAGTCGGCTGAAGAGACGTTCACCTTCTGGCCCAGAGACTCCTTGCTCGCCGACGTCGTCGCGGTCGTCCGTCAATTCCGACCGCAGATCATAGTCTCGATCTTCAGCGGTACACCACGCGACGGTCACGGCCAGCACCAGGTGGCAGGGATACTGGCGTGGGAAGCTTATGAGGCCGCGGGTGATCCGGGGCGATTCCCCGGGCAGCTGGCTGAGGGATTGCGGGTCTGGGCCCCGCTGAAGCTCTACCGTTCGGCGCGCTTCGACAGGTCGGCCGCCACGCTGGAGGTAGAGACCGGTACCCTCGATCCACTCTACGGCCGGTCTTACCACCAGATCGCCATGGCCAGTCGTAGCCGCCACCGTTCTCAAGATATGGGCCGCATCGAGACGCTGGGCCCCCAGCGCACGGCCGTACGACTGCTGGAATCGAGGGTGGCGGCAGAGTCGGGCGCGGGTGAAAGCTCCCTGTTCGACGGTGTCGATACGACCTTCGCGAGCATGCTGGCGCTGGTCGGACCGGGCGAGCTCCGTGATGAGCTCGCCAGTTCGCTCGACGCCTACGGTCAGCAACTGGCACGGGCGCGCGCTGCTTTAGGCGGAGCCCAGACGGTCGGCGTCGTCCCCGTTCTGAGCGAGGCACTGGGTCTGCTGAGGCGCGCCGCCGCACTGGCGGAGAGAGCCGGATCGGAATCGGAAGTGCTTCGCACGACACTGGGTGATCAGGAACGACAACTGGGGACGGCGCTCTTGGCCGCAGCCGGCGTCATCGTCGAGGCGTTCGCCGATGACGATCTCGTTGTCGCCGGTCAGAGCTTGGACATCGACATCGAGATCTGGAACGGGGGAGAGGGCAAGGCGGAGGTCCGTCGCATCACTCTGCACTCGCCAGCGGGCACCCAGGATGCTTCGCCAGCTACCGTGCCGGCGGCGACTCTCACGCGGCATCGGTTTAGCGTGACCGTCCCCGCTGCGGCCCCACCCTCCCGGCTCTATTTCCTCCGCGCTCCCCTGGACCGTGGGTTCTACAGCTGGCCGGCGGCCTCGGGTGAGCGCGGCACGCCGCTGGGCAGACCCGTCGCGAGCGTGACGATAGAGGTTGACGTAGCCGGCCGAACGGTCACCCGTGAGGTCGAGGCGGTCTATCGGTTCGCCGACCAGGCCAGGGGCGAGGTCCGCCGGCCGTTGTTCGTAGTGCCCGCTGTCGGCGTGCGACTCGAGCCGGGCACTATGGTGTGGCCGCTGGACAGGGAAGGCGCTACGAGCTTCACAGTAAGAGTCCGTGGTGAGGAACCCGATGGAGTGAACGGCCGTGTGCGACTCGAGGTGCCGGAGGGTTGGAGCGTCGAGCCGGCCGAAGCAGACTTCACGCTGAGTGCGCCGGGGTCCGCTGCGACCGTCGACTTCGACCTGAGGATCCCCGAGGGAGTGGAGCCAGGGCCCTACGTCGTATCGGCGGTTGCCGAGGCGGATGACGGGCGCCGCTATCGGGAGGGCTATTCGATAATCGATTACCCTCACGTTCGCCGCAGCTTGCTGTTCGGCCAGGCGCGAGCACGCATCGAGGCTTTCGAGTTAGCCGTTAGACAGGATCTGAGAGTCGGCTATGTGCCGGGCGCAGGCGATGCAGTCGCCGACGCAATCGCGGCCATGGGGGTTGATGTGGAAGTCCTGGATGACCGCGCCGTGGCCACCGGCGACCTGTCGGCCTACGACGTTATCGTTCTGGGTATCCGGACCTTCGAAACGAATCCGGCATTGCTCGCGAACAACGAACGGTTCCTCGACTGGGCGCGCGCCGGCGGTACGCTGATCTCGCAGTACCAGCAGTACACCTATTTCAACGGTAGCTATGCGCCTTACCCGCTCCAGGCGCGCCGTCCGCACGATCGCGTGAGCGACGAGTCGGCGCCGGTGACGCTACTGGCGAGGGATCACCAGGCACTCAACTGGCCCAATCGGATCGGACCAGAGGACTTCGATGGCTGGGTGCAAGAGCGCGGCCTGTACTTTCCGCACGAGTGGGACGCTCGGTATCAGCCGTTGCTCGAGAGCGCCGATCCAGGCGAAGAACCGAAGCGCGGCGGATTGCTGGTGGCACCGTTGGGCGATGGCCTGTACGTGTACACAGGCCTGTCGCTGTTCCGGCAGCTGCCGGCCGGAGTCCCCGGCGCTTACCGTCTGCTTGCCAACCTGCTCAGCCTAGGAGGATGATGCGTCGTTCTGCGCTGACCTTACCGCTAATCGCCACAATTTGGGTCTCGGGCTGCGCGGAGCCGGGCAGCGTACTGACCGTGTACTCGCCGCACGGTCGGGATCAGCTGGAACTGTTCAAGGAGGCGTTCGAGCGGGCGAACCCCGGTGCCGAGGTCCAGTGGGTGGACATGGGCTCGCAGGAGGTGCTCGACCGCATCCGTTCGGAGCGGGCGAACCCGCAGGCGGATGTCTGGTACGGCGGCACCGAGGAGCTCTTCGGTCGGGCGGCGGCTGAGGGTTTGCTTGAGCCCTATCGTCCCCGTTGGGCCGATTCGGTCTTGCCGGAAGCGCGCGGGCCGGACGACCTGTACTTCGGGGTTTATCTCACGCCGGCCGTCATCACGTTCAACAGTGACGCGGTCGCCAGGGATGATGCGCCCCAGGACTGGGATGACGTGCTCGATCCCCGCTGGAGGGGGAACGTGCTCGTCCGGGATCCGATGCCGAGCGGTACGATGCGCATGATCTTTCAGATGATCATGTATCGGGGTCTCGAGGCGACGGGAGATACGGCGGCCGGCTACGAGTGGCTGCGCCGGCTGGACGCGCAGACGAAGGAGTATGTGCTCAACCCCGCCATCCTCTATCAGAAGCTGGCGAGGCAGGAGGGCCTGCTGACGCTGTGGAATCTGCCTGACGTGCTACGCGTGCAGGCACAAGGTTTTCCGCTCGATTACGTCGTCCCAAAGAGTGGGACGCCGGTATCAGTGGATGCGATCGCTATCGTGAGTGGCGCCGAGAGCCGGGAGTTGGCCGAAGCCTTCATCGAGTTCGTTGGTTCTGTGGAAGGGCAGCTGCTCGCAGTGAGGAATGCTTACCGCAACCCGACCCGGACCGACCTGCCGGTCGACTCGCTACCTGAGTGGCTGATCCGTGTCAACGATGAGCTCCGGCCGATGGAGCTCGATTGGGATTTGCTCGAGGAGCGCGGCCGCGAGTGGATGAGGTACTGGGACGCGCACATCCGCGGTGGCGGTTGATGCAGGCCTTCCTAGAGCTGGATCATCTGACCCGTACGTTCGCAGGCACGCCCGCTGTCCACGAGCTGTCGCTGTCGGTCGGCGAGCATGAGATCGTCACCCTGTTGGGCCCTAGCGGCTGCGGCAAGACGACGACGCTCCGCATGATCGCGGGCTTCGAGACACCCAACTGGGGGCGGATCGTGCTGGACGGGCGCGACGTTACACGGCTGCCGCCCCAGAAGCGCGGCTTCGGAATGGTCTTCCAGCACTACGCGCTCTTCCCGCACATGAGCGTTGGGGCGAACGTGGCGTTCGGTCTCGAGACCGCCGGTCTCACGCGAATGGAGATCGACGAACGTGTGGCGCGCGCCCTCAAGCTCGTGCGCCTACCGGGCGCCGGGGGTCGGTCGATCGGCTCGTTGTCCGGCGGACAGCAGCAGCGGGTGGCGTTGGCGCGAGCGCTCGCCCCACAGCCGAAGGTGCTGCTGCTGGACGAGCCCCTGTCCAACCTGGACGCCTCGCTGCGCGAGCAAACGCGGCGCGAGCTGCGTACTCTGGTCAAAGAGATCGGCATTACCACGGTATACGTCACACACGATCAAGAGGAGGCGTTCGACCTGAGCGACCGCATCGCGGTGATGCGCGAGGGACGGCTCGAGCAACTCGGCCCGGCGGAGGATCTGTACCACGGCCCGGCCAGCGAGTTCGTCGCCACGTTCCTCGGTCGCGCAGGCGCGGTGACGGGACGGGTGGAAACGATCGACCGGGATGGGATAGTCACCTTTCGCCTGGCCGGCGATGTGATGTGGAGAGCGCTAACGCCGGCCACCGGTGGGTCTTTGCAGCCGGGGGCTGAGGTAAGGTTGTTGGCGCGACCCGAAGCTCTAGCGTTCGCCGGCCCCGTTACCGAGGCAGCGCTACGCGGTGAGGTGAAGGACCGGCGTTTCGCTGGATCCATTTATGTCTACACGGTGGCGGTGGAGGGCGGCGAGCTCGAGGTCCAGGCGGGCGCCGACCAAGCGCGACTCGGCGACGTCGTCGCGGTGGTGCCGCGCTCCGCGCCCACCGGCCTCTTTGTCTTCACGGTGCGGAGCGAGGGACAGGACCCTTGAGCGCCTGGAGCGGCGACGGCGGCCGGCGGCTGGGACCGAAGGACCGGCTCCTGGTGGTCGCGGTCTTTGTGATCCTGTTCTGGGCGGTCGTCTACCCGAACCTCGTAGTGCTCGCCGGGAGCCTGCGCGGTGAAGAGGGCTTCACGCTCAGGCACTATGCCGCCTTCCTTGGCACCGCGTCCGAGTTGCGTGCCCTCTGGTCGAGCTTCTGGATCTCGGCCCTTACCGTGGTCTTCTCCGCACTCATCGGTGTGCCGCTCGCCTTGTTGTTCGCTCGCTATGAGTTCCCCGGCCGTCGCCTGCTGGGTGCCTTGGCGGCCATGCCGGTCCTCCTGCCGCCGCTCGTCGGCGTGATCGCGATCCTCTTCCTATATGGTGAGAGCGGGATCGCGACCCGGCTCGTGCAGGACCTGCTCGGATTGGAGTCTCCGCCCTGGCGGTTACGCGGCTCCGGGGCGATCCTCGCCGTACACGCCTACTCGATGTACGTCTACTTCTACCTGTTCACCCTGGCTGGACTGGCGCGGCTCGATCCGGCCGTGTTCGAGGCCGCGGCCTCTCTGGGCGCGGGTCGTTTCCGTACCTTCGGCCGAGTGACTCTCCCCCTGCTGACGCCGACCCTGGCGGGCGCGGCACTGCTCACCTTCATGACGTCCATGGCGTCGTTCAGTGCACCCTACGTACTCGGCGGCGGCTTTCGGGTGATGACCACACAGATCTTCAACAGCAAGCTGCAGGGTGAGATCGGCATGGCGATGGTCGAGACGGTGATGCTGGCAGCCGTCTCGCTGCTCATACTCTGGCCGTTGGCCCGCTGGGAGGGGGCGCGCGAATACGTGTCGCCGGGCAAAGGCTCGGCTCCGCTTCGGGTGCCGGTGAAGTCACGTTGGGCGGCGATCGGTGTGCCGGCCGTGGCGGGAGCTGGCGTGCTCCTGCTAATTCTGCCCCACCTAACGCTGCTACTCGTCTCACTGGTCCCCGATGGCAGTTGGACGGTGCAGACGTTGCCGCCCCGTTACTCTCTGGAGAACTACGCCCAGCTGTTCGCCGAGGCGCGCACGTTGCGGCCGATCCTGAACTCGCTACTCATGGCTGCGGGGGCGACGATCATCGCGGTCGTCGTCGCCGTCTTCGTCGGGCGGCTCGTCGTGAGCTGGCGCGTCCCGGGCCGCCGCCTGCTGGAGGGTATGTTGGCGCTGCCCTGGGCGCTGCCCGGTACCGTCCTCGCCATCGCGCTGGCAACTACCTTTAGCGTGAATCAGCCTTGGGCAGGACGATTCGTAATGGTGGGTACCGCTTCGATCCTTGTACTGGCATACACGCTACGCGTGCTGCCCCTGACCGGACGGGCGGCGCTCGCCGGGTTCCGTCAGCTCGACCCGAGCCTCGAGGAGGCGGCCGCGTCTCTGGGCGCCGGCCGTTGGCGCACGCTGCGCCGTATCATAGTCCCAGGCCTGCTACCCGCTATCGCGGCGGGCGCTTCCCTCGCCTTCGTCACCGGGCTCGGTGAGTTCGTGGCCTCGATCGTTCTCTACACACACCGAACCCGGCCGATATCGATCGAGATCCTCTCTCAGCTCAGAGACTTCGATCTCGGCGCCGCAGCCGCTTACGGTGTTCTGCTGATGGTGCTCGTCGCCGGCGCCTTCGGGTTGGGTCAGCGCTGGATTCAAGGGGAACGGGCTGAGACCGGCTAGGGAACGCGACGGCCGCCGCGCTGGAAACGCGGCGGCCGTGTAGTAACTGATTGAAGCGGTTGATCGCTTGGGACCTCCCTCAGCGGCGGTCGCCCCAGATGTTCGTTTTTTCGATCTCCTTGTTGCCGGAGGCCACGCCGCCGGCCACACTGGCGCCGAAGGCCGCAGCGGTGAACCCGGTGATCAGTGGTAGGGCTGCGACCACGGGGGCGGCCAGGATTAGCGCGCCGGCTCCAGCCAACCAAGGCGCGGCTCCGCGCCGGGCCTTCGGTACGAAGCGCAACTTCTTGACCACAAACTTCTTCGTGTACTTGTAACCGCCGTAGGCTACGCCGCCGGCGAGGATTAGCTCAATCATAAACATCGGCTCCGGTCCTCACAGAGTATTATACTGCCCGTCCCTATTCAGCACTACGGCCCCTCCGACCCGGGGGATTCAATACCGCCCCCGCCGCTGATCGAACCCGGCGACCGCGGCCGGCGTTCCGATTATAGGCTTCGGGAATAGGGAATTCGGGGATTCGGGGGGTTGGGAATTGGAACGCCGGCAACCCGTGGAATCCGTGGTATCCGTGGTATCCGTGGTATCGGGGACGTCGGGAATCCCGGATTCCCAGAATCCCCAAACCTCGGAAAGGATGGTATCTTGAGAATCGGCGCCGAGGGCGCAGCGCCTCGGCCCAGACCCACCACAAGCTCCGTGGCACCGTGAGGTTGAGATGGATCTCCTCAACAAGGATGAAATCGGGACGCTCATCGATGAACGCGGCGACCTGTGCGTCTCGATGTATCTTCCCACGCATCGCTTGGGTCCCGAGACGCAACAGGACCCAATCCGCCTGAAGAACGTGCTCAAGCAGGCGGAAGAACGGCTGCGCAATAACGGACTGCGTCGGGCCGACGCAGACAAGATCCTCGAGCCTGCGCGAAAATTGCTGAATGACAGAGTGTTCTGGCAGCATCAGAGTGACGGGCTCGCCGTCTTCGCGTCGCCGGAGACGTTTCGCAGCTATCGACTACCATTCAACTTCGCCGAGCTCGTCGTGGTCACCGATCGATTTCACGTTAAGCCACTGCTGCCGCTGCTCAGCGGCGACGGGCGCTTCTACGTTCTGGCGCTGAGTCAGAAACAGGTTCGCCTGCTGCAGGGGACGCGGCATAGCGTCGGCGAGGTGAACCTGGAGGATGTGCCTACGAGTCTTGCTGAGGCCCTGGGCGACGAAGAGCGGGAACGGCAACTGCAACTCCACACAGCTCAGCGAGGAGGGTCGGCGATCTTTCACGGTCACGGCTCGGCGGGCGACGAGTCGGAGCACAAGAAGGACCTGCTCCGCTATTTCAAGCAGATCGATAGGGGCTTGCAAGACCTGGTGTGCGCGGAGCGCATCCCTCTCGTATTGGCCGGTGTCGACTATCTATTGCCCATCTACCGCGAGGCGAACACGTGTGCCCAGCTGATGGAAGAAGGGATCGTCGGCAATCCCGATGGGTTGTCCGCTCAGGAGCTGCATGACAGAGCGTGGTCCATCCTGGAACCACACTTCGCGAGGGCGCAAGCACGCGCGTCGGCGAAGTACAGGGAATTGGCCGGGACCGGTAAGGCGTCGGGCGATCTGAACAGGATCGTCCCGTCGGCGCACCAGGGACGCGTCGACTCCCTTTTCGTCGCGGTGGGGGTCCAGCAGTGGGGCGCGTTCGAGGCGAATGCAGGTCAGCTGGAAGTGCACGAGAGTCGGCAGCCGGGTGACCAGGACCTCCTGGACCTTGCCGCGGTGCAGACGCTGGCGCACGCGGGTGACGTTTACGCGGTTGAGCCGGATCAGGTCCCGGACCGGCGGAGCCCCGTCGCAGCTGTATTCCGGTACTGAGCTGCCCGAGGCGGCCCGGAACCCCGTGCTGCCTGAGGCGTAACAGCTAACCGAGGCCCGCCCCGCCGAGGCCGCCGCCTGTCGGCGGTAAAATCGTAGCTCGGCGATCATGATCCCGTACCTCGGCATAACAGTCCTACTCAGCGCTCTGATCAGCGTACTCACTTTGCACTTTCTCGTGGACCTGCTCGTAGCGGTGTTGGACGAGGAGAAGTCTGTCTCGTCCGGCTCTGTCAACGGGTGTGACGTCTGGCCCTGGGCAGTAATAATCTCGACCGGCGTCTGTTTCGTCGCCTGGGGTCGCATCGGATACCTTGGCCTTGGCTTCGCGCCCAGCGGAACACTGCTCGTGGCCCTGCTCGTCTCTCTTCGATTGCGATTCGGCGACCGTGCAGGCCGACGTAGGCAATTCTCGGTCGAGGGAGAGAAGGCGCTCAGCACGAAGGATGGCAGACAACTCTTCCCGCAGTATCTGGTTGACGAGTCGTCCTACTACTGCACCGGTCCCGCCTCTGGCTACTGCCTGTATTCGATCAAGCTGAAGAGCGCCCAGGGCACGCTGGCGTCAAACGGGTACGTCGATGAGCAGGAGATGCAGAGAGATCTGAAGGCACTGATCGAGGACATTGGCGTCAAGCGCCTCAGCCTCACTTTCGTCGCGCAAGAGGGCCCAGCGTTTCGTACCCATAATCTGGATGACGAATTGGCAGGCCTGATCTTGACCCGGGGGAGCGAGTTGCCCGGCGATGAACACGGCTGGTGGCAGCAGTTCGTTCAGCCGGGGTTCGAGGAGGATGTCGTCGTGGAGGTGTCGCCGAGAATGCTTCAGAGTCGTCTCGAGGCGCTCGCCTCGTGCTTCGCCGGGGACATCGCCCGGAGTGCGGGGTTACAGCGCGAGGTCGAGGGCGTGCTCGCCTTTGCCGGCGACGCGCACTCGAGCGTCTGGGCGATGTCGCCGAAGATGTTCTCCGAATTCGTCAAGGAGTCCCCGGTGGAGATCCGACTCGCGGCGCCCCGCTCGGACCAGGCTGCCGAACCGGAGTGACTCCCGCCGCCACCCTCATCTCAGGCGGGCGACCCCGCCTTCTCCACCTTCACCGCACAGAACTTGAACTCCGGGATCTTTCCGAAGGGGTCCAGCACGTCGTTCGTCAGTATGTTGGCGGACGCCTCGCGGAAGTGGAACGGCACGAAAACATTTCCTCGTGCCACCCCCGGCGTCGCCCGTGCCCTCAACGTGATCGACCCGCGCCTTGTGCTCAACTTGACGTAGCCATCCGGATCCACACCTAGCTCGGTCAGGTCGTCCGGGTTCATCTGGCATGTCGCTTCCGGTTCGATGGCGTCGAGGGCCTTGGACCTGCGCGTCATCGTCCCGGTATGCCAGTGCTCGAGTATCCTGCCGGTGCTCAAGATGAAGGGATACTGCTCATCGGGCAGCTCCGCCGCCGGCTGGTAGTCGACGGGCACGAACTTGCCGCGGCCGCTCCCGGTGGGGAAGCCGTCACCGAATAGCAACTGCACCCCGTCGCTCGTTGCCGGATCGGGGCAGGGCCACAGTTTGCCGGCCGGCTTCAGGTTCTCGTAGTCGAGGCCCGAGTAGCTGGGGGCCAGCGAGGTGAACTCGGCGAAGATCTCCTCGGCGCTCTCGTAGCTCATCGGGTAACCCATGCGCGTCGCGATCTCGCAGACCAGCTCCCAGTCGAAGCGCGCCTGACCCGGCGGCTCGATCGCCTTCTGTCCCACCTGGACACGGCGGTCCGAGTTCGTGTAGGTGCCGTATTTCTCGAAGAAAGAGGTCGCGGGCAAGATGACGTCCGCGAACTCGGCCGTCTCGGTGAGGAAGATGTCCTGCACACAGAGGAACTCGAGGTTGGCAAGTGCCTTGCGGACCTTGTTCCCGTTGGGGTCCGACAGGAAGGGATTCTCGCCCATCATGTACATCCCCTTGATGCTTCCGACCAGGGCTCCGTTGATGATCTCGACGACGGTTAGGCCCGGGTTCGGGTCGAGCGACACACCCCATGCCTTCTCGAACTTCATTTGTGATTCAGGGCTCGCCACCTTCTGATAGTCCGGGTAGACCATTGGGATCAGGCCGGCGTCCGATGCGCCCTGCACGTTGTTCTGACCGCGCAACGGGTGCAGGCCCGTTCCCGGCCGGCCCACATTGCCGGTGAGCAGGACCAGAGAGATCAGGCAGCGGGCGTTGTCGGTGCCGGTAGTGTGCTGCGAGATGCCCATGCCCCAGAAGACTAGAGCGGAGCCTGCGCGTCCGAACACGCGGGCGACCTCCCTGATGCGGTCGGCGGGGATGCCGCAGATCTCCTCTGCCATCTCCGGGGTGTAGTTCTTCACCAACTCGCGCAGTCCCTCGAAGCCCTCGGTGTAATCGCGGATGTAGTCGTGATCCACCAGGTCTTCCTCGATCAGCACGTGCATCATCGCGTTGTAGAGCGCTACATCCGATCCCGGCTTTATGTGCAAGAAGTGGTGTGCGTGCCTGGCGATGCCCGTCTCACGCGAGTCGATCACGATGAGCGTCGTGCCGCTCGCTGCGGCGTCCTTGATGAAGGTCGCAGCGACAGGGTGGTTCTCCGTCGTATTGCTGCCCGTCACCACGGCGACATCGGCGTTGTGCACGTCGGCGAACACGTTCGTAACGGCGCCAGAGCCGATTGTCTCGAGCAGAGCGGCGACCGACGAGGCATGACAGAGGCGCGTGCAGTGATCCACGTTGTTGGTACCGAAGACCGCGCGCACGAGCTTCTGGAACAGGTAGGCCTCTTCGTTACTGCACTTCGCCGAGCCGAACCCGGCCAGCGCCGAGGGACCGTCCTTCTCCTTGATCTCCTTGAGGCGCCCTGCGGCCAGGTCCAGAGCCTCCTCCCACGTCGCCTCGCGGAACGCCGGCATCACTTCCTCGTAGTCCACCAGGCCGCCCGGCTTCTTGCGCCGCTCGCCCTTCACGGCGGAGGAGAGTGGGCCCTTCGGATAGAAGTCGTCCCTGCGTATGAGCGGGACCGTCAGTCGTTGCGGGTGCTTCGCGTAGTCGAATCCGTAGCGTCCCTTCACACAGAGGCGCGAGTCGCTGGCGGGGCTCTCCCGTCCCTCGGCGAACACGACGGCGTTGGCGTCTCTGTCCACGTGGTAGGTGATAGCGCAACCCACTCCACAGTACGGGCAGACCGACTGCACGCTCTCCAACTCGTCCCGCGGTTGGATCGGCACCATGAGCTTCTTGTTGGTCAGCGCCCCAGTGGGGCAAACGGCGGCGCACTCACCACACGCGACACAGGTACTCACGCCCATTGGCACGTTGAAGTCGAAGGAGATCCGTGACCCGTAACCCTTACCGGTGCGTCCAATTACATTGTTATGCTGAACCTCGTCGCAGGCCCGGATACAGCGGTCGCAGAGGATGCAGGCGGAATGGTCCACGTCGATGACCGGTGATGACAGATCTTGGGGTCGCCCGTCACCGGCCGGGAGCTCGATAGCTACCCGCTCGATTCCGAAGTCGCGGGCGAGCGCCAGGAGTAGATCGTCGCCGGTCTTCTGCTCGCGGAGCGATTCCGCGGTGTAATCGGACAACAGAAGCTCGGTTAGCGTCCTGCGGCAGCGTTGTACTTTTTCGGAATTGGTCTGAACGTCCATGCCGTCGGCCGCCTCGCGCACGCAGGCCGCCGCCAACACTCGCTCCCCGATGTCGACCACACACATGCGGCAGACGCCCACCGGCCGCAGTCGTGGGTCGTGGCAGAGGCCCGGGATCTCGATCCCCAGCTCTTTCGCCGCGTCCCATATCGTCGTGCCCGCCGGGACGGTGACCTTCCGGCCGTCGATCGTCAGATTGATCGTCTGAGTGGTCTCCGCCTTCTTGATCATCGCTCTCCTCGCCGGTCAGCGGTCCTGCGACTTCGCAAGGTAGGCGTCCAGTTCGTCGCCCCAGTACTTCAACGCAGAAGTGACGGGGCCGAGTGCCACCTGGCCCAGCCCGCAGATAGAGGTCTCAGCCAGCGTCTCGTCTAGAGTCGGCAGGATGTCGCGCAGCGCGCCGTCTGCCTTGCCGGCGAGTATGCTCTCCAGCATGGCAACGACCTTCTCGGTGCCGGTACGGCACGGCACGCATTTGCCACACGACTCGTTACGGAAAAACCGCGTCACGTTCGTCGCGGTTTCGATCATGTCGGTGCCCTCGGCCATGACCACAAGAGCGGCGGCGCCGAGCATGCTACCGGCCTCCGCGATCGTTTCGAATCCTATCTCCGTGTCCACCGCCTCGGCCGGCAAGAAATTCGAGCTGGCTCCGCCCGGTGCGAAGGCCTTGAGTGCCTTTCCGTCTTTGACTCCTCCGGCCCGCTCGATCAGCTCCGCTATCGTCTTCCCCAAACGGATCTCGAAGACTCCCGGGTTCTCTACGTGACCCGAGACGCCGATGAACTTGAGACCGAAATGACCTCTGATACCCTGCGCCTTCCACCAGTCGGCGCCGTTCCTCAGGATGGCCGGGACCAGGGCGAGCGTCTCGACGTTGTTGACCACCGTGGGCTGGCCCCGCAGTCCTTTCTGGCCTGGGTAGGGAGGCTTGTTGCGCGGCTCGCCGCGCCGGTCCTCCAGCGCCTCGAGTAGCGCAGTCTCCTCTCCGAGGATGTAACCACCAGGCGAAACGAAGATCTCAATGTCGAAGTGCTCACCCAGTACACCGCGCGCCCGTGCGTCATCGAGTGCCAGCTGCATCGCGCGACGCTCGGGCTCGTACTCGTTGCGCACGTAGACGTATCCCTGCTTCGCCCCGGTGACCAGGGCCGCGAGACACATCCCCTCGATTACCAGGTGGGGCAGCTCTTCGTGGATCACGCGGTCTTTGAAGGCGCCCGGCTCGCTCTCGTCCGCGTTGCAGATCACGTACTTGGGTGTGGCGGTCTCCTTGCTGACCAGATCCCACTTGAGGCCTGTTGGAAAACCGGCGCCGCCCATCCCGCGCAGTTCGGCTGTCTTGAGCGTCTCGATGATCTCGCGAGCGGCGGCGTCCCCGCGCTCTCGGTAGCTCTCGTAGACCGAGTACTTTTGGCCGCTTTCGCCGCAGTAGTCGATGCGCCAGCGACGGGTGTGCACGCTGCGCGCCGGCGGTAGTCGCTCTGGCGCACGTGCGTAGTACGCCAGCTCCTCGGGGCTGACGCGGCCGACGGGAACTTCATTCACCAGAGCGGCTGGGGCGAACTCGCAACGCCCAAGGCACGAGACCTCGTGGACATCCACTTCACCGTCGCCACTCAGCAACTCTCTGACCTTCGAGCAATAGTCCCGGCACTCCAGCAGGTGACAGGCGAGGTCACGGCAGATGGAGACTTCCGTCTTTGGTCGCGGCGCGGTGCGGAAGTGCGTGTAGAAAGAGACGACCTCTTCCACCCGGTAGAGAGGAACGCGCAGTTGCTCGGCCAACGCCGCAAGGTCGTCGGCGCTGAGGTAACCCCGCTCCTCCTGCAGGCGGTACAGCTCACCGATAAGTCCCATACCTCGTGCCCCTCTGAAGTCAGCGATCAGCTCGGAGCATCGCTTTGGTCCACTCCGGTCAGCGGGTCGACCACGGCCACAACTCGCTGGCCCCGGCTGGGCTTGGGTGGATTCTGCGCCGTGAAGATTGTCAGGCGAGCACCCTCGCCGATGAGGAATAAGGGGATCGCATTACGGTAACGTTCTCTGAATGTTTGGTAATCGAAGGTTTCCGTCAAATTCGTCGTCTTGACATCAGCGCCGGCGTCGAATCGTGCCGTGAGCTGCCAGTAGGAGGCGCTCGGGTCGAAAAGGAAGCGGCCCCGCAGATGTTGTGACACGACCTGCTTCGTGGTGGCGGTCAGCTGTTCCGGTGGCAGTTGGAAGACTCGGTCATCCCCGAAGACTTCACTGAAATGGAGGGCGGTCAGCGAATTGACCTCGTCGTTGGAGGTCAGCGCCAACAGTTGGCCGATCCCCTCGAGTTCAATGTTGTCGAGGGTACCCTCGGTCAACGCGCTCCCGTAGTAGATCGGCAGGCCCGCCATGCGGGCTTCCGCGATGTTCGCGTAGTTTGTATCCACGAGGCGGACCGCGATCCCCTCGTCCTTGAGCTCTCTGGCAATCTCGCGAGCCCAGGGATGCGCACCGACGATCAGCACTCCCTGCGGGTCAGTCTGAGCGACGCCGAGCCAGCGGGCCACCGGAGCAGCGGTCAGGCCGTAGATGGCCACCGTGCCAATGATCACCATGAATGTGATCGCCACCAACCGATCGGCTCCTGCGTAGCCGGCCTCGGCAAGCTCGAGGGCGAAGATCGAGGCGACGGCGGCCGCTACGATCCCTCGGGGCGCGATCCACGACAGCAGAGCACGTTCGCGCCACCTGAACTCCGACCTAAAGGACGAGAGCGCAACGGCAGCGGGGCGAACGACGATGATGAGTGCCGCCAGAAAGCCCAGCTCCCGAAACCCGATCTGTCTCAGAGCCTCCATCTGCAACCGTGCCGCCAGCAGGATGAACAGACCCGAGATCAGTAGGACCCGCAGGTTCTCCTTGAACTCCAGAATGTGCCGGACGCCCACGACCTTCTGGTTGGCCACGGCGACACCCATCAGCGTGGCGGTGAGCAGCCCCGACTCCGGCTGCAGGATGTTCGAGACGGCGAAGCTCGCCACCACCACCATCAGCGCCAGGGGACTCTCCAGAAACTCCGGTACCCATTGCCGATGCATGAGCAGGACTAGTAACCCGGCGCCCAGCGCCGCCAGCACGGCACCGATGACGACTGTCTTTGATAGCGCCAGTAGCACCGCCGTCGTTGCCGCCTCCACCTCGCCGGCCAGAACCGCCTCGAACACGAGAACCGCGAGCACCGCTCCGATAGGATCGATAAGGATGCCTTCCCACTTCAGCGTTGACCCCACCTGATGAACCGGCCGCACATGCCGCAACAGAGGCACGATCACCGTCGGCCCCGTCACCACCAGGATCGCCCCGAGCAGCACCGCCGGCTGCAGGTCGAGCCCAATCACGTAGTGCGCCGCTGCCGCCGAGAGCACCCACGTCAGAAGCGCTCCCACGCTGATCAGGTTGCGAACCACGTATCCGATCTCGCGCAACTCCCGTATCCGAAGGCTCATTCCCCCTTCGAACAGGATTATCGCTACTGAGATCGACACGATGGGGAACAGCAGCTCGCCCAACATGGCGTCCGGGTTCAGGAATCCCGTCGCCGGGCCCGCCGCGAAGCCGAACACCAAGAGCACCAGGATCGAGGGCAGATGAATCCGCCACGCCAGCCACTCGGCCGCGATACCGAGGGTGACGATGCTCGCCAAGGCGATCAGTAGTTGCTGGCTCAAGCACACCGCTCCTGAAACTGGAACGGCTAGCCTACGGCGGCGGCCAGCCGGCCGTCAAGGTGGCCGAGGTTGCAGGAAGGGCAGGCCTCCCCCGCCGGGGCCCGCTGCCACTTTGGCAGTTGCCGGGGCGACCTCGGAGCAGCCTGGGGACCGGGCTTGTAACTCTATGTCAATAACAACATTGCGTATTAGCCCCCCTGGCCGCGACTGGCACGACGCTTGCCCTTTCTTGGGCGCGAAGGTCCAAAGAACTCGAATTGGGAGCGAGCCGTGGGATGCGAGAGGTAACCGGGCTCGGCTCTGGAGCAGATTGCAAAAGGAGAAGAAAAATGATGAACGGATGGACTGCGAATCGGACTTTACCAGCGAGCCGGCTGCGTGGTGAGCTTGAGCGGGCGCTGGAAGACGTGGTCGGTGCGTTCTTGGTCGAGGACCCTTGGTTTCGACGCGGCCGGTTGCGTGAGCGGAGCTTCCCGGCGGTGATTATCTGGGAGAACGAGGAGGTTCTGTTTGCCGAGGCGGAGGTGCCGGGCCTCAAGATGGAGGATCTTGAGATACTCGTGACGGGTAACGAGCTGACGATCAAGGGTGAACGAGGGGGTGAGAACCGGGAAGGTGTGACGTATCACCGTCGCGAGCGCGGCACCGGCACGTTCAGCGGTGTTGTGCGCCTCCCTGTCGACGTCGACGCGCACAAGGTGGAGGCTCGGTTAGAGAATGGGGTGCTGACGATTGTGCTGCCGAAGGCGGCCAGTGCGAAACCTCGGAAGATCGAAGTGAACGCTATCAGCAAGTGAGTGCGAGGCGTGTCGCTGTAGAATAAGGAGAAGAAGCGATGGAGAATGGAACGCAAATGGAGAAGCAGGTTGGGCGCGAGGTCGCCCGGCAGGAGCCGACGCGTGGCGCGCTTCAGTACAGGCCCGTGGTGGATATCCTCGAGACGGGTGAGGAGCTGCGGGTACTAGCGGATGTGCCTGGCGCAAAGCCTGAGTATATCGACATCAACTTCGAGAAGGGCGTGCTGACCATTCATGCGAAGGTCGCGGATCGGCAGCCTGAGGGTACGAACTACCTGCTTCGAGAGTATGGAATTGGTGACTTCCACCGTGTGTTCGAGGTAAGTGAAAACATAGATGTCGATCGGATCACGGCCGAACACGCCGACGGGGTGCTCGTCCTTCATCTGCCGAAGGCCGATAAGGCAAAGACCCGCAAGATTGAAGTTCGCAGTTGAGTTCTCGGGCCTGGACGACCTTAAGGCCACGATAGACTGAGAAGGAGGTGTTGGAATTGTTGCTCGCGAGACTGATTCCTTGGCGCGGTAAGACGGGTGGTCAGGAGGGGAGTCTCCCGGTCCGCCCGGCCGCGCTGAGCCGTTTCCATTCGGACATAGACCGTTTGTTCGAGAGGTTCTTCGACGAGCCGTTTTTCGGCGCGGGGCGGTTGCTTTCCCAGCCCGGCTCGTGGGCCGGCGCCTGGTCGCCGTCCGTCGATGTGAGTGAGGGCGAGGATGCGTTCACCGTGCGGATGGAGTTGCCCGGTGTCGATCCGGACGACATCGATGTATCGCTGTCGGGGGACGCGCTGACCGTGTCGGGTGAGAAGAAGGAAGAGTCGGAAGAGCGTCGCGGAGGCTACTGCTACGCGGAACGCCGGTTCGGGTCGTTCCGGCGGACGGTGCCGCTGCCGGCGCCGGTCGATCAGGAGAAGATAGCTGCCGAGTATGACAAGGGCGTGCTGAAGGTCCGCATCGAGAAGTCAGCTGCGGCAACCGCACGGCGGATTCCGATTCAGGTCGCAAAGAACTAGCCCCGGTCTCGAACCGGGCCGATAGGTGAAGCGCCGCCGGACCCTGCAAGGGGTCCGGCGGCGCTCCTTCGTCTCGCTGTATGCCGGACCGGATTAGTCGTACCAGGGTGCGTCTGTTGTCTTGGGAACGCTGTCCGCCTCCGGAAGCGTGTCACCAGGGGCGCCCGCACTGTCGGGTGCCATCTGCTCAGCGGGCTCCGCATAGAGGTCGGGCGGCATCACCCGCGCTATCTGTGGGTCTTCGAGAAAAGGCTGGTAGCGCGAGAGGCTGAGCGTGATTCGGTCGCCCTCGTCGACCAGTAAAGCGATCTCCGCCACCCGCTTCTTGAACGTTACCAGCGTGGCCCCGGCTGGGGTCACGACGGTCAGCAGCAGGCGGTCCCCCTCCAGCTGCTTGGCGGTGACGACCCCGTCGAGCGACTCACGCTGTCCTGCGATCGAATCCGGCAAGCGACTGCCCACAAACGCCCGGCCCACAAAGGCCAGCACGATGCCGAGGGCCAACCCGATGAGGAATGTCGTTAGCGTACGACGAGTAGGCATGCCTATTCCTTCCCTTGTCGTTGGCGCTCGAAGGGCGCCTTCCTACATAAGTTCGTCTGAAAGGGTCGGATACTCAAGCGCCGCGGACCCGCTTGCGCGAAACGCCTGTGCTGACGACGTTCCTGCCACCGGGGTCACTCAGATGCCGTGCTGTCCGGTTCCCCATCTTCTCTGGCGGAACGGGGCCGGCTGAAACGGAGTCAAACCATCCTCGCCAGCTGTGGCGTCCACTGAGCAAGGCGTTCGCGACGATCGCGAGACGATAGTCTGGCATGCGCTTCCGGTCCCCGACGTACTCGGGCGGCTCGCTGCGGCTGCCGGAGGGCTGAGCGGTGTCGAGGCCGCTGCGCGACTTGAACGCTACGGCCCGAACGCTCTGCAGGTCGCGCGTCCGATTTCCCCCTGGAAGATCCTCTTTGAGCAACTGAAGAGCCTCGTCGTCCTGCTGCTCTTCGCCGCGGCCGCCGTGGCGCTGGCGATCGGCGACCTCCTGGAAGCGGCTGCGATAGTGGTCGTGCTGGTGATCAATACGGCGGTGGGCTTCTGGACGGAGTGGCGAGCTCGGCTTGCAATGGATGCTCTGCGTCGCCTGCAGGTGCAGGAGGCGGTTGCGCTGCGTGACGGCGAGGAGAAGCGAGTGGATGCTCGGTCCCTGGTTCCAGGCGATGTGATCGTTCTGGCATCGGGCGCGGCGATTCCTGCGGACGCGAGGGTTCTGTCGGCCACCGAGCTATGCATCAACGAAGCGCCGCTGACCGGAGAGTCGTTACCGGTGGGCAAGAACCCGGATGCGGTCGTGGAGGAGGAAGGAGAGGAGGTTCCTCTGGCAGAGCGGGCCTCGATGGTCTACAAGGGCACGCTCGTCACCACGGGCTCGGCACGGGCCGTCGTGGTCGCTACAGGGGCAGCCACCGAGATCGGGCATCTCAGCAAGCTCGTTCAGGAGACCGAGGCCGGCGAGACACCGCTCGAGCGCCGTCTCGACTCGCTGAGCCGGCGACTCGTCTGGTTGACCCTCAGCGTCGCCGCGCTGGTCACCGGGCTGGGCCTAATCCGTGGTGAAGAGCTGTGGCTCATGGTCGAGACGGGTATCGCGCTGGCGATTGCCGCCGTCCCTGAAGGGTTGCCCGTCGTGGCAACCATCACCCTGGCCGTCGGGGTGCGGCGCATGGCGCGGCGCCAGGCTCTGGTCCGCCGCCTGACCGCGGTCGAGACGCTGGGCTCGGCGACCGTGATCTGTACCGACAAGACAGGGACGCTCACCGCCGGGGAGATGACCGTGACGGCCCTCGCCGTTGGTGGTAAGCACCTCGAGGTAACCGGTGCGGGCTACGAGCCTGATGGAGAGTTCCGGATAGATGGTGCGGTTGTTAGCCCCGCCGACGTACCTGGCGCCGAGCTCGCTCTGCGGATCGGAGCCTTGGCCAACCGGGCAACCGTCAGGAAGACCTACGAGGGTTGGGCGGTGACTGGCGATCCCACCGAGGCGGCGCTTCTCGTGTTGGCTCGGAAGGCGGGATTGAGGCGCGAGGATCTACAGGCGGAATACCCGGAGGTTGCCGAGCTCCCGTTCTCGAGCGAGCGGCAGCTAATGGCGACTTTCCACCGCGCGCCGGACGGCAGGAGCGTGGTCTGCATCAAAGGTGGGCCGCGCCGCATTGTAGAGGAGTCGAGCAGCAGATTAACCGAGGCCGGCGTCGTCCGGTTGGACGATGCCGCGCGCGCCGCTCTTCTCGACGGTAACCGTGAGCTCGCCGCTCGCGGACTGCGCGTGCTGGCCCTGGCCTACCGGGAGCTCGCTGAAGGTGAGGGCCCGGGCCCCGGGACCGTGCACGACTTGGTCTTCGTCGGCTTCGCTGGAATACAGGACCCGCCTGCTGAGGGAGTGCGCGAGACCGTCGCGCGCTTCCACAACGCAGGCGTCCGCACGGTGATGATCACCGGCGACCAGGCCGTCACCGCCGAAGCCGTCGGGCGCGATCTCGGACTCCTGCGCGGCGGCGACGAGACCGTCCGGGGGCGCGAGATGTCGAGCCTCTCGGAGGCGGGGCTCGGCGAGCGTGTCGGCCGGGTGGCCGCGTTCAGCCGGGTGACCCCCGAGCACAAACTACGAATCGTCGAAGCGCTTCAGGGGCGGGGCGATATCGTCGGCATGTTGGGCGACGGGGTCAACGACGCCGCGGCACTAAAGAAGGCCGACATCGGTGTGGCGATGGGCCTGCGCGGCACGGATGTCGCCAAGGAGACCGCCGACGTAGTACTGCAGGACGATCGTTTCGAGACCATCGGGGTCGCCGTGGAACACGGGCGGGTCATCTACGACAACATCCGCAAGTTCATCTTCTACCTGTTCTCGTGTAACCTCTCCGAGGTCGCAACGCTTCTCGTCACAGGCCTTGCGGGCATGCCGCTCCCGCTCCTGCCGCTGCAGATCCTCTGGCTGAACCTCGTCACCGATGTGTTCCCGGCGCTGGCCCTCGCCATGGAGCCGCCGGAGCCCGATGTAATGAGGCGGCCACCCCGGGACCCGAAGTCGGCAATTCTGTCGCCGTGGTTCCTGTCGAGCGTCGTCACCTTCTCGCTGCTCATCACATCGGCCACGCTCGGCGTCTTCATCTGGGCGCTCGAGTTCAAAGGGACTGAGCTTCCGCACGCCGTTACTCTCGCGTTCATGACGCTGGCACTCGCGCAGCTCTTCCACGTGTTCAATGCGCGGAGCGCCAGACCGGTAGTGTTCGGGCGCCGGCTGTTCCGCAACCGCTGGGTGTGGGGCGCCCTCGTGCTGACCATCGGTCTCCAGGTTGCGACCGTCTACAACCCACTGCTCTCTCGGGTGCTCGGTACTTACCAGCTGAGTCCGGGCGATTGGCTCGTCTTGCTCGGGGCATCCCTCATGCCGCTCGTCATTGGACAGATGTTGAAGCCGATTTCGATGGGAAGCTCGCGGAAGCGGCCGGTGGTTACGGCGCACCCCACGAGGGACTAGTTTGCGGCCATGTTCAGAGAGCTGGTCTACTCGCTCAATCCGCTGACCGCCTGGTTGTTCTTTGGTGTTTGCCTGCTGGCGATCCTGTTCTCCGGCGCCCGCCTGTCTCGCTACGGCGACGTAATATCGACTCGAACCGGCCTCGGCGGGGCCTGGGTGGGTCTCATACTGCTGGCGGGGGTCAGTTCGGCGCCCGAGCTGGTGGCGGGGCTGAGCGCGATCCTCGTGGTTGGGGAGCCCGACCTGGCCGTGGGCGCCGCGCTTGGCAGTTGCATATACAACCTGGTGATCATCGCGGTTCTCGACTTCATCTACAGGCCGGGGACGATCTACAGCGGGATTCGGCACGGCCACAGTCTGTCCGCCGGCTTCGGCGTGATCCTGCTGGGCGCGGCGGCCGCCGCCATCTTCATCCAGACGCACGTGACGCCGATTGGTCTGGGCCCGATCGGTCCTTACACGATCGCTGCGCCACTGATCTATCTGATCGCCGTGCGCAGCGTCTTCTTCTTCGAGCGTGAAGAGAACCGAGTCGCCGTGGCCGCCGAGTTGGTCGAGGTCTCCGGTCCGCGGGCCAAGATGGCTACGTTGACCACGGGACGCATCTGGTTGTTCTTCGGCCTCAATGCCCTCGTGCTGGTGGTGGCGGCGACAGCCTTGCCAGTGATCGGCGAAGCGCTGGCCGTGACCATGGGTTGGGAGGAGACGTTTGTCGGGACGGTCTTCCTGGCGCTCGTTACCTCCGTGCCCGAGGTCGTCATCTCCATCGAGGCCGTCCGGATAGGCGCCGTCGACCTCGCCATCGGTGGCATCCTGGGTAGCAACCTGTTCGACCTGCTGATTCTCGCGATCGAGGACCTGGCGTATCTCGACGGGCCGCTCCTCAGTGCGGTAGGAAGCGAGCATGTCCTGACCGCCATCGCGGCACTGGTGATGACCGGGATCGCCATAGTCGGCATGTGCTCGCACCCCACCGCAAAGGCGTTCCGGGCTGTGGGCTGGACGAGCCTCGGGCTGCTCACCGTCGGGCTGCTCAGCGCTCTCGTTCTCTACCTGATCGGTGTAAACACGTAGGTTGCAATGAGCCGAAGTGAGAGAATCGTCGTCGTCTACGAGAAGCCGACGTGACCCGCCAGTCGCAAGCTGGTGAAGCTGCTCCGTGAGAGCGGTATCGACTTCGATCGCGTCGACTACACAGTCCATCCGTTATCGCGCAGAAAACTCGGACAGCTCGTGAAGAAGATGGGAGTTGCTCCGCGCGAGTTGCTCCGCACAAGAGAGCGCGTCTACAGGGACCTGAACTTGGGGCGCTCCGGCATCGAGGACAGTGAGATCCTCGATGCTATAGTAGAGCATCCCGAGCTCCTGCAGCGACCCATCGTCGAAAGAGGCGATAGGGCCCTCCTCGCGCGGCCCGCCGAGCGCGTAAGAGAGATCCTGTGAGTGTGCGGTGAGAGCGGTCGAGTTGCGGGCGACCGGTAAACCCAACGTGCTCGCGCTGTCGGATCTGCCCGAGCCGGTGCCCGGCGTCGGTGAGGTGCGCGTTCGCCTGGATTACACCGGCATCAACTACGCCGAGATCCTGTCGAGAAAGGGCCTCTATTCCTGGGCGCCCGAGCGGCCCTACGTACTGGGGATGGAAGGTGCGGGAGTGATCGATGAAGTCGGCGACGGCGTGGATCCGGCGCGGGTCGGTCGCCCGGTGATGGTCGGCACCCAGTACGGCTGTTACTCAGAGAAAGTCGTCGTCCCCGTGGAGCGGGCCATCCCGGCCATCGAGTCATTCACGACGGAGGAAAACGCGGCCTTCCCCGTGAACTACATGACCGCCTGGGTCGCGCTGGCCGAGATGGCGCGTGTCGCGGAGGCGGATAAGGTGGTCGTCACGGCGGCGGCCGGCGGTGTGGGGACTGCGGCGGTACAGTTGGCTGCCAGGCTGGGCTGCGAGGTCTACGGGCTCGTCGGCTCGCGCGAGAAGCTGGACCTGGTACGCTCGCTCGGTGCGCGTGAGGCATTGAGCTACGGAGACGCGGACTGTTTCGAGCGTTTGCGTGCTTTGAGCGGCGGCGCCGACGTCGTCCTGGAGACCGTCGGCGGGCGCGTCTACCGGGAGTCGCAGAGTCTGCTCAACCCGTTCGGCCGGATTGTGGTGGCCGGTTTCGCCGGCCTCGACCTCAGGAAGTGGAGCCCGCTGTCGTGGTGGCGCACCTGGCGCGACCTGCCGCGCGCCAAGGTCGGCGAGCTGGCCGAAGCCTCCACGGGCGTGATGGCCACGCACCTCGGCTACCTGCTGACCGAGCCTGCCAGGTTGCAGGCGATCTTCGAACGGTTGCGGGCCTTTGTAGCCGAGGCGGGGATCAAGCCGGTCGTCGGCAGGGTCTTCCCGTTCGATGATGTCGCCGAGGCGCACGCGTTCGTCGAATCCCGGGCGAGCGTGGGGAAGGTACTACTGCGTCATGGGCGAGGTCCCGACTGACGGCCCGGCCGGAGCGAGTGGTCCCCCGACTCCTCCCGGCCCGGGCCGACACCCCTACTCACTAGGCCCTAGTATCACCGCGTTCAGCAGCAGTCGGTTCGCTCCGCGCCACAATGCCCGGAAGTTGATGTCCTCGGCGAACGCGATCACCCGGCCACCGCCGACGTTCTGCTCGTAGGCGAACACCGCACCGTCCAGACGCTCCAGCGTCTCGGGCCAGGCGTGACCGGAGATTTTCGGCCCGTACGTCGCGATGACGGTCCTGCTCGATGAGGGCGGACCCTCGGGTGGCAGGTAGATGCGGCTCGAGTTCACCAGCACCGGCAAGTCCATGCTCTCGAAGCCGGCCGTCATCCAGTGGTGCTCGTTCAAGTTGGCTGCGAAGATGGCACCGGGAACATTGAACCGCTGCGCATCCTCGTTCTCCTCCAGATCGTACCAGGAACGCAGGTCGATGAGCTCCAGGTCACGTGCGAAGTCTGTGGCCGAGGCCAGGGTGACCAGCGTGCCGCCGTCCCGGATCCACTGTGTGAGGCGTTCAACGCCCGAGTCGCCGAGCTCACGGCGGAGTGCGGCGCCGGAAACCGAAGGCACGATGATCACGTTGAAGTGACCGATGTCTCTGTTGGACACCGAGCCAACGCGCAGTACGGTGACAGGTATCTCGTACTGCTGGTCGAGCGTGTACCAGGTCGAACCGAAGGAGTAGCCCGAGATGGGACCCTCGGCGAGTATGGCGATCTTGGGCTCGTGAGCTTTGGTGACCGAATAAACCGAGCCGAGGACGGGGAAGCCGGGATCGGCCAGCCCGCTCTCCGTGCCCCGAACCGTCAGCCGGAAACGCTCCGCCACCTCACGCACCGCCTCGTGCACGGACTCATCGTTCTGGGCGACTCGAACGATCACCGTCCCGCTGGCGATGTCCCGTCCGGCGATCCTGGTGGGCTTCTGGATCGCCGCGGTCCGATAGCCCTGTGCCTCGAGATGATAGAGCGCGCTCAGGGAGGCGACCGCGCTGCCGTCGATCAGATACGCGTACCCTGGACGCTCATCCATCGTCCTCGCCGAAGGCACGACCTGGCCACTCACCCGTTCCGCGGACACGTTTCGCGCATCGCTGGTACTGTAGCCGCCCACGTTGAATAGCAGCGGTAGTGACCAGGCGGTGATATCGTAGAAACGTGGGCTCTCCGCCCGCTCGATCCGCGCTCGCGCCTCGCGCAGGAACTCTTCTGGGGTAGGCGTGTCCGGCTCCAGCAGCGTACGGACCAGCCGGCTCAGGGGCTGGGCCGCCTCGACCACGTAGGTGCCGGCCGGGAAGTCGCGGCTCCCGACCGACGTCCCCTCGCGATCTCGGACGTTGTTCAGTCGAGCTGTCTGCGTCAGAACGCTCACCTCGATCCCGTTCCGCATCAGCATGTTTACCAGCTCGGCGACGTGGAGGGGATCTCCTTCAGGAGCGACCAAGTAACGGCGGATGCCCTGGCCGCCCTCGGCGAGGTCGGCTCGTAGCGACTCATAGTACTCGCTGAGCAATCTCGAGCGCTCGCGCACCGATGTACGGGCTGCCGTCCAGGCTGCCAGGTACTGGTACTCGAGGGCGTACTCGAGGGTCAAAGTGGTCTCGTCGGACCGATTGATCGCTAGCCCGCGGCTCGACCCCTTCTCGTAGAGCATGCCAACGGCGCCCAGGTAGCGCATCGCTGTCGTGTAGCCGGGGTAGAAGTAATCGAACAGCTCGCGCGTTGTGTACTCGAAACCCGCCGAGTCGAAAGCGGCGGCGTACGCGCGCATGAAAATGTCAAACCAACGCTTCGAGTGTTCCGGGAAGTACGGTGCGTACGGATCTACGCCGGGATCGAAGAAGAACTCCGAGTCCGTGCCCATCTCGTGAGCATCGACCACGACCTGCGGACGCCAGGCCAGGATCGTTGGTACCCGTGCCTGCGTCTCGCGCTGGGTGTGTGCGAACCAATCACGGTTCGTGTCGAAGTAGTAATGGCCTGTCCTGAACTTGGTGCCCTGCCAGCGGGTGAAATCGTTGTTCCAGTCCTCGCGTAGCGGGTTCGGAATGCGCCCCAGGTTCTGGTGATTCAGGTTTGTAAAGGCGTCGCGCCCGTCCGGATTGAGCATCGGGTCGATGAGGATGACAGCGTTTTGCAGTACCTCCATCGTCGCCGCGTCACTCCGCGTCGTCAGGTGCTCGAGTAACTTCAGCAGCCCCTCGGCGCCCGAAAGCTCGTTGCCGTGGATCGACCCACCGTACCAGAGGATGACCGGCTGGTTCTCCATGATGCGCGCAGCTTCGTTGGGGCCCGTTATCCGCGCGTCGCTCAGTTGGTGCGCGGCCTGCCGGATCTCTTCCAACCGCGCGTGGTTTTCGGGCGCGGTCACGATCGCGACTAACAGAAGCCGCTTCTCCCACGTCTCGCCCTGTTCGATGACGCGCACCCGGTCCGAGACCTCGTCGAGCGTCTTCAAGTAGGCGACCATCTCGTGATGGACGGTGATCCGCTCGCCGAATTCGTGACCCGTGACTTCGGCAAAGCTGGGGATCTGTGCTGCAGCCGGTATGCTGCTCGCGGCGATGAGAAAGAGAGCGGTTGGGGCGACGGCTAGCAGGCGCATCTTCATCTGGCTTACCCCCGTCTGGGTTGTTCGGACAGACCGATCTCTGGCAATCGCGGTCTGACGGGCTATGTCGTATGGTCGGATGTCTCCGGGAAAGGCGAACCTATGCCCCGTTCGCCCGTCACGCCAGAAGGGGCCCGGAGTGACGGGAATCCCGAGTTGCCAACAGGACTGGCGCACGGGAACTCGGTCTTCGATATTCGTGCGTTCTCCGAATCGGTAGCATTCCCAACCATCAACCTTGGAGGTAGAAGTGCGTACCAAGCAGCTTGTAGTTGTCGTGGCAGCAGCAGCGGCACTGCTCGTCACTACCTCGGGCGCATGGGCCCAGGAACTGCCGGCGTCCGGCGACGATGCGGTCGCACGGCTCGACGCCTCACCGCGGCACGGCGAGTGGGTGAAGTACGTTGCGGCTGGAGGCGACTCGGTGCTGGCCTGGGTGGTGTATCCCGAGCGCAGCGACAAAGCTCCCGTCGTCGTCGTCATTCATGAGATCTACGGACTCAGCGATTGGATCCGCGGTGTCGCCGACCAGCTGGCGGCGGAAGGCTTCATTGCCATCGCCCCCGATCTGCTCAGTGGGAAGGGGTCGGACGGTGGTGGGACCGAGTCCGTGGATCGACAGGGCGCCGTCGCTCTGGTCCGGGCGCTCGATGCCGGAGAGGTGAAGATGCGGCTCGATGCCGCTGCCGAGTATGCTATGTCGTTGCCGGCAGGCCGCTCGGGGTTCGCCGTCGTCGGCTTCTGCTGGGGCGGCTCGACCAGCTTCCGCTACGCCACTGCGCAGCCGAACCTCGGCGCTGCGGTCGTCTTCTACGGCTCATCTCCGGCCAGCGAGGCGCTGGTGAACGTCGAGGCGCCGGTGCTCGGTCTCTACGGCGGCGACGATGCGCGGGTCAACGCGACGATCCCGGCGGCGGAGGAAGAGATGAACAGGCTGGGCAAGCGCTATGAGTTGGAGATCTACGAGGGCGCTGGCCATGGGTTCCTACGCCAGCAGTCGGGGCGTGAGGGTGCCAACATGCGGGCGACGGAGCAGGCGTGGCAGCGTGTGGTCGCCTTCCTGAAGGCTGAGCTCGGCCTCGCTGGTCCTAATAGGCGGCACTGATCCCCACGGTCCAGCGGGTCGTCTCCTGCTCGATATCCCAGCCGCCCTCGACCAGGGTGCGGACGTTGGTTCGCCACATCCAGCTGAACCCCGCGCTGAACGTGTGATAGCGCTGAATACCGCCGGGCCCGCCCAGCCGTGCATCGAGTAGCGGCTCGCTGCACCAGATGTAGTTCCAGAGGGCGAGCGCGTGGAAGCGCGAGTTGCGGAATCTGTAGATCGCTTCAGCGAAGCCACCGTCCGTCTGCACGTCTGGGTCGGTTGACAGGAACAGGGGGTTGCTGTCGTCGCGGTGGATGTACTGGGCGCTGACCTCGAGGTTGCCGAATGTAAGGGTCGCGTCGCCACCCGCCATCCAGAGCTCGTTACGCACCCTGCCGGCGAGCTCGGAGTCCGACTGGCCGTAGTAGCCCATCACACCCAAGCGCAACTCGGGTAGGGCCGACCAGTTCAGATGGCCGAATACGTCCAGTGGCGAGTCGTTGTCGAGATTCCGGTCAACATCCGGGCCCTTCCCGTTGCCGTTGACCACCGTGCCGGTCAGGACGATGTTCGGGATCTCCCAGGCGGCGGTGATGCCGCGATCGTACGTCAGGTCTTGAGGCTGATCTCCGACCCGGGCGCGGTAAATCGCGTAGTCGTCGAATTCCAGCCGCAGCTCGCGCTTGAACATCGGGTCGGAGACCTGGAACTGCCCAACCGCCACATCGATAGGTGCGCCGCCGATGTCATTGAAATAGATGAACGCGTCTTCTATTCCGCCGACCTCGCCGCGCTCAAACAGGAAGAAGTAGAAGTAGTAAGACACTCCGCTGAACAGGCTGCCGCCCGACAGTACTTTGACGTTGTAAGGCGTCTTGAAGTCTCGGGAGAAGCCGTCGTCTGTGAACCCTTGAAGGTAGGCGTCGAACCGCACCGCCAGGGGTATGTCGCGCAACAGCTCGAGCATCGGGTCGCCCGTGTCGATCGTGTCGCGCGGCGCTTCATCCGCCGTGAAACGGAAGCCATTGCCGGCAAAGGTCTCACCGAATTCGTTCAGCGTTGGGACCGGGTTGTGGCAGAGCTGGCAACTGACCCGGTACTTGCGGGCGAAGGCGGGGATAGCGGTCGCGTCCGCGCCCAACAGAAGTATCAAGACCAGACCCAGGGAGAAACGACCGATCATCGAGTGAACCGGCGACTTCCGTGTTCGACTATCCGTGCTTGGCACAGCCGCACCTCCGACGTTGGGGTCAGCGCTTGCAGAATGTCTGATCACATCTGTCTATCATCCTTGCAGGCCCGACGCAAGCCGGACACGGTTCCTTATCTCAATCGTCGGCACAAACCGCGTCAGCCTCGACCTCGATCAGCATCTCGGGAGCGACAAGACCCTTCACTTCTACCATAGTCGTGGCGGGTCGGTGGTCAGCAAAGACCTCGCTGTGGGCGCGTCCGAACTCTTCCCAGCGGCTGATGTCGGTGACGAACATGCGGGTGCGGACGACGTGGGACAGGTCGGCATCCAAGTCCTGGAGCGCCCGCTCGATGATCTCGAAGCAGCGCATCGCCTGCGCGTAGCCGTCGCCGGGGGCGAAGACGCCGCCACCCTCGGTTACCGGTGCTGTGCCGGTCACATAGATGTGCGCTCCCGCGCGCAAGGCCCGGCAGTAGCCGACGATCGACTCCCACGGAGCGCCCGAGTACGTGCGTCGGAATTCCATCACAGATGCCTCTGCTCTCTGCTGCTAGCCCGGTATCCAGATCTGCTTGGCGTAGACCAGCTCCACCCTCACGCCCAACGGCAGCTGGCTGCTCGACTTGGTGTAGAACGCCAGCCCTTTGTAGCTGGTCAAGTACTTATAGCTGGTCCTGCCGAAGATCTTGCTGGTCGCCATCACCACGACCGGCTCCTCGGCGCGGTGGACGATCTGCACGAAGTCGTTGGGCTCCATCCGCACGATGGCTCCCGAGGCTTTGACTGCTTGGGCGATCGCCGCGGCGGCGGCTGCTCCTCCGTGCATTCTCTGTCCTCCTGCTCGCTCTGAGGGTGACTTCGCTGTTGGCTCCGCGCATATTGGCCCCAGCGGGCGGACTCCGCAAACACGAGCTTATAGGCAGGTAGATTTGAGGCGGCTCCGAGTGACTCTGCTCTTCGCGTCCCTTGCCGCCCTCGGCGCGGCCGCGGTTGGCTGCGGGGAGGATGGACGGCGCCCGCTCACACTCGGGGTCCCAACCACTGTACAGGATTCCGGGTTGCTCGATGCGCTATTGCCAGAGTTGCGGCGCGCGCACCCCGAATATCGGGTGAGGTTCATCGCGGCCGGGAGTGGTGAGCTATTGGCGCTCGGCGCACGTGGCGATCTCGACGTCCTGCTGAGCCATTCACCGGCAGCGGAGCTGCAATTCATCGACGCCGGGCACGGGACCTCGCGACGCCAGGTGATGGAGAACGACTTCGTCATTGTCGGGCCGCCCTCGGACCCGGCGGCGGTCAGACAGCTGGACGATGCGGTCGCCGCTCTGGCGCAGATCGCTGCGGCCGCTGCCCTGTTTCTGTCACGGGGCGACGATTCCGGCACGCATCGCAAGGAGCTGGAGCTCCGTTCTGTGGCGAGTATCGGCGCGGGAGGGCCCGGCTATCGCGAGGTTGGCCAGGGCATGGGGGCGGTGTTGCAGGCGGCGTCGGAGCTGCGTGGCTACGCGCTCTGCGATCGTGCCACGTTCCTCAACCTCGGCGAGACCTTGAACCTACAGATCCTGGTCGAGGGCGATCCCCGGCTGCGCAACATCTATAGCGTGATCCAGGTCTCTCGAGCTCGACAGCCCGACGGCGCACGCGCGTTCGCCCATTGGATGACCTCGGACGCTGGACGGCGCGCCATAGCCGACTACGGCAGAGAGCGGTTCGGCGCTTCTCTCTTCCGGCCTATCAGCTGAGCTTGCCCTCCTGGCTCGTGTCGATCTCGTCCGCCTCACCGTAGCCGAACAAGAACGCCTCGACGTTCCTCCGCAGAAAGTCACGGGCTTCTACCGTACGTACGTCGAGGGCGTAGTGGTTGATGAGTTGCATCTGCCGTTGCAGCCACTCGTCCCAGCAGACCCGGCAGATCTCGGCCTGAATGCGTGTGCCCAGATCGTCGGGGAAGGGAGGTTTGTCGAGCTTGGCGCGGTCCTCGCCACAGCGTGTGCAGGTTATTTCGGGCATCGTCTGCTGCTTGTCTAGGTTCTGGTAGATGATGGACGGTAGCCGGTGAAGCGCCGATCGGCTACTGTCTACCGGCTACTGGCCAGCGGGCCGGCGGCGAGCCGCCGGCCACACCTCCGCTTACTAACTCTGTACGGGCGCCATGGGTTCAGAGCAAGTACTGCAACGCGTGATTGTCGTCCTCGACGAGCCGCAAGACCCGATGAATATCGGGATGGTCGTTCGCACGATGAAGAACATGGGGTTGAGCCGGCTGCGTCTGGTGAATCCCGGCGGTTTCGACCCTCACAGGATCTTGGGCGTCGCACACACCGGCACGCACCTGGTCGACTCGGCCGAGCTGTTCCAGCGGCTTGAAGATGCGTTAGCCGGTGCGGGACTGGTTGTGGGAACCACGGGCCGCGGGCGGCGCGTCCGGCGGAACTATGTGCGACCGAGGAACGCCGCTGCCGAGATCCTCGAGTTCGCGGGTTCCAGCGGCGAGGTCGCGCTCCTCTTCGGACGGGAGGACAGGGGGCTCAGCAACGAGGAACTGGACCTCTGCAACAGGCTGCTCGTGATCCCCACCGACTCGGATCATCCGAGCCTCAACCTTGCCCAGGCCGTGCTTGTCATCGCGTACGAGATCTTCCTGGCCGCCGAGGCTGTGCCGCCGTTCAAGGAACCGCGACGCGCGGCGGCCCGCGCGGACCGCGAGGAACTGGAGAGCCTGTTCAGCGAGGTCGAAGCTTCGCTGCACGCCATCGATTTCTTTAAGGCGCAGAAGGTGAAGCCGCTCATGCGAACGGTGCGTGAGGTAGCTGCCAGAGCCGATCTGGACGAGCGGGAGACTGCTCTTTTCAAGGCGATGGCTTACGAAGTCCGGAACTTTCTCGCCCGGCACGGCATCGACCCGGGCGGCTAGTGCGCGGGGAAGTTTTTTCCCCTTCGGCGCAGAGTTTGCCGGCCCGGCCCGGTAAATCTGACCGGTGCTGGCGTAGGCCGGCCGAGGGCGCCGCCGTGGAACCCGTTGATCAAGCCACAGATACGCTCTAGGCTTGACCCGGCGGCACGCGAGTTGCTCCCCTCCCCCGATAGAAGAAGTCCCGTCCCTTACCTACACCGTCACGGAACCAGCTTCATCGCCGAGTCGCGCGGCGCTGGTGGACGAATGCATGGACACGGAAACCCGGCAATACGCACAGCCAGCGGGTGAGCAGCGAAGCTACGTTCATCTCTGCCTGGAATCACCGCCAGCTTTGCTCGGGCGAAGGTTACGATGGTCGGTACTCCGGCGACATCGCCGGAGGGCGGAACCTCGCCGCCTCGCTGCACGGCGTGGGCGCGACCGCTTTGAAAGCCGTCTACGCGAAGGTAGACCGCCCGCTGAGGTGCCGCTGCTGTCTCTGTGGGGACCCGCGGCTGCGGATGGCGGGGCGGAATCGAAGCCACGGGCTTCAGGGCATGTGGGGAACTCAGAGGAGGTGGTGGCATTAGAGGATGTCGTGGCCTTAGGCGAGGAGCTGCACTAGACCGGAGGAGGTTGGCAGGCATACAAGTTTTGCCGGCTCTGGACAAACTTTGCCCGCTACTCGCGGGCCCGGGCGCCGACTCCCGCCACCGGAATCCGTTGGGGCGAAGGGACTAAGGCGGCAGCTCGGCAACCCGGCACGCGAGTTGCCACCTCGGGGACCGCGTGCGGCGGGACTCGCTCGAGAGCCCAGAGTGAACCCGCTGCCCAACGAGCCCGGGCGCCACGCCCGGGCTCTTCTTTTAGTCATGGATTGCCGAGTTCCCGAAAACTGCCGCGTTCTCTCGATGCTCCACCAACACCGCCACGACTTCGAGGACTGCCGCGGTCCGCCTGCCCCAGCGCGGCACGCCGCTACCGGGACTCCCTTCGAGGAGCTCCATTCACCCTCCCCAGTTGATTTCCGGGCCAGCTCGCGCCGGTGTGGCCAGGCTGGCGAATAAGGGCCAGTTTGGTGTGTATCTTACTTACGAACCGTCGGCGGTCGGAGATTCGCTGTGGAAATCGCATTGGTGGAGCAGAGCGAGGCGAGCGAGCGTGCCTTGGTGCAGCGGGCCCGGGCGGGGGACCGGCGTGCCTTCGGTGAACTGGTGACGCGCTATATGCGTCGCGCCTATTACGCCGCTTTGGGATTGGTCGGCTCCCACGAGGATGCCCTCGACCTCTCACAGGAGGCGTTCGCCCGCGCCTTCCGCGCGCGCGCCAACCTCGACCCCGATCTCCCGTTCTACGGCTATCTCTATCAGATCGTTCGCCGACTCTGCTTCAATTTTTTACGGGATAGCCGCACCCGGCGTGTTCGAATGGAAGAGGCGACACCCTGGCTCATGAATCAGGCCGGGGCCAAGGCCGCAGCGACCGATCCGGCACGTTCCGCTGAGCGATCTGAGCTCTGCGCTCTGGTGCAGGCCGCGATCGAGAGACTGCCGGAACGTGAACGCGAGGTGTTGGTTCTGAAGGAGTTCGAGGGGCTCCGCTATCGCGAGATCGCCGAGCTGCTCGGTGTTCCGATCGGGACTGTAATGTCGCGCCTATATACTGCCCGCCGGAACCTTGCCGCTGAATTGGAGGGCGTGTTGTGAGCGACAAGGAAGTCAGAAGTCCAGAGGAACGCGCCCGCCGCCTGATCATGGCATCGATCGACGGCGAGCTGAGCGGCGGCGAGCGCGGCGAACTCGAACGTTTGCTGGAAGAGCACCCGGCTCTGCGCGCCGAGTGGGCGCGTTTCCGGCGAGTAAAGGAGGTGACGGAAGCGATGGCACTGCGACCTGCTCCGGAAGAGGTCTGGAGCGACTACTGGGCCTCGGTGTACAGCCGACTCGAGCGGGGGATTGGATGGATCCTCTTCTCGCTCGGCGCGATCGTTCTACTCTCGTACGGCGCCTGGATGGGCGTACGGGAACTTCTCGCCGACGCTACAATGCCCTGGTTCGTGAAGGCAGCTCTACTGGCGCTCACCGTGGGTGTTGTGGTATTGCTAGTCTCGGTGGTGCGCGAGAAGGTGTTCGTCGGGCGAAGACAACGCTACAAGGGTGTGGAACGATGATCACTACACCAGGATCAAGTGTCGCCGGTTATCGCGTGACCGAGACACTCGGCCTCGTTTACGGCAATACCATCCGTGCTCGGCACGTCGGCAAAGACATCCTTGCCTCGCTCAAGCTTCTAGTCGGCGGCGAGATCGAGGAATACACCAAGATGATGGCCGAGTCGCGCGAACAGGCTATGGACCGGATGAGAGAAGACGCGAGCCAGAAGGGCGCCAATGCCATCGTGGATGTGCGTTTCTCGACCTCGTACATCATGGGTGGCGCGGCGGAGATCCTCGCCTACGGGAACGCGGTGAAAATAGAACCGGCCTGACCTGCACGATGTTGGCGTGGTCGGCCGCACGAAGTCTCGACACGAGAGTCAAACCCATGCACAAACACGTGGCTGTGCTCGCGCTAGCTCTCGCAGCGGCATCTCCGGTCGAAGCCCAGATACCGAACGCGCTGAGCGGGCGCCTCCTCTTCCGGATGGGGACGACGGATGCGGGGCACGAGACCTATAGCGTAGAACGCCTGGCCGACGGCTATCGCATCGTCGGCGACATCGACCTGCAGGTCATGAACTATCACATTGTTCAGCATTTGGAGGTCGAGACGGGTGAGCGCCTGGAGTTCCGAGCCGCCGAGGTGCGGGCTAGCGTCAACGACGATCCGCTCGTGGTGAAGCTGGTCCGCCGTGACGGCAGCGGGTTCCAGGAGACGACGCGAAGTGACTCGACGGTGGCCCAGGACATCCCGACACCGGAGACCTCCGTCCTGGTCACCAACAACGTGATCCATCACATGGCCCAGTTCACCTGGCTACACGACGGCCCGGTCGGCGAGTCCCGTGAGTTCGTGGCCTTCCCGCGCGTTCCCGTGACCGTCGTCCTCGAGGAGATCGGTACGGCTCGCTTGGGGGAAGAAGCTCTCTCGTATCGCCGCTACTTCATCAACCTGGCCAACACCGTCGGTGCCTACGTGTGGCTAGCGGAAGACGGTACCCCGCTGAAAGTCGCCGTCCCACTTCAGGCCTTCGTGGCCGTCAGCGAGGCGCACGGCGAGTGGGCGGACGTGTTGAGCCAAACTCGGGATGAGCCGGAAGGGGGCGCTGGTGTGGAAGGTGCTTACGATGCCGAGGAGGTGACATTCGAATCGCAAGGGATAACCCTCGCCGGTACCTTGACGACGCCGAAAGGCGAAGGGCCGTGGCCGGCAGTCGTGCTGATCACCGGTTCGGGTGCGCAGGACCGCGATGAGGACTCGCCCGGACCCGGCGGTCTGAAGCTGGGCATCTTCCGCACGATAGCCGATTCGTTGACCCGGCGCGGCATAGCGGTCCTGCGGTACGATGACCGCGGCGTCGGAGGCAGCGGTGGCAGTTTGGCCGACGCCGGGCTCAGCGGTCTCGTTGCCGATGTGGAAGCGGCCGTCGGCTACCTGAGGTCCAGTTCGAGGGTCGATGCGTCTCGCGTGGGGCTGATCGGTCACAGCGAGGGCGGCATCATCGCGCCGATCGTCGCGTCTGGAGACGAGGAGATCGCAGCGGTCGTGTTGATGGCCGGCACGGCTGCGCCCATCGATTCGGTGATTCTCGAGCAGGCGACCGAGCTTGCCGTAGCGGCAGGCGGCGATTCGGCCGATGTGGAAAAGGCCCGCGAATCTACCCTCAGTCTGATGGATGCGATCCGGGAGGGCCGTGAGCTCGAAAACTCGAATCTTTCACCCGGCGCGCAGAGGTGGCTACGCGAGCACATCGAGCACGATCCGATAGCGACCATCAAACAGGTCGCTGCGCCGGTACTGATCGTGAACGGTGGTCAGGACATCCAGGTATTTCCGGAGCATGCCCGGCGGTTGGGCGCGGCGCTCGAAGATGCTGGCCACCACGACTACGAGGTGCGAATCTTCCCGGATCTCAACCACCTGTTCGCGGTCTCGCGTGGCGAAGGGTTGGCCGAGTACGTCGACCCCGATGCCGAGGTCGACCCCGCCTTCCTGAGCTACATGGCCGATTGGCTCGCGGCGCATCTGCTACGCTAGTCGCCGAAGCTCATGCCCAGTGCCCGTGCGGTGGCGACGACGTCGCCGTCCACGGGGACACATTTTTGCCTGTTGGCAGCTACGTCGAGCGGGATGCGGCGCACGTAGGGTGGGTCGAGGCCGACCATGCAGCCGTAGTCGCCGTCATCGACGCACTCGATCGCCGCAGCACCGAAGCGCAGGGCGATGAGCCGGTCGTACGAGATGGGCGAGCCGCCGCGCTGCAGATGGCGCAGCGCTATAGCGCGGGTGTCCTTGCCGGTTCGCTCGGCGATCTCGTTGGCCAGCACCTCGCAGACTCCACCGAAGCGCTTCAGCTCGGGATCCTTGAACACCGGCGCGCCACCGCGAGCGCAGGCGCCCTCGGCGGCGACGACGATGGTGAAGCGGCGCCCGGCGCGGTCTCGTTCCTCGACCTTCTCGCACACCTTCTCGATGCTATAGGGGATCTCCGGGATGAGGATGACGTCGGCGGTGCCAGCGACGCCGGAGAACAGGGCTATCCAGCCGGTGTCGCGCCCCATGACCTCGACGACCATGACTCGCTCGTGCGACTGAGCCGTCGAGTGCAGCCGATCGATGGCGTCTGTTGCAATGTCCACCGCCGTCAGGAAGCCGAACGTGAGGACGGTACCCTCGATGTCGTTGTCGATCGTTTTCGGCACACCGACGACGGGCAACCCTTTTTTGTACAGATCTTGAGCGATTCGCAAGCTACCGTCACCGCCGATCGCGATCAGGGCATCGAAACCTCGCTGGCGGAACGCCGCGATTACGTCGTCGGAGCGATCGATCGCCTCGATCGATCCGTCTGGCCGCTTCAGCGGGAAGGCGAAAGGGTTACCGCGGTTCGTGGTGCCGAGGATGGTGCCGCCGATATGAGTGATGCCGCGAACCGAATCACGGGTCAGCGGGATGACCTCGTCCTCGCCCAGCAGACCCATGTAGGCCCGGCGGATACCGTAGACCTCGTAACCACGATTCAGGGCCGCTAGGGTGGCGGCGCGGATCACAGCGTTCAGGCCGGGGGCGTCGCCGCCACCAGTGTTGATCGCGATCTTCTTGGCCATGGGGTACCTGCCGGTGGAGTAACAGTTCTCGTGCGGCTGGGGCGCACCGCGTGACCGCTCTAAAAGTACAGGCGGCGGCTCCGAATTTCGACTCTAGACAGCGGACGGCCGCACGGCCATTCTACCCTCTGTCCGAACTCCCGAACATGCCGATGCTCCCCGTCCGCGTCACGGCGCGCCGCGGCAGCCATCAGCGTCGGAGGTGTAGAATGGGTAGGATAAACGTGCTACGTGTTGTCCTTGGAGGGCTGCTCGCCGGACTGGTGATCAACGTCAGCGAGTCGATCCTCAATCTGTTGGTCATCGCAGACAGCATGGAACTGGCGATGAGGGAGTACAACATGGCGCCGCCGGGCGGGTCGACTGTCGCCATCTACATGGTGGTCGGGTTCCTGCTGGGGATCGTCACGATCTGGATCTACGCAGCGATTCGCCCGCGCTTCGGCCCCGGCCCCAAGACCGCCGTGCTCGCCGGTTTCGTCGTCTGGCTGCTCGCCTACTTCTGGCGGCTTCTTGACATCGGCCTGACCGGCCTGTTCGACCCCGGCCTGCTGGTCTTGCCGGCCGCCTGGGGTTTGGTCGAGATCGTGATTGCAGCACTCGCTGGCGGCTGGCTGTACCAGGAGGCGGAGGTAGTGGGCTAGGCCGGGTCGGACCACTGTGGCAGCGGGTGCCGACGCCATGGACAGCTGGACGCTTATCTACGACGGGGACTGTAAGTTCTGCCGACGGCAGGTCGACCTTCTCCGGCGGCTGGAGAGGCGCGGAGTCGTCGAGACCGCGCCGTTTCAAACGGCGGACCTGGCGCGCTTCGGTATCGAGCTTGAGGCCGCCGAGGAAGCGATGCACCTGGTAGCGCCCAACGGAACGGTTTGGCGGGGCGCCGAAGCGGCAGGCGAGCTCTTGCGCTTGCTCCCATTCGGTCGACCGCTGGTGTGGCTTTTGAGAGCTCCCGGTGCCATGTTCGCTGCTGAGCGTGTTTACCGTTGGGTGGCACGAAGACGCCATCGCTTCGGCTGCGAGAGTGGTGTCTGCCGCCGCGGAACGGTCGGCGGCTGAACTCTGAACCTGGATTTTGTAGCGTGATCTTTCGAAGGCTGATATTGCTCTTCATCCTCGTCCCGATCGGCGAGCTGGCGCTGTTGATTCAACTGGGTCGCTGGATCGGCCTCTGGCCGACGCTGGGTCTGATCGTCGCCACCGGAATACTGGGTGCGACGCTGGCAAGTCGTGAGGGGCTGAGGGCGTGGCACGCCTTCCAGCTCGATATACAGGAGGGTCGGATACCGGGCCGTCCCATCCTCGACGGACTGTCGATCTTTGCCGGTGGCGCGCTTCTGCTCACGCCCGGGTTGGCAACCGATCTGTTCGGTTTCGCGCTGTTGGCGCGCCCCAGCCGGCGATGGCTGCAGAACCGAGTCGTCGGACGCCTGGGCGGCGCCCTGATCCGTCAGGGCCAGGTCTACGTTGGCAGCGCCGGCGGCTTTCACCGTCGTGAGAGCGAGCCGGAGGGTGGTCCGTCGGGTCGTGAGATCGAACAAACGGGTCCCGAGTAAGTAGCGAGTAGACGTTGGACAAAGTGATGCGTTGGTTTCTCGCACGATATCTTCCGGAGTGGGGGACGATCCCGCTGCGCTTGGCGCTGGGACTGATCTTCATGTCGCACGGCTGGGCGAAGCTGACGGGACCTGTGGGAACGCCCGAGGGTTTCAATATCGAGAGCTGGGGTTGGCCATACCCGGTCTTCTGGGCATGGGTGGTGGCGCTGATCGAGACGTTCGGTGGCTTGCTCGTCATCGTCGGTCTATTCACTCGGCTCGCCGCGTTCTTCATAGCCTGCGTGATGATCGTGGCGATTCTGAAACTGAAGCTGAATCAGGGACTCATCGGTGGGTCTGAGTTTGAGGTCGCGTTGCTGATGATCGCGCTCGCACTCCTCGTTACCGGCGCCGGCCGGCTCTCCGTGGACCGTGATGTCCTCGGTTGGGGTGCGCCGCCCAAGCGCAGTCGCGTCGGAGATACGCCCTATGATTGATATCACTCAACCTCTAGGTAGCCAGACCGCCGCTTGGCCGGGCGACTCAAACTTCGAGATCGATTGGACGTTGCATGCTGGTCGCGGCGATAACGTGACGCTCTCACGCGTCTCCTTTAGCCCTCACGTGGGGACGCACGCCGATGCGCCGGCACACTACGAGGTTGATGGTCCTCTGACCGGCGCCTTCGAGCTCGGCGCATTCCTCGGGCCCGTGCGGGTGATAGATGCCCGAGGGGCGAAGTCGGTGGATCTGAGCCTCCTCGAATCGCTGGGTGGGCTGGGGGCCGCGCGGCTGCTCGTGCGCTCAGTCCCAGAACTGCGACCCGAGAGGTTCAGCAGCGATTTCTCACCGCTGGCTCCCGACGCCGCAGACGCGCTCGTACGGTCCGGCTTGCGGCTCTACGGCACCGATGCGCCGTCCGTAGATCCTGTGCAGAGCGTTGCGATGAGCGCCCACCGCGTGCTCGGCGGTGCCGGCATCCCGATTATCGAAAACCTCGACCTCTCGCTCGCCGGGCCGGGCGAATACGACCTGGTCGCGTTGCCGTTGCGGATGGTGGAAGCTGAGGCAGCGCCGGTCCGGGCAGTGCTTCTGCCGGCAGGTAGTCTGAGGCTGGGCGCCTCCGAGCCGGAGGAAGCCGGCCGTTTGTAGTCTCGGGACCGAGAAGACCGGCGTGATAACGAAGCTCAGTAAGGCGGCGCGAGGCGACGCAGCCCGTGGGCGAACACGACGATCAAGAACAAGAGATTCCGCGGAAGCAATCCGGGCCAAAAATAGCGGACCGGACGGTAGTCTTGCGCGGTGGATTCACTTGCCGCTAGCCGGTCGGCGATCTCGCGCATGACCGTCCGTCCCCTGGGCCAGTCGACGGTCCCTTCCACCCAGTCGCGCTGTTGGTCGCGTTGGTGATAGTCGCCATCGTGATCGTCGTCGTAGTACATGAGGGCCTGCACGGCGGAGTTGGGTTGCTGCTGGGACATCGGCCCAACTTCGGACTCGAGCCTCCGCTAGTCTACACGACCTACGAGGAGAAGATCCCGCGCGATCATCTCATCGCCATCGCCCTCGCCCCGCTCATTTTGATCGACTTGGCCTGCATCGCTTTCTATTTGCTCGGAGCGGTCCGGCTGTTCGCCGTGCTTTGCTTCGCCGTGAACACGATCGGCGCGCTCGGCGATGTCTGGATTGTGATCAAGGTCTCGCGCCATGCCCGGGACTCGCTCATTCAGGATACCAAGACCGGCGTTCAAGTGTGGACTCCTGAAGGCGCGTAAGCGACGCAGGGACTCTATCCGACTCAGGCTCCGGCAGACGGGCCGGCGAAACACCGATCAGCCGGCGGATCCAAAGCGACGTGGTGGTGTCAGTGGGGCTGGTCAGTTCCGGAGTTCGTGTGGCCGCCCCAGATTGCGAAGAGCATCTGGAAGACTACAGGTCCGCCCGTCACGCTCGGACTGGGCAACTGGCACAGTTCGTCGTGGAGCCGCTGCAGCGTGGCATCGGCGACGCCGGGCCGTGAGGCCATCTTCACGCTGGCGTTCCAAGCACTCGGTTCGATCTCGAACTGAAGCATCAGCTCAGCTCCGGCGCCCCGCGGCTGGTCGGCAAAAAAGTCGATGACTGTGCTCTTGATCACCTCGACGTAGTCTGCCAGCTCATCGATCCGCAGGCGCTGGGCGATCTCGTGCTCGGGTGTGAGCAGCACAATCTGATTCAAGTCGGTGAGCCCACCCTCCTCTTTGTCCGGCCCGGCTTCGGGCTCGTAGGCGCGCCAACCTCCCTCGGAACGGTAGGTCAAGCCGTCGACTGGGTTCGCATAGTCGTGGGCCAGCCACTCGAGTGCGAAGCCAAACCCACTGTTGCTGGGTCGTACTTCGACGGGGCTCATGCTCTTTAGCCCGTCCCTTATGGCCCGCCACGATAGATCTCTCAGCGACATCATGAGTCCGTCTTCGACGACTAGGCCTTCATCCTCGGTCTGTCCGGGGGCCAGTGCCAGAAAGCAACCGCTCAAACGTGACCCGGTACCGTTGGGCGCAGTGATCGCCTTCGCGTCGGACTGTCCGGGCTTCCAGACGAAGCAGCCGTCGGCCGTAGGCTCGAGCTCGGTCAGCAGGACCGGGGGCGAGCTGGCGGGGAACTCGGCGAGCTGCTTCAGTAGCTGCGTGCCACTTTCTTCGGTCAAGCGCAGAACGATCCGATCGCGTTCGAGACAAGCCGTCATCCCGGGCGCGTGGATGCGGGTCAGCTGAGCGAGAATGCTGTCTTCCAGCAAGCGAGCCATTGGCAGGCTGGGCCGTGTGCGATCGGCCCAGGGCGGCCAGGGGTAGTGCGAGTAGGCCTGTCCCAGGCGACCCAGCACTCGGGTAATGCCGAAGGCCATGGCGGCCTCGATCTCCTCATCCCGGAGCAGGATGGCGGCCAGTCCGCCGGGAAACTCGACGTCCGCGAAACGCTCTCGGGTCGACGTATAGACTATGCCACGGTGACCCAGGAGCCCGTTGCCGCCCAGCTCGGTGATATCGCCCGAGCCAACCGGTCTTCCGGCCTTGGCGAGCCGCAGAACCTCGACAAAGACTCGCAGCGGTTCTTTGGGAAAGTCGGTCGGCCCCTCACCTTGATCGACGCGCACCGTCAAGATGAGCTCGCGCTGGCCGTGCGCCGAAAGGCCAGTGCTGGTATAGGACCAGCAAGGCATCGATGCGATCTGGTGCAGCCAGACGCGCGCCGACAGCTCGCCGGGGATCAGCTCGAAGTGGAGGGGGAAGTCGCCGGGATCCGTATTGGCAGGCATCCCTGGCTCCTGGTTCATTTGGTGCGCAGTTTAGGCCGGCGCCCGTCGGGCTAGCGGGGGAGAGGGGTAGAATATGTTACTATTTTGGCAGGGGAATGGTTCCGGGCGCTGCCTGGCGTCGCCCGCTGCAGTCAGGAGTGACAGATGCCGCAGGACAGATCCGGAGTTGGCGAGCCTCGCTTGATTCGGACGGCCGACATCTCGGGCAAGGAGCGCTACCAGCTTCTCACATCGCTCGTCGTGCCCAGGCCAATCGGCTGGCTCTCGACCTTTGCAAAGGATGGGACGCCGAACCTGGCGCCGTTCAGCTACTTCGCCGCGCTGGCTGACACGCCGATGCTCGTCGGCGTCTCCATTGGCTGGCGCGCCGGCGAACCGAAGGACACGCTCCGCAACATCCTGGAGACGCGGGTCTTCTGCATCAACGTGGTCACCGAGCCGCAGCTGGAAGCGATGAACGCCACATCCGGGGACTATCGGCGCGAGGTCGATGAGTTCAAGGTGGCCGGCCTGCCGATGGCGGAAGGGTCGGTGGTGCGAGCGCCCTTCGTCGAGAATTGCCCCGCCGTAATGGAATGCCGGCTTTACAAGGAGGTCGAGCTGGGGACCGCACCGAACAGCCTCGTTTTGGGAGAAGTGCTGGCGGTGCGGCTCGGGCCCGAGCTGCAGCTGTTGCCCGGGACCCACCAAGTGGAAACGGAATCGCTGCGGCCGGTCGGCCGCCTGTTCGCTGGCGGCTACACTTTGCTCGGGAAGATCAAGACACTGCCGCGCCCGCGGCCGGGGTGATGCGTCGTTCGCCGTGTCAGTCTCTTAAGCAGCGAATGTAGATCCGCGCTCCTTTCATAGCGGCGAATTTCCCCACCTCTCCGTCGGAGGCGACGTGGTGGTGGTAGGCCCTCTCAGCGCTGACTTCTGTGGAACTCCAGAGGAGTGCCAGCTCGCTGAAGTAGAGGTAGTTGCCGCGGAAGTCGGCGCCGCCACATAGTTGTGCCCCGAATCCAGTGGAGCCATCGGTGAGGAGGCTGGTGCCGCCAGTTCCTGTACCCTCGACCAATTCGAAGATCGTGGTCCAATCGGCATCGGACGGTAGGTGCCAGCCATCGGGGCATATGCCCTGTACCGCTTCCTCTGCGGCGCCGTCCATCGCGACATCCCAGGTGTACATGCGACCACACGACGCGTAGCCTATCGAGTCATCGTTGAAGAAAAAACTGGTCAACGGTCGACCACTTGGCGATCGAGTGACGCGGAGGTTTTCCGCCATCCACACCTGTTCGCCTATGGTTGCAGTACGGTACTCGTTGCCGTCGATGTCTCTCACGACGGTCTGCGCACCAGCTCCGGACGCCGCGGCCGTATTCCTGCCTTCGCTACTCGAGGAGCAGGAGATCGAGGCGAATATGGCGAACGCGACAAGCAGTGGCGGGCTCTTTCTCATCTTTGCTACCCTTTGCGAAGTTGGAAAAACCGATTTGGGACGAAGCGGCCCGTTCGTTTCGTGTATTCCAGGTAGGCGTCGCCGAATCGCGCTGCCAGCGCCGCCTCCTCGGCCGGAGTCCGGCGGACCACAGCTGCCATCGCCGCCACGAAGAGGCAGGCGATGCACCAGTTAACGGTTGTCAGGCAGTAGCCGAACTGGAGGACGGCCCAGGCGCTGTACATCGGGTGGCGAACCCAGCGGTAGGGTCCCGTGGTTACAAGAGTGTGGGCTTCGCCCGTCCCGCTGCCGGCGCCGAGGTTGTGGCCGAGATGGCGGAACGCCCAGGTGAGTCCGGCCAGTCCGGTGACGTTGAGGGGAATGCCGAGTGCACGCAGGCCGTAAGGGAGCCTGACGTGAGACCAGACGACCCACTGAGGATTGATGATGAACGCGAGCAACCCGAGGTAGAGCACGGTGGTGAAGAGACGCTCAGGAACCAGAAGCACGGTGAGACCGTGCGACATGCGCCGACCGCGGCGGGCGCACCCGCGTTTGAAGTATCGCGGTAGGCTCAGGTCGATGGCCACGAGCGTGGCGAGTGCGATGCGCAGTGGCGTCTCGCTGAGCATACACGCAGGCCTATCGAGTTTGTCGGGGCCGTCCGCACACACTAGCAAGCTGTCCTGGGGGCACGCATTCCTATGAGTCCATGCAAAGAGTAGTGACACGGGAGCTGCTTGACCAGCGGTCGCCGGATCCGGCTCTTCTGCGGGAGAGCCTCGACGATCTGGCGTGGATGAATCGTTACCTGGGTGTGACGGTGGGTGTCACACGCCAGCTCGGCCGGCTGCTCGAGGGGCGCTCCCTTGAGCAGCTTCGCGTGCTGGACGTTGGGGCCGGCGGTGCCGACATCCTGGCGGCGCTTGGCCGCCGCTGGACGCGGCGCGGCCGGCGCTTCGAGGGGACGGCGCTCGATTCTGGTCGGGTGACGGCGCGGATCGCTGCGGCGCAGTTTACAGAGGACAGTGGGGGTACACGCCTGCGCGCGGTCTGCGGTGATGCAAGAGCCCTGCCCTTCCCGGACGCCTGCTTCGATGTGACGATATGCAGCACGTTTCTCCACCATCTCGATGAAGGCGACGCAGTGCGCGCATTGGGTGAGATGGCGCGGGTCAGCGTAGTCGGTATAGTTGTCACCGACCTGCGCCGTGGTCGGCTCGGCCTGCTGGCGGCTCGGACGTTGGCGAACACCGTGTGGCGGCGTCATCGCTACACACGACACGACGCCCCTGCCTCGATGCGCGCTGCCTACACGCTGGCGGAGGTGCGGGAGCTGGCGATGAGAGCTGGTATGTCGGTGATGGTCCGGCCGCAGCTCTGGTTCCGCTGGGCGCTCTGTTGGAGGCGACCGGCGTGAGGAGGCTCGAGTCGGAGGTCTTGGTCGTTGGAGCCGGTCCGGCAGGTGCCGTTCTGGGGCTCGAGCTGGCACGGCAGGGCCGCGACGTTCTCATCCTGGAAGCAGCGCGCTTTCCCAGGGACAAGCCCTGCGGCGACTGCGTGAACCCGGGTGCCGTGGCCGAGCTGGGGCGCTTAGCGATTCGCGCGCGCTTGGAGGCGAAGCTTACGCCGAAGCGGCTACGAGGCTGGCAGGTCGAGGCGCCGGACGGCGGCACGTTTCGGGCGTGCTTTGGGGTCGACCGGGACGGCCGGGCGCGGGAAGGCTGGGCGATACGTCGTCGCGATTTCGATGCGGCCATCCTGGAGGAGGCGCAGCGCGCCGGCGCACGCGTGCGCTTCGGCGTGCGGGTCTACGACGTCGTCAGCGCGAATGGCCGGATCGTTGGCGTTGTGGCGCGGGCAGGGGTCGGAACGAGCGAGATCCGGGCGCGGTTCGTGGTAGGGGCCGATGGCCTCCGCTCAGTGGTGCAGCGGCGGCTCCGTCTGGCACGCCGGCCGGCGCGGCTGCGGAAGATCGCGCTGGTCGGGCATCTCGCCGGACCGGATGGCGGGGATGGGTTCGGCGAGCTGAGGGTACGCGGCGGCCGGGCCTGCGGGTATGCGTCGCTGCCTAACGGCGGCAACGTTACCTTGGTCATTCCGGCGGAGGAAGCAGCCGAGGTCGGCGGCATGCCCCTGGAGTTCATGACCGCGGCGCTTTCGCAGTTTCGCGAAGTGGAGGCGCGCGTCCGCGCCACCGGTCTCGAGGAAGATGTGCTTGTGACGGGTCCGTTCGACCGGCCGGTGCGCCGCGCTTGGTCGCCGGGCGCTCTCCTGGTCGGAGATGCGGCGGGATACTACGACCCGTTCACCGGCCAGGGCATCTATCAGGCGCTACGCAGTGCTCGATTGGCCGCCAAGGCGCTCGACACCGCGCTAGGCGATTCCGAGAAAGAGTACTTAGCGTTGGCGCGCTATGGGCGGCGCATGCGAATCGAGTTCGGGCCGAAGCGTGGATTGCAACGGGTGATAGAAGCTGCAGTCAGCCGGCCGGCGGTTATGTCCCGCTTCGTGATGGCGCTCTCAGGGCGAAAGGGCGTCGCGGCCGGTCGACTACTCAGGGCGACGGGCGACCTGACCCACCCGGCCGCCACTCTCGATCCCGCGTTCTGGGTACCGCTCCTATCAAGAATGGCTTACGGCAAATGATCACACAGAACGAGATCGTAATGAACGCGCCGCCGGCGCGCTGCTTCCAGGTGGCGGCTGACGTAGAGCGCTGGCCCGAGATTCTCTCCCACTACCGCTGGGTGCGGTTCCGGCGTCGCGATGCTTTCGGCCGCGGACTAGTCGAGATGGCGGCGCGCCGCACCTTCGGTCCGATCGGCTACCCGGTCTGGTGGGTGAGCGAAATGTTCGCCGACGAGTCGGTTCCGGTCGTTCGCTACAAACACGTGGAGGGGATCACTGCGGGGATGGACGTCGAGTGGCGCTTTCATTCCGATGGCGCCACGACGCGGGTGGAGATCGTGCACGACTGGCCAGACGGGCCGGGCTGGCCGCTGATCGGTCGATTCGCGGCCAACGCCGTGATCGGCCCCGCCTTCATCCACCACGTAGCGGGGATGACTCTGGATGGGGTGAAAGGAGCCGTGGAGGAGCGGTGATCGTAACAAGGAAGGACACAGGCAATGGGCGGCGTCGTGTAGCCGTGACGGGTATCGGGTGCATCACACCCACGGGGCACGGAGCGGACGGCCTCTGGGACGGCCTGCGTCGCGGCGCATCCGCGGTCCGCCGCATCACGCGCTTCGACCCTGCACAGTTCCGCAGTCACATGGCGGCGGAGGTTGATGGATTCGACCCGGCAGATCACATGGAAACGAAACGTGCAAAGCGGCTCGACCGGTTCGGCCAGTTCAGCGTGGCGGCGGCCCGCATGGCGTTGAACGACGCCGAGCTCGACCCGGCGGACCTGACGCCCGAACGTGTCGCCGTGCAGATGGGCTCGGCGCTGGGCGGTGTGGCGTACGCCGAGGAGCAGCACCATGCATACGTGTCGGAGGGCCCTACGGGGGTCAGCCCGCTCCTCGCACTCGCCGTGTTCGCGGGCGCGGCGAGCTGCAACGTAGCCATCGAGTTCGGGTTCAGCGGCCCCAACTCGACCAACGGAATGAGCTGCGCCTCCGGCGCCATCGGCATCGGCCACGGATTCCGCTTGATTCGCGACGGCGAAGCAGATGTAGCGCTGGCCGGCGGTGCCGACTGCCCGCTGTCACCGCTGTCCTATGGCGCCTTTTCGCTGATCCGGGCCATGTCGAAGCGCAACGACGACCCCGCGACGGCTAGTCGACCCTTCGATCGGGACCGTGACGGCTTCGTGATGGGGGAAGGGGCCGCGCTGCTCGTCTTGGAGGAGTGGGGTCATGCCGTAAAGCGCGGCGCGCGCATCTACGCCGAGATCTGCGGCTTCGGCACAACCAACGACGGCTATCACATGACTGCGCCGCGACCGGATGGCGCACAGTCCGCTCGGGCCGTCGCGCTCGCTCTGGCGGATGCCGCGGCGGTGGCGGATGAGGTGGAGTACGTGAACGCCCACGCGTCATCCACGCGGCTAAACGATCCCGTGGAGACGAAGGCGATCAAGTCGGTGCTGGGCGAGCGGGCCTACAGGGTGCCGGTAAGCGGCACGAAGGGTTACTACGGCCACCCGCTGGGGGCCTCGGGCGCCATCGAAGCGGCGATCTCCGTCCTCGCCATAGAGCGCGGCTGGGTACCTCCGACGCTCAACCTGCACGACCCGGATCCCGAGTGCGATCTCGATCACGTCGCCGGCGCCGGCCGGGAGGCTGACATCGGGTTCGTCGTTTCCAATTCGTTCGGGTTCGGCGGTGTCAACGCAACCTTGGTGTTTCGTGCGTCGATCTAGGAGGCCGCGACCTGCCGGTCGGGCAGGACTGCCGGGTAACTGTTACCCGCGGGGCCGAGGAGGGATCCAACGGCGCGGATCAACCTTGACTACGAGGTGGGAGGGTGTAGCTTGAAGTTTGTGGTGGATTGATTTGTGGCCGCTTGCAACCACCGAAAAAAAAGTGCTAAAGAGCCGGGCGCCGCGGATCCAACGACAGCCGCGGCGACTTCCAAGCCGAGAAGTTCGACGCGACCCGTGCTCACGCTCGAGGTCGCGTTTCTTTTCCCGCCGGGCGGCCACCTCGCGTAGAGGGATGCTCCATGCCGGACTTCAGAGCCCTGATCGAAAACGGCGGCGCCCATCTGTTCGATGGCGCCATCGGCACCGAGCTATACCAGCGCGGCGTCTTCATCAACGTCTCTTACGACGAAGTCAATCTGAAGAGCCCCGAACTGGTACGCCAAGTGCACCGCGCCTACCGCGAAGCAGGTGCCGAGGTCCTCGAGACGAATACGTTCGGCGCCAACCGCGTGCGTCTCGACAGGTTCAGTCTCGGTGATCGGGTCTACGACATCAACAAGGCCGGCGCCGAGCTGGCACGCGAGGTTGCCGCGGACGACCGCTATGTCGGAGGCAGCATCGGACCGCTGGGCATTCGTATCGAGCCGTACGGCCCGACGGCGCGTGAGGAGGCGCGGGCCTTCTTCCGCGAGCAGGCGGAGGGCCTGGCCGCCGGTGGTGTGGACGTCTTCATCATCGAGACGTTCGGCGACCTCTCGGAGATCGAGCAGGCGGTTCTCGGGTGCCGTGACGCCGCCGATCTACCGATCATCGCCCAGATGGCAATCAATCCGAACGGCAATACCGTCTACGGTTACGATCCGGCGCGGATCGCCCACCACCTCGATGAGCTGGGTGCCGACGTTATCGGCCTCAACTGTAGTGTGGGACCGGCGCTCATCCTCAAGGCGATCCAGATCATGGCGAGGTTGACGAGCCGGCCGCTGTCGGCGATGCCCAACGCGGGCCTGCCGCGCGAGATAGAGGGCCGCAAGATCTACATGGCCTCACCCGATTACTTTGCCAAGTACACGCGCCGACTCATCCAGGCCGGCGCCCGCTTCGTCGGTGGATGTTGTGGAACGACGCCCGAACACACGCGCGCCATGGCAGCCCAGGTACGAGCGCTGCGCCCGGGACGACACACGGTCTTAATAGACGCGGTGCGCGACGTGGAACGCCGTGAGGCACACCCCGGGGTCGAGCCCGTCCCGGCGGCCGAGCGCTCGCAGCTCGGGCGCAAGATCGTCTCCGGCGAGCTGGTCACGAGCGTCGAGATCTTGCCGGCCAGGGGGTGTGATCCCTCGGACATACTCGACAAGGTGCACGCGCTGCAGGCGGCGGGCGTCGATGCGGTGAACGTGCCCGACGGCCCTCGGGCGATGATGAGAATGGGTGTGCTAGCCAGCTGCGCGATCATCGAGCGCGAGGTCGGGCTCGAGACGATTCCCCACTACTGTTGTCGCGATCGCAACCTGCTGGGGATGATGAGCGACCTGTTGGGTGCGCACGCCTTGGGCCTCCGCAACCTGCTGATCATTACCGGCGATCCGCCGAAGCACGGACCGTACCCCGACTCCACGGCGGTCTTCGACATCGATTCGGTGGGGCTCACCAACCTGGTGCGCAAGCTCAACGAAGGGCTCGACCTCAGCGACAACTCCTTGGGGTCCGCCACCAGCTTCTTCCACGGGGTCGGCGTGAATCACGCCTCGGTCGACCCCGACTATGAGATCCATCACTTCGAGTGGAAGGTCGATGCCGGCGCGCAGTTCGCCGTCACGCAGCCGGTCTTCGATGCCGAGACCTTCCTGGGGTTCCTCGAGAAGATCGACCACGTGCGTATCCCCACCGTAGCCGCCGTCTGGCCGCTCGTCTCCTATCGCAACGCCGAGTTCATGGCCAACGAGGTGCCCGGTGTCGTGGTGCCCGACGCGATCCTCGGCCGCATGCAGCGCGCGTCAGACAGTGGGAAAGAGGCGGCGATGGACGAAGGTCTGGCCATTGCACGCGAGATGGTGGAAACGCTCGAGCCCCACGTGCAGGGCGTGCAGGTGAGTGCGCCGTTCGGCAAAGTCGGGTTCGCGCTGCAGGTGTTCGATGCGCTTAGTGACTGGTCCGGCCCTAGAGCGACAGTACTGCCCTGAGAGCGAACTTCAGCAGGGGCCTACAGCAACGGGATGAGGTGAGAAAGGCCGATCGATCTTAGAACCTCAGCGAAGCGGGGATCTTCGTGGAGGCCCAACTGCCGCGGTACGACGAAGATATAGAGCAGATTGCTGTCTCTGTTCTCCACCGCGCGCTGCAAACAAGCAAACGCTTCGTCCTTGTCGCCCAATCCGGCGTGGGCTATCGCGAGCCAGAGTTCCGAGACCGCCGCTTGATGACCGTGCTCCTGTAGCTCGGCAAGAAGCTCCTGCGCCTTATCGATGTCCCCCTTTACGGCGTGGATGCCGCAGGCCACTGCGAGGAACGTGATGAGCCGCCCACTAAGCTCGAGGCACTTTTCTATCTGGGTGGCGGCTTCATCCAGCCGCCCCGTGCGTGAGAGCGTGTCGGCGAGTCCCGAGTGTACGAGCGGTGTTATGGGGCCACTCGCCAGTTGTTCTCTCAACAGTCGCTCGGCCTCGTCGTAGCGACCGAAGATCATGTGAACGTAGGCGAGCCTCTCTCCATAGCCCGGCTCGAGAGGATCCAACTCGACGGCGCGCCGGATGGCGGCGAGCGCCTCCTCGTAGTTCTGCTCCACGTAAGTCCAGTAGAACTCCGACCACATGTGGGCGTTCGCCGAGCTGGGGCTGAGCTCGATGGCTTTATCGACGCCGCGCTTGGCCGCCCGGTAATCCCATTCGTAGAACATGGCAACGAGTCCACGGGCGAGGTGGGCGTCCGGAAGTCGTGGGTCAAGCTCGAGCGCCCGGTCCGCGGCTTCACGTGCCTTTGGCATGGTCTCGCGGCTGGGTCGCGTCGCGAAGCCTATCGATTGGATCGTGTAGGCCTCGGCGAGGCCGGCGTAGGGGGGGGCGTAGTCGGGGTCGGCATCTATCGATTTGGTGTACCAGGCGATCGCTCGCTCCACCGAATCGGGGCTGAACAGGTGTCGCTGGTGGCGGCCTTTGAGGTAAGCGTCGTAGGCGTCCAGGTCCTCGGTTCGCGGTGTTGCGAGGCTTTCCAATTCCGCAGGGATCTCGGCCAGGATCTGGCGCGTCACCTGCTAGGCGACCTCGTCCTGGATAGCGAACACGTCGCCGAGCTCGCGATCGAAGCGCTCCGACCACAGATGGTAGCCGTTCGAGGCATCGATGAGTTGTGCGGTTATTCGCAGCCGCTCTCCTGCGCGACGGACGCTGCCTTCTACCACGTACGCGACGCCCAGCTTCTTCCCGATCTCCCGCACGTCGGCTCGACTCGACCGAAAGGTGAAGGCCGAGGTGCGCGCTGCCACCTTCAGGTCTTTGACGCGCGCCAGCGAGTTGGTGATCTCTTCGGTGATACCGTCGGAGAAGTACTCGCTCTCCGGCTCAGTACTCATGTTGTCGAACGGGAGGATGGCAACAGAACGCGACATCGCTCGGGGTGCGCCGGGCTCGCGTGGGGGGACGGGTGTTGCTGTGTCCGCCTTCTCTTCTGGGGTGGCCTTTGCGCCGCTGTCAGGCTTCACCTCGTAGGCCCACGCCAGGACGAGGGCGATGGGAAAACTGAGCGCCGTCAGCGCTAGGATGAGGGTCATCGCGCTTTCGGGGAGCCCCAACGGTGGGAAGGCGATATCGGCGATCTGCCATACACCGAAAGCGATCACGGCGTAGACCACGGCGACGTGGTACACCTTGCGCCGCTTGAGCTCCTTCAGGAATCCTTGGATTGCGTCCACCAGAGTCGGCTCCGCGTGGAGTGGCCGGGATTGGGTGAGCTGGCTCCCGTTGGCGTAAGCTGCGTCCCCGGGGGATGACCGCGCAAGCGAGGCTCTAGCGGCAGCCGACGAAGCGCACGCTGGCCTGCCGGTCGCCGATTACCTCGGCCAGACAGGTCAGCACGTAGTCGATGTCCTCTTCCGTGTTCCCGACACCGAGCGACATCCGGATCGCGCAGTGTGCGTCTTCGTCGCTGAGTCCCATCGCAACGAGAACATGGGACGGTTCCGAGTCACCCGATTTGCAGGCGGAACCAGATGAGAAGAAGACGCCGTGCCGGTCGAGGAAAAGCACGAGCGATTCGCCGCGCATCTCGGGCAGTGTCATGTTGAGCGTATTGGGCAGACGCTGGGTCGCATGTCCGTTGAGCTTCGCTCCGGACACCAGCCGCCTTATACCTGCCTCCAGCCTATCGCGCAGCTCTCGCACTCGCTCCATCTCATGGTGGTTTAGGCGGCGCACGGCCAGCTCGCAGGCCTTACCGAAGCCGACGATGCCCGGGACATTCTCGGTGCCCGCTCGTAGCTTGCGCTCCTGACCGCCGCCGTGGATCACCGGCGCCAGCTCGACGCCTTGCCGCGCGTAGAGCGCGCCGACCCCTTTGGGTCCGTGGATCTTGTGGCTGGAGACGGACAACAAATCTACGCCTAGCTCCTCCACGTCGATCGGCAACTTCCCGAGGCCTTGCACCGCATCGGTGTGGAAAAGTGCACCGTGCTCGTGAGCGACACCCGCCAGCTCGACGATCGGATTGGCCGTGCCGACCTCGCTATTCGCCATCATCAAGCTGACGAGGATAGTCTGTGGCGTGATGGCGCCGGCGAGTGCGCCGGGCCGGACCATTCCGTCGGAGTCCACGTCCAGGTAGGTGATCTCGAACCCGAACTCCTTCAACGACTCGCAGGTCTGGAGCACGGCCGGATGCTCGACCGTCGATGTGATGATGTGGTTCCCCGTGGCGCGTTTGGCGAACGCCACACCCTTGATCGCCAGGTTGTCCGACTCCGATCCGCCGCCGGTGAACAGGATGCGTCGCGCCGTGCAGTTCAGAGCCTGGGCGACCTTCCTACGCGCCGCCTCCACGGCGTCGCGCGCTTTTGCCCCGTGGCTGTGGATGCTGGATGGATTGCCGTACTCCTCTTCCAGAAACGGCAGGATCGTCTCCAGCACCTCAGGGTCGACCGGCGTCGTGGCGTTGTGATCCAGGTAGACCCGCCTCTGCGGCCTCGGCGGTGTGGCGATCTCGACCACAGCCTCGCTCTCGTCTTCGGCGATGCGCACGGGTCCGTTCGTGCCATCCGCTCTCACCACTTCGCAGAGCAGCGCTTTGTAGACCGGAAAGCCCGAGATCGGGTCGTAGCGACTGAGATCTGTCAGGTCGTTGACGTTGCAGTCCTGCCACTCCTGCGGGCCCAGTGGGCCGCCGCCTCCCATGTTGGCGTCGATGGCGCCCTCGACGATGTCGTCGCTGACCCGCGCTTGGAAGCGGACCTTGCCGCGCGGGGTCGCCACCCAGACCCGGTGGCCGTTCTTGATGCCGCGCGCCGCCGCATCTCGTGTATTAATAGTCACTTGCGGGACCGGCGCTTTGCGGCTCAGCCCCGGCACGCCGTGGTGCTGGGTTCGGAAGTCGGCGAAGATACGCGCGCCCGAGTTGAAGACGAGCGGGTAATTCTCGGCCAGCCCCGGCTGCGCCAACGGCCCTTCACCAGGCTCGGTATAGACGGGGAGCGCGTCGTAGCCGTGCTCTTCGAGAACGCTGGAGGCGATCTCGAACTTACCGGATGGTGTTGCGAAGCCGGGCTCGCCGTCCGCCCGCAGCATGCGCTTTTCCCACTTCTTGTACTGCATCATCGCCGTGGGGATCTGCACCTCGCCGCCGGCCTCGCGCACGTCCTCCAACGTGAAGCCCGAGCCCTCGAGTACATGGCGCAGCAGGTCTTCTTCGCTGCGCGGGTACGCGTCGCGGTAGCCCAGCCGCTCCGCCAGCTCCGTGAGGATGAGATAATCGTCGCGCGCTTCGCCGACGGGCTCGATCAGCTTCTCGCGGATCTTGAAGATCGGGCCGTAGGTCATGTACGAGGTGATCTCGTACATAGTGGTTGCCGGCAGGACGATGTCAGCGTAGGCGGAGTCGGCCGTGTGATGTCGGTTGATGCTGACGAGAAAGTCGAGCGAGCTCAGCGTGTCGCGCCAAACCTGCGGCTCGGGCCAAGCGGTGATGATTGAGCCACCCAGGACGATGAGTCCGCGGATCTTGTACGGTTCGCCCTTCAGGACCGAGTCGGGCAGCGCGATCGCATGTGACTCGCCCCGGTACATGCTATAGACGGGAAAACGATCGCGGCCCAGAGCCTTCTTAACGTTCGGATTCGGAATCAGGCCAGTGCGGTTAATCGGGAACTGGTTATCACGCATACGAATGGCGAGGCCGCCGGGGACATCGAGTTGGCCGGCCAGCGCCCAGAGCGTGAACACCGCGCGTATCGCCTGGACGCCGCTGTCGGAGTACTCGAGCCCCGTGTACATGATCGGACAGGCGCCGCGCGCCCGGGCGATGCGACGCGCCAGGTCGATGACCTTCGCCGCCGGGACCCCGGTGATCTCCTCCACGACCTCCGGTCGATAGTGCTGCACGTACTGGGCTAGCTCGGCGAAGCCAACGGTCCAGTGCTTGACGAACTCTTCGTCATAGAGTTCTTCCTCGATCAATAGGTTTATCATGCCGAGGGCTAGCGCGCCGTCGGTGCCCGGACGTATGGGCACCCACTCGGCGTCGACCTCGCGCGCTGTGTGGTTGCGTTGCGGGTCGATGCAGACGACATCGGCACCACGCAGTACGGCGCGCTTGATCTGCTCGTGGGCCAGTGGCGGTGAGTCGGTGGCTGGGTTGGCGCCCCAGATCAGGATCAGCTCGGCGTTCTCGGTGTCGTGGTCCATCGTATGGTAGTACTCACCGAACGTGACGTGCGGCGCGATCATCGCGAACGACACGTAGCAGAGCGCACCCACACCCAGGGTGTTGGGCGAACCGAAGGGGAAGAGGACACTCGAGGCGGACGAGATGGCTACACCCGCCGGCTGGAACACGTCGCAGAGCGCCAGTTCGAAACTGCCGCGGCCCGTATAGATGGCGGTCGCTTCCGGCCCCGACTCGTCCTTGATCTTGCCCAAGCTCGCGACGACAATGTCGAGCGCGTCGTCCCAGCTGATGCGCTCGTATTCGTAGGTTCCCTTCGGGCCTACCCGGCGCAGCGGGTAGCGGAGACGGTCGGGGTCGTGCACGATCTCGGCTGAATGAGCGCCGTTGGTGCAGATCATCCCGAGCGGGTGGTCTTGCGGTCGCACGCTCGCTATCCGCTCGTCCTCCAGGGTGACGGTCACCCAGCAACCGGCGGGACATACGCCGCAGAGGCCGTCGCGCTCTTCGATGCGAGCGCGCTTGGCCGCCTCACGACGGCTCATTGTGGCCTTATGCATGGATCATCGAGTTGCCGGCGGGTAGGCGGCGTGGATCAGCGTGTCGTCGGTGCGCTCGAGCAGCAGCAGCGCGAACCACTTCTTCTCGTCGGTAAAGACGCGCTTGAGCTCGAAGCCGAACGAAGTCAACTCGCGCTGTAACTTCGGCAGTCGGTGCTTGCGGCTTATCTCGATCATGATGCGCTCGCCGCTGCGTATCTCGAAGACTTGGTCGAGCGGTTCAACGTAAAGCTGTTGGTCCGAGTTAAAGCGTGCGTAGATCTCGATGCGCTCGAGGGCTGGATTCCATATCGCGTTGTGCTCGATCTGTGAAAGGTCGAGCGCTGCGCCCAACTCCCGATTGATGCGGCCGAAGTAGTTGTTCGTGAATCTCGCGGTAACCCCGGCGGCATCGTTGTATGCCGCCTCCATGACGTCGACGTCCTTCACCAGGTCAACGCCGAGCAGGAAGAAATCGCCCGCCGGGAGATGGTCGGTGACGCTGCGCCAGAATGAAGTTGTCTCCGCCTCGTTGAAGTTGCCGATGCTGCTGCCGAGGAAGACGAGCATCTGCGGCGACAGCTGGCGCAGCACGGGGAATGCGCTGCGATAAGTCCCGTTGATCCCGGTGAAATCGACGTCCGAGAAGCTTTCGGCGATGGAGCGGCTTGCTGCAAGCAACGCGCTTCCGCTGACGTCCACTGGGACGTAACGCAACGGTTCTCCGTCACGGGAATAGGCGGAGAGCAGATACTCGGTCTTTACCGAGTAGCCGGAGCCCAGCTCAACCAGGGTGAGCGGGCCTGTGAACCGCTGGATTTCGTCGGCGTAATCCGCCAGGATGCCCGCCTCGGTGCGTGTCGGGTAGTACTCAGGCTGCCGGGTGATCTCCTCGAACAGGCGGCTGCCCTCGGCGTCATAAAGGAATCGGTAGTGCAGCCACTTCGGGTCATCGCTCAGGCCGGCAGCCACGGATCGTGCAAACGCCTGTAACGACTCGCCGGTGCCGGGGGCCTCTACAAGTACAGCGCCGGCGCCGACGGCCTGCCTGAAGCGGGTCGGGAAATCGGACATAGGACTCGCAAGATAGGTTGAAAAGCGACGGATCGCCAACCGATCCGGACACCGTTCATGCTCTCAATGCAGACGGCGTTCAGAGGGTTCCCGGCAGGTCGCGGCCGATGGCCAGCAAGTCTTGCACAAAGAGCCTCTGTGTGTTATGAAGAATAATAAGCACTACAAGAGATCGCTGTTGGGCTGAGGCTCGGTCCTGGGGTTCCCGCCACTCGGGAGTCTCGAGCCGTGGTTCTTCTGTCTCCTACGGTTACGCTCGCCAGTAGTGGCGGCGTCCCGCTGGCCCTCCTCACCCATAAGCTCTCGGATAGCCGTTGACCGGGCATTCCGGGGATGCCCCGCCGGTGGTGTCGTCGGAGTCTCCGCCAGAGCCTTGGCTCGGCGGGGCCCGGTCCGGGCGCTGGCTGGATTGCAGGAGCTCGGAGGTGCCGCCATGGAGAAGAAGCAAGTCGACATACTGCGCTCCGGCTTTCTCACCGATGGCCGCTTTTTCAGCATTGAGGCCGGCCGAGTGAAGGGCGGCAACTGGGGCGCCTGGATGGTGTGCGTGCCGTCGGAGGCCGAAGTCGAGAAGGACGAATCACGGGCGCTGCATGTTGCGGCCCGCAAGGAACAGCTTCGCAGATGGGCGGAGGACCTCAGCGAGGAAGAGATAGAGGGTCTTGCAGAGAACTGAGCCGGGTCATACCGTGGCCCGGAGAGCCCGCCCTGTCTACCATCCGACCTTCTCTACAGTGAGGCCGCGGGCCGCGTCGGTAACGAACTGATCGGCCTCGCGGCCATAGAGCCTCTGATAGCTCTCCGTGACGTAGCTCAAGAAGTCATCGACCAGCGCAGCGGTGACCAGGTTGACCGTGCAGCCGCCGAAGCCGGCGCCGGTGAGACGGGCGCCGAGACTGCCGGGCGCCTGTCGCGCGAGCTCGACTAGCCCGTCCAGTTCTTCCGAGCTGACCTGGTAGTCGTCGCGTAGGGAGCGGTGCGATGCGAACATGAGCTCGCCGAAACGCTCGGTTTCGCCGGTCTCGAGAGCTGCCGCTGCCAACTGGACCCGCTCGATCTCGCCGACGACGTGGCGGGCGCGCCGATCGAGCGGCGGCGGCAGATGGCGGAGCAGCGACAGGAGACCCTCGGCCTCCACATCGCGTAAGGAGCGGATATCGTTGTCGACCTCGCTCAAACGGCTTACCGCCTCCTCGCATTCGCGCCGCCTGTCGTTGTACTCCGAGTCACGAAGTTCCCGCTGGACACCGGTGCAAAGGACGACGATTCGCATCGCCGAAGGCAGGGCCACATGCTGGATCGCCAGGGTGCGGCAGTCGAGAAGCAGCGCCTTTCCAGGCAGCGCGCAGGCCGCGGTGACCTGGTCCATAATCCCGCAACGGACTCCGACGAAGCTGTTCTCGGCCGTCTGGCTGAGCTGGGCGAGCTTGAGGTCGGGAAGCTCCAATCCGGAGACCTGGCGGAACGCTGCGGCGAAGGCGACTTCGACGGCGGCGGAAGAGGAGAGGCCACCGCCGATGGGGATGTTTCCCACCACGGCGGCGTCGAGACCGCTGAGCGGCAGGTCTGCTTTCGCTATTGCCCAGGCCACGCCCGCCGGGTAGGCCGCCCAGCCGCCGACCGAGCCGGGCGTCAGCTCGGAGATGTCGAACTCGGCCGTTTCGTCGAAGAGCTCGGCGTAAATGCGAACGTGGCGATCGTCGCGAGGCGTGAAGGCGACGGCAACTTCGAGATCGACAGCCACCGGTAACACGAGGCCTTCGTTGTAGTCCACGTGGCCGCCCATCAGGTTGACGCGGCCGGGAGCGCGGCTCAGGAACTTCGGGCGGCACTCGAACGCTTTCTCGAATGCCGCGCGTGCGAGCTCGAGTGGTGTCACTTCTCCGGCCGGCTCTGTCGTTGACATGGTTCCGGTACCGTTCTAGTCTCGGATCTGATCGGTCGCCTACCCCTGCGCCCCTAACCTTGGGCTAATGGACCGGTTCTGGACCTCTCATCGCCGCGCCCTCATGACGGCGCTGCTCGCCCTCTGGGCCTGCCTGCTGCCAGTCGCAGCTCGCGCGGTTGAGTCGCAGGAAGCTGCCTCGCAGGTGCGTCGCCTCCGGGTCCTCATCGTCCTCTACACCAGATCGTTCTCACATCAGCTGACGCGCCAGCAGCTGGAGCGGGTCCACGAGGAGATCCTCGAGTTCGTCGACTTCTATCGCACTGCGGCCGGCGAGGCGGTGGACTTCCGCATCTCGCTTCTGCAGGTCGACCGCGAGCTGGGCCGTACCGAAATCTCGGAGGTTGCTCCCGGGCGGTACTATCTGGCCCGCGAGGACATCGAGGACGAGCTCGTCGCGCTGGGCATGCTCGGCCACGAGTACGACGAGGTGATCGCCCTCTACGCTTGGAACAACGCCAACCCCGAGGGCGCGGCACTCGCCTACGGTGGCGGCGCCGTCGGGCCCGACGGGGGGTTCCTGGGCGACGCCGGCTACAACTCGATCGGCGTCTTCGCGCGGGACCCCGGTAGCATCTCGCGGATTATGATCCACGAGGTGCTCCACAACATCGACGACATGTTCTCGATGAGTGGCATGCCCGGCGGCTTCCTCAACGCTGACGAGATGAGCCGAAACATGCCGACCCTGCTTGCCGAGCGGCCAGGCGCCTTCCTCCCGCATTATGACGATGACGGCATGTTAAGGTACGCCGACCGGGAACGTGCCAAAAGGGCGACTTATCCGTGGGCCATGCAGCTAGTGTATTACGGCTGGATGCTGCAACGCACATCGAGGGAGGCGTGGCTGGGGCTCGATTACGGAAGCGCGATCGACACAGGCGAGCGCGCCAGAGGGGCGCGGCCGCTTTACGAGCGCATATTCTGGAGCCGGGCTAACGGACAGGTGTACCTGCCCGCGGTTGCCGGAGGCCCGGCACCGGTGGCAGCCGTTGTCGCCGGTCGGGAGAGCCCGCTCGAGCGGCGTAGGTACAAACACACCGACTTCGACGGCAGCACTCTGTTCGAGGGCACCTACTACGCGGCCTGGCTCGACCTGCCCGACCATGGCGAACCGCTGTCGGTGACGGTGGGAGCGGGGACGACCGAGGTCGTGCCGTTGGGTATCGGCGAGCTGGTCGCACCGGGTCGGGTCGTCACACACGCACGGCGCATCGTCTCGGTAACGGATTGGGATACCCTGGCCTTCGAGATGGCCGTCGCAGCTCCTCAGTCCGAGGGCGTGCTTGTCGTCGAGGTGCGGGAAGCACGATTCGGTGGCTCGGGTCAAGTGGCCCAGGGCGCTACGCTGGATGTGCTGATCGGAGAGGACACGCTGCCCCTTGAGCCAATCGAGCCGGGTCACTTCGCTTTAGACCTGTCGCGCCTCGAGATGGGGCGACACGAGCTCACAGTGACTGCCGCTGCGCCCGAGCTCGTGTTCGTGCCGCGTACGGTCATCGTCGAGCGGCGCGCGCCCTGGCGCATCTGGGCCGAGGACCTGCTGACAGCCGAGGTCGGCACACCGCTCGACGTTACGGTCCGCATCGCTCAAGACATGGGTGCGCTGGGTGCGAAGGTCACCGCCCGAGTCGGCGATCGCGAGCTGGAACTTCGCGAGCTAACCGACGGGCGCTACAGCGTCGTGGTCGATGAGGGCCTGCGGCCGGGGCTGGATACGGTCCGGGTCCGGGCCGAGCTACCGGCGGAGGGCGGCCATGAGATCCTCGAGCGCTCGATCCCTCTCTACGTAGAGCCGCGTGGCTGGATCGAGGTGCCGCGGCGCGTCGGCGCGAAGGCTGGGGAAGTTGTGACCCTCGAGGCCCAGGTCCGCAATCGCATGGGTCGCGTGGTCGAGGGCGCGGACCTCGCGATCGCAGTCGTTATCGGGCCCGATCTCCTGATGATGACAGAGGAGGAGCCGGGCGTGTACCGCGTTCGCTTCGCGGCGCCGCTCGCCCGCGAGTACCATGGGCCGGTCGACGGTGCACTGTTGGCCTCACGTTCGGTCGAGGCGGGCTGGACGTTCGAGATGCGGATCCCCTGGGCAGGGCTGCAGGAGGCACGCCCGTTCGTCGGCGCGGTCTTCGCGATGCAGCTGTTTGTGAGCGACGGCGACGGCGACGGCCGGCTGACCGAGATCATGTGGAGCGAGCGCTGGGGCTACTCGCGCGAAGCCGGCCTGATGTGGGAGCTGTGGAAGATGGGCAGGCTGGTGCTCACCGGTGAGCCGTTGGCTCCGCCACAGCCGAGCGGGAGTGGGTGAGATGACCGATCCGCTGCAGCTGTTGGAGCGTACTGACAAGTTCTACCTCGGCTCGGGGAGCGGCATCATCTTCGCGCCGCGTTTTCCGCGCTGGCTAGAGTACCCAGGCTTCTGGGACGACATCGACGTATACCACTACCAGCTCGCGCCGCTGTTCACCGTAACATTGCTGAGTGAACGGGAAGGCGCAGCCGGCCCTCCGGTTATGCTGAGGCAGTTGAGCCGCCGCTGGTCGCCGGCCGAGCTGGTCTGCGAGTACAAGTCGGAGGACGGCCTGCACGGTTGGGAACACCGATCGGTCGTGCCTGGCGGCTGGTTCGTGTCGGAGTGGAGCCTGCACAACTCGAGCAGTGCGGATCGGACGCTGTTGGCGGTGGCCTGGACGGTTCAGGACGCGGACGGCGTCGACCTGGGGACAGTGCAGGCGGAGGACGGTGCGGTGCGGTTCCGCCGCGCTGTCCAGGACCTGCACATCCATCGCGTCGGTGTCGAAGTGGCGTTGGAGGCGCCGATCGATGCGGTAGCCGGCTGCGCCCAGCTGGCGGAGCGAGCGAGCTTCGATCCACGCTGGGAGTTCACGCCCTTCCCGGAGAGCTGGGGCCACCGCCTCGAGACGTCCGTGCGGATCGCCGGCGTCAGCCCGGCGGGAGCGCTCTATGCCGCTGCCGTCTCGCGGGTGAAGCTGCCGGCTGGCGGTGCGGCGACGGCAACGCTTCGCGCCCGGGTCAGGGCGGAGAACACGCGCGATGTGCAGATGACCAGTCGGCTCGCCGATCACCTCAGGGAGCACGCGCCACCGCCGCCACCGATCGCCGATGTGGAGCCGCCGGTCGGTGCCGAGCCCGGTGCGGTGAGCCGCGTCGGTTGGACCGCCTACTTCCGCTCGGTGCCCGAGCTCTCGTGCTCCGATCCCTACATCGAGCGCTACTGGTACTACCGCTGGTATGGGCTGCAGTTGTGCAGTCACGAAGGTGGCGTTGCGAACCATCCTTATCCGGGCTGCTGCGAGGGGACGGGGTACTTCCACGTGCCCATCGCCTATAGCGCGCAGTGTCACGCCCGCGAGCTGCGCTGGCTGGCCGACCCCGCCTGGGCGCGCGGCGTGATCCTCAACTTCCTGGCTCATCAGAAGGAGAGCGGCGAGTTCCACGGTCGCATCTACGTGAACCACCTGGCGCACACCGATTTCTACTTCGCGAACTGGGGTGACGCAGTGCTCGAGGTCGATGCCGTGCACCCCGACAATTCATATCTGAGGGCGGTCTACGAGCCGCTGGGGCGCTACGCCGATTGGCTGGCCCGCGAGCGGGACGCCGACAATACCGGTCTCTTCGACGTGGTCGATCAGTTCGAGACCGGCCAGGAGTACATGAGCCGCTACATGGCGGTGAGCGATGAGGCGGATAGCGAGGCGTGGGGCCGGAAGATTCGCCTCAAGGGCGTCGACGCCACGGTGTACGCGTATCAGTTGCAGCGCGCGCTGGCAGCGATCGCCGAGCGGCTAAGAGACCCCGATGGCGTGAAACGCTGGGAGGCGGTGGCCGACCGGACCGGCGACGCGATCATGGGCCTCATGTGGGACGAGAGCACGTTGATGTTCCACGATGTCGATCCGGAACCTATGGAGCGGACGCGGGCCAAGGCCGCGGTTCACTTCTATCCCTTCTTCACCGATCTCATTGGGCCCGAGCAGGTGGAAGGGTTGCGCTCGCACCTGCTGAACCCGGAGGAGTTCTGGACGATCTATCCCGTGCCGTCCAGCAGCGTTGATGACCCGTACTTCAGCCCCGATGCCGAGTGGAAGGGCAAACGGCACAACTGTCCCTGGAACGGTCGAGTTTGGCCGATGGCGAACTCGCACGTCGCCGAAGCGCTCGCCAGGGTGGCGATCGAGCACGATCCCGGGCTCCGCGATCGGGCGGTGGAGCTGATCCGCAAGTCCATCCGCATGATGTTCCACGACGGCGACCTGAGGCGGCCGAACTGCTACGAGCACTACAACCCGGAGACCGGCAGGCCGTGCCTCTACCGCGGCTTCGACGACTACCAGCAGTCCTGGGTGAACGACCTGATCGTGAAGTACCTAGTAGGCTTCCGTCCCCAAGGCGGCGATGCGTTCGTCGTAGACCCGTTCCCCTTCGAGGTCGAATCGTTCCGGCTGGCGCGTCTGCCGTTCCGTGGCCGACAGGTAGGGGTCGAGTTCAGAGAGACGCGCTTCAGGGTCCGTATCGACGGCAGAATCGTCGCTGAGTCGTGGATCGGTGAACCGGTCGAGATAGATATTTAGTTCGACACTCGACAGACGACAGCCGTCGACCGATGTTCAGCTCACTTCCCAGCTTTCAACGTCCGACATGCCGAAGCCCGACGCGCAACGTCGTGTATCGAGAATCGAACGTCGGCCGTCGTTCGCAGAAAAGGAGCCGAAGAATCGGCTGTCGGTTGTCGGCTGCTGAATGTCGAATTTGAACCAGACTAGGGGTCGCCCGCGCTAGGTGTCCGACTTGGTGGCCCGCACCCAGGCAGCGCGGATGCGCTGTGACCAGACCGCAAACCCCTCTCGCAGGCTGCCGGGATCGGGACGGAAGCGGACCGCGAGCAGCTGCTCGGCTGGGATCAGCGGATTGAACAGCGTATCGATACGGCAGGCCTGATCGCCGCGGAACTCGAGCAGATCGACACCCTCGAACTCGACCGATCGCCCTGTGGCCGCGAAGCCCGGCGGGTTCATCACGCCGAGGTTCGTCGCCGTGATGCGCCAGGGCACGGCACAGCGGCTGCCGTCGGCTGCGATACAGATGGGATGGCGGATGACGTAGTGGAAGTCGGGAAAAGCTTTCAGGACCGTCTGCGCGAAGCTGTGCACGGCGGCATGGCCTTCGGCCGGCGCCTGCATCGCCGGGTCGTCCCACACGACATCCTCGGTTAGGAAAGACAGGAAGCGGTCGAGGTCCCTTGAGTTCCAGGCCTCGGTCAGGGCCTCGACAAATGCAGGGATCTGCTGCGGCCTCATGGCTGGCCGGGGCCGTACTGCAGGTAATCTTCCCTCACCGGCGAAAAAACCTCGATAACGATCGAGTCCTCGTGCGCGGTCGCGCCGTGTGGCACATCACCGGCGATGTTCCAACTGTCGCCGGGCCCGGCGTCGAAGTGGTCATCTCCGATGACGAAGTCCAGTCGTCCCGACACCAGGTAACCCGTCTGCTCGTGCGGATGTTGGTGAGTGGGGACCGCCGCGCCCTTGTTGATCCGGAACATGCTGAGCAGGGTCCGCCCGCCGTGGGCGAGCGTCTTCAGCCTCACACCGTCCAGGACTTCGGCAAAACCGCCCTCATCCGACTTTGTGAACATGCGTGCCTCGAATCTCGGGTCGTGCACAGATGGGTGTGGGCAGTAAGGATGCCGAATGTCAGGGCTCTACACCAGGAGAGTTGAGTCAGGGGCTCCAGTTGGCCGTCAGCCCCCGGAACACGAATACCGCGCCGGCGATGAAGAGGCCGGTCGTGACGACGAAGGAACCGCCGTCGCCGGCGGCGTTGTTCGAGGCGCAGGTCAACAGACCGCCGCCGAGCAGCATCGCGGCACCGATGGCGATGAGCTTCTTTCCCGATCCCTCGTCGCCCATCTTCTCGCCGCGGAACGACATGTTGGCGAGCGCCACCTCGGCCTCCATCTGCTTGCGTAGCAGCTCGTCCGGGTCAGCTTCCTCGCCGTGTGATTGAGCGGCCGGGGCCGGGGCTGCTGGCGCTGCAGGGTTCGGGGCCGACGCCGGCACGTCCCTCGCTGATGGGATCACCGGCGCCGGGACGACGGCCGGGGTCGGCGGCTGGGCCGGAGCCGCTGGGGCAGGCGGCGGCGCCGCAGCTGCCGATGCTCTCTGCCGCTGTGTGTGGCGCGATCGGGTCTGCATTCGCAGCTTGCCCGACGGCTGCGGCTGCGTCTGCGGCTTGGCTTGCGGCTGAGGCCGAGGCTGAGGCTGGTCGGCGTTGTAGTGCTTCGGGATAGCGCTGCGCAGAGCGAACTCCGTGGCGATAACCGGCTGGATCGTGAGGCCCGTTAGCTGCCCGAGTTGCTGCACCGTCGCGCGGTTCGTCGGGTTGACCATCGCCACGGTCAGCGTGTCACCGCTTCGGTGGATTGGGAGGACCAAGCCACGCCCCGCCACGTCCGCGCTCACCGTGGCCAGCACCCGCGGGTCTATCCGCTCGATCTTTGACAGCTCCACCGCTCTCACCTTGAAGATTTGGGAGAGCAGGCGCAGGAGCACGGCTTCCTGAATCAGACCCAAGGAGACCAAGGTATAGGTCAGGCCGCGACCTTGTGATCGCGCCTCGCTTACGGCGCTTTGTAGCTGCTCGCGCGTAAGGACTTTGTTACGCAGCAGCAGCTCGGCGACGATCTGCGAAGGAGACTTGGGGTTGCTCTGGGGAGACATCGTGCCGCTCCCGGGGGTGGGCGGAGGGAGCGCTCGGTCGGGGCGGCCACGCCATGCGTCGCCGCCAATAGGCTCTACACGCCCCTCAGAAGCGAGTTCCCCTCACAGATCGCGGCCTTCTAGATCGGAAGTCGAAACTGGCCGGCAGGCTCGGGACGGTGGAAGCCGGCGGCCGAGAGCGGCGGCAGCTGGCGCGCCAGGCCGGCCCTACGACAGCTTATACCAAAAAGCCGGTCGAGCTGTCTGGCATAAGGACCTTCGCCACGGCCGCGCACTTCGAAGCGCGAGTCGTACAGACGCCCGCGGCGTACCTCGCGGATCCGGTTCAGCACCTTCGCCTTCCGCTCGGGGAAATGGCTCTCGAGCCAGCGCTCGAATAGCGGGGCCACGCCGTAAGGCAGGCGCAGCATGATGTAGCCGGCGCTGACGGCGCCGGCCTCGGCCGCCGCAGCCACGATACTCGGCAACTCGTGGTCGGTGAGTCCCGGGATCACCGGCGCTATCGTCACCGCCGCAGGGACGCCTGCCGCGGTCAGCCGGGCTATCGCGTCCAGCCGCTGTTCCGGAGCCGAGGTCCGCGGCTCCATGACTCGCTGCAGTCGCCGGTCTAGCGTCGTAATCGAGAGGGCGACGGCCGCTGCCCCGTGGCCTGCCAAATCGGCCAGCAGGTCCAGGTCCCTGATCACCAGCCGGTTCTTGGTCGTGACGGCTACTGGGTTCCGAAACTCGGCCAGCACCTCCAGGCAACGGCGCGTCAGGCGCAGCCGCCGCTCGGCCGGCTGGTAGGGATCGGTGACGCCGCTCAAGAGAATCGGCTGCGGCCGCCAGCTTCGCGAGGACAGCTCCGCTCGCAACCGCTCCGGCGCCTCCTCCTTCACCAGGATCTTCGTCTCGAAGTCGAGGCCCGCCGAGAAGCCCAGGTACTCGTGGTACGGCCGCGCGTAGCAGTAAGCACAACCGTGCTCGCACCCACGGTACGGATTCACCGTCGTGTCGAAGCCGACGTCGGGGCTCTCGTTCCGGGCGATGACCGTGCGGGAGCAGTCCCGGAAGAACTCGGTCCGCGGGCCCGGTTCGTCGGGGTCCCGCCAACCGTCCCTGACTACGGCCAGCCGCTCGAAGCGGTTCGCCGGGTTGTGGCTGGCGCCGCGTCCTCTGATCGGCGTGGTCTCCATAGGAGGCTGAAGATGCACTTTCGGGTTTTATTCGGCAAGGGTTGCCAGGAATCGTTCCCGCGGCGAGATTCTGCGATCGCTTTAAACAGAGGGAGGCAGGCAGCATGGCATCGAACTGGAAAGGCATCCTGACCGTCGGCGGCGTGGTGGGGATCGCAGTCGTTGCCGGGCTCTACGCGCTGCAGGTGCGCGAGACGGAGCCGGCACCGGCGGTCGCCCTTGAGTCGGGCGGTGTGACCGTTTACAAGACACCTACTTGAGGCTGCTGCGAGGAGTGGGTGGGTCACCTGCTCGATAACGGCTTCGAGGTGAACGCGATCGACGTGAGCAGCGATGAGCTCTCGGCTGTCAAGGAGCGCTATGGAGTCGGCGCTGAGTTGGCCGGCTGCCACACCGCTCTGGTGGACGGCTACGTGCTGGAAGGGCACGTCCCCGCAGCCGACATCAGACGGTTGCTCGATGAACGGCCGCAGATAGTCGGACTTGCCGTGCCCGGGATGCCCATCGGCTCGCCCGGGATGGAAGTCGAGGGTCAGCATCCCGATCATTACGATGTTTTGACGTTCGACGAGCGCGGCAACACGCAGGTCTATTCGAGTTACTAGTCCGTAGAGACGGAGCAGCGCCGGAGGAAAGGCGGAGTCCCAATTGGGCTCCGCCTCTTCTTTGGACGACTTGTTGATGGGATTAGCGGAGTTTGGGGTTGGGGAGGGTCGGGAATGATTTCGAATGGGGGAGCCGAGAGTCCGTGGGATTCGGGTATTCGGGAATTGGGGGATCCGAGAATCCGAGGCATCCGTGGAATCCGTGGTATCGGGGAGTTGGGGAGTTGCGGAGTTGCGGAGTAGGGGAACCGGGGACTTGGAGAATTGGGGAGTCAGGGAATGGGCAAGGTGGATGGAGAATTGATCAACGAACTGCAAGATCGGCTGATTGGCATGGCTGCTAAGAGCTACCGCATCGCGAACAATTTGCCGGCAAGCAGGGTAGCCGCTCACGTTTCGTCGCAGCTCAATCGGTGCAGCACATCGCCGGCGGCGGATTACGCTGAGGCGCGCGGCAGCGAGTCTCGCAAGGACTTCATACACAAGATGAAAGTCTGCCTCAAAGAACTGCGGGAAACCTTCGTCTGGCTCAAGCTCGCTAAAGAACTAGAGCTCGGCTCAGGCCCGGAGCTGGATGAAGCGATCGCAGAAGCGGACGAGCTCATCGGCATCTTCGTCACCAGCATCGCTACCGCAAAGAGAAACGCCAAGCAGCCCAAGCTCTGACCGCCTCACTCCCCCATTCCCCAATGCCACGGATTCTCGGCTCTCCTTCCCGGATCCCCTGATTCGCCAGTTCCAATTCTCGGAATCCCAAATTCCCGAATTCGCGAATTCCCGTATTTTACTGTCGTCATGTCTCGATCCGTCGACCGGACCATTCTCTTTGTGCTCCCAAACGGCGAGCCCGCAGAAGAAATCGCCGCAGCTCGCGCTTGGCTTGAGTCGCTTCCCGAAGCCGAAGTGCAGGTGATCCCACTGGCCGAGCTGTCTGAGGCATTTCTCGGCCACGGGACCACCGTATGGTGCCATTGGACCGAGACACCCGCTCTCCCCGAGGCGGCGCGCCACACCCTCGACGCCCATGTGCGCGCCGGCGGTGGCTTGGTCGCCACCCTGGCTGCGGCGGCCCTGCCAGTCCAGCTCGGCTGGGAGAAGGTGACGCCCGACGTAGCCACCGATGCTTTATGGACCGAGGAGCCCGAGGACGAGCTCGCCGACGACTTCAGCGCGGCGCCGCGGATCCGTGGGCTGCAAAGCTTTCGGGGCCATCCCCTGTTCGAGGGTTTGGGAAGCGGCTGCTACACCTGGGCGCCCCAGGAAGGTGAACGGCTCGTCCGCTGTGCTTACACGGGAGACAACTGGCCGAAGTCGGGCCGTGTCATCGCGGTTCAGAAGGCCTACATCAACGTGAATCCCGGGCGTCGGCTGGCCTGGGAATACGCGGTGGGTGACGGCTGGGCGGTGTGTATCGGCGCCTACGTCTACTTCGCGGCCCGGGATCGCCGCTACGCACTTCATCTGGAGCGGTTGCTTGACAACGCGTTCGACCGGGTCGCCTCCAACGGGCACCGTGTACGACTCATCGGCGGAGTCTGGCAGCCGCGCTCGGCGGGCGTGGAGCTGGACGAGAGAGTGCCGCTGCCGCCGGACCTCGGGCCGGGCGCCGACCTTGCCCTCACCCCGCCCGACGATCTTCGACTCGAGCGCAGAGCGACGGATGCGGAATACACGCTCGCGGGTACACGGGCTTTCCTGGTGGGGCGCGAGGAAAGCGGCCTCGAAGAGGTCTGGTTCCATCCAGTGAGGGCGGTGAGCCGGTGGGGGCTGAGTTCAGACTCGGAAGCCCGTGACGAGACGGAACGTAGCAACGACCGCAGCAACGTCGTTGCTACGCATTTCCGGATCGCTACGGGAGTGTTCGAGCGGCGCCTCGATGTGGATGGACATGCTGTCCTCGAGCGGACAACTGTGGCGCCCGACGAGCCGGGCCTGCTGGTGGAGCTTCAACCGGAGGACCCCAGCGGCGAGCCCGTCGGCCTCACCTTGATCCTGGAGAGCGACCTACGACTCACCTGGCCCTACCCGGCGAGCGCGGCGGGCCGGCTGCGATACAGCAAGGAGGGTGGAGCGCTGGGTCTGGAGGCCGAGACAGGCGAGTGGCTGGGTGTCCGCATCGACCCGGCGCCGCGATGTCTGCTGGTGGAGAACCCCTCCACCGATGAGCACTCCTGCTGCCGTGTGCATGCCGAGCTCGAGCTGCGCGCTCCTACCCGGATCCTGCTGCTGGGCGCCGGTCGCGAGGAGGAGCTGCCGGCCGCGGTCGATCTGGCCGGCTGGGCGGACCGCCGAGCGGCGGAGCGGCGTGGGCAGCGCGATGAGGGTTTCGTCCTCGAGTCCGGCGACCGGGAGCTGGTCGAGGCCATCGAGTGGGCGAAGTGGCGGCTCTCGACATACCGGGTCCGCGTCCCCGGACTCGGCACTTCGCTGGTCGCCGGCTATGGCCGGTCGCAGCCGGGAGAGTTCGGCGACGGCCGTCCGGGTTATGCTTGGTTCTTCGGCCGTGACGCCTGCTGGACGGCTTTGGCCTGCCTGGCCGCCGGTCAGCCCGAGGCGGCGCGAGAGGTTCTGGAGTTCTTGGGCCGCCACCAGGACGTGACCGGCAAGATCCTCCACGAGTGTACGACCAGCGGGGTCGTCCACTACGACGCCGCCGACGCCTCACCCCTTTACCTGCTCCTCGCCGCCAGTTACCTAGCGGCCACCGGTGACGGCGGAACTGTGCGCCGCGAATGGCCGCACGTGCGGGGCGCCTATGAGTTTTGCCTCTCCACCGACTCGGACGGCGACGGGCTGATCGAGAATACGAACGTGGGACACGGGTGGGTGGAGTTCGGGCGGTTGGGTGGGTATCACGTGTCGCTCTATCTGGCGGGCGTCTGGGTCGCTGCGCTCGCCGAGTTGGAGGTGGCGGCCCGGACGTTGGGCGAGTTGGATTTCGCGGGCGAGCTCGCCTATCGGGCGGCGGCGGCGCGCTCGAGCCTCGAGCTCTCCTTCTTCGATCCTCTTGAGGCGCGTTACGCCAATGGCCGCTTGCGCGACGGGTCACTCGACATGGCGGAGACGATAATGACGGCGGTGCCGTTAGCGCTGGGTGCCGTGCGGGCGGAGCGCTGCGAGCGCTGGCTGGACCGCGTGGCGACGGAGGATTTCACAGCGCCCTGGGGTGTGCGCCTGGTCTCGCGCTCCGAGCCTGTTTATGACCCGGCGGGCTACCATGCCGGCTCGGCCTGGCCCCTCTACAGCGGTTGGGTAAGCCTGGCCGAGTTCAGGGCCGGGCGTACCGAGGCCGCACATCGTCACTGGGAAGCGACCCTGCGGCTCTACCGAACGGTTTCGCTGGGCACCTGGCCCGAGGCGTTACACGGCGACGAGCCGCGGAGCATCGGTGTGACACCGGACCAGGCGTGGTCGACCGCCGCCGCGCTGTTTCCGCTGCTTCAGCTTGGCCGAGACTCGCGGGAACCAGGCGCCTAGCGCTAGCTTACAGACTGATTGGGCTCCAACTGGCAGACAGGGGAGGTCAGGATGGGTGGTATCAACCTCGCACGCGTCCTCGTTGGCGGGCTATTGGCAGGAGTCATCTACAATATCTCTGGATTCGGGGCTACTCACGTCGTCGATCTCGCCGACAGCTTCGCCCGCTTTGGCTGGGAGCCGTCCACCGGCTCGACGATCCAGCACGTGGCAGTGAGATTCGGCTTCGGCCTGATCAGCGTCTTCACCTATGCGGCGATCCGGCCGCGCTTCGGCCCCGGAATCAAGACCGCTGTCATCGCCGCCTCGATCATCTGGGTCGCCGCCGCTGCTCCGTTGATCTTCGTGCTGACGGAGCTCTTCGTCTTCAGCGGCTCGCAGGCGGTTACTCTGTTGGTCTGGACGCTGGTTGAAGCGTGGTTGGGAACGGCCGTCGGCGCCTGGCTGTATCAGGAGCTGGAGTCGCGAGGGGTCGAGACGGGCTAGCCTCCGCCTATTCCCAGCGGACCCGGTAGCGGCACACTTCGCCGCCCAGGGCGCGGCACTCTTCCTCTACGACTTCGACGCGCGTCGCGCCGCACATCTCCAACGCCCGCTTGTACCAACCGACGACGGTCAAACAGTCAGGCGCCGAGAAGGTCTCGGCGTCGTAGGTCGTGAGGCAACCCTCGCCCTCGCCGGTCTTCTCCCAGGCGCGCCGCCCCGTCTGATAGTAGAGCTCGTAGATCTGTGGCGCTTTTCTGAGGAAGGCCTCCGGATCGCCGGGTGTGATGAAGCTGGCGTGAAGTGTGGTGAGGTTCTTGTTCGCCGAGGCGACGCCCAGCTGCTCGAAGAACTTCGGGTCGCCCTCCCCGCAAACCTGGACGATCGCCTCGTCCAGTCGCTTTCCGACCTCGAATGGGAGCCACGTCGACGGGACCATCTTCCTCAGTGCCGCCTGGTCGTCGGCGCTCAGGCTGACCATCACCTGCCGCACTTGCTCTTCGCCGAAGTGCTCTTTCAGAAAGTCGAGGCGGGACTGCAAAACCGAGCCTTTCACCTTTTGCATGCCCCTAATGCTAGGTGGCCGTGCGCCTGCGGCAAGTGCTAGCGGTGTTTCAATTCGAGACGCGCTGAGCATCTCAACGTTTCCCACGGACACACCCGCGCCGTTGGGGCATTGACTGTAATCCTTTGCCATCAATGAAGTTACGCGCGCCGTGCGCCGCCCCCCGCTCGGAACCCTTCTTGCACCTCTGGCCGCCGCGGGACTGAGCACGATTACACCCATTTCAGGAGGTATCTCATGACCCGTCCAGGTGACTTCGCAAGACTGCTGGCGCTGGGCGCTGTGTTCGGCGCGCTGGGCTGTGGCGGGGCTGCCAGGGTGGAGGAGCTGTACGAGGAGGCTCCGGTGGGCAGCGAGATGATCGTCGAGCGCAGCGATGGCGATCGTCCCGATTGGATCACCGAACCGCCCGACGATGATGACGGGATGAAGTTCTTCTCAGGTGGTGAGGAAGGGTACAGCGACTTCGCCGTGGGGCTGCGTATGGCCAAGGCAGAAGCGTGGCAGGAGCTGGGCGAGAGCGTGCTCGGCATCTGGAGTTCGCTGCTGCAGGCGAGCGAGGTCGGCGGTAAGGACCGGCTTCAGCAATACGCGCGGAACTTCCAGGAGCTAGCGGTCAAGGAGATCACGCTCAGCGGAACGGAAGTCGAAGAGCGTTATTACGAGAAGGTCGCGGTGAAGACGACCTACGGCGTCGATTACCACTACAACGCGTTCGTGCTACTCAGGGTGCCGGAGCAAGAGTACCACATGGCGCAGCTCCGCGCATGGGAGCAGCTGCGGAACCGGGCGCAGCAGGAGAGGAATGCCGACGCCGAAGAGTTCATCGACGAAGCGATTCAGCGACTGAACGAGATCCAAGGGTGAACCGTCGGGCGTTAGCCCTGGCGGGTACGCTCGTAGTCGGAGCCTGTGGTGGTGGCGCGGTGCTGGAGCGGACGGCTCCCGAGCGGCCCGCCTGGGTCGAGGTGACGCCGGCCGCGCGTGACTCGCTCTACTTCGTCGGTATCTGCTCCGACCTTCCTTCTTACCAGGAAGCGGTGCGGTGCGCGCGCGGCGAGGCGCTGACGGACGTCGCCGCCTGGATCGGCGCCCGGTTCTCGTCGTACGTCTACGATCACCAGACGGACGGGTCACGTTCCGCTGGTACGGCGATGTACCTGGACGCCGATCTCTTCCTGGCCGACCTGCGGCGTAGCGACACCTACCACGAGGTGACGCAGACGGACTACGGCACGCGTTCCTATTACGTGAGCGTGTTGCTGGCCTATCCGCGCGACGCCGCCGAGCTGGAAAAGGGCCGGGTCGAGGAGACGACGTTCAGGGCCGAACGCCTATTGGAACAAGCGCTGGAGCGGGTGCCCGGTGTCGCGGCCGAAGGTCGCTGGGCGACAGCGATGGAGATAACCCTGGCCACCGCCGGCGCGGTTGCTGTGCCGCGGAACCTTCACCGTGCCCGGCATACCGCCCGACTGACGAATATGGCTGAAGCGGTCGTCACGCCCCTGCAGCTCTACGCTGGCACTGAGGACAGGGGGGTCGAGGTGCGTGCGCGCTACAGGGGCGTGCCGGCTGCCGGTCTGCCGGTGCAGTGCATAGCGGGTGCGGTGCGGCTGACGGTAGTAACGGACGAACAAGGCCGCGCCGTCTGTGAACTGGAGGACTCAATACCTGGGGGGGCGGGTCGAGTCATAGCGCGTCCCGAGATAACGGGTTACCTCGATGCCGTTCCCCCGGGTGCCAGTGAGCTCGCGGTCGCTTTGGGCCGCTTGCTGAACCGTACAGTGGTGGTCGAGCTCGGCAACGGGTTCGACATCGATCTGGTGCTGGCCGGAGGCGCCGATTGCGAGCCGGCCATCGAACTGTTGAGAGAGCGTCTGAGCGGGGCCGGGGTTCGAGTAATCGGTTTCACGAAGGGCGTGCCGGCTCTCGAAGTTTCATGCCAGGTATCGGTTGGCAGTCGGCAGGGAGAGCTCTACGTAGCGAGTGCGCGTGCTGCGCTGTCGCTCAAGGCGGCGGAGGGCCGTGGCGCCGATTTGTTGGCGCCCGTGACTGGGCTCGGCGCCTCGGTCTCCGTCGCCCGTGACGATGCCTTGCTGAAGCTCGGGGAAGAACTGGCCGCCTCCGCCCTCAAGCTGCTTGGTGATCTCGATGATCAGGGAGAGAAGTAGACTTGGGATCTTGCTCGGGCTGGCCTTGGCGTTTGCCCCGGGCCTGACGCCGCTGACAGGGAACGCACAGGTCGACCCCGTTCGCGACGAGCTCGATGACCATCTCGCCCGCCTGGTCACGGAAACTCGCGCGTCGGTTCCCGACCTGGAGAACTATGAACCCCTGGTGATCTTGCCCGTCCTACACGACGAGCGGGGCTATCGCGTGCGGGCCAGCGATTTGCTCGAGCGTCGTCTGGCCACCGGGCTCGCCGCACAGGGCGTCCGCGTCATCGACCAGGCGACACGCCAGCGCATACTCGAAGATCTACAGACGTGCTACGCCGACGAAGCGCCGTTCTGTCGCGCCCGCGATGTGGTCGGCCGCTTCGCTACTGCCGGAGGCATACTCGAGCCCTCCGTGTTACCGGTCCGCGGCGGTGTCGAGTTGCGGGTGAAGCTGGTAGTCGCGGCGGGCACCTCGGAGCTGACCGCCGGTGAGATCCTCGGGACCTGGCGGGTGAGTGTACCGCCGCCGGCGCTCGACGCCGAGCGCGACCTGGTCCCAGCGTCGGGCGCAATCTCCTACGGGCTGCCGCCCGTGACAGGTGACTCGCTGGCCCCTGACGCCGTGGGCGAGCTGCGCGTCGATGTACAGACGCAGGACGGGAGCCGCGCCTGGGTCCAGATAGACGGGAAGGTGGTCGTTCCCGCGCCTGTCACCACGACGACGACGGCGGGCCGTCACCTGCTCACCGTCACCGCGGTCGGTCACCGCCCGTTCAGCGACTACGTACATGTGCCGCCGGGCGGCATAGTGAGAAGGGAGATCATGCTGGCGCGCGGTGTGGGCACCATCGTCGTCACTTCGAACGCAGACGGCGCTCATGTCTACCTGGATGACGTGTTCGTCGGCACGACGCCTTGGGTGGGCAGAGACATCGAAGCTGGCCGCCACCAGGTGCGCATCGAGCGGAGCGGCTTCGATCCGTACACCCGGAATTTCGCGCTCGAGCACCACGAGGAGTACAGCATAAAGGCCTACCTCACTGAGCACCCCGGCGACATCGTCGTCACCTGCGTGCACGATGGCATTCGGGTGTACCTCGACCACGAGCGCGGCGGTCCGATCGGCGGCTGCAGCACCGGCGAAGCGCTGACCATTCAGGAGGTCGCCGCCGGCGAACACTTAGTCTGGGGTGAGCGCGGCTCGCACTCGTCCGACACGTTGACGGTAAGGGTGCGCGGTGGCGAAGCCGTGCCCTTGAGGTTGGCCCTGCGGTTCGGCTCGGGCCCGAGGTCGGAGGTGGGGAGCGGCGGACATGACTGGCGCGAACGGCGCAATCGCGGCCGCCCGAACGGACTTTACCTCTCCGTCGGCTGGGTCGCTGGCGAGGCCGAGTGGCGAATGGATGCGCCCGGAATGGCCGAGGTCTACGCTGTGGAGGGCGACGGTCCCCGCTTGGCGGCGAGCCTCTACTCTGCAGGCTGGGAGCTCACCGCCGGCGCCGACCTCATCTTCCTGGAGAGATTCACCGGTTTCCCGGGTAGCAATGAATACTTCGAGTTCTTCCTCGACTTGACGCGCTACTTCCGCCGGGACAAGACTCTCCAGCCGTTCCTTGGCGTGCGCGGCCAGTGGAACACGCTGACCTTCCGCGAGCCCGACGGATTCTCAGACGACCTGAAATCCGATCAGTTCGGTGGCGGTGCCCACGCTGGCCTCAACATCCGGCTGAGCCGCAAGGCGTCGATCGAGATCGGCGCCGCCTACAGCTGGACCAGCCGGCGCGACCTTATCGAGCAGGGCGACGGGATAGAATTTCCTTTCGCAGCGTTGGAGGCCGAGGATTGGGAGTTCGCCTCCGGCTTCGTCGTGCTGAAGGTGGGAGCGGGCTAGCCGGCCCCCACGCTTATTAGCTCGAGCCGGTCATCTCCTTCAGCCTCGAGGACCAGGCCGACGCCCGGAGCATAGTAGCCGTGCTCCTCGTCGCCGGGCTCGAGCGGCGTCCATTCTTTGGTCTTCAGTAGGTTCTCGAATGAGCCGTAGGGAACGGTGACGGACTCTTGCAGAGCGAGAACCTCGCCCATGTCCTCGGCCCTGCCGGCGTAGTACTCCTGCCGGTAGGACTGCCCCACGGCAGGCGCTCCTTTCATGATGATGCCTGGCTGCGCACCGTCCACGCCCGCTTCCCAGGACCCGGCGGTACTCACGACTTCGCCGTCCTCGTATTCCTTCGTGTCTTCTCCGAAGTACCAGACGTTCCCATCCATGTCCTGGGCATACCAGTCGGCGGTCTCCTCGACCAGTTCGCCGTCTTCGAACTCGTGGCTCATGACTACCATGCAGGTCACGCCCATAATCGTCTTTGTCTCTTCTGTAACAATCACCTCGACCCGTTCCCCACCGTCAGGCGTTTCGTATACGAACGTGGTACCGGGCACTAGCGGGAAATACTGGTTGTCCACGTTCGTCACGAAGCGTGCCGCATCGATAGCGGGTGCATAGGCCTGCGTCGCCTCTTGTGCCGGCTTGCCGCAACCGACAAACAGCCAGAGCACTCCCGCCGCCACGGTGTGTAGTAGTGGCAGCCGCTTCATGATGCCCCTCCATCTCGAATCTGGAGACCGATCACTGTCGAGATTATGATACGCTGGAAATAGTTCCTAATACAGCGGAATCGTGAATAAGACGCCGACTTCCGGTGCCAGGTCGGTAGCCTTCGATGTCAGGCCGATGCCGGTATTCAATCTCACGAAGACATGTGGACTCAGGTGGAACTGCCCGTCGAGGATCAGTTCGACCTCGTCTTCTGACCCTTCGACAATCACGGTGGAACGGAAGAGCTGCGAAAAGCGCTTGAGATACTCAATTCCGTACTCACCCAACTCGAACTTGTTCTCCGAACGATCGTAGCCGATGGCCGTCCGAAGCGTCAACGTTCCGAACGCGAAGCCCTTCGTCACACCGCCCCCAAGCTGGAATTCCCAGTCCTGCGTACCGATCACGACCTTGTCCTTCTGCAGGGGGAAGACGGTTTCGAAGTAGCTGAAGTACTCGGGCCGCCGCTCGGTCTCCGTCGACCAGCGCCAGCGCACCTGGGCTTCAACGTCGCCGAGTCCCGACTCGTTCAGCTCGTCCGGCATACCGGAGGTCGTGTCGCTCGGCGCCCTAGTGACGGTGGCATCGATCACCGCCGCCTCCACCTCGACAGCGAGCCAGTCGGTGATGCCCAGACCGAGGAGCAGCAAGAACTCGTGTGCCCGGTACTTCCCACGGAATTCCTGTGTCGAGCCGAAGCCGAAGTCGGCGGGCTCGTACTCCAGGTTGCTATCGTGGTAGTACTCGTAGAACGGATAGATGAGTAACTCGCCTCTTTCGATGTAAGTGCCGAACATCGAGCTGGGGACGCCCACTCCGCGATCTCTCAAATAGGATGGTAGCTCCTCCTGCGCGATGCTCACCGCAGGTGACAGCACCCCCTGTAGCAGAAGCAGGACCGTGGTGACCAACAACCCTCTTTTCATGATCGCTCCTCCATTTGGCAGCCAGGTGTGCGATCGTCCCCGTGCTAGGCGTTGCATCGGATTCGACCTCGAGGCTCCGGCCTCGGTGACCCAGGCCTCCCCCAAAGGAGCCCGCGAGAGGTCGTACATGTGACAAGAATCACGGGGCTATTTGGCGTGATCCCCGGTCCGGCGGCGCGAGGAGGAGCTTCGCTCGGCTCCAACCTTGTCACACAGGCTGGGGCTCACGGGTTCAATCGAGAGAGGCCATACGATCGAACCCTGGCGAGGCCCCAGCTTGCACGGAAACTACAAGGAGAAGTTGTCCGCGGCACTGACGTCGGTAGCGCTGCAGACTTGCGTCATCTGCACGGCTTGTGCAGGGCACGCTAGTCTGTTAGCCCAGGAGGCCGGGCAGCGGGTTACAGCGGATACCGCGGTGACCACGGGTCTCTTCGAGACGCAGGACCTGGTACTGGGCGCGATGGTCGTCGGCACTCTCATAGCAATCCCGCCGCTGGACGGAGTCGATCAAAGCGTCAGGCTGAGCGTTGCTGGGGCCCTCGACGACAGGGATGTCGTTGCGCGAAGCCTTGGGCGTTCGCTTGGCTCGTTGCCCGTCGCTGTCGGGTTGACGGGCGGCACGTTCATCGTCGCTGGAATGACGGGGCACACGTCGCTCAGGAAGGCGGGCCTGCACGGCTTGGAAGCACTCCTGCTAGCCGAGGCAATAACACAGATCGTCAAGTTCGCGACGGGTCGACCGCGACCGAGCATCACTTCCGATTCCGATGAGTTCTACCCGCTCAGGCTTAGCGCGGACTATCACTCGTTCCCGTCTGGCCACACATCAAAGGTCTTTGCCATCGCGGCAGCGTTCTCCAGCGGCTTGAAAGACGAAGCCCCCTGGGTCCCCTACGTTGCCTATCCTCTGGCAACCTGGACGGCGACCACCCGCGTTCTGGACCGGAGGCATTGGGTGACGGACGTCGTGGCAGGCGCGGCCCTCGGCATACTCGCCTCTCGCGTCGTCGGACGCCTGAACCATCGGGGCCGGTCGGGCGGCACCGCCTGGTACGTGCTGCCCGGAGCGGATGGAAGCATCAGCGTAATGGTAAGCGCCCCGGCACCGTGATCGGCGTCCTTCGCCACAATGCACGGTGCGAGATCGCCGGTTGGCTCAGGGTTCTGGCGGTTCCGTGGGACGGGTGGGGCGCAGGCCGACCAACTCCAGGACGTACCGTCCGGCGGCATCCGGGACGGCCGTAGTCATGATCGAGCCGTCCTGCTGTGTGAACACCACGGAGTCTCCAACCCGAATCCGGACGTGTCTGGCGGAGCGCGGAAGCAGCACCTCGTAGTCCGCGGTTGACCCGGCATTGTCGATTCGCACCTGGTTCGGTGCTACCGAGTAGCGAGGCTGTCCGCCGATAGAGCGAACCGCCAGCTCGGACTCATCCGTGAGGGAAACCTCAACGGTGCCGGCATCCTGGACCGCCTCGAAAACCAACTCGAACTCGCCGGTCGGGACTAGGGATAGGCCCCCCGAGACCAACTGTTCGTCCGGTGGGAGCGTGGGCGTTTCCGGTGATGCGTCGAGCAATCCGGCCAGCCACGCTCTGAGAGGCGAACCCGGCAACGCAGAGGCTGCGCCCGCGACCACAAACAGCGCGATACTCGCGGCAGCAATGTAGGGACGGCGCCTGCGTCGCCTGGCGCGCCGCATGACATCCGCGGCGCCCAGCTGCGGAACGGGGTGGTCTAGCAGGTTCAACAGCGCCCCAATATCGTGATCCCTCTCTTTGGCGGCCGCCACCCGGCGACTGCAGTCGTCACATTCAGCCAGGTGGGCGAGCGAGCGTTGGGCTTCGGATTCTCCCAACTCTCTGCTCAGCAGCAGCTCGATCGCTGCGTCATCAAGGTGTTGCATCGCCACCACTTTCCAGCGCCGTACGGAACGCTTCCTTAGCCCGAACCAGCAAGGTTCCTATGCTGGCCGGGTTGACGTCCAGTGTTTGGGCAATCTCGCTGTAGCTGTATCCCGCGTATCGAAGTAGAAGCAGCTCCTGGTCACGCGACGGCAGTCTTGCGAGTGCAGAGCGGACGGCCTTCCGCGTTCGAGCAGTCTCGAGGTTCATCTCGGGTGACGGTCCTGCATCGGCCACAGTTCGCTGTGCTTGATCGCGCGCTAGCAAGCGGCGGCGTCGCGTCGATTTCGAGCGCGCGTTATGGAACAGGTTTCTTGCCACCACAACGAGCCACGAGCCGGTGTTCGAGGGCATAGCTCCGCGCTGGTACAGACGAATGAAAGCCTCCTGAACGACGTCGGCCGCCAGGTCACGATCACCCGAGAGGCGATCGACATACTGGAACAAGGACGCGAAGCGTCTCTTGAACTCCTGGCGGAACAAGTCGTCGAACGACTGTGAGCCGCCGCCGGTCTTCTCAGCGCTCGAAGGCACAACGGGTGTTCGGATCCGCCGCTCGCTCACCGATGAGGTCGGCGTCCACTGATTGAGCCGACGAGTGGTCCGATTTGTGACAGGTAGGCTGACCGCGGGAGTTGACGCTCCACGATGTAATCAGAAGCCCCACTCCAATCCTACCGTAAGAGGAGAGAAGGGTCGCATCGGCACCGCCGATAGCTGGCCGGTCACCGGGTCGACCGTGTAGGCGAGCGAGTTGCGTCTTCCGAGGATGTTGCTGACGGTCATGAATCCCGCCACCAGGCCTTCGCGACCCAAGAGCCGCGCGTGCCAGTGTTTGCGAACCCCGATGTCGAATCGCACATAGGCCGGCAGTCGATCGCCGCCCAACGCACCGGCTATGTTCTGGGGACTTCCCGCCGCCTCGCACCCGCCCTCCAGGATGCTGCAGGCCTCCCATTCGAAAGGCCCTTCTACCAGCGTGGTAGGCCGGCCAAAGTCGGCCCGCACGGCTGACCGCAGGAGCAGCGTGGGTGTCGGGTGGAAGCCGATGGACGCAGCGAGCAAGTGGCTGACGGCGAAGCTAGGCCGATAGGCTTCATCGCCGACGGCGTAGGTAACAGCGCCGAACCCGTAGTCCAGCCGGGCACGGTAGCGGGCACGAATCAGCTCGGCACCGATGCTGCCTCCCCACGCCCGTGCGCTGCCGAGTGACAGTCCATCTACCGCGAACGGCTGGCCGGTGGCCGGAGCTACGAGGACCAGTCCGTCCGACGAGCGCAGGTAACCCGTCACACTAACGCGCAGACCGAAGACGGTTCGAGCCTCTGCCCCTAGGCTGAACAGGTCAGATTTCGCTATTGGAGCGTTACCGTCCTTCGCTGCGAATGGAAGGTTCGAGCTGAAGATCTTGTCGATAAGCGATTCAGGGTTGCGGAGGGAGTGGACCCATTGGTGGGAGCGAGCGTACCCGGCGTTCACCGATAGAGATGGCGAGGCCAGCCATTGTAGCGACACACGCGGCGCAAGCCGCGGATGTCCGTCCTGCATGAGGCTGCCCCGCAGTCCGAGCAGGACCTGGATGCCGGCAAAGAGCGTCCTCTTGTGTTCTGCAAAAGCTGCAAAGATCTGCGGCGCTGTGCCGGTCCTGAGGAGCGGCTCTTCAAGCTCCGCACTCGTGTCTGCTGGCAAAACGGTGTAGGCGATGCGCTCGAGCTCTGCACTCACCCCCAGCCGGGAACTGCTCGCCTGGCCGTCGGCCACAAGCATCAATCGCGCGCCGTAAGTGGTCCGCCCACTCGACATTGTCAGGAGACCATCCCGGGCCCACCAGTCTGAATCCACGTCCAGCTGCGCGCGCCAAACCCGCGCGTCGATGGCCGCGCGCTTCCCCACCGCCTTGCTCCAGCTGAGCCCCAGCGAACCGCTCTCCCAGGCGAACAAGTTTCGCCGCCCGGTTGTCGGAACGGGCTCCGGCGCGGCCTCATCGCCGTCGCTTGTCGCAGCACTAGAGGTCCGAACTGTGGTGGCGCTACTGAAAGCGAGCACGTCGAGCCGGCCACCACCGGTCGGCACCTCGAGTTTCACGAGCCCGTCAGAGATCGAACCCCTCACGTAGGTGTCCTCACCCGCCGGCGCCAGGAACCCTGGCTGACCCCAACGTCCGCTCAGCAGCACGCCGGCATCGAAGGGCAAGGGCCCGTCCACAGTCAATCGGGCGCCCGTGGCAGTCACGGCACCGCGGAATCGGTATAGCTCCGTACTTGGACTTACGGTCCTCGCGTCTACGACGGCCGAGAGCGCACCGTCCCACGTCGAGGGCGTTACCGCAGTGTGGAGCTCGATTCGTGAGATGGCGTCCGGATTGAGAGCGCTGAAGGGGCCAACCGTATGAAAGGGGCTGTAGACGGGGATACCATCCAAGACAAACAGGTTTTGGTCACTCGAGCCTCCGTTGACGTGAAGCCCGCTCGGGTTCTCCGGATCGAGCACCACGCCGCCTCCGGCGAGCGCTTCAAAGAAGTCGGGCTCCGCGAGGCCGGGATGCGAGCGTACAGCCGACTGTGTGACGGTTCTCGATCCGATCCGCTCATCCAACTGCGCGCCGACTTCCGATTCGCTCCCCCTCGACCGGCTCCTCGAGCTGACCTCGATGGCGTTTACTGGTATCGGCTCGGGCTCCAGAGCGATGTCGAGGCGAATCGCCCCCTCCGCCGGCACGAACACGTGCAGCGTCCGCGACTGATATCCGAAGCCGGATATCTTCAGATGTCGCGCGCCGGCCGTAATCCCCTCCAGGGCGTACGAGCCTGCGCTGTCCGTCAAGGACACCAGGCCGTCGTCCAGAACCTCGACTGCGGCACCCACAACGGGGGTGCCTGTTACAGCGTCTCTGACGTTCCCCCAAACGGAGATCTGCACTTGGCCCAGCAGCAGAGTAATGCAGACAGCGAATGCAGTCATCGAACCGTTCAGCTCTAGAGCGAGTGTGCGGCGGGATTACGATTCACGGTACAACCGGCGGCAACTCCTGACAAGCTGGTTGTAGCCTATTCGGCCACCTTCTTCGCCGGCAGCGCCCAGACCTGGTCCGGGTCTTCCATGTCGAGTTTGTTGATACCTCCCGGGAAGCGGCTCTGGATCCGACTGTACTCGTTCTGCATGGCGGGGTCGGGGTGCTGCCAGTCGTGGATGTAGACGACCCGCTCGACCCCTGCCTGTAGCAGCTCCTTAGTACATCCGAAGCAGGGTCGCATCGTCGTGTAGATGGTCGCGCCTTCCACGGAGATTCCGAAGCGCGCTGCGGCGAGCAGGCAGTTTTGCTCCGCGTGCACGCAGATGCAGAGGTCGTAGCCTTTGCCCGACTCGAACTTCTCGGGATGCGCGCAGCGCTCGCAGCCGCCTTCCAGGCAGTTGGGCATCTTCGACGGCGTGCCGTTATAGCCGGTGGAGAGCACGCGCCATTCCTTCACGACGACGGCACCGACGCGACTGCCGAGGCAGTTGGCGCGCTTACGTACGGCCACGGCGAGGCCCATGAAGTAGTGGTCGAAGTCGGGCCTTGGCATCTCGGGTCGATTCATCGCGTTCCACCCTGGGGCTCTCTAAAGCGTATCTCTTGCTGCACGAAGCGATCTCGTTGACCGGAGAACATCACGCGTGCCAGGTACAGGCCAGGCGCGATCGATTCCATGGTCGGGGCAAGCTCTGCGCCGCGCGGGTCGGTCGGCGCGCCGCACGGGCTGATCAGCTGGACATCATATGTTCGACCGCCGTGCCCCTCGATCAGCAATACATAATCTCCGCTCGCCTCGTCGTACGTGTAGCGGATTATGCGAAGCTCGGCCGCTTCTTCCCCTTCCTCGGGCCGAGGTCTGCGGGGACTCGCCGAGATGCCCGGTCGGTAGCGAACGGTGACCTCGGCTCTGCTAGCCAGCGCGAGGGTCGCTTCGGGCTGGACGCCGTCGGGTCTTTCAGAAATCTCGTACGCCGCCGGCTCGCCGTTCACCAACACTTCGGTGACACGTGAGCCGGGGGAGAGGATCGGCGCGAAGCGGACGGTGAGCGGGTCGCCCTCGTCGTAGCGGGTGAACCAGGCGGTAAACTCGGTGGTGGAGGTCCCGCCGCAAGCGCCGCCCGATCCCGCCGGTGGAGCGTGGCGGATCACGATGTCCACGGTGCTCGATCCGACGGGGTACTTTCGTACCGCGAGGGCTCGCCAGTCGGCGGGCAGTTGCGGCGCGAACCTGAACGCGTCACGCGGCGCGTCCGCCGCGAGTCCCAGCATGCCGCGGAAGAGCGGGGTAGGGATCATGCTCGTGGCGAAGAACTGGTGGGGGACCGTGGTGTCGAGGGTCCGGCGGAACGCGCCCGACTGCAGTTCCGGGTTCCGACCCAGCGCGTCGTAGAACGTGGAGCGTGCGTTGGCCCAGAGCGCGTCGTACCCGGCGTGGGGTCGGCCATAGTTGTAGAGCGCCCAGCCGGCGAAGCCGGTCACAAACCCCCAAACCGTTCCCATGTTGTACTGCATGGGATGGTAGAGTTCGTGATCCCAATCGAGCATGCGGGCGCCCCAGTCGGAGAGTAGGCGGTGCGAAGCGAGTGCGTTTGCGTAGTCCTGGGCGCGCTCGCGGTCCAGCAGCCCGAACGACATCGCTGTCGCCGGCCACACCGTAACGGCGGGGTTCGTCCTCCCGTCCTCCAGCACCCCGAACGCGTACAGCCCTGCGTCATCTATATAGTACTCTCGTTCGAGGTTGCGCTTCGCCGTCTCGAAGTGTCGCGCCGCCTCTTCCGCCAGCGCCGTCTCGCCGACGGCGGCTGCCAGGTCGGCGACGGCGCGCAGGCTCTCGACCCAGATGCCCGCCAGGTAGATGTCCTGGTGCAGGCCCGCACCGAGCGCACCCACCTCGACCGCACCGAGTCCGGCGGCGGTGTTATCGACGATCATGTCGCCGTCGCTGTCGCTGGCTAGCCCCCAGCGGTAGGCGTCGGCAACGGCCTCCCAGCTCTCGCGGACGAACGCGGTGTCCGCCGTTTGCAGCCAGTACTGGTGGAGCGCCACGACCCAGTACGGTGTCGTGTCGGCGTGGTAGTAGGCGTAGGGGAAGTCTCTGTACCAGTTCTCTCGCGTCCGCTTCGCCGATTGGGTGACCTCGTGTGGCATCTTGCCGTCTTCGCGGCGGTTGCGGCGCTGGAAGTCGATGCCGTACCTGGCGAGCTCAAAGCCGCCGTAGGGCAGGATGCCCAGGATATTGATCGATGCGTCGCCGCCGAAGAACCAGCCGAACCCGGGCCGGCGGCCGCGTCCCGAGGGCCCGTAGCCGGCGACCAGTCCGCAACCCAGGTCCGGGTTGCAGGCCAGCGACTCGTCGAGGTTCACCTTCGCCCACTCCAGGGCCAGGCTGAGGTCGTGGTCGGGCACGCGGATCGAAGCGAAGCTCTCGCGGATCTGCCGGGCGTGCTCGACCCTCTCGTCGTAGTAGTCGTGGGCCTGCTCGAGGAGTCGCGAGTAGACCTTCGACAACGAGTCGCGCGGGATGATGCCGCCGGCGATGACGATCGGTATGAACTCTTTGTTTGCGCGTTCGAGGTCGACAGCGATACGAAAAGCCGATGGCGCGTCGGGCGTCGCATGCGCCGGGTGCGTCGAGCCTTCCGTGGTAAACGGCGAGCCGATGAAGCCGTTGTACTCGCGGCGGCTCTCCGAGAGGATGAAGCGGTTGTTGCCAGCATCGTAGAAGGCGTACTGGCCGCCGATCCCCGCCGGCCACATGAGATCGAGGTCCGCCTTGAAGGAGGCGACGATCTCCAGCGGCCCTACCGCGCTCACGTCGAGCAGGACTATCATCCCCGGCTCGTGGAGTGGTACCAGGAAATGCTGGCGGACGGTGAACGTGGCGTGTGAGTAGACGACCGTCATCATCTCCGGCCTTACGACCACCTGGCTGGCTACGCTGCGTCCCGGGATCGGCTCGGTGTAGTCGGGGATCTTGAAGGCGAGCTCGAACTCGTGGAACAGCTTCACCGGCCAGGACCACGCCTCGAAGGTGCCGGTCTCGTCGCCGAAGAAGGCGGCCTCGCGTCCGACGCCACCCAGGTAGACGCCGGGCCGCGCCGGACCACCGAGCTGGATGGGGCTTTCAGCGATCTCGAACTTAGGGACGGTCTGGGCGTTGGCGGCGCACGCTGCGACGAGCCCGAGCAGCGTGAAAGAGACGGTGCCCAAAACGCAAGCCCGAGAAGTCATGGGGGCGCTCCCCGTGTCGGTGGTTGCTGGCGGTCAGGTCGGAACGGTTGTCGCCGCTCATAATAGGACGCGTAGAACGGCCGGACTAGGCTGCTGCGCAGGCCGCGGAGCGCGGCGCTTCCACGCTATTGGCCAAGCAGGGCGTGGAGCAACGCCTGCACCGATTCTGCACCTTCGCGCCTTCGGGGCTTGCGGTCTGGTTTGGCCCATCCGTCGTCGGTCTCTTTGAACGGATCGCTCAGGTCCAGCACCCGGCGGCCTGGCGCGTCGACAATGCGGTGCCAGTTGCACTTGAGCGAGTCGCGCCGCGAGCTCAGCTTCTTGATTTGTTCCCCGCGAAGTCTAGCGCGGCCGACCGCGGGCGCGGCGTAAACGGCACGCGCTATCTGGTGCGCGTTGACGACCCGGTGGTCGAGCACGCCTGCATCGTCCATGGTTGTGAAAATCCCATCGGGTCCGAGTTGGCCGAATCGCGTGTCGATCTCACATAACTCGGATCGCAACGTCCTGAAGGTATCGCAGCCCTCCGCAGGTGACTGACCGCGCGAGCTCAGGTCCCGGACTAGGGATGCCGCGTTAGCGCGCAGAGAGGGGGTCATCCCCTGGCGGGAGTCGAATACCCGATTCCACACTGGCAGAATCTCCCAGTCCAGCCCGTGATGGCGCGCCCGGGCCTTGAAGATCGACAGCTTGATCGGCCAGTCCAGCGTGGTGCCCATGGAGTCGGGGTTGGTCTCCAGTGCGTCGAGGACATGGCGCCAGCGCCGACACACATCTCCGGTCCAGGCCGGCATGAACGCTGCGTCGGCGACCCTCTCGACCTGCTCCAGATAGTGGCGCTGGATCTCGATCGCGGTCTTGGTCCTACGCGCAGCCAGCCTGGCGCGAGCCCTGCAACAGGGATCGGCCACGAAGTCCTGCATCGCCTTGAGCGGCCGGGCGAGCCGAACGTCATCCCCGGGGCGAATACCGGCTTCGACTAGTTTGACGATCAAGGCGGTGGTGCCGACACGCAGGTAGTCGGCCAGCTGCGAGCACAGACTCTCGCCGGCGAGGACGTGGAGGCGGTGGTAACCGTCCCTGGCGAGCGACTCGTGCTTGACGTGAAAGATCCCGCGGCCATCGGTAGAGCTGGTCGACATCACCTTCTCGAGGTGTGCCACCCGAGGTGCGAGTGTGAACTCGATGCCGGGTGACTTGGGGTTGAGTCCACCGGCGCCTGTGAAGACTACCCTGGACACCAGGTGCGGGATGAGCTGGTCGGGCAGGACCGAGGGGTGAACGCCAGTATATAGATACGATTCGTGGGAGCCCCAGGTCGCACTCGTATCGATGTAGTCGACGTTGCACTTGAGCAGCAGCGCCCGGGCCACGCGACGCTTGGAACGCTCGACGTCCTGAGCCGCCTGGGCCAAGAGCGTCTCGCCGGCACGAAGGTACGATACGACTTCTGCCGGCGTGGTACACTCGGGAGTCGACCACTCTGGATGTAGACCGCAGTCGATGTACAGTCGTGCCCCGTTCCCCAGGAACAGATCGCAACCCGACTCACCGTTCAAATACGGCAGACGCCGCCCGACAGAGCCAAGCAAGAGCGGCAGCGTCTGCTCGCGGTCGAGAGGTCGCCCCGACTTGTCCAGCGCGGTAAACGCGAGCTCGGTTTCGACCCCGAACAACATGCGGGACGAGGTCACTGACCGCCTCTTTGTCTGTTGGCCTGAAGAAACGCCTCGCTGTCGCCGGAAAGCGCGCGGGCGATGGCCTCGTCGGCGGCGTCGAGGAGCCGGTCGGCGTCTCCACGCAGCCTGTCGATGTCGCGGCCGTCGGCCGGGCCGCCGGCCGGCGGTTCGTGGTCGCCAGGGTCACGGTTCGTACGAGGGCGTTCACGCTCTCTCATCTGAGCCTCCATTTCTTGCGCCATCCAGACTGTCGAGCAAGGCAGCCATTGAATCCGCACGGCCGAAGTCGGGTTCTGAATCTGCCTTAGTGAATCCGAGCGGGTCCGCCAGCGTCACCGTTCGCGTGCTCGGCCAGCCCCAGCGGTTCCGTCCGACGACGACCCTGATCTCGTCCCAGTCGGCGTGATCGACACCGGGCCGACCGGTCCTGCGTAGCAACATCGCCCGCGTCCAGGCTCGCGTGTTTTCGGGCGGCTGATGTATGAAACGCTCGATCGCGCCTTCGCTCACGATCCGTTCTACCGCTCCGCTCCGCTCGCAGGTCCAGTAAAGCCCCTCGGCGTCCTCGAGGCTGCTGTAGAGCAGGTCGAGATGCTTGATCTCGTTCGAGCTCCAATCGAGATCGCGTCGGTCGTGCAACGTTCGCTCCAGCAACGAGCGCTTGAGTACCCAGTCCAACCGAGGGCGGAGTGCGTCGAACGAACGGGACTCGAGCTTCGCGATCGTATCCTCCCATAGCTCGATGATCAGCGCTGCGTCCGGTACGTCGTCGAGGTCACCCTCCGACTGCAGGAAGGCCTGTGCATGCTCCAAGAACGCGCGTTGCAACTCGACCGCCGTGATCGCGCTCCCGTTCCCGAGTCGCGCCCGCGCCAGTAGGTCCGGGTCGTGACTCCAGGCGTGCATCGCCCCAACGGGGTCCTCGAGGATGAGATTAGGATCGCGATAGCCCGCTTCCAGCATAGCTAGGAAGACCTGCATCATCCCAACCTTGAGGAAGCTGCTGACATGGCAAAGCGTGTTGTCGAAGCAGATGCAATGCAGTCGCGCCATCTGACGGTCGAGCGCAGGTGCTTCGCTGCCGTAACGATCGAGACCGCAGAGCGGCTCGTCCCGAGTGTTTACCAGCGGTCGGCGCCAGGTCGTTTGAGGGCCCATCAGCGTCTCGATGAAATCGGCGCGCTGCGAGATCTGATAGGTGACCGGTCCATGCCCGTTCTCGGCGCCTACCTTACCAGCCCCCGTGATGACGATGCCGGATGCTTGGAACGCGGCGAGCAGAAAAAGGTCGGGGTACAGCAGCTCGAACAGGCGCCGCCACTCTTGCCTCGTAATGAGAAAGCTGAGATGGCTGCCGTAGGCGTTCGAGTTGCCGTCGCTGTTGTTGACTAGGACCACGAGGCGCTGGCCGCGCGGTAGATCCTCGTTGGCCGCCAGCATAGCCGCGCGCGCGATATGGAGCATGGCCCGGGACGCCGCCAGGTAGTCGCGCGCCGAGAGCACCTCCGGGGTGCAGACCTCCAGGTGGTCCAGGTCGATGTAGACGCAGCCGCCGTTGGAACTGAGGTACTTGCGACCCCAATCCTGTGGATTGGCTGCGCTGTACAGGCCGCCGTATCCCCACGAGCTCCTCGGCGAACCCCAGCCGTGGTATCCAGCATCGCGACGCTCCGTGGCCGAGTAACCGTCGGCCTGCTGGCCGCCGGCAGTGTAGCCGCTGCGGTGGGGAACGACGTAGTGCGACGAGATCGGGAAGCCGTCGACCTGTCGGAGCAGCATGCGTGAGGCTGCCGCACCGGTGCCGTCCCGGCTCTCCCGGCCCAGGATCATGTTGCCCAGCTCGACGTCGCTGCCGACGAGCTTCGGGATACGCGTATGGGTCGAAGTCGTGTCAGAGTCCATGCTCAAGAAACCAGGTAACGGTGCCGTCTTACCTTGCGACGAACAGGGTCGACGGCGACCACATCGACGTCCTGCGGCAGGTCGGTCACGTAGTGGCCGACGTTGCGAACTGTAAGAGTCGTGGCCAGCCGTTCGATAGCGTCGGCCACCGCTCCCTCGACATCCTTATGGGACACGCCTTCCCCTCCACCGCTGGCATGACGCTCGAACGCCTGCTGCCGGGCCGCCTGACTGATCTGCTCGATCAGTCGGCCGCTCACCAGCTCGCGCGCGGCAATCGGCCGCGACCTTCCGTCGCGGAAACGGACGACTGCGACGTCCGTGTCGGCATTGGGGTCGAACATGCGCGAGACCGCGGAGTCGATTACGGCGCGACGAGTTGCTGAGGGCGCCGTGCCGTTTCCATGGAAGGGCAGCGACTCCGGCAGGTAAATCTCGAAGATCTCGCGTGCCCCATCGCGTGACGGCCGACCGATGTGGACGTCCACACCGGAGATCCGCTCCAGCAAGGCGGGGTCGATCAAGTCCTTGCGGTTCGTGCTGGCAATGACTGCCACGCGGTCGCGTCGCTTGAATCCGTCGAGGCACGTCAGCCACTGGCTGAGGAACTTGTCAGAGTGGTGCCCCGTCATCTCTCCCCGATGCCGGGCGATGGCCTCGACTTCATCGATGTAGAGGATGGCCGGGCCGTCGTATTCGTTCAGAGACTGGAACAGCTGCCGGACGTTCCTCTGTGTTTCGCCCACCCACGGCGACTCCAGCTCTGCGCCGCTGACGCTGGCGAAACGGCAGGCGACCCCGGTCTCCTGCGCGACGCGGTAGGCGATATGGCGCGCCGCCGATGTCTTGCCGGTGCCGGGCGGTCCATCGAACAGCAACGACTTGTTGAAGTCGGACACACCGTAGCGCTCCGCCAGTTCCGGGGAGACGAAACTCAGGGTGAACATCGAGGTGATGCGCTTCAGCGTGTCTTGCAACCCTCCGAGGGGCTGTGGTGGTGTATCGAGGATCTCCTCCATGTTGATGAAAGAGGGGGTCGATTCGACGGGAACGATCTCATAGGCCATGTCGACATCGCGGCGCCACAGGACCTGGTCGCCGGGCTGCAGGTCTTGATCTGCGAGCGCCCCGGCGACGTAGATGACCACGTCTGTGTCCCGGTCGCGGATGACTACACGGTCCCGGGATAGCCGGCGTTGGACGGTGGCTGTTTCGCCGACGCAGCTGCCGTTGCGCCCTTTGCCGATGACCAGGCTGAGGTCTTGGGCGAGGAACACGACGTCGCCCGGTGCGAGGACGAGCGATTGCAGTTCGTCGCCGATCTCGACCAGGTGCCGGCCACCCCTGTGAGCGACCATCGCCAACTGCCGCCCCAAGGTCTCGACCATCTCGACGAAAAACGCCTCGTGCAGTGGGACTCCGTGTGTCTTCTCGATCTCCTGGGCGAGCTCCGCCTGTTTCTCGCGGGACAGGGCCACGAACTGCTGGGCCTCCTCGAGGGCTGTGTGGAGCCGGGTCAGCTCGCTGATCAGGAACTCGTCCAGCTTGCGGCTTTCGTCGGCGTCGCGTCGAACGCGTTGGGCGAAGTTCACCTTCTCCTCCAGGCCGGGCGCATTCTCACTGCTTGACCTGAGGATCGCATACAGCGTTTGCGTAAGAGTGCGTGACACTGGCCTCACCTGGTCTTATCGGTTTGATCGCACGCTTCGATGTCGCACACGGCTCCGGTCTCGACCGGACAGTGGATGAGGTCCGGGGACTCGCTCGCGCGCACCGGCGGCGACGCTGCGTTTTGGAGCTCGTCGTGGTCGTCTTTCTCGGCGCCCGTCAGGTAGTAGCCGCGGTGCATGACCATCCCGTAGCGCCAGCCGAAGACGTCGCAGACCAGATCGTCTTCGCCCAGGTCGCTCAGCAGCAGCGCGATGTGGAACGGGCCGGAAAAGACGGCGCGATGCAGAGCCACGTCGTGCGCGCTGAAGAACGGACGCAACAGCGGGCAATCACGCCTACGCTCCTCGGGGCACGACTTGCACCAGAACGGATGGCTGTGTGCCCAACCGAGGAGGATCTCGTCCTGACCCCGCAGATCCACCGCAGCACTCACAGCCGCCCAAGTATCCGCGGTGAAGGTCAGCCGCGTCGCCTCCGCCTTGGCGTGTGGAGCGGCGATGAAGGCGGTGACGGCCGAGAAGAGCTCGTCCCCTCCCGCGTCCCTGAACAGCTTGCCGATGAGCACCCCGCCCGACTCGACCTCTCCCGACTGCCGTGCCAGCTCTTTGGCCTCCGCTATAACGCCTGCAGGGATGAACAGCGGCAGGTCGCCGTCGGACCAGGCTGGGCCATCGATACGCTTCGCCCCCTGGAGCGTCGCTTCCAGCGAAGCCGCTGCGAGAGGCAGGGGCCGGGCGATTTCCTCGACCGTGAAGCCGCGCTCGGCGGGGCGCTGCTCGCCCGCAGCGAATCGCGGTTGCGGGAAGGCACTCACCTCGTAGAGGAACCGCTGCCCATCCTCGAGCTTACCCTCCTCCACCAGCACGGAGGAGCCGACCTCGACCGCAGATCTGAAGTACGCGCTTGGGATCTCGAAGGCGAGTAACGCTTCATCGTCCCCGTCCTCGCAGTCGAAGACGACCCGAATACCGTCGACGCGCGGTTCACCGTACTCGAGATGCCAGACCGGTTCGACGCGGGCGGACGAGCAGCGCATGAGCGGCGGCAGGCTGCCCTGCCGGATCGCCTGGAAATGGACCCACTGGACGGCGGGCTCCCAATCCGGATCCATGGGCAATTGACCCAGCGGTTCCCCGGACTCGGACCGCACGTCCGCCACGTATCGGAACTCGTCGACGATCGCCATCGCCGTCCTCCGCCTAACCGGCGTCGATGTTGGGTTGCAGGGTGATCTTGTCACCCGTTTGTAGCGCCTCACCGACCACCTCCGACGCATGAAGGTGCCGCCCCTCACGCTCGTGCCGTGCGTGATAGGTGTAAGGCAGCCCGGAGGGATCGTTGCGGCTCAAGCCCAGACGGTCGACGAGTTCGCGGACGAGATCGCTAACGGTGGCGTCGTCCGGGTAGCCGCGCAGCTGTGCCGCGTGCTGACCCGTGACGTCCGCTGCTTCCAGATCGAGTCGCCCATCCCCGTTGAGCTTCTCGGCTGCCTTTTCGTTGATCGTTACCATTCTTTTCTCCTTCTGGTAGTGACTTCCGAATGAACATGTACGTTCACGAAGCTGCCGCCTGCGCCGCGCCGCTACGCCGTCGAAGCGCGCGCCCCTTCGGCATGAGCCGGCGGTGACGGATCTCGAGATAGCGCCGCCCCAGCACCGGGTCTTGGGCCAGCGCACGGACCTCGCGGCCACAGAGCCCGCAGGCGACGGAGAGCGCCGAGAGCCCGTGGACAAAAGCTCCGACCGTTGTCGTCCCGGGAAGCTGTACCTCGAATCCCCACGCAGGCCCCGCATCCGATCTCCACGAGACGGCCCGGACCAACCGCACGACTGCCGAAACGGAGAGTAGCAGCGCGGCGATGGCGGGCCCGACCAGGCTTTCGGTTGCGGCCTCGCCGTCTGCGAACAGCTCGACGCGCTGAACGATTTGCCCGCCAGTTCGCCGGACCGCTGCCTGATAGAAGGCGCCGCCCGGTACGTCCAGGTCGACGTGCAGGCGACCGGACGAGCGCTCGCTGTACGACCAGCCGGCTTCGCCACAGAGGGTGCACGGGTCGGACGAGGGGGCGCCTTCTTCGGCACCGCTATCGCTGGGCGTCTCGTTCGCGCTCGAAGTGCGCGGCATCGAGGCGCGCATTGCCGAGGCCAGACCGGCGACGGCCTCTCGAATCTGCGGGGCTAGGCCGGCGGCTTCAGGGCCGGGCGGCTCATCCGCGGGGACCTCGGCCCGCAGCCGCAGCGAGCCATCGGTCAGCAGGACGTGCTTGGCGCTTCCGCTCAGCTCCGCGTTCCTCTCCAGGGTTCGCAGCGGACTCGGCGTTCGTCCCCGAGCCGGAGGGAACTCCAGGACCAGCCACCCATCGTCGATGCGGGCGATGCCTCTGCGGCGCGCCATCGATAGCTGCCACTCCTGGGAGCCGCTGCCCCGTAGGCTGAGACCGCAGCCGCTCAGCGCCTCGGTCACGGCGGCGACCAGCCTGTCGTCAATCCCCAGCCTGTTCATCCTGCTGCTCCCTCGTCCGGCGCAGGCGCAGCGTCGACCGCGTCTGCACGACGGGGTCGGGTGCGCCGTTTGAGTGGGCGCGTGTCAATAGGGAACCGATCCAGGTTGTTGCGTGTCCAGCTGCAAGCTTCTTTGTTAAGCGCGTCATCCTCTCTCATCGTCACCTTGTTGTACGTGATGATCTCGAAGACCTGGTAAAGGATGTCCACCAAAGTCGTTCCGCCCGGCATTCGTCCGAGACATACTGCGGGCCCTCTGATGTTCGGATGCCAGACTGTGTTCGGCTCCAGCATCGTGACCACGGCGGTGGAGTGCCTGCAGCGCAAGTAGTCCTCGGGAAACATGACTCCAACGAGGAAGCTGTCGGCCTCGCCTATCGAGCCACGTTCGCGGACCAGCCCGCGGCAGCGGAACTGAGCCAGGTAATGCTGCGCCGGTAGCGGACCCAGCGGCTGGAGGTGCAGCAGGTCACTCGACTCGGCCAGCGCCATCCCTTCGGAGTGCTGGCGCGCGAGGAACGCTTGGAAGATGGTGTCTGCCGGCATCGTTCAATCTCCGAGCTCGAAGTGCCGTTCGTGCTCGCCGCTGCTCAGCGAGAACACGTCCCCGTCACGCAACCCCACGCTCCGCAGTGAGCGGCGCGTCGTGCTTGCCGGCAAGGCGGCTAGGTCCAACCGATCGTAGGAGTAGAACCCCAACGGGATCAGCGAGCCCCGGCAACGCCGGCAGCTTCTCGCGATCGGCCACCGGGAAAGCTGGAGGACTTCGTAGGTCTCACCGCAGGCGCTGCAGCGCAATCTGGTGTGGAAGCGTTGGCCTTCGACGCGCAACTGGAGCACTGACGCGTCCCCGGAGCCGTTGCCGAGCGCCCGCAGCTGTTCTACGGAGAACCTGTCCGCACGCGCGCCCAGCGTCTCGATCGTCCAGACGCGATGATCGAACCGGCACCGCTCGTTGCGGCGATAGCGCGTGACGAAGTGCGTTTGGTGCCTGGCGCTAACGACGACCTCGCGCCCAGCCAGCGACTCGCCGAGCCGACCGCTCAGTAGCTTCTCGCACTCGGCCGCTGCGAGGCTCGCCGCCAAGGCGCCCAGGTATGCGGGCGCGTTCGTGGCCGCCGCAGCGGCTTCGCCTGTGCACCAGTGAACCTGCTCGAGGTTCTCGTAGTCGGCGTCACAGAGCGCGCACTCGTAGCACGGGGCGTTCGGTCCCGGTAGGTAGACGGCGACGCGCGCCAGACCGCCGGCTGGCTCCACGCCGGCGTCGACAAAGGGAACGCCGAGCCGCCAGGCGATCTCGTTGACCGATACCCGGGCCGCCTTCGAGTCCAGCGCGGCCAGAATCACATCTGCCCGCAGCAATCCGCGGGGAACTGTCTCGACCCGGCGCGCCAGGGGTGTGACCTCTAGCTCGGGATCGATGGCCCGCAGCCGCCTGGCAACGACGGCAGCCTTCGACCTGCCGATCTCACGGGCCGCGATGTCCTGAGACTCGAGGTTCGGAAGCTCATAGACGTCGTGGTCGACGACCGTGATCTTCCGAATTCCGTGCAGCCGCCCGAGATAGCTCGCGAGGCACGACCCGATGTTGCCGAGCCCGATGACCACGACCTCGCTTCCGGCGCCCCCTGTCTTCGTCATAGTTCCTCCGGGCTCCAACGGAACCCCGCATCGAGGGCCGTCGGGTGGTCGCACAGCGCACAGCGCTCAGCGTAGAGCCAACACCCGAAACTCTCACTCTGGTGATGCCAGGACTCGCAGCCAGGACAGCGCACGGCCGCCCCACCCGCTTCGATCTCCGTCTTGCATCGCGGGCAGTACACGGCCTCGGGAGACCCGGGGAACAGCTCCACCTCGGCGAGCCGCTCGCTGGAGAAGTAGGTGGGAGATTCGTCGCTCAGCTGAATGGCATCCCGATCCTCCAGAACACGGATGCCCGTGAGTAGGGGCGCGCCGTTAACGCGCAGGTCAACGGAGGGCGCACTCAGAAGGACCCAGGTCTCCCGGCCGCGGCCGGCGAACCGCCGGCAGAGCACCCCAGCCTCCGTCCCGGGCCGGGCGATCGGCTGCGGGCCCGCGACCAGGGCGAAGGCGTCGCCTCCTACCTTGACCGCCTCCCAGTCGCCTGACTCGCTTCGCGCCCAGATCTGGGCCATAAAAGCCTCCCGTTGCGGTGCCCGGGGTGGTCTCGAGGGGACCGTAAACTAGTCCCATAGCAGTAGTCGTCATACTTTGTATAGTCACTATTATACTATAGCGGTATGACGGCCCTGTCAATACCGCCCCGGCGACAGGTCGGAGTCTAGAGCTTCCTTACTCGCTTTCGCTTGGCTTCGATGTGGTGGAGGAGAGGTTCGGTGGGCCGGGCAGCTTGGGCGAGGCCGTCCAGGGTCTTCAGGACGGCGTCGCGATAGTCGGGGTCTGAGTAGGCGGTAACTAGGTTGCGGAAGGCGGTGGCGAGTTCTGGGTCGGACTCGAGGGCCTGCTCGATCTGCTCGGCGTCGATGGGCGCCTGCTCCTGGTGCTCGGGCGGGGCTTCGAGGGAGTCACGGACGGCCGCGCCACGCGTTCTTATGCGGCGCCGCGAACGCTCCAGCCTGACCGCGTCCACCGCTTCGAGGAACTCGCGCTGCTTCTGGGGTGAGAAGCCCAAGGCCTGCGCCAGGTCCAGCGCCAGCTGGGGGGAAGGGACCTTCAGTTCCTTCTCGAGGTGGGATATGTATCCGTCGGTTGCGCCGATTTTCTGGCCGAGCTCCCGTTGCGTCAGCCCCTGGCGCTTCCGCTCCCGCCTAATCCACTGCCCGTAGCGCATATCTGGCGGCACCTGATCTCAGTAGAAGACCTCGAGGCCGCGTGCGGCCGGCACTCGCCCACCTGCGCACTATACTGACCGACACTACTATACTGGTAGACCGCGTCCGTGCAAGGGGGTGGGCCTGTTTACCTGCGCAGGAAGCGGATCCCCCTCACGCGACCTGCATCGAGGGTCATCCCGGTGACCCGGCCGGCCTCATCGCGTAGGAAGGTGATCGTCACCGAGTCGATGGTGAACTCATCCTTGACCGTGGGCACGAGGGGATCGTCGGGCTCGTCCTCCAGGTAGAGCGCGTCGTCCTCAGCCACCAACTCCCAGTCTGCCTCCAGCTCGTCGCTGTAGTACCTGCCGGCGTACTCGGCTAGCTGGGCCCCGGTGGGCTTGAATAGCTCGATCGGCTCGAAGGTCGATGGGGCTTGACCCTCCACATCCACGTGCATGAGGCTCCGCCTGCCGGGACCCTGGCTTTCGAACCGGACTTCGATCTTGACCGGTGCGTCCACAACCAGGAAATGGGAGTCGCTCAGCGGTGACATGTGGAATACCGCACCTGGTGCCTGGACCTTCAGCTGGTCTCCCTCGACCGAGAGCTCGACGATATCACGATCGGACCGGTCGCGATATGCGCCGCTTAGGCTTCGGAGCTGACTCTGGGTAAGCGCGACGAACTCGACCGCTGCTGCGGGGGCGGCAGGCTCTTCGGCTACAGGTGCTTCCGGCTCGACTTCGAACTGGTCGGCAAGGTAGATGTCGGCGACCTGCCTGGCGAGGCCGCTGGGGTTCATGGGGGCGAGGTTGCATAGACAGACGATGCTGAAGCGTTGGTCGGGGAAGCGGAGAAGCTCGGCGCGGTAGCCGCCCAGCGCTCCGCCGTGCGCCACGGTTCTCAAGCCCTTGTACGTGCCGATCTGCAAAGCCGCAGCGTAGCTCAGGGTGTCGCCGTTGTTGAGCACCCCGCGGACCAGCATGCGGTCGATGAGACCGCCGTCGCCCAACTTGTTGTCATAGTAGTTGCGGTCCCACAGCAGCAGATCATCCACCGAAGTGTAAAGTCCACCCGATCCGACCTGGGCGAAGTTACTCATGTTGAGTGCGATCGAGCCGTCTTGACGCCTCAGGTGGCCGATGGCACGCCCCTCGATGACGTGGGTGTGATCGTCGTGGAAGTGGGTGTTCTCCATCCCCAGCGGCTCGAAGATGTTCTCATGGGCAAACTCGCGTAGCGACTTGCCCGTTGCCCGTTCGAGGATCACCGAGAGCATGAAGTAGCCGGAGTTGCTGTACAGGTACTCCGCGCCAGGCTCGAAGTTGAGCGCCTTCTGACGCGCGATCATCTCGAGCGCTTCGTCCGCCTCGTGGATGTCGACAATCTTCTCCCCCGCCAGACTCCAGAGCTCCAGATAATCGCGCAGCCCGCTGGTGTGATGAAGGAGATGTCGAATGGTGATCGTCTTTCCGTAGTCCGGTATCTGTACGTACTTGCGGATATCGTCGTCGACCGACAGGTGGCCGGCCTCCTCTGCGAGCAGGATGCTGGCCGACACGAACTGTTTCGAGGTCGAGCCGATATAGAACACAGTGCTCGGTGAGATCGGGGCTTCGAGTTCGAGGCTTGCCATCCCGTAGCCGCGCCGGTAGGCGAACTCGCCGTCCTTGATGACTCCCAGCGCGCAGCCGGGTGAGGCGGAGTTGTCCCATTCCGCGAAGATCGCGTCGACCTGGTCGGCCAGCGGGCCAGCTGGTTCCTGTCCGCGGGCGGCTCCTGTGACGGCGACTACGAGCGACAGAAGAACCGTTGCTGAACGCATTCCGAGTACCCTCTCAGTTTGACCGTGCTCAGTCGTGAAGCGGGCAGTTAGTCGGCCAGCGGGCCCGCCCAGCGAGACACCGAGAGAAAAAGCGCGCCGGCGAGGATGAGCCCGATGAGGATCGCCCAACGCGCCGCCGGCGAAAAGCGGCGGTCGCGGTCCATGACGGCCGTCACGCGTGTCGCGATTAGCACGATGATCCCCAGTAGCACGAGATCCCAGAAGAACTGCCAGACCCTCATGACGTCTCGCTAGCGAACTGTACGTACGGCGACGAAGGCGATCTCGACGTTGGCGCCGCCGGGCAACGCCGCCACGGCCACCGTCGTGCGCGCCGGCGGATCGCTCGGGAAGTACTCGCCGTAGACCTCGTTCAACGCGTCGTAGTCATTCACGTCGGCCAGGAAGACATCGCCTTTGACGACATCGCTGAATTCGAGATCCAGCTCGGCGAACAGCTCGCCGAACGCCTCCATGATGTTCTGCACCTCGGCGGCGGTGCGCCCCTCTGTCATGGCGCGCGTCTCATCGCTCACGCCGACCTTGCCGGCGAAGTAGTAGGTGTCACCGGCACGGACGACTCCGCTATATGGCCGCTCGGGCGCTCGACTGTGAAGCGTCTCGCGGTCGGGTGGCGGCGCTTGGCAGGCGAGCACGGCGAGGACGACGGCGAGTGCGGCGATCCGAGCAAGCATTGTAAGATTCCCGGTTGCAATGACTTGTGTGCTTGAGAGATCGGAACAGCAAGACCGAATTCGCATTATACTGCCCCCGCCTGGCTACCGACAGAGTAGTGGGTCGGCGTGGGGACCCTCTCGCTTCACCGCTCCCCGCCACCACGAAACCTCACACCACCGGCTCTCGTAGTTGGGTGTACAGCGGGCAGGTGGGATGCTAAGGGTTGCCGTCACACGACACCGTGCACCCAAGTGAGTGGGCGGCCGCAGGGTCGCCCTCCACCTGTCCCGTACCCTTGGCCAGTTGGCGTGCCGGCCAACAATTCCTCGGCCTGCAGCGCTTCGGCTCGGTCCGACCAAACATCGCTAGAGGGGAACCCGTGAGATACAGTGTGTCTGCGAGCATCGCTGCGCTGACTCGCGCCGGCCTTGCGATCCTTCTCTTCGCGGCGGCCGCTGACGGCCAGGGGGAAGCAGTACCGTTCGATTCCGAGCGCTGGCACGTTGTGGGCGGGGAGGTACGGGAGCATCTGGGTCGGCAGTGCTTCGCCGGCGCCGCCTACCTGAGCGACGTAGAGCTCGAGGACGGTGTTGTCGAGGTCGATGTTGCCGTAAACGGCTCGCGCTCGTATCCCGGGATCATCTTTCGTATGCAGTCGGAAGAGAACTACGAGCGGCTTTACATTCGGCCGCACAGGTCGCCGCTCTATCCGGACGCCGTACAGTACACGCCGGTCATCAACCGTGTGGCCGGCTGGCAGCTGTACAACGGTGAAGGGTTCACCGCCGGGGCGGAGATCCCCGAGAACGAGTGGCTGCATCTGAAACTCGAGTACAAGGGTTCACAGGCCCGCTTCTACTTAACCGACATGGAGGAGCCGTCGCTGGTCGTACACGAGCTCAAACACGGCGTGAGCCGTGGTGGGGTGGGGGTGCTGGGCCCTGCGGATGGGACGGCATGCTTCTCGGACTTCCGCTATCGGAGGGGTGAAGACCTCGCGTTCGACGAACCGCCGGTAGCGGAGACGCGGCCCGGCACGATCGCCGACTGGGAGATCTCGCGGACATATCCGGCGCAGCGTGTCAATCGCGAAGGCTATCCACACTTCTACTCGATTTTCTTTGCCGGCTGGCAGAAAGTGACGTCGGAAGCCTCGGGTCTCGTCGACATAGCTAGGCACGTGACGCGTGAGAACGAGGAGGGTGACCTCGTTCTCGCCCGGACCGTTTTTCGTTCGGACGGCGGCGATAATATCAAGCTGTCGTTCGGTTACAGCGACGAGGTCGATCTCTTCTTCAACGGAGTGAAGGTCTTTTCCGGAAAGAGCGGCTACCGATACCGCGACCCGTCCTTCCTGGGCGTGGTGGGCCCATACGACGCCGTGCACGTGACGACGGAGAGAGGCCTGAATGAGATTTTCATGATGGTAACCGAGAGCTTCGGCGGCTGGGGCATCATGATGCAGGCGGACCGCGAGCTCGACCCGCCGGTCCGCGAGCACGACAGGGCGACCAAGGTCTGGGAGACGCCCCAGATCTTCTTGACGCCCGAGTCGGTGCAGTTCGACCCGGCGCGCGAAATCCTCTACGTCAGCAACTTCGACAACCAGTACGCGCAGAAACCGGAGCCTACAGGTTACATCGCCAAGCTTGCTTTGACGGGTGAGGTCGTGGAGCAGAAGTGGGTGGACGGCCTGAACGCGCCTACAGGGCTGGGCATCCACGACGACAGGCTGTGGGTGACCGAGCGGCGAAACCTGACGGAGATCGACCTCGAGACGGGCCGTATCCTCAACCGCTATCCGATACCCGACGCCGATTTCCCGAACGACCTGGCGATCGATGCCGAGGGGAACATCTATATCTCCGACACCCGCCCCTCCTCCCAGATCGACAGCCGTATCTACCGCTTCAAGGACGGCAGGTTCGAGGTGTGGCTGAACGAGGGGATCGTGCGGGCGAACGGACTCTTCGCCCACGGTGACTACTTGCTGGTGGGCAACACCGGGGACGGCAAGCTGAAGGCCGTTCATCTAAAGGATAAGACGGTGGAAGACGTCGTCAGTCTGGGCGTTGGCGTCGTCGATGGGATTCGTGTAGACAACCGGGGCAACTACCTGGTCTCGCATTGGGAGGGTCAGACGTACGTCATCTCGCCGTCGGGCGAGGTGGTAGAGATACTCGACACGTTGTACGAGGGGATGAACGCCGCCGACTTCGAGTACATCCGCGAACGCAATCTTCTGATCATCCCCACGTTTGTCGACAACCGGGTCGTGGCGTATCGGGTTAGCGAGCGCTAACCTCACGACGAGGAGAATACACCGATGTCCGAGCAGCGTGGCATGCCGCCCTGGTTCTTCATGGTCGCGACGATCGTGTCGCTCCTGATGGTGGCCCTCTATATCCAGATGACGTTCGAGGAAGGACTCTCGCTCTGGATGGTCCTCCGCATCGTCTTCTGGCTCGGGCTGATGGGGGTCTTCATCTGGATGTTCGGTCGGGCTCGAGCAGCGCGGCGCGACAGCTCACAGTTCCACGCGTGACAGACGCTGGCTCTTTCTGGGAAGATCCGGACCGGGTCGAGGAATTCGCCGGTCGCGAACCGGACCGGCGGCTGGTGGAGTTGCTAGAGTCGTTCGAGCAGCCAGGCGTGACCCGCGTCCTGGATCTCGGGTGTGCGGGCGGCCGCAACACCGCTGTATTGGCCGAGCGTGGCTTCGACGTGCAGGCGATCGACTCTTCGTCTTCGATGGTGGCGCGGACGCGGGGACGCGTCGAGACCTTGCTCGGAAACGGCGAGGCGGAACGACGCGTGCGGGTCGGCCGTATGGAGGATCTCAGCGATTTCGCTTCAGGGTCCTTCCAACTGGTCGTCGCCCTCGGGGTCTACCACAACGCGGTCAGCGAGGAGAAGTGGGAGCAGGCGCTGAAGGAGACGGCCCGAGTGCTGGTCCCGCACGGTCTGGTTTTGGTGGCGACCTTCACGCCGGACTTCCGGCCGCACGGCGAAAAACTGCGCCGCGTAGCAGGCTCGAGTCATCTGTACGAGGGATTCGACGCGGGCCCTCTCTACCTGCTGGAGGCGGACGAGCTGGACGCGGAGATGGCCCGGCACGGCATGGTGCCTGTAGTGCCTACCGAGACGGTGGAGGCCGCAACCGATACGGGGCGCCGCGTCACCGCCAACGGCCTCTACCGGAAGCGTGGGCGCTAAAGGGCACCCGCGCCACTTCGTCTAAGCTACGTCTCTGATCGCGGCGACTCGTCCTGCGTGCCGTTGTCGTAGTGTCCGATCAGCTTGACCGGTCGGCCGGACTCGTCCAACACGACCTCGAGGCGGAAGTAGTCTATGTCGTCGAAGCGGAACAGGCGCTCGCTCATCGGGATCGCGCGCCGCAGCGGACGCCCCGCCCGGTGGTACCAGAGCTCTCCGTCCTCGAAGGTCAACGTCCGCGGTCCGTAGCTACCTGCGTACGACTCGAGGACCGCCGGGTCGACTGCGACCGGGTTCAGCTCGGCTTCGATGCCCTGGATATGCCAGTCGAGCGTGTACTGGCGACCTTCGTCCGTCTCGCTCTCGCGGATCTTGCGGAGCGCCATGAGGTGGGCTGTCTCTAGCGCCACGTCTTGGACGACCGCGACGTCCGGGATCACGCCCACACCCTCCCAGTTCGTCTCGGTGATCGGGTTGACGGCACGCCCGAAGGGCAGTGCCATGGCGACGTTCAGGTTGGCAAAAAGCCGCTGGCTCACCGGGTGCGCGCCGCCGCCCGTCGTGTCGCCGACGATCGTCGCCCGCTCGAGGTTCTTCAGGTTGTAGGTGAACTCCTCCGCGCCCGAGAAGGTGAACTCGCTGGTCAGCACATAGAGGTCGGTGTCAGTCATCCGCGGGCCCTCGACGTGCGCCTGCGTCCAGAACTGGTCCCAGCTGTCGGTCTCGCGGATGTAGAAGCTGTTCAAGTGCACCGGCTCATCGAAGAAATAGCTCGTGATCAGCTGGATCAGGCTCGGCGAGCCGCCGCCGTTATTGCGAAGGTCGATAATCAGGGCGTCACTGTGGGCTAGAAAGTTCATCGCCGCGATCGCGGTGGCGCCCGAGTACTCCGCCGACAGGAAGCTGTCGAAGCGGAGGTATCCGACGTTGCCGCTCAAGATCTCGATCCGCCTGAAGTTGAAGTTGCTACGGGCGTAGGCTTCTAGTCGCTCGCGTCGCGCCTCGTCTTCGTCACGCTCGGCGGTGAGCTCCGCCAGCTGGTCGGGGCTGACATACCCAACCCTGAGATGGCGATCGTGGCTAACCCCCTGAAGCTCCCGGGTCAATGCCCCGGTGAACTCCCGGATCGTGGCGAATTCGTCGTAGGCGCCTTCCCGTAGCCGGCTCCGCAGGTGCCTCTCCATCTCCTCGGCGACGTCGGGGAAGACGTAGACCTGGTTCAAGGCCGCGCTCACCGAATCGATGATCTCCGCCCGCATGCCAGCATCGCAGGGCATGTCGGGGGGTGGACCGATCTGAGCGATCCCCTTAGGCGCGTGCAAGAGAAGCAGCACGCTCAGAGCCACGGCTATTCTCGTTAAACTTGCGCGCATCGTCTTGTCTCCCCTGATGACTGAATTGCCAATGCCCCTACTCATTCCAGTGTGCCGCCCAAGTGCGCTCCACGCTTCGGACGATCCCGGGGTACACGATATAGCGGCGGAACGGATCGATGAGCGACATATATATAGGTGTGAGTCCACTGGTCTCCCTGACGTAAATCGCCCAGTACATAGTGTAGCCATCGCCGGCCGGCTCGATCGCCATGCAGAAGAAGGCGTGACCCGTGAGGTTCATCATCTCGGCCAGTTCCTCGTTCTCGAACGCGTAGACCGTGCGGAACAGTTCGCCGGCTGTCCCGGGCTGTTCGAGAGTTCGTGCACGATCTTCTTCGGTCAACCGCTTGGTGTACGAGGAAGATTGGTCGAAGTACTTCTCGTCATCCAATCCCAGAAGGCCGCCGACGAACATGCGGAACCCGGCCAGAAGGGCGACCGCCGTGTTCGCATCGAGGGGCGACACCTCGGCCAGGGTCTCCCGCGCATCCAGCAGTGTGAGCCCCTCTTCACCACCTTGCAGGTGAAAGACCCAAACGTCGTGAAGCGGCACGTCGGCGAGAAACGAATTGACGCGGAAGTCCTTGGCCTGAAACTCCCCAGGTGTGAGACGCGACTCGCCGCCCGTGGTCGCTGACCACAGAAGGGCGTAGTTCACGACAACGGCGGCGCAGGCGAGCCCGAGCCGCCGAAGTGCTCCGCCGAGGCCCTGGAGGCCGGCAAACGCCCCGGCAGCTCCCATCGCCATAGTCGCCGGCACGAGCCAGAGGGCCAGCCTCACAGGCCCTGCGGCCGCCGCGCCGAGCAATGCGCCGCAGGCTATCCAGAGAGCCCAGTTCGGCGTCCTCAATCGGCCGGTGCGTGCTGCCACGACGGCGGCGACGGTCGCCAGGGCGACGACCACGACATCGGCTAGCACTGTCCTGGAGACGGACGCGTATGGCGAGGAGGGCCAGTAGGCGACGGCGGCGGCGAGCGCCACTGCCGCGGCCAGCAGGGTCATGACCAGCGTGGGGCTTCTCTTCATGGGTCGCTCATCTGGTACTACGATGAGCGACCTTGTTTCGTTTTAGTGCGCTCGACCGCTCCCAGTCGTGCCTCGCGGGCCTGGGCGCGCACCCTGCCACCCGCCACTGCCATCACGATTGACTGAACGGCGTCGATCTCGTCCTGCGTTATCCCGATCTCTTTGGCAACGCCAAAGTATTCCGTCATTCAAGGGTAGCAGCCCACCGCCATAGCGGACGCCAAGTGGAGGAGAAGGGTAGTACGTTCATCGAAGACATCGTTGTGACGCGCCGATTTGTAGAAAGCGTTGAAGAGCTTCTGCCGCTCGCTGGTCTGCATGGTCTCTCCTCCTGTGTATCAACCGCAGGCGCAACCTGTCGGCTCGGGCCGGTCGGTTGGTGCCAGGTCGTGCAACGAGAGAGCGAGGGCGCTCCGATTACGGCGCTCGCGACTCGCCGCCAACCTCTTTTCCATGCACGTCGCGTCGGCGCAACGGCAAGCGGTGAAACCCGGTGACCCGGCGACGGCACTGGGAACCCGCGACCGGTCGAACGGCTGGAAGCCGTGGCGCGCAAAGAAATCCTCGGCGCCCTCGGTCAGCAAATAGACCTCCACGACGCGGAGCCTGCCGGCGAGCTCTAGCGCTGACTCAACGATCCGGTCGCCAAGCCCTTCACCTCTCCGGTCCGCGGCCACCGCCACCGATCGCAGCAACGCGTGCTCGCCGTACACCTCTAGCGCCGCGCAGCCGATGAGGCGGTCGACGTCCCTCGCTGTGAGAATCAGTGTGCCCGGGCTACACCCCAGTTCCGCTTCGGGCAGATCGCTTTCGTTCAGTAGCGCCAGAACCTCCGGCAGATCCGAGGGCTCAGCGAGTGCGATCTTGGTCTTCATGTCTATATCCTCCACTCGAGACTACCTATGCCGCAACCATCTGGAACAGGTAACCGATCCCGATCACACCGATGGTGAACACCACGACGATACGCCACAGCAGCGCTTTCGGGATGATGCGGGAGAGGAGTATCCCCTCCGGCAGGCTGAACCCGTTCGCTCCCATCAAAAACGCGGTCACCGCCCCGATCCCCACGCCCTTCGCGATGAGTGTCGACGCGAGAGGCAAGAGCACGAGGATGCTCGCGTAGACCGGGACGCTGAGCAATGCGGCACCCGGCACCGCCCACACGGAGTCGGGCCCGGCGACCTCCACGATCAGCGATTCCGGAACGTATCCATAGACCGCCGCGCCGATAGCGACGGCGATCACCAGCGGGACCGCGAACTTCCGTAGATCGCGCAAGCTCCGAACGAATGCGCGCCGAACTCGGTCGCGGAATCGCTCAGCAGCGAGAGCCACCGGCTCGACGACCGGCAGCGCCAGGGCTGCAGATCCGGTCGCCGCTGAGAGATTGCTCATCGCCAGGACAGGGCTGGGTCTCTCGACGCCGGTAGACAGATTCGCGCCGCAGCCGCAGCCGGCAGGGGCTTCCGCAGCTTCGGCCGCGATGGGCAAGTCTGCCGCGTGCCAGCGCGCGACGATGACCCCGCCCAACGCCGAGGCGGCCAGCGCCGTCGCCGTGTACAGCACCGCGTAGTCCGCGCCCATCAGACTCCACAGAAGCGCCATCGCAACAGGACTGATCAGCGGCGACGCGATCAGGAAGGCGACCAGTGGCGCCGCCGGCACACCTGCCAGTCGCATCCCGTTCACGATCGGTACCGACGAGCACGTGCAGAAAGGCGTCACAGCTCCCAGTGCTGTCGCCAGTGGGACCTTCGAGTACGCAGGCCCTCCGCCCAGCCAGCGCTGGATACGCTCCGGCGTCAGCAGGTCCACCACCAGGTAGACCGCCGTGCTCACCAGCAGGAAGAGCGGCACCAATTCCGCGAGTAGAACGAGTCCGAACAGTAGCGAGTCCATAGTTGCGGATGCCAACTAATAGTCCAAAGCTCAGCGCCTCGAGGCTACGAGGCGCCGGGTTCTTCATTCTAGGCTACAACACCTCCCGCCATCCGTGCTCACCCACCCCTTGGCGGCCTGGGCCAGCCGTCCGATCAATGCGATCATCGCGCCGCGCGTCTCGGGGTCGAAGTCGGCGATCAGCCGCTTCTCCCGTTCCTCGATGTCGCCCCGGATAGCGTCGTAGAGCCTGCGGCCGGTATCGGTCAGAGCGAGATGGACGGCGCGGCGGTCCTGCTCGTGCGGCTGCCGGTGGAGGAGCTTCTTGCGCTCGATTGCGGTCACGACCCGGCTCACCGTGCTCTTGTCTAGGTAGAGCTGGCTCGCCAGCTCGTTCAGGGTCAGCGGCCCGTGCCGGGCCAGGCTCTCGAGGGCGTAGTACTGGGTCACCGAGATGTCCTGGCAGCAGATCCGGTCCCGGTCCCGGAACTGATAGACCCGGATCAGGTCGGCCAGCGCGTCGTAGAACGCGGCGGCGTCCCGGTCGAGTGCGGGATCTGTGGCGGCTGTCCTGGCTGCAGTCATAGCGTCTCTCTTGGCCGGCGGACTAGTTGTTACTAGCAACTATAATCCCAGCAGCGGCTCGTGTCAATGCCGAGGCGCTTGCCGCGCCGGCGGCGATGCCGCAAGATCCGCCCGTGATGTACACGCATCCCAGAGAGCCCCACGCCCGAGCGCTCAGCGAATTCTTCGCCGGTGACCGGGACGCATCGATGATCGTACACAGCAGCCTGGGCGAGCACGAAGAGCTGCCGGTGGCCGTATTCTTCCGCGCGCCGGAGGACTTTTTCCCCTTCGAGCGTGCGGCTCTGCCGCTGTGTCGCGGCCGGGTCCTCGATGTCGGCGCAGGCACAGGTGTTCACACGCTCTATCTGCAGGACCGAGGGTTCGAAGTTTGCGCCATCGACGTGCTCCCTGAGGCGGTGGAGATCATGCGGGCTGCCGGAGTCCGTGATGCCCGGCTGGCCGATGTGTGGGAGTTCGAGGACGAGCCGTTCGACACGGTCCTCATGATGATGAACGGTATCGGGATCTTGGGTACGCTGGCGGGGCTCGATCGTTTTCTGCGCGAGGTGCCGCGGCTGCTGAAGGCGGACGGCCAGATCGTACTCGACTCGGGCCCGGCGCGCGTGGTGGGTGAACCGGACGACGCTGCGGTCGAAGTGGCCATCGCGGGCGACGAGACGTATCACGGCGAGGCGTGGATAACGCTCGAGTATAAGGGGCAGAAAGGCCCTCCCTTCCGTGAGCTGTACGCCGATTCGGAGACTCTGACGCGGCATGCATCCGCAGCCGGTTACGAGAGCGAGATCGTCGTCCGGGACGAGCTGGGCGGGTATGTCGCGCGGCTCTGGCGCTAGAAATACCAGCGCATCAGCACCAGCGTGTCGGTCGTGAAGATTTTGCGTCTGAGATCGACCACGTTACCGATCTCGACGTCCGGCTCACCCAGGTCGATGTAGTTGAACTGCGCCTCTCCGCCCAAGCTGAAGTGGGGGGAGAAGAAGTACTCACCGCCCACCGCGGCCCCGATGGATATGTCGGTCTCGGCGAACTCGGTCCTCTCGGTCCCGTCGTCCTCGAAGGCCGTGGTTCGAAGCCACTTGAACCGAGGCCCGAGGTAGACCCGTAGGTCATCGGTCGCCGGGAACCGGTAGAACACTCCGATTCCGAGACGCCATACAGTGGCCTTGAACTCCTGTTCCACGCCCAAGACCTTGACCGTCTGCTTTCCGGTAGTCATGCCGACCTCGGGCTCCAAAAGCAGGCGTTGGCCGAAGGCCAGCGGGAAGAAGAGGTTGTTGATGGGTATGGCGAAGGCGGACTCTTCGTCGAGATCAGCAAACACCTGATTGAGGCTGATTCCGACCCCGAGCTTCCAGGGGCTCTGTGCCTGTGCAGGCACGGCCAGGACGACGAGCAGCAGAGTGGCTAGCCACAGCTTGAACTTCACAGCTTCCTCCTCGTGACAGGGGACGGCAGATGGAATACAGCACCGGGCGCTGGCGCGGCGGGCTCGGGTAACTCGCTCAGTTCCCCGGCTGCATATGCATGAGGCGTCGACGGTGGAGCGAACGTTAAGTGGCGGGATCCAGCCCCTGTCGCCTCCTCAGTACTTTAGCCCGGCTAGCTGGATGCCGCGCACGAAGTAGCGCTGTGTGAAGAGGAAGAGCAGCAGAATGGGTACGACGGCGACGACCGCGGCGGCCATCTGGTAGGGCCAGTTGCTCAGGTACAGGCCGTGAAAGGCGGCGATCCCCACCTCGACCGGTCGCATCGCCATCGAGCGTGTCACGATGAGTGGCCAGAGGAAGCTCTTCCAGGTCTCGACGAACGAGAAGAGTGCGACGGTCGCCAGGGCCGGCTTCGATAACGGCAGCGCCACCTTCCAGAATACCTGCCACTCACCGGCCCCGTCGATGCGGGCGGCGTCCTCCAGTTCCCGTGGGATCGAGAGGAAGTACTGTCGCATCAGGAAGATCCCCCAGACCCCCACCAGCTCGGTGATGATCAGCCCCATGTAGGTGTCCACCCAGCCCACCGCGTTTACCAACAGGAACCGGGGGATCAAGAGCACGATCACCGGCACCATCAGGTTGGCCAGGAAGAGGATGAAGACCTTGTCGCGCCCGGGGAAACGCAGGCGCGCGAACGCGTAGCCGGCTGTCGCGGCGGTGAACAAGTGCCCGGTCACTATGAACAGCGACATGACCGCCGAGTTCAAGAAGAAGCGAGCAAACGGCGCGGCGGTGAGCGCGTTCGGGTAGTTGCTCCACACCGGGTCCGCCGGCCACAGACGCGGCGGAAACTGAAAGACTTCGAACTCGTCCATCAGCGATGTGGAGAGCATCCAGACGAACGGGACCAGCATGGTGATGCCGAGGGCCGTGGCCAGGATGTATACGAAAGTGTTACCGGCGGGCCTGTTCATCAGCTTGGCGTCATCCTCCGGCCCAGCAGCCTGAACTGGATGAGCGTGATCGCGAAGATCACGGCGAACAGTACCCAGCTCATCGCCGAGGCATAGCCCATGCGCAAGAACTGCCAGGCATTCTGGTAGATGTGATAAACGATCACATCGGTCGCGTGTAGCGGCCCACCTTCCGTCATCACGTAGACGAAAGTAAACACTTGGAACGATCCGATGATCGACGTCACCAACACGAAGAAAGTGGTCGGCTTGAGCATCGGCAGCGTGATTCTCCAAAAGCGCCGCCACGGTCCGGCGCCGTCGATCATCGCCGCCTCGTACAATTCGTTCGGTATCGCCTGTAAGCCGGCGAGGAAGATGACCATCTGGAAACCGATGTGGATCCAGACGGCCATAATGATCAGGGCGAGTAACGCCGTGCTCGGGCTGTTGAGCCACGGGTACGGGCCGAGCCCGACCAGACCCAAGGACCAGTTGAAGATCCCGAAGTTGGGATCGTACATCCATTGCCAGACGATGGAGATCGCGACGAAGCTGGTGATGTACGGGAGGAAGAAGATCGCCCTCAGTAGCGCCACGCCCTTGATGCTACGGTTCAGCATTATCGCCACGCCCAGCGAGCACGCCATGGTGAGCGGCACGTAGAGCGCGTAGAGCGCGGTGTTCTTCGCCGCGTTCCAGAAGAGCCCGTCCCCTGCCAGCTCAATGTAATGCCGTAGCCCAACGTATGGTTTGGCCGGCTCGAGCAGGTTCCAGCCGTGAAAGCTGAGGTAGAACGCGAAAAGGAGCGGCACCGCGGAGAAGACGAGCAACAGGACGAGGGAAGGCGCGATAAAGCTCCAAGCTGCCGTCGTCTCGCGCAATTCCATCTTGCTGCCGGCGGAGAGCACTAGACTGGCGTAGATCAGCGCGCCGACGGCGAGCAGACCGTAGAGGCCGGCCAGCCAGAAGAGGACCGTCTTCCGCGAATCCTCCAGCGGGTCGGTCAAAAGAACGACTTCCTTACCGGCTTCCGATGCGACGACTCGGTAGGCTAACCGGCGTCCCCCGATCCGGGCCCGGCCGGATTCTGAATCCAATGCTGCGAGTGGCCCGACGGGAAGATCGACGGTGGTGGCAGCCAGCGTGTCCTCGGCTAACCGGACGATGTCGGCGCCCGCCAGCCTGGCGAGCCGATCGACCGGGATCGCGTCTGTGTCCTCGGCCTGGGCGACCACCCTGCCGCTCAACGCCAGCAGCGAGTCGGTGGCGCGAGCCGACACACGAGCGTCGCCGGATGCTAGCAGAGCGGCTGCGAGTGCAGGCAGTATTAGCCCAGTGGCGAAACCGCGTCGCAGGCTAGGCGGCGCGCCCGGGCCGCCGGCGCTGAGGGTCGCCCGGGCAACGAAGAACACCGCCAGGCCGGCGGCGAGCGCCAGCGCCAGCATCCCGATGAAGGGCGGCGCAGGCAGTAGTGAGTCCGGACCTGCGTACCGCACGAGTACGGCGCCGCTGACATCCCACTCGTCGAAATCCTTGAAGGGTGCTGCCGCAACTCGCTCGCCGTCGATCTCGACGTGAAGCGCCCGGTCGAATCCGGCCAGCGAATCGATCAGCGTGCGTGAGAGCTCATTCGGCCAGCCTTCGCCCGGAGCCAGGGCACGCGTCGTACCGAGGTAGAGGGCCATGTCGTAGGCCAAAGCCTCTGCGAATTCGTCAGCCGGTCCCGTCCCCACTCGCACGGTGGCAACGGTGAGTGAGCGTTCATCCGGGAGGTAGGCGAGCCAGGTGGGACGGTCGTCGATCATCACGAGATCGACGACGGCGTTCCCCCGGCGAGCCGCGGTGAGCATCGCTGCGCCAGCTTCGACTCCGAGGGCGAGCGGGATCGGCGTCGCGTCGGGGAAGGTGACGAGTACCTGGTCCCGCGCGTTGTAGACCGTGAAGCTTTCGAGCCCGAGCGCAGCGGCTTCAGCGGCGAGTCGCTCGGGCGATGCTCGGAGTCGTTCGCCAAGGGCATCGCGATAGAGCCGCATGTGCTCCGCGGCTCGGACCGCGGCGTGCCGGTCGAGTTCCGGTCGCAGCGCGGCCCAGCTTCGTGACGCGATGTAGATGCCGCCCAGCACCAGCACGACGGCCGGCGCGATGACCAGCAGGACGAACGGGAAGCGCAGGCGTTTCACCGCGGAGACCCGCTTCCCGACGTGCCTGCCAGTATCGCATCTATCCGGCTGGCTATGTCGGCAGTCACTTCCTCGAGTGGCTCGTCGGCGAAGATCACGCGATCGAAGATGTCGGGCATCTGCACTTCCACCTGCGCCCACTCCTCCACGGTCGAGCCCCAGGACCTGCGGCCGTGTCGGGCTGCGAAAAGGAAAGTCTCCTCCAGATCGTAGGGATCGTTCGCCGCGACGTCCTTGTGCACGGCGCGCAGCGACGGAAGCGCGAGGCCATACTCGGCGCGCATCCGCTGCGCCTCGGCCGACGACAGGTGTGCAGCCAGCTCGACGGCGAGCTTTTTGTGACGTGTGTTGTGGGGGACGGCCCAGCCGGCGGCATAGAGGACCGTGACCGGTTCGCTCTCGTCATCGTAGCGCGGCAGCGGCAGAACGGCGACGTTAACCTTGCCCTCGTCGATGTAGCGGCGGATCTGGGGAAGCCACCAGTGACCGCTGGTCACCATCCCGATGCGGCCGGTCAAAAAGTAGTTGCGTTCCATCCCCGTCGGCTGACGCTGCACGTCGACCGACGGAACGACCTCGTGCACTGTGACGAGGTCGGTGAGGAAACGGATTGCGCTCTCGGTCTCCGGGCTGTCCAGGAAGCCGCTGGCACGACGACCGTCCGGACTCAGCACATCGCCGCCCGCCGACCAGACCCACGGTTGCCAGAGATAAAAGACTCGCCGGACCAAAGTGCCGTACGTGTCGGTACGGCCGTCGCCGTTCACGTCGCGCGTCAGCCGCTGTGCGACGGAGAGAAAGTCGGACCAGGTCCAATCTCGCTTCGGCAGCGGTATGCCTACTTCATCGAATAAGTCGAGGTTGCAGTAGACGACGATCGGGTTGAAGTCCTTGGGAAAGGCGTAGAGGCCTCCGGGCCGGCGGAAGATTTCCAAGACCTCGGGATAGTAAGCGCTGGTGTCGACGCCGATCCGCTCGAGGTACGCCGCCACGTTCACCAACAGGTCCCGCGCGATGAAGGGCTCCGCGCCGTAGGACCCGTTGTCGAGTAACGCGACGTCGGGCGGCGAGCTGGCGACGATCGATGTGAGGAGACGCTCGCGGTAGTTCGACGAGATCGACTCGTACTCGATGCGGACCTCGGGGTGGCGCGCGCGAAAGATGTCTAGGATGCGCTGTTCAATGGCGCGCTCGTGGGGACCCGCCCAGGCCATCACGCGGAGGACCGTCACGTCGCTCGCATCGCGGGAGCACGCGGAGACGACGGCGATGGCGATGGGGATGAGGATGAGGAAGCGGCGGCGAGGTCGGGTCATGGGCCGATCCGCTCGCCGGTATCGTCGCGGAACAGGTGGACTTTGTCTGGCGGGACCTGCACGGCGACGCGCTCGTCCACGGCGACGCGGGTGTCGGCGGGCGCCCGCACCACGACCCGGGTGCCGTCCTCGGTCACGAGATGAATGTACATCTCGCTGCCCACCGGCTCGACGACGCGGACGAAGGCGCTGAATGTGCCGGAATCGCCGAGCCTCAGGTCTTCGGGTCGTGCGCCGAGTGTTACAGGGCCGGCGGGCGGCGCTCCCGGGCACGGGACGTCCAGCTGAAAGTCGGTACCCTTGAATTGCCAGCCGCCCTCTAAGCTTTCCAGGGCGCCGTCGAAAAAGTTGATGGACGGCGAGCCGATGAAGCCGGCGACGAACCGGTTGGCGGGGGCGCGGTAGACTTCGAGCGGCTCGGCGTATTGCTGGAGCCGCCCCTCGTTCATGATGGCGATGCGCTGCCCCATCGTCATCGCCTCGACCTGGTCGTGCGTGACGTAGAGGATGGTGGCGTTGAGTCGGCGGTGGAGCTGGGAGAGCTCGGCGCGCATTTCGACTCTAAGGCTGGCGTCGAGATTCGACAGCGGCTCGTCGAACAGGAAGGCCTGCGGCTGCCGCACGATGGCCCGACCGACCGCGGTGCGCTGTCGTTGACCGCCGGAGAGCTGTGCGGGACGTCGGTGGAGGAGCTCACCGATCCCCAGGATGTCCGCCGTGTCCTTCACCCTACCCTCGATCTCCTCTCTGGTGTGACCGCGTACTTGCAGACCGAACGCCATGTTGTCGTATGCCGTCATGTGGGGATAGAGGGCGTAGTTCTGAAAGACCATGGCGATGTCGCGGTCGCGGGGCGGTACGCCGGTGACCTCACGGTCGCCGATGAAGATGGAGCCGTGGGTCGGGCGCTCGAGGCCGGCGACCAATCGCAGCGCCGTCGTCTTGCCGGAGCCCGAAGGTCCTACCAGCACAACGAACTCGCCGTCGGCTACCTCGAGGTTGAGGTGGGCGACGGCGACGGTGTCGTCGAACTCCTTGGTGAGATCGCGGAGACTGACGTGGGCCATGCCAGAAGAATAATCGTCAAGGCTCGCGCACGCAGCGGTAGCTGTGCCGCGGGTTACCCCACGACTTCGGTTGCGAGCCCACGGCGCCGTTGTAGCTGACGTAGTAGGCGCGGCCCTCGTCGAACTGGTCGGCAGCCCAGTAGTAGATGGGCGCGGCGTCGGGCGCCCAGAGCGGCGTCTCTTTCTCGGGCGTCCTCTCGCAGCCGGCCCGTCCCATTATGGCGACGCCGATCGTTCCCGGGTAGACACAGCCCGCGTTTTCGCCGCCGCGCGTGAGGGAGCGCATGATCTCTAGAACGGTGGGCATGCGCCAGATATCCTGCGGTTCGTCCATCAGCCGCGAGCCGCTCTCGTTCAGGTAGCGGCAGAGACCCGTCGCCGCCATGTCGTCTAGCGTCGCGTAGCCCTCCTCGTATCCGGGCTTGTCATCGAGGCCGGCCGGCGGCACGCCCCAGAGTGCGACCCTGTTCCACGATGGGTACCCGCCCCACGGCTGCTTCCAGTTCCAGCCGGGCCCCTCCGGCGCCCAGACCAGCGTGACGCCATTTCCCACGATCAGGCGCTCAGTTCGAATCCCATCGTCCTGGCGGGTGAGCACTATGGGAAGCCAGTAGACCGACCAGCTGAGGAAGACGATGAGCGGCGCACCGACCGCGAAGATGTAGCGGCTGTTGCGGCGCGGCCACGACTCGGGAGGTGCCCAGCCGGCCTCGCGCCGACGGCGTCGATGGCGCGCCTCGAAGAGAAAGAGGACGCCGATGATCACCAGGATGGCGCTCACCGGGAAGAGGGCGAGCAACTGGCCGACGTCGATGCCGTCTTCGAGTCGCGGACGCCACCACCAGGCGGTGAACGCGGCGCCAATCAGGATGATGAGCGAGCCGCCGACCAGCGGCCAGGTCAGCGCCAGCAGTGTCAGCAGCAGGCAGACCGTGCCGGGGATCAGGTAGGCGAGCTTGACGTGCCACGGGCCCCACCAGCCCTCGTAGTACATCTCGCCGACGCTCCAGAACGTCCAGAGCACGGTCACCAGTATCATCAGGGCGGTGGCGACGTAGCCGGGTAGTGCGCGCCTGAAGGCCGCGCGATCCGGCGGAAAGGCAGGAAACAAGCCCAGCATGGAGCTAGAGAGATGCGAGCAGCGCTTTGGCATCCTGCAGATC
>CAYFSW010000177.1:0-36121 GCA_964345885.1 uncultured Gemmatimonadota bacterium | reverse complement strand
AGGACGAGCTGGAGAGGATTGCGGGCAACCTTGTGCAGCGGTACGGGCATCCGTAGATGTGTACGATCTCCGGCCATCGACGTGTGAACCGACGCGGGGCAACCTGACTCGCTTTGTCGATACGAGTGCGCGTGTACGAGGTCTATACCATCCTTGAACTTCATTCCAGAAAGGTGAGAGATGACCATGCTAGGACGCCCTAGACTTGCAGGCGTGTGTGCGGTGCTGTGGGCTGCGGTACTGGTGCCCGGGACGGCCGACGCGCAGACCAAGCTGCTCCGCTTCCCGGACATTCACGGCGATCGGGTGGCTTTCATGTACGCGGGTGACATTTGGGTCGCCCCCGCAAACGGTGGGACCGCCACACGGCTAACGACCCATCCCGGCCTCGAACTGTTCCCCAAGTTTTCACCGGACGGCCGCTGGATCGCCTTCACCGGCCAGTACGATGGGGACGAACAGGTCTACGTGATGCCGGCGACCGGTGGCGTGCCCGAGCAGCTAACCTTCTATCCGGCGCGGGGTCCGATGGCACCGCGCTGGGGCTACGACAACCAGGTCTACGGCTGGACGCGTGACGGCTCGGCGGTGCTCTTCGGCTCGCTGCGCGACGCCTGGGACATAGGCGACCGGAGCCTGTTCACGGTGCCGCGCGAAGGTGGCTTCCCGCAGGCGGTGCCGATCCCCATCGCCGGTGCGGGCGACTACTCGACGGACGCCAGCCAGGTCGTTTACTCGTATCCGTTTCGCGACTTTCGCAGCTGGAAGCGGCACGAGGGTGGCTGGGCGCAGGACGTCTACATCTTCGATCTCGAGACGAACCGGGCGGAGCTGATCGCCGACCATCCGCGGGCCGACCGGGATCCGATGTGGCTGGGCGACCTGATCTACTTCACCTCGGACCGCGATGGCACGAACAACCTCTACTCCTACAACCCCGCCGACGGTACGACGACACAGCTAACGGATTACTCGACGTGGGACGTGCGCTGGCCGAGCCGCGGTGAGGACGGCCGGTTCGTCTACGAGCTGAACGGCGAACTGGTGATCTACAATGTGCGTGACGCGTCGACCACGCCGCTCTCGATTGACGTGCCGACCGACGGCGTGGCGATGCGACCGTCGCGCATCAACGTGGCTGGTGACATCGAGGAATTCGAGCTGAGTCCCAAGGGTGAGCGCGCGCTGTTCGTGGCGCGCGGCGATGTGTTCAGCGCGCCGATCGAACACGGGCCGACGCGCAACCTGACGCGCTCGACGGGCGTCCACGACCGGCTGGCTCGCTGGTCTCCCGACGGGTCGAAGATCGCTTTCGTCAGCGATATGACCGGCGAGGAAGAGCTGTACCTGATCAACCAGGACGGCTCCGGCGAGCCGGAACAGCTCACCAGCGGCAGCTCGGAGCGCCTCTATGTCCCGGCCTGGTCACCAGACGGGTCGCACATCGCCTACAGCGACAAGGAAGGGCGGATCTACGTTCTCGATGTGGCATCGAAGGACAGGTGGGAGATCGCGGACGAGCCGATCGGCCAGGCGACGGACTACACTTGGTCGCCGGACGGCGCTTATCTCGCTTTCACGCTCACGGACCCCAGCGAATTCAGCTCGATCTACATCTACAGTGTGGCCGACCGACAGCTACAACGCGTAACTGGTGAGTACTTCAACGAGTTCGCTCCGGCTTGGGGTCCTGATGGGAACTACCTGTTCTACCTCGGCGACCGCGAGTTGGCTCCGCAGATCGGCTCGTTCGAGTGGAACTACGTAGTCGATCGGGAGACGTACGTGTACGCGCTGGCGTTGCGGGAGGATGTGCCGCATCCGTTCCCGCCACGGAGCGACGAGGTGACGGTCGATGGCGATGGCGATGGCGATGGGGAGGGGGAGCAGAGGCAGAATGGCGAAGGTCCGATCCGGATCGACTTCGACCGGCTCGCCCAGCGTGTGGTTCGGGTGCCGATCGAGGCGGACAACTTCGGCGGCCTGGCGGCGGTCGACGGTCACCTGCTGTATTTCCGCGGCCCGGCCGGCTACTACGGCCGTTCGCCGGACTCGCAGCCTGCGCTCATGATCTTCTCCATGGAGGATCGCGAGGAGTCGACACTGGTGGAGGGCGTGGGCGGTGTGGCGCTCTCGTTCGATGGCAAGAAGGTGCTGGTCCGCGAGGGTAGGAGCTTCAACCTCTACGACGTGAAGCCCAACGCCTCGGGCTCGAGGAAGACGGTGTCGACGTCAGATCTCACAGTCGATCGCGTCCCGGCCGAGGAATGGGAGGAGGTCTTCGAGGAGGTGTGGCGTCGGTTCCGTGATTTCTTCTATGTCGAGAACATGCACGGCTACGACTGGGAGGCGCTGCGCGAACAGTATAGGCCCTGGCTGCAGCACGTCGCGCACCGCTCCGACCTGAACTACGTGCTCACGGAGATGGTGGCCGAGCTGAACGTCTCGCACGCCTACATCACCGGCGGCGACTTCGAGATTCCGCCGCGGCCGCGCCACGCGCTGCTGGGGGCGCGCCTCGAGCTGGACGAAGGCTCGGGCCGCTATCGCATCGCGCGGATCTACGAGGGCGATAACGCCGAGGAGCGCTATCGCTCGCCGCTCACCGAGGTCGGCGTCGACGTCGCCGTGGGCGATTACATCCTCGCGGTCAACGGTGAGGAACTGCAGGCGCCTCAGAACATCTACGAGGTGTTGCGCCATAAGGCCGGAGATCCGTTGACCCTCACGGTTAACGATCGTCCGCGCATGAGCGGCTCGCGCGAGGTCACCGTGACTCCCGTGACCAACGAGCAACCGCTCAAGTACCACACCTGGGTGGCGGAGAAGCGCAGACAGGTAGAGGAGGCGACGGACGGGCGCGTGGGCTACCTGCACCTCCCGGACATGGGTGCCAATGGGATCCGCGAGTTCATCAAGTGGTATTACGGTCAGATCCGCAAAGAGGGCCTGGTGATCGACGTGCGCGGCAACGGCGGCGGCAACGTCTCGCAGATGATCGTCGATCGCCTCGGTCGTGAGCTCTTGGGTACGCGCTTCTCGCGCACGATCGAGTACCCGAGGACCTACCCCAACCAGGTCTTCTACGGTCACATGGTCTGCTTGATCAACGAGACCTCCGCTTCCGATGGCGACATCTTTCCGGCCCGCTTCAAGAAGGCGGAGCTCGGTCCGCTGATCGGCGTGCGGACGTGGGGCGGAGTGATCGGGATAACGGGACACGGCCCGCTGATCGACGGCGGCGGCGTGAACGTGCCACAATTCGGCACCAACGACATCGACGGTAGCTGGATCATCGAGAACTACGGTGTGGCACCGGACATCGAGGTGCAGAACACGCCAAGGTCGGTGATCGAGGGGCGCGATCTGCAGCTGGAGCGCGGCATCGCCGAGATCATGGCGATGATCGAGGCGGATCCGAAGCGGCTGCCCGATCGGCCGGCCGATCCGGTGAAGACGAAATAAGGGTCGGCGCGGGGGTCCTCTCGCTCCACCGCTCGCGAGCGCCTTAGGGAGTACATGGCGCCACGGGTGCTCGCTCGCGAGTTGCGCTCGGAGGACCCCCATCGCCTCCCTATATTCCTGACCGCACACTGCGACCGGTACGCATCCGGTCCCCTTTCTTTGCGGGCGAGACTGCATTTCCTTGCGGTGGAGCCCAGTCTATCTTGAAGGCACAACTTTAGATACTTCCAAACTGCCCACTGTTCTTGGAGGGAATGACTATGTGCCGCAGCGCTGCACTACTGTTGAGCACCCTCGTTCTGGGCCTGGCGGCGCCCGATGCCGCGCAGACCCAGGAGGCCGGTCGGTTCACCGTTGAAGACCTGATCGCCATGGACCGGATCGGGGGTCCGCAGGTCGCGCCGGACGGCGATTGGGTGGCGTTCACCGTCAGCGAACTGGACCGCGAGGCGAACCGCAGGCGCACCGACATCTGGCTTGTGCGCACCGACGGCAGCGGCCTCCGTCGTCTGACGACGGACCCGGCCAGCGATTTCAACCCGCTCTGGTCGCCCGATGGGCGGTCGATCTGGTTCCTGTCTACACGGTCGGGAAGCTCTCAGGTCTGGCGTAAGCCGATGGCGGGCGGAACGGCCGAGCAGATCACCGACCTGCCGTTGGGCGTCGGTAACCTGGTACTGGCGCCGGACGGCCGGCACGTAGCGTTTACCATCGATGTCTACCCGGACTGCCAGACGCTCGCCTGCACGAGGTCGCGACTTGACGAAGAGGAGGCGCGTCAGACGAGCGGTGTGGTGTATGACGGCATCTTCATCCGCCACTGGGATACGTGGAAGGACGCGCGTCGGTCGCACATCTTCGTCATGCCCGCATATGGCGGCGAGCCGGTAGACGTCATGCAGGGCATGGACGCCGACTCGCCTTCTAAGCCGTTCGGTGGCTCGGAGGAGTTCACCTTCACGCCCGACGGCCGGTCGGTCGTCTTCACCGCGCGGCTGGCCGGTGCGCGAGAGCCCTGGTCGACCGATTTCGATCTCTACGTCGTGCCCATCCAGGGATCCGGGGCGCCGTCGCTCATCACGCTGGACAACCGGGCCTGGGATACCGGTCCCGTCTTCTCGCCTGACGGAAGGACGCTGGCCTACCTGGCGATGGCGCGACCAGGCTACGAGTCCGATCGCTTCCGGATCGTTCTCAAGTCGTGGCCGGACGGCGAAGCGCGGGTGCTGACCGAGGACTGGGACCGCTCGCCGGGCTCGATCACGTGGTCCCCTGACGGCAGGACGATCCTCGCGACGGCCGGCAACATAGGAAACGTGTCGCTGTTCGCTATCGATGTGCGAACCGGTGACGCCCGAGTTCTTGTCCGCGAGGGACACGTCCGCTCGCCGTCGTATGCCGATGGCCGAATCGTCTTCGGCATGGATCATCTACGCTCGCCGGTGGAACTGTACTCGGCGCGATCAGATGGCTCCGACGTGCGCGCGATCACGCGGATCAACTACGAGCGGTTGGCACGCATCGAGTTCGGCGAGCCCGAGCAGTTCTCGTTCAGAGGCTGGAACGGCGAAACCGTATACGCCTGGATGGTGAAGCCCGCCGGATTCGACCCGGGCAGGAAGTACCCGATCGCCTTCCTAATTCACGGTGGGCCGCAGGGTTCGTTCGACAACGACTTCCACTATCGCTGGAACCCTCAGATCTATGCCGCAGCCGGCTACGCGGCGATAATGGTCGACTTCCATGGCTCTACCGGTTACGGCCAGGCGTTCACCGACGCGATCGGGGGTGACTGGGGTGGCAAGCCGCTGGAGGATCTGCAGAAGGGGATGGCCGCGGCGCTCGAGCGGTACGATTGGCTCGACGGGGACAGGGCGTGCGCGCTCGGTGCTTCATACGGCGGCTACATGATCAACTGGATCGCCGGTAACTGGAACGACGGCTTCCGTTGCCTGGTGAACCACGACGGCGTCTTCGATCAGCGGATGATGTACTATGCGACGGAAGAGCTGTGGTTCCCCGAGTGGGAGCACGGCGGCACCTACTGGGCGAACCCCGAGGGCTACGAGCGGCACAATCCCGCGCGCTTCGTCGAGAACTGGCAGACGCCGATGCTCGTGATTCACGGCGCGCTCGATTACCGCGTGCCGCTCGAGCAGGGGATCGCCGCGTTTACGGCGTTGCAGCGGAAGGGTGTGCCCAGTCGGTTCCTCTACTTCCCCGACGAGAACCATTGGGTGCTGAGCCCTGCCAACAGCGTCCAGTGGCACGAGACGGTGCTGGACTGGTTGGCGCGCTGGCTGGAAGAGCCGCGCTTCTGAGCTAGGGGTAGAGGAGGTAGCGGGCGCGTATCTGTTCGAACGCGGCGAGCTGGTCGTTCCACCCGCTCGTCACGTCTGCCAGTTGCGCGCCCGCTTCTATCTGCTCGCGCAGGCGCTCCGTACCGGCCAGCCGATCGAAGTGTCCCACCTTCCATTCCCAGCGCTCGGCGGCGAGGCGCCTGGCCTCGATGAGCGCTGCCACCGCGGCCTGCGTCGGATCGTACACGCCCCGGTCGGTAGCGATGAACAATACGCCGTTCACGAGCTCGCCGTCGTACTTGCGATCGTGAGGCGCGCTAGGGGTGAAGGTCACTGCCTCGAAACGTACGCCGCTTAGCCGGTAGGCGTTCAGGCGCTCGGCCAGCGCGGCGCCATCCAGCCACGGCGCGCCTATCTGCTGGAAGGCGAGGGGCGTGCCGCGCCCCACCGACAGGTTCGTGCCCTCGAAGAGACAGGTGCCCGGGTAGTGTGTGGCGCTCTCCAGCGATGGCATGTTGGGCGACGGGTTCACCCAGGGGAGACCGGTCTGGTCGAACCACGCTTCCCGCTCCCAGCCGGCGGCGGGGACGACGTGCAGTTGCGCACCGACCTCGAAGTGGTCGTTGATCATGCTGGCCAGCTCGCCGGCCGTCATGCCGTGTCGCATGGGGACCGGGTAAAGCCCTACGAACGAAGAGTGCTCGGGCTCCAGCACGTTCCCGTGGACCAGGGCGCCGCCGATTGGGTTGGGACGGTCGAGGACGACGAAGGGTATGTCGTTCTCGGCCGCGGCCTGCATGGCCAGCGCCATCGTCGAGACGTAGGTGTAGTAGCGGGCGCCTATGTCCTGGATGTCGAAGAGCAGCACTTCTATATCGGCCAGCATTTCCGGAGTCGGCTTCAGGGCCGCGCCGTAGAGCGAGCGCACCGGGAGGCCGGTGATCTCGTCTACTCCGCTCTCGACCCAGGCGGCCTGGTCGCCCGTGCCGCCGCTTTCCGGTTCCGCCACCGTGCCACGAATCCCGTGCTCTGGTGCGAACAACGCGACGATCTCGACGCCCTGGCTGCGCAGGAGATCGACCGCGTGCGTCTGATCGCGCGTGAGGCCCGTGTGGTTCGTTATCAGGCCAACGCGGCGCGCGTCGACGAGATGGCTCGAGTCGGCCATCAGGACTTCGTTTCCCGGACGCACACTGCGCCCCTCGACTGCGGGCCGCGTACATCCCGCCAGGCCCAGCAGAACGACCGCGATTAGGCGTACTCGTTGTGTGGTCATAATCAGTTCAGGTTGCACGGCCAACCGTAGGGCAGTCTATTTGCCGCGAGGATCGTATGCTAAACGTTCCCTGCTACGGGGACCACGTCAACGCCCGGCGCCCGACCCAAGCTCTATGACAAGAAGAATCGTTGTCACCGGTTGCCTCGCTCTGTTGGCGGCTCTCGCGAGCTGCGGTCCCGGGCCGACGGCCCCTCCTTTGGGGCCTCCCGTCCCCGGTGCCGGCGCCGCGCTGGACGCCGACGCGCAACGTTGGGTCGACGAGACGCTGGCTTCGCTGACTCTGCGCGAGAAAGTCGGCCAGCTGATCGTCGTCTGGACTCTGGGCAACTACGTACCGAAGAGCGGCCCCGAGTTCGAAGAGCTGACTGGTCTGATCGTCGGCGAGGGGATTGGCGGTGTGGTGGTCTCGGTGGGGACCCCGCACGAGTTCGTTGCGAAGCTGAACGCCCTGCAGCGGCTCGCGCCGCTGCCGCTGCTCGTCGCGTCCGACTTCGAGTACGGGCCGGGTGCGAGGCTGGGCGGCATCTACGCTCTCCCCTATCTGCTCTCGCTTGGCGGCGGCACGATGTTCCCGCCGCTGATGGCGTTCGGCGCCATCGGCGACGAGCGCTACGCATACGAGCTGGGCAGGATAACGGGTCTCGAGGGACGAGCCGTCGGGGTGCACCTGAACTTTGGGCCCGTGCTGGACGTGAACAGCAACCCGGAGAACCCGATCATCAACACGCGCTCCTTCGGCGAGGACCCGGAGCTGGTGGCGCGGTTGGGAGCCGCTTTCATTCGCGGCGCTCGTGCAGCGGGCCTGATGACGACCGCCAAACACTATCCGGGCCACGGAGACACGCACGTCGATTCACACATCGAGCTACCCCAGACAGCTGCCAGCCGCGAGCGCCTCGATACGCTGGAGCTGGTCCCGTTCGAGCGTGCCGTCGCGGAGGGCGTCGATGCGATAATGACCGCCCACATCGCGGCGCCGGGAATACTCGGCCCCGACGCGCCACCGGCGACACTCTCTCCCTATTTCCTCGACGGAGTGCTCAGACGCGAGTTCGGCTTCAAAGGTTTGATCATCACCGACGCCATCGGGATGGGCGCCATCGTCAGAGAATACGGCACCGGTGAGGCGGCGGTTCGAACTCTGGAAGCAGGCGCCGACATCATCCTGATGCCCGTGGATGTGACCGAGACGATCGACGCCGTGACCGCCGCCGTACTCGATGGTAGGCTGGCAGAGGAACTTGTCGATCGAGCGGTGCGGCGCGTGCTCGGGGCGAAGGCGCGGGCCGGCCTCAACAAAGGGCACCTGACAGATTCGGAGGCATTGAGCGAGGTCGTAGGTAGACGAGAGCACGTCGCGTTCGCCGACAGCGTCGCCGAACTGTCGATCACCATGCCTCGCGACCGCGACGGCATCGTGCCCCTCGATGCAGCTGGGGTCGGTCGCGTGTTGAGCGTGGTCTTCGCGCGTCGCAACGATCCGGTGGCGGGACGCGCCTTCAACGAGATCATCGCTGGAGCGGCGGACAGCCTGGAAGCCGTTTGGCTGGACTACGGCACACACCCCGCGGCCTACGACTCGTTGGCTGTGATTGTGGGCTCGGCCGATCTGGTGCTCGTCTCAGTCTACGTGTCGCCGTCGGCTGGTGAGGGAACCGTCGCCGTTCCGGAGTCGTTCGCCGCGTTCGTGAATGGGCTCGTGGCGGCGGGGCACCGCACCGCAGTGCTCTCGTTCGGAAATCCTTACCTGCTCACCGATTTCCCCGATGTGGGGACGTATCTCATCGCCTGGGGTGGCAGGGAAATCTCGCAGCAGGCGGCGGCGCGGGCGCTGCTCGGCGAAACGGCGATCAGCGGTGCGCTTCCCATCTCGCTGCCGCCCTATCACCAGGCCGGGGAAGGGCTGGTCCGCGAGGCGCGGGTAGCTTCGGAACCGGTGAGGAGGTGACGGTTGAGCGGGGCCCCGAGGGCGCTCGATCTCGCCCTCATCGTCGTCTACCTGGCGGGCGTAACGCTCTGGGGCGCCTGGCTGGGTCGAGGCCAGACCGGAGGACGAGACTACTTCCTCGGGCGCCGGTCGATGCCATGGGGGGCCGTGATGCTCTCGGTGGTTGCCACCGAGACCAGCACGTTGACGTTCCTCAGCATCCCTGGGGTCGCCTACCTCGGCGGTTTGGGCTTCCTGCAGCTCACCTTCGGCTATCTCATCGGGCGGATCGCCGTCGCTGCGGCGCTGCTACCGGCCTACTATCGAGGGGACCTAGCTACCGCGTATCAATTGCTCGAGTCGCGCTTCGGGCTGGGGGCGCGACGCTTCACCTCCGGTATCTTCATGGTGACGCGCCTGCTGGCCGATTCGGTGCGTCTCTTCGCGACGGCCATCCCGCTGGCGCTGGTCACCGGTTGGCCCTACCCGGTCTCAATCGCGGTGATCGGGGTGCTGACCGTCGTCTACACGTACCTCGGCGGGATCAAGGCGGTGATCTGGGTGGACGCCGTTCAGATGGGGCTCTACCTGTTCGGCGCCGTAGTTGCGGCGGTCGCGCTTCAGAACCTGGTGCCGGGTGGATGGGCTGCCGTGTTCTCTGCCGCAGGCGGAGCGGGCAAACTGGCGGTCTTCGACTTCTCGTTCGATGCGGGCCTGCCGTACACGTTCTGGGCCGGCCTCTTCGGTGGCGCGTTCCTCTCGGCGGCGTCCCACGGGACGGATCAGCTGATTGTGCAGCGGCTGCTGACCTGCAAGGACCTGCGCGCGAGCCAGCGAGCGCTGGTGGCGAGCGGCGTTGCCGTCATCGTGCAGTTCGCGCTCTTCCTCGCTATCGGTCTGGGGCTCTGGATGTTGTATGGAGGGCAAACATTCGATCGAGCGGACGAGATCTTCGCTCGCTTCATAGTGGAAGAGCTGCCGCCGGGTCTGACAGGTCTGCTGGTGGCGGGCATCTTCGCGGCGGCGATGTCGAGCCTTTCGTCATCGATCAACTCGTTGGCTTCGGCCTCAGCTTATGATTTTTGGGCGCCGGCGCGAGGATTGGCGGCCGATGATGCCGGTACACTGCGGGTGGGCAAGATCTTCACGCTCCTGTGGTCGGTCCTGCTGGTTGCCGGTGCTCTCTTGTTCATACCGCTGAGCCGGGGGACGACGGCGGTGGAGGTGGCGCTGGGCATCGCCTCGCTGGTCTACGGCGGACTACTGGGCGCGTTCGCCCTGGCGCTGTTCGTGCCGGCGGCGCGTGGGCGCGACGCGGTGGTCGCCATCGCGGCCGGGGTCCTGGCGATGGTCGCGCTCTGGAGTTTCGGTCGTGCCCACGTCGCATGGCCGTGGTACGTCTTCATCGGCACGCTGTTGACTTTCGGCATCGGTCGCGTCTCGGCGGCCTATGGTGAGCGGAGATGAAAGCGCGAAGCGTGATAGGAATCGATGGCGGCGCTACGGCGACGCGGGCCGTGGTTCTCGACGATCGGGGGAACGAGCTCGGCCGCGGTCGGGCCGGCCCCGCCTTGACCGACGGTAACGGTGGCACGATCGAGATCGATGCGCTGGCGGCGGCCGCCGAGCGCGCCGCCGAGCAGGCCGGTCTGACGCTTCCGGTTGCCGCGCTCTGCGCCGGGCTGGCCGGCATGGGGCGCGAGGAGGACCGAGCCACGGTGGAGGCTGCCCTGGAAACGCGTGGCATTGCCTCGACGTCTCGTGTCGTGACCGACGCCGAGGCCGCATACTACGATGCCTTCGCCGACGGCCCCGGCATCCTGCTCATATCGGGGACCGGATCGATAGCCTGGTGCCGGGCAGAGGACGGGCGCGAGGCCCGTGCCGGAGGCTGGGGGTCGCTGATCGGCGACGAAGGGAGCGGCTACGACATCGGCCTGCGGGGCCTGCGGGCGGCTGTACGAGCCGCCGACGGTCGCGGGGCTGAGACCGAGTTGCTCGCGCGGTTGACCGCAGACCTGGGAATCGCTGGGCCGGAGGATCTGGTGACCCGGGCGGCGAGCGCTGCGAAGTCGGAGATCGCCGGGCTGGCGCCCCTCGTCTGCGACCTGGCGCGGGCCGGTGATGCGGTCGCGGCGACGATCGTCGACGCTGCGATCGCCTCGCTCGCGGGCCACGTGGCGGCACTCCTCGGCCGCCTGGGTCCCTGGAACGCGCCGCCGGGGCTGGCGCTCGGCGGCGGCCTCCTATCGCCGGGCGGCCCACTGCGCGACGCGCTGGTCCTCGCGACAGGCGATTACCCGTGCGTTCCTTTGGCCGCAGAAGTCGATGCTGCGCGCGGCGCCGCGCTGATGGCGCTTCGGAAGTTGCTGGGTCCGGGGTGAGGCATTTCGGACATTGGACGGCCGTCATTCGATTACCGACGCTCGAGGTCATACGCAACGATCGACGGCCAACGTCCGACGCCCGACGTCCTTAACTGATCCTGGGACGTCGGGCGTCGTTAGTTGAAGAACAGCCGGACTTCGATGATCGGCTGTCGACCGTCGAAGCTTTTCCTAAACGTCAGAGGTCATGATGAACAGCGGCTGCCGTAGTAGCGTCTTGTACAGCGGCCGCAGCCGCGCCGGGTCGTAGTACTTGTGCAGGTCGATCAACTTCTTGCGCCCCGAGACCACGTCGATCGGCACGCTGTCGTAGACGCCTTTGCGCAGGCTAACCAGGCGGCCCGAGCTGCCCGACAGAATCAGGTCGAGCGCCAGGTTGCCGAAGGCCATGGGGACGATAGAATCGAGCGCGTCGGGATCGCCGCAGCGGACCAGATAGCCGAGCCGCTGATTGACGACGTTGACGCGCTGTCCGTCGTTCTTGCTCGGTGACAGGTCCTTGAGCAGCGCCGACACCGTGTCGCCGATCCCGCCCAGCTTGCGGTGCCCGTACTGGTCCGTCTCCTCCGTCTCGAACGACATCTCCTTCTGATGCGTCATCGTCGCACCTTCCGAAACGAGCACCACAGCGTACTTGCTGGGGTTGATATTGCGGTCTTCGATCAGTAGCTGGAGCAGATGCTCGATGTCGAAGGGGTGCTCCGGTATGCAACAGCGGTCGGCGGCGCCCGCCATCGTCGGCAAGAGCGCGGTGTAGCCGGCGTAGCGCCCGAAGACCTCGATGACCAGAAACCGCTCGTGCGAGCCGGCAGTAGTCCGGAGGCTGTGTGTCAGCTCGATCGTGCGCGTAACACAGGTGCTGAAGCCGATGCAGTAGTCCGTCCCCGGAACATCGTTGTCCATCGTCTTCGGAATCGCCACGACTTTGACGCCCTCCTGGTGCAGGCGCAGGCCGTAGCTCAGCGTGTCATCACCGCCTATGGGGATCAGCGTGTCGATGTCCAAGAACTCGAGGCTGTTCAGCACATCGGGCGTGAGGTCGTTGATATCGTCGCTGTAGCGGTCCGCGAGGTGCTCGGGTACGAGTACCTTGGGAAGGTGGCTGGGCCGTGTCCGCGAGGTGTGCAGGAACGTGCCGCCGGTTCGCCCGGCGCGGTTCACCACCTCTTGCGTCAACGTCGTCACAGAGCCCGAGTTGTCGGCGTCCTTGTCCGGGATCACGTCCACCAACCCTGCCCAGCCACGCTTGATGCCCAGGACCCGGTAGCCCTCGCGCAGAGCGCGGATCGTGACGGCGCGAATCGCCGGGTTGAGTCCCGGTACGTCGCCGCCGCCCGTGAGGATGCCGATCGTTCCTTTGCTACCGGTCATTCCCGGATGCCTCCCTGACCGTCCACGGTTGCCTGCCGCCGGGCCAAAGCGCCCGGGTTCCACTGTCGATAATATCGCCCGCCAGAAGGGCGGGCGAGGGAGCGCGGGGGTGCTTCCCAGTCCTCAGTATAGCAGAGGCGGCGGCCGTTCCGCCACTTTCCTAACAGACGTGCCGGCGGTACGTTGGACAACCAAGCCTCAGGCAATGGCGTCGGGCGGCTAGCCGCTCGCATTCCCGCGCTCCGGTGGAGGACGCATCATGGCAGAGGAACTCGTCGGCAGCATTACCCACTACTTCGCCAAGCCCGAAGTCGGGGTCGTGAAGCTCGTCGCCGACATCAAGATCGGCGATGTACTCCACATCCGCGGCCACACTACCGATGTCGAGCAGCAGATCAGCTCGATGGAGGTGGACCATGCCGCGGTCGAGACCGCCGCTGCAGGCACCGAGGTCGCCTTCAAAGTGAACGAACGCGTCAGGAAGGGCGACGAGGTCTACAAGGTCACCCCCGATTGACGTCAGCGGGGCCGGCCGAGCGATCCGGACAAGCGGAGTGAACAAGCTGCGTGATCGACCGAGGAGGCGACATGCGTAGGAGTATTGTGCCCGTGCTGCTGTTCTTGGTGGTGCTGTCCTGCCCGACTTACCTGCTGGCCCAGCCGCAGAGCGCAACGACGGTCGAGCTCACCGACGTCGCGGCGCAGCTGGACGACCTCGACGCGTTCATCACCGAGGTCATGGCGGAATGGAAGGTGCCCGGTCTGGCCATAGCGGTCGTCGAGGACGGCGAGGTCGTAGTGTCGAAGGGTTACGGATACCGCGACATCGACGAGGAGCTCCCGGTGACTGCGCGGACTCTGTTCGCCATCGGCTCGATCACGAAGTCTTTCACCGTCACCGCCCTCGGCATGCTCGCCGACGAAGGCCGGTTCGAGTGGGACGAGCCGCTGCGTACCTACCTGCCCGATTTCGAGCTCTACGATGACGTTGCCAGCGAGCGGATGACCCCACGCGACCTGGTCACCCACCGCTCCGGGCTTCCGCGTCACGATCTCGTGTGGTACGGCTCGGACTTCACGCGCCAGGAGCTGTACGAGCGGCTGCGTTACCTGGAACCGAGCCGTGACTTCCGCGCCGCCTACCAGTACCAGAACCTCATGTTCATGACCGCCGGCTATCTCGCGGGCCGGCTGGCCGGCATGACCTGGGAGGAGCTCGTCAGCGGCCGGATCTTCGAGCCGCTTGGGATGGCCCGCTCGAATTTCTCGGTGGCCGAGTCTCAGAGATCGGATGATTTCGCTTATCCCTACACGAGAATCGATGACGACGTCCGGCAGGTCGATTTCCGCAACATTGATGAGATCGGCCCTGCCGGATCGATCAACTCGAGCGTCGAGGAGATGATCCGCTACGTCCAGTTTCATATCGACGCGGGGAAGTACGGCGACGAGCAGTTGCTCTCTGAGAGCAACGCGCGGCAGATGCAGACCCCCCAGATGGCCATACAGAGCAGCATCCAGTACGACGAGCTGGGGCACAACGCTTATGGCATGGCCTTCGGCATCGGCAGTTATCGCGGCCACAAGGTGGTGCAGCACGGCGGTGGAATCGATGGTTTCATCTCGCTGCTCTCGTTCATGCCGCGAGCGCGGGTCGGCATGATCGTTTTGACGAACTTGTCTGGTGACAATCCCGTACCGACGATTGTGGTGCGAGGCGTCTACGATCGCGTCTTGGGGCTCGAGCCGGTTGACTGGGCGGCGCGTGTCAGGGAACAGCAGGCCGAAGCGCGTGAGGCGGAAGAGAAGGCGGAGCAGGGAGGGGACAGCCTCCAGGTTGAAGGCACGTCTCCTTCTCACCCGCTCGCCGACTACGCCGGCAGCTACGAGCACCCGGGCTACGGGGTCATAACGGTGGAGGTCGACGGCGGGGAACTCGAGGCTACGTTCAACAACATGAGCGCCCGGCTCGAACACTTCCACTACGACGTCTTCGAGGTTGCAGAGGACCCGCTCGTCGCCTTCGATGAGTTGAAGGTGATGTTTCAGTACAACAAGAACGGTGAAATCGACAAACTTCTGGTCCCGTTCGAGCCCAACGTAGATGACATAGTCTTCACACGCGTTGCGGAAGCGACGCGGAAGTAGGTGCCGTGGGCCGGCTGCGGAAATACGCCCTTGGGACGGGCGGCCTGTTATTGGCCCTCGCGATCATCGCGGTCATCTGGTTGAAGTACGCCCTGGCGTTCGAGGCGCCGGACCAGTTTCTGCGGCAGAAGGGCGAGCTGGCGGGGGTGGAGGTCGAAGCCGCCGCTGGCGACTCACTCTACGAAGCATACGACGTCAGGCTGACGAGCAGCGCCGGCTACGGAGTGCATGGGCACCTGCGGGTCCCGCGTGCGCCGGGTCGCTGGCCGTCGCTGATCGTCATCGGTGGCACCAACACCGGCCGCTTGGCCGCCGAGCTGGTCAATCCGGATTCGGCCTACGTCATCCTCGGCCTCGACTATCCTTGGGACGGGCCGGTCCAGCTCACCTGGTGGCAGTTCCTGGTTCGCGTGCTCGCCGTGCGGCGCGCGATGCTGCTCACCCCTTCGGCGGTCATGCTGGGCGTCGATTACCTGGAGACGCGGCCTGAGGTCGACTCGACCGGGGTCGTACTGGTGGGTGCGAGCTTCGGTGCCCAATTGATCACCGTGGTGGGAGCGCTGGAAGAGCGGGCCGGGCCGGTGTTGGTGATCTACGGTGGGGGCGACTACAGAAAGCTTCTGGAAGCAAATCTGGACCTCAAACCACGCTGGCTCAATTCGGCGCTGGCTCGGGCCGGCGCCTGGCTGCTCGATCCTATCGAGCCGCTGCACTACGCCGCTCAGGTGACGCCGCGTCCCATGATCATCATCAACGGCTCGCGGGACTCGCGGATCCCGCAGAGCTCGGTGGACACGCTGTTCGCGACGGCGCGCGAGCCGAAGCAGCTCATCTGGCTAGACGAGGGCCACATCAGCTCGCGGGACCCGGCCTTGCTGGAACGGGTGCTGCAGGCGGCGGTCGAGGCCCTCGAAAAAACGGGCGAAATCGCCGGGCCTTCCTAAATCGTTGGGATTTACACATATTACGACCTTAGCAGCAACCGAAAGCCTGTCCTCCCCCTACCCGTACGGGCTCTCGCGTCGTCCCTGATCCGGTCTGGCCGCGAGTCCCCTAATTCCAGAACAGAACGCCGACACTGGTACGCAAGCAACGCCAGAACCCCCGATGACGGAGCCAGCGACACGTGTCCTGTTGATCGAGGACGATCCCGGCACCACCCGGCTGGTGCAGGGGATGCTGGGCTCGGTAGACGGCGAGTTCACCGTTGAGCACGCTAACTGCCTGTCCGCCGGCCTCGCGCGCCTGGCCGCTGGCGGGATCGACCTGATCCTCCTCGACCTGGGACTGCCCGACAGCAGCGGTCTGATGACGTTCGACCGGGTGCACGAGGATGCCCCGGGCGTCCCCATCGTGGTCCTGGGTCGCGGCGATGACGAAGCGCCGGCGATCGAGGCGGCGCGCCGTGGTGCCCAGGACTACGTCGTCAAAGGCCGCATGGACGCGCACACCCTGGGTCGCACGGTACGCTACGCCATCGAGCGCACCCGGGCCGAGGAGGCGTTGAGCGAGAGCCAGCGCGCCCTGGCGACGTTGATGGGCAACCTCCCGGGGATGGCCTACCGCTGCCGGAACAACAACGACTGGTCGATGGAGTTCGTCAGCAGCGGCTGCCACGAGCTCACCGGGTACCAGCCTGGCGATCTCATCAACGACAGGCTGATCTCCTACGGGCAGTTGATCCATCCCGACGATCGGCGTGAAGGTTGGGATGAGGTTCAGTTGGCCTTGAAGGAGAACCGGCCGTTCCAGCTCACTTACCGCATCAGGACCGCCGCCGGCGAAGAGAAGTGGGTCTGGGAGCAGGGTGTCGGTGTCCGTGCACCCGACGGCGAGATCGTAGCCCTGGAAGGGCTGATCATCGACATGAGTGAGCGCCGGCGCGCCGAGCAGGCGAGCAAGTTGCTGGCGACTGCCGTCGAGCAGGGCGCCGAGGCGATAATCATCACCGACCTCGATGGCACTATCCAGTACGTCAACCCGTCATTCGAGCGGGTCACGGGGTATTCCCGCGAGGATGCCGTCGGCAAGACGCCGGCGATTCTGAAGAGCGGGAAGCACGACTCCGAGTTCTACCGCGAGATGTGGGAGACGCTGGGGCGCGGCGACGTCTGGACAGGGCATTTCATCAATCGGAAAAAGGACGGAACTCTCTACCGCCAGGACGCCACAATCTCGCCGGTCAGGGATGCCTCCGGCGCGATCGTCAACTACGTGAGCGTGGCCCGCGACGTGACCCGCGAGCGAGAGCTCGAGGAACAGCTGCAGCAGTCGCAGAAGATGGAGGCGATCGGCCAGCTGGCTGGCGGCATCGCACACGACTTCAACAACCTGCTGACGGCCATTCTCGGCAACAGCGAGCTGCTGTTGAACAGGGTCGCGGCCGACGACCCGCGTCGTATGGACCTGGAGGAGATCAGACAGGCCGGGATGCGGGCGGCGGGACTGACGCGCCAACTCTTGGCGTTCAGCCGGCGACAGGTGCTCGAGCCCGTCGTGCTCGACCTGAACGAGGTCGTCGCCAGCGTAAGCACGATGATCGTGCGCTTGATCGGCGAGCACGTCGAGCTGGCCACCAAGCTGTCTCAGGACCTGGGGCTGGTGAACGCCGATCCCGGTCAGATCGAGCAGGTAATACTCAACCTGGCGGTGAATGCACGCGACGCGATGCCGCAGGGCGGCCGTATGCTGATCGAGACATCGAATGCGGATCTCGACGCGGAGTACGTCAGCTCACACGCGCCGGTCGAATCGGGTGCCTACGTCATGTTGGCCGTCAGCGATACCGGGGCGGGAATGGACGAGGCGACGACATCGAGGATCTTCGAGCCCTTCTTCACCACGAAGGAGGCGGGCAAGGGCACGGGGCTCGGCCTCTCCACGGTGTACGGGATCGTCAAGCAGAGCAACGGCTACATCTGGGTCTACAGCGAGCCGGGCCACGGAACGACCTTTAAGATCTATCTCCCGCGTGTGCAGGTGCCGGAGGACCAGCAGGCCGATGCGGATGCAGCCGACCGTGACCGTAGGTCGTCGATACGCGGCTGGCATGAGACGGCCCTGCTGGTCGAAGACGACACTTCCGTCAGGGCCGTCGTGCGCAGGACGCTTGTCAGCAACGGCTACAACGTTGTCGAGGCGGGCAACGCCGGCGACGCCGTCCGTCTGGCCGAGGAGTACGGCGGCGTGATCGACTTCCTGATCACCGACCTGATCATGCCGGAGACCAGCGGCCGCGATCTCGCCCAGACGATCTCGGCCTTGCGCCCGGGCATCAAGGTGCTTTACATGTCGGGCTACAGCGACAACACCGTGTTGCATCACGGGATGGTGAGCTCGGACATGGAGTTCATCGCCAAGCCTTTCACTCAGGAGAAGCTGCTGGAGAAAATCCGGCAAGTGCTCGCCACAAGTAACGGGGACCCTCGACAGTGAGAACGCGTTCACTCGGCGCCGGAGCGCCGGCCGTCACGGCCGTCGGCTTCGGCGCGATGCCGCTTTCTATCTCCGGGCGCCCTGACGAGGCGCAGGGCGTGAAGGTCATTCACTCGGCCCTCGACGCCGGTATGACGCTGATCGATACGGCTGACGTCTACTGCCTCGACGACGATGACATCGGCCACAACGAGCGCCTCGTCGCCAAAGCGCTGGCCGCTTGGTCCGGTGACCGCGACTCGATCCTCGTCGCCACCAAGGCCGGGCTCACACGACCCGGCGGTCGCTGGGAGAGCGACGGCCGCCCCGCCCGCATCAAGGCCGCCTGCGAGCGCTCGCTCAAAGCCCTCGCTGTCGACACGATCGATCTCTACCAGTTCCACGCACCCGACCCGGCGGTACCCTTCGCCGACAGTGTCGGCGCCTTCGCCGAGTTGCAGCAGGAGGGGAAGGTCCGCTGGGTGGGGCTCTCCAACGTCTCTGCCGACGAGATCGAGAAGGCCCGGGGCATCGTCGAGGTGGCGTCGGTCCAGAATCGGTTCAACCCGTTCTTTCACGAATCACCTCATGACGGTGCACTTAAGTACTGCACTGACAATGGGATAGGCTATCTGGCCTACAGTCCTGTGGGAGGAGGCCGGCTCAACAAGAAGCTGCCCGGCCACCCGGTTCTGGAGCCCATCGCTGAGGCCTACTCCGCCTCGCCCCACGCCGTCGTCCTCGCCTGGGCGCTGGCCCGCTCGCCCAACGTCATCGTCATACCGGGTGCGCGGACGGTGGAACACGCCGTCGATTCCGCCGGCAGCGCGGAGCTCGAGCTGAGTCCTGAGGAATTGCGGGCGATCGACGAGGGCGAGTTCTCGACGGCTTGAGGTTGACAGCCCGGCTGCGTGCGGGACACGGTGTGCGGTCTGCAGTGCACTCCGAGCATGCCACATCGAGTTAATAAAGGTCCCTGACGGTGATGTGACTAGTGCGAAAGCTCTGGGGCGTCTACGCGTTCTCGGTCGCGGCGTTACTCTGTGCGAGCCTCTTCTGGGTTCTGATCGGCGACTTCTGGTCCCTGATGATCCAAGTGGTAGCAGTCCCGGCGCTCGCCCTCGCCACGCTCGGCCTGGTGATCGGCGCGCTGCGCAAGTCGGTCCAGGTCAAGAGGCATCGGGTGGTGGGTGCTGTCCTGTTGGTAGTCGCCATGGCGGGGACGGAGGGCTTCCTCCGCTGGTGGCCAGGCGTGCAGGCGTTCTACTGGTCGCGCTCCGCGGGGCTGAACAGCTTCGCCGAAGACGTCGTCTCGTACGGGCGGATAACCGAGATAGCGCTCGCCGCCGACGGCCGAGCCCTCAGATTGAATGGGACGCAGCTGGCTGATGCGGAACTGTTCGCCTTCGACAGTCGATACAACAAGAGGGATAAAGCCGTTATCGACACAGTGAATGGAGTTTTCGAAGAGGTGCCGGGCTTCAGGCAGTATGATGCGGCTCTGTTCAGGGAGTACCTGCGGTTCAATCCCGACCTGTCGGTAGATACGGTAGCAGGGAGTTTGCAGCCCGATCAAAGAACGGTCTGGACTTCGCTCCAGCGAGTGCTGGAGCGGGACGGCGTCGAGCGAGAACGGTATGAGGAGTTCGAGGCGCGCTTGAACCGACTGGGGATCAGCCACATGGAGGCGAAGGAAGGTGATGTGAGGTTCGTGATCCCAAACCAGACCTTCGGGTATCACTGGCTGGTATTCGTGAGCGATACGAGTGCCGTTGATCGAGGTACGGCGAGTGAGCTCAGGCACGTGAGCGGATCGTGGTACCTTCTATGGTGACGGCACGGAAACTCGACGTGCGGCTTATCCCAGGCTCCTAATCCCGCGGCAACGTCGCTACAGGGAAGACTCGCCGCTCGCCGGATCAGTCTCCTTTCAGGCTCCGGCGAATCGCCGCCTTGAGCGATGCGTTGATCTCGAGCATCGATCGGGCGTTCCCGACTTCGCGCCGCTGCGCCGCCACCGCCGGCGCGCGGCAGAACGATAACCCCTCCTGAGTGTAGTGCCAAAGCTAAAGGTCGCGAATATCGACGTACGCTCGCTGGAGTCGAATAGGCGAGCCGTCAGCCATCCGAGCCAGGCGGCGATAGGTGATCGTCGGCGCGAAGGGGCGTGGGCAATCAGAACGCAGAGCGGTAACCCACGGGTCCTCTGCTTGATGGATGACGTAGCAGTAATCGATTCCGCTGGCAACGGCCTCAGCCTCCACGCCGCGCATGAGTTCGCGGGCCGCGTCCGTACCCGTCGCGAAGAAATCGAAGATATACCAGGATCGGAGCTCTTCGCCCTCGTCAGGGATATGCGGCCAGGCGCGCCTGCGCAGCGGCCAGACTTTCAGTGTGCGGCGGAGGAGGCGAATGGGGAGCGGGATCCTCTCCACGACCTCGGCTAGAATACCTCGGTTGCTCCACGCCGAACAGCCTGCCACAGTGGTTCCCCGTCTGATGATCCATGACCTTACGTAGCCCTGCTGACCGGGTCGACACCGAGGGTTCGAGTAGAGCTGGAATGGTGGACTGTGGGCCAGGAGGGCCTCGTGCACCTCATCGAAGGTCGCCGGGCGTGCCTCGGTGCGGGCCCGTGCCCCTCGATATGTGGGATAGACCAAGTACGAATAGGAGCCGGCGTTAGCGCCGCCGAGTAGGGCCGCAAGGTTCTGTGTTATCCGATTGTCGGCCACGACATAGGTGTAGACGAGGGGGGCTCTTGCGAAGGCCCAGTCCAGAGCCGCGCCAGCGAGGCGTCGCGCGATCCCGGCGCGGCGATACTCGGGATGAACTCGAAGATCGAAGAAGAAGCCGCCACGTGTCGACTCGCCTTCCAGCCTGACATCCTTGAGCGCCATACCGACTGTGCCGACCAGCTGGTCGCGCAGCCGAGCTACAAGGATCCGCCACTCACGGTAGTTCCGGGCCCGGCGGTCGAAGGTGGAGCGCCGAAAGGAGAGACCATAAGCTTCACCTTGCCGGCATTTGCGATCGAGCTCGAGGGCCGCCGAGTTGTCGTCGGCCTCGTAATCGGCGATCACCAGGTCGCGCTGAAGGTCGGCTGGCCGGGCAGCGGCCGGGTTAGACGGCGGCATCTCTTGCAAAGGCCGCGTCTCACCTATACTCGTCATCACGCACAACTCCCACGATGAACTCGTAACCGAACGATCGGTCCTCATCCGCGAGCTGGGCTTCGAGTCTTGACTCGCGATCGATGCGTCTCCGTATGGGGTCGGGCAGCTCGTAGCGGGTGAGAAACTGGCGGATGACCACCCGCGCTCCCGGCGTGGCGCAGCGGGCGACTGCGGTTAGCAGCCTGTGGAAGTCCGGCTCGGCCATGTAGGATGGAACGTCGGACAGCGAGAAGTGCGTGAACTTTTCTGCGGTGTTGCCCTCCAGATAGTCGATCACATCAGCGGTCAGCACCTCGAGGAGCGGGAGTCGTTCTCTGATTCGGGCGCATCCCTCGGGAGTCAGATAGGGCGGAAGATCCGTCGGTGACAGCTCGCCGCGGAGAGCGAGGCTGATCATGAAATTGTCTCGCGCCAGATTCCTCCGCAGTGCTCGCTGCATGCGCTCGAACAGCGTATCGCCGACACGCACGGTTACATGGGCGTAATACGCCGGATCACGGAAGAATATTCGTGAGGTGAGGGGACAGAGGATCAACCTGTAGGCCAGCCGCCAGAACGGCTTGTCCCAGTGGTCGTCTATGAATCGGCACTGCGTCTCGAGATCGGTGAACGTGAACAGTTCCTCGATGGCGCGCGGCCTGAGACAACGGGCCAGCATCGCGATTCGTTTGAAGTGCCGCTCGAAACGCCCCTGGTAAAGCACTCCGCGCGCGACGGTGCGGCGGTGAGCCTTCCAGAAGGCCAGCCCGTCCCTCGGGAGGGAGGGGGTCAGGTGGTCGAGGACCTCGAGCCGCCAGCCGGGCTCGGCTTGGTTCAGGCCGAGGAACGCGGTGTAATCCTCGAACGGCAACGTCATAATTGCCGCGGCCTTGAGACTCAGCAGGTGGTTCTGAGCCGGGTTGAGGTCGATAGCCACGAGCTGGGTGGGTGCGGCAGCCAGGAGATCGAGCGGGCGGTCCCCGCTGCCGGTCACGCAGAGGACTCGGTCACCCTCACGCGGCTGCAGCGCGGCGATCTCGGTCCGCCAATCCTCGTTGACGGACGAGTAGTTGATAGTGCGGAAGAAACGCTCCGTCACGGTCGTCAGCTCTCCGTCGGGTGAACGGTGCCGTCCACTATCGATAGCCGGCGGTCCGCGAATTTTCGGAGACGCACATCGTGCGTGGCCACGATCACCGCTACCGCGTCCGCCCTGGTGAGCTCGGATAACGCTTCGGCTACCGCTTGGCCAGACGCGCCGTCGAGGTTGCCGGTGGGCTCGTCGGCGAAAACGACAGCGGGCTGGTGAACGAGGGCGCGTGCGACGGCTACGCGGTGTTCTTCGCCGCCGGAAAGCTCGTCGGGGCGTCGCTCGGCCAGGTCATCCACGCCCAAGGCGGCCAGGAGCTTGTCAGCGTCCTCTTCTCCTACCTGCCTGGGGATTCCTGCAATCTCCGCGGCCACCAGAACGTTCTCTCTGACGTTCAGACCGCTCAAGAGGTTTCCGCGCTGGAACACGAACCCCACGTTTCGCGCACGGTACGAGCGACGTTGAGCGGCAGACAGCTTGTTCAGCGATTGGCCCGCGAGGGTCACATCCCCCGCGTCGGGCGTCAGAAGCCCAGCAGCGATGGAGAGCAACGTGGTCTTGCCGGAGCCGCTCGGACCCTCGAGGAGCACGAATTCGCCCGGCTGAACTGCCAGAGTCACCGCGTGGAGCGCCTGCACCGCATGGCGGCCGGCGCCGCGTACCTTACTCACATCGCGAAGTCGTAGCGCGCTCACGGTCGGAAAGCCTCGATCGGGTCGATACGGCGAAGGCGAAGCAACGGCAGGGACGCGGCGAGTACTCCGCTGGCGATGAACAGGGGGAGAACGACGGCCAGATCGTGAACGCGGGGTGTGATCTCCACCGTCGGGACCCAGGAGCGGAGCGCGGTGTGGAGCGCCGCGGTCAGAAGTGCCCCGGCGATAGCGCCGAGCACGACAAGCCGGGTCGCGTGCACCACGACGCCACGACCTACGGCGTTGGCCGAGGCCCCCATCGCCAGCAGCACGGATATATCATGGCGTCGGTCCTCAACGGCGGCCTGCACGAGGAGGGCCACGAGGACCGCCGCCGCCAGGATGCCGACACCCGAGACCAGGAGCTGCATGGGGCGAAAGCCGGCGGCCACTTCGCGTACGTTGTTCTCGACGAACGCTTCCCGAGTGTAGACGGCGGATTGCGGGAAGCGGTTCGTGATTCGCCGAGCCACCTCCTCCGCCACGGCTTCGGGGTGCAGCCGCACCGCGACAAACGAGACCCGCCCATGTAGACCGGAGGTTTGCGCACCGGCGGTCGCGTCGAAGAAGGCGAACTGGGTCGCGATCAGGTTGGTACCACTCGTGACGCCGCTCAGCTCGAACCAGCGATCGTTGATAGAAACGGTGTCGCCGATCTGCAGACGGAGCCGGTGCGCCGCCGCCCGGTCCAGCGCGACCTGCGACGCGCCTCGCGGTGCCGCGCCCTCCTGTATACGCGGTGGCCCACCCAGGCCATCGGGAGCGCGATAACCGATAGACAGGAGGTTAATGGTCGGGCCGCCGCCGCTCGTCGCCTCCGCTTCAGCCGCAGCCGCCCCGCCACCCGGCCGCACCGCTACGAAGCCGCGGAGCAAGGGCGCCGCCTCCCGGACACCCGGGAGGACGGCGATGCTGTCCACGATGCTGGCGGGCAGCAGCGCGGAGGAGCGAATCAGGTTGTCCGTGCCCAGTGGCGCTACCCAGAGGTCGATTCGCTCCGGCCCGACGTAGGATCGCACGCCGGTTGTCAGAGCGCGATAGACGCCCATAAGCACGAGTACCATGAGCGTGCTTATCGCGATGCCCGAGGCAGCGACGCTCGCACGCAAGAGCCGGTGGCGCAGCGCTTTGCCGATCAGGCGCATCGAGGCTCGCCCACGCCTGTCGGAATACAGGCCATCGCTTGGGAGGCGGCGCTGTGAAGTGCTCATGCCGACCGACGCACCGTTGCTGTGCAAGAAGCGGCTCTAGCCACTGTCAAAGTTAGTGCTCCGTGGCGTGAGCTGCACACTCGGCTTGGGAGACGATTCGGCTTCGCCACGATGTCCCGTGTAACCGGGGCAGCAGTAGCACGAGCAGCGCGGGAGTTGCGGCGCGTTGCTAGCGAGATAGTCCGTCCGCATCTTTGAGCGGAGCCGGGTGCCCCAACACCCACGTATCTCTCAGGCCGCAGGTCGCAGCCATGTCCCGTCTCGAGCGGCTCATCAGCGAGATTCACCGCCGGTCCCTCTGGCAGGTGCTGCTGATCTACGTCGGTGCAGCTTGGGCGTGCTTCGAGCTCATCGATGCCGTCACCTCGAGGCTGGGGCTGCCTGACTGGCTGCCGGGTTTGGCCATCGTGCTCTTCCTGCTCGGTCTGCCGTTCGTCGTGGCGACGGCCTTCGTGCGCGAGGTGCAACTGCCCGCTGCGATTCCCGAAGCCGAGCCGCAGATCGTGGAGGCAGATGCCGCTGCCGCCCGCCTGGAAGCGAGACGGCGGCGTCGCTTTCTGACCTGGCGGGCTGCTGGCCTGGCGTTCCTGAGCGCGTTCGCTCTGTGGGGCGTTGTCGCGGCGGGCTGGCTGATCTTCGGCGAGCGAGGCACGGTCCCGGGGACAGAGCGGGAGATGGTCGCGGTTTTGTCGTTCGAGAATCTGGGGGCGGCGGAGGACGAGTATTTCGCCGACGGCCTGACCGACGAGATCACGGCCCGGCTGGCCAGGGTCGGTGGCCTTGGCGTCATCGGCCGGACGAGCGCGGTCAGGTACAAGAACACCGATAAGGGCATCAGGCAGATCGGCGAGGAATTGAATGTCGATTATGTCCTGGGAGGCACCGTCCGCTGGCAGCGAAGGCAGGATGGACCGGACCGAGTCCGGGTGACGCCTCAGCTGGTCAGGGTCTCGGACGAGATGTACATGTGGGCGGACGTATACGAGGAGGAACTGGCGGACATCTTCGCGGTCCAGGAGGGCATCGCGCAGCAGGTCACGCAGGCATTGAACGTCACACTGCTGGAATCCGAGCGCCGGGCCCTGGCAGCCAGGCCGACCGAGAATCTCGCGGCGTACGACCACTACCTGCGGGGACTGTCGTACTTTCACCAGCGCACGTCGGACGGCCTGCAGCGAGCCATCGAAGCGTACGGAAGAGCGATAGAGCTGGACACAGCCTTTGCGGCCGCCTACGCTGGCCTGGCGTCCGTCCACGCGGTCTCGATGCTGTTCGATTATCGCTTTGTGTCCGATCCTTACGTGGCGGCCGCTCGAGCTCTTTCCATGGCCGACGCCGCTCTCGCATTGGACCCCAACCTGGCAGAGGCCTACGCGGCTCGGGCTTACGTTAAGACGTTTCTCTGGGCCCCGTTCGAAGATGTCGTGGTCGATGCGAGACAGGCGATTCGATTGGAGCCGAGCTCCGCCGACGCTCACGGCTGGTACGCCCACCTGCTGGCTAGGGAGGGGCGGATCGATGAAGCGATCCGCGAGGACTCGATCGCCATCGGCCTCGACCCTCTGGCACCGGGACGGCGAGCCGGGTTTGCCGGGAATGCGGTTATCAATGAGGGCTGGGAGCTCGCGCTCCGCGAGGCGGACCGGGCGTTGGCGCTGGTCCCGGACCTTGCCGTCGCGAAGGTGGCCAAGACGGTGTCCCTACTCATGCTGGGACGCGCGGATCAATGCGTGGAGCTGGATCTGAACCCGTTCGAGGGTCTCAGGGCTCTCTGCCTCTATGACCAGGGCGAGGTGGCCGAAGCGTCGGCGCTGATCGACTCGCTGAGCTCTATGGTTGTTAGCGGGACGTTCCCGGACTCTACATACGGCCTGGCGAACCCTGCAGCGTCCATAGCCACCTACTACGCCTGGATCGGAGACGCCTCGGCATCATTGGCCTGGTTCGAGCGGTCTCTTGCGCTGGCACCAACCACAGTGATCTTCTGGTCGTCCCTCAAGCCGGGCGTCTTCGACAAGGTCAGGCACGACGCCGCTTTCCGGGCCGGGATCGAGCGGTTGCGGCGTGACGTGTGGGCACGATTGGGCGAACGCGGGTAGGACCTCACACGTCCGGCAGTAGTCCGAGCTGCGTCAGAGCCGCGAGGTTGTCCCACGACGTCCACGTCTCGGCGACCCGGCCCTCCTCGTCGAAGCGATGCATGCCGATGATCGCCAGATCGATGCGCTTGTTCGTGGCGGGGAAAGTCCCGAAGGCGCCGCGTTGTGTGCCCGTCCCTCTCGAGCGCCAGGCGACGAAGTCGCCTTCGCTGACCAGCCACTCGAGCTCCTCCTGGTAGTCCGGGAAGGTCTCCAGAGTAGACTCGAGCCATTGGCCCATCGCGTCGCGGCCGCGAAGCTCCTGGAGGTCGGGCGGCATCGCTTGACAGTGACGGATGTAGTCCGGCGCCAGGGCATCGGTGAATGCCTCGATGTCCCGCGCGCTCAGCCGCTCGAGCATCCGTCTCACCGTTGCCTTATTCTCTTCGACTCGATCGCTGGAACGTGCTTTCCCAACCATGTGATCACTCTCTCCTCAGCGCGTGTTCATAATGCCCTTCGCCGGATCAGTCTCCTTCCAGGCTCCGGCGAATCGCCGCCTTGAGCGATGCGTTGATCTCGAGCATCGAGCGGGCGTTTGTGACCTGAAACGAGTATAGGCTGCCCATCAGTATGGTGGCGTTACGAAGCGCCGGGTCCCGGAAGAGGCCGACGCCGTCGGTGACGCGCAGCTCGGGATAGCGGCGAAGTGAAGAGGTCGACTGTGTCTCGACGTAGGCGGCCAGGGCCGCCCGCCAGTCGAGCTCGGCGTCCACGGCTCTCGCGTTGTTCTGCTCGAGTACGGGTTGCCGGTCCTCGAAATAGTAGACGACGGTGTCCCGCAGGGCAGCGTCCCGGATCAGTCCCAGGTCCCCCGAGGCCTTGAGCCCGGAGTAGGTGAGAGCCGATGGTTCGTAGGTGAAGAACATACCTCCACGGATACTGGTGAGAACGAGGTTCACGGAATCGTTGGAGGGGTACGGGGCCTGAGCCCGGTTGTTGAGCCACAGCATGGCCTCAGCGCGCGCGATGCTGTGCGGAATGATTGGGGCGATGTCCGTCGAGTCGAGAGCGAGATCGTGCAGAAGCTGGCCGAGGATCTCCCGCTCGCGACGCCGGTCGTTGAGGTAGTCGCGGTAGTCGTCGGCCAGAAACCCGGCGGTGACCCCGAGGAAGATCGCCAGGACCTCTAGGCTGAGCCGTTTGAACGGAATCTTGTTGGTCGACATCGATCGGTTACCCCATGTGATTGCTAAGGGCCGTGAGCGCTAAAGCCCGGCGAACAGGTCGTCGAGCGGCGGGCTGTGCTCTTCCTGGAAGATCTCGAAATACTGACGATCGCCGGACAAGGCGGCCGGATCGATCTTGGCGGTGACCCGCTGGTAAGAGCGATAGTAATCCAGCGCCCGACGCTGCGCCTCGCGGTCCTCGTCGGTCACCGGCACGGCGCAGTCGATGTCTTCGGGTTTTGATGCCCGGAGGTTGACGGGGCGGTCGGCGTCGGGCACCTCTTGCAACGTGGTGAAGGCCAGGCGCCGGAGGCAAGGGTTGGGCCGCTCGCGCAGCTCGCAGAAAACCCGCTTGACGACGGCGTGGGTTATCAGGTGGTCGTCGTAGCCGCTGATCCCGTAAGCCGGGTAGCTGACGATGACGGGCGGCCGCAGCTCTTCGATGTGTCGCGCCACAACCGTCTCGATCTCCCGCGGGTCCATCTCCTTGAGGCCCGAGTCGGGCAGGTCGAGCACGGTCATCGAGCTGAGATCGAGCACCCGGGCCATCTCCTCCATTTCTTCCAGCCGCAGCTGGCCCATCTGTTCGACGGTGAGCCCCAGTTCGTGCCGCACCCTGGGTGCGCCGCCGCGGGTCAGGGTGAGGAGGTGGACCTCGTGGCCCTGGCGTCGCTGCGCCGCCATGGCCGGCGCGGGGCCGAACGATTCGTCGTCGGGATGGGGGAAGACGTAGAGCGCCTGCATGCGCATTCCACGTCTGGCTAATGGTCTTCGTGAAACAGGCGGTTCGACAGGTCGAGCGATCCCTCGCCGTCGGCAGCGCGCATCTCGAGGGCGAGCGCCTTCCCGCCACTGGCTTGGAAGAACAGCACCGTGATCGGATGATAGCCCGCCTGGAGCGCGATCATCCCGGACCGCTCCGTGGCAGCATGGGGTCCGTCGTGATCGATCACCGTCGCGTCGCCGATGAGCAGGCGGCTACCGTCATCCGACGTGAGGCTGAAGGTGTAGATGGCATCGTTCGGAACCCTGATGTAGCCGTTGAAGACGAGTCCGTAGTACTCGTCGCGCTCGGCGTACTCGAGCAAGATCGACTGGGCGATGCCCTCGTGGATCGGTGATCGGCCGGCCAGCCCGTCCACCGATCGCACGTCGGCCTCGAAGTACGAGTACCGCAACCCGGTGGCCAGATCGGCCGAGTCGATCTGAACCGACGGCCGCAGTGAAGTCTTCGCGAACCGGGCCGCACTAGGCGTGCTCGCCCTACCGTTCGATAGAAAGGCGCGGGCGGTCACGGCGACGCCGGCCTCGTCGATCGGTAGTTGAACCGGGCCGGTGTACAGGGTCGATTCGCCGGTAGGATCGGCGCCGTCGGTCGTATAGCGGATCTCTGCGTCGGGGACCAGTGCCGCCAGAGTGATCGTCACGCTGTCGCCCAGCGTGATCAGGTCGCGCTCCAGGCCCGTGACGTTGGGGATGCGATAGTTCACCTCCATCGCGTCGAGCCGTTTCAGCTGGGCGGGCAACGCCGCCGCGAAGCGATCCCAGTCCCGGATGTCTTTGGGCGACCAGACTACCTCTGCCAAGGCGAGCATGCGGGGCAGGGCCATGTACTCGACGTGGTCCGGGGTCTTTATGTACTCGGTCCAGACGTTGCCCTGGGCGCCCAGCACGTGCTCCGCCTCTTGGGCCGTCAGTTCATCGGGCACGGGCTCGAACTCGTAGACCTTCTCCAGCGGTGTGAAGCCGCCGATCGCCAGCGGCTCGTACTCCCGGTCGCCCTGATAGTAGTCGAAGTAGACGTGGCTGGTCGGCGTCATGACGACGTCGTGGCCCTGTCGCGCTGCCTCGATTCCGCCCGCCATGCCGCGCCACGACATGACCGTCGCCTGCGGCGCCAGGCCGCCCTCCAGGGTCTCGTCCCAGCCGATCAGCCGGCGATCGCGGGCCAGTAAGAAGGACTCGATGCGCTTGACGAAGTAGCTCTGCAGCTCGTGCTCGTCGGCCAGACCCTCGCGGCGAATCACCGCCTGCGCCACCTCGCTCTCCTCCCAGCGCCGCTTCGGCGCCTCGTCGCCACCGATGTGGATGTAGCGGCTGGGGAAGAGCTCCATGACTTCGATGAGCACGTCTTCCAAAAACGCGAAGGTCTCCTCCTTGGGGCAGTAGATGTCTTCGTGAACGCCCCAGCGCGTCGAGACCTCGAACGGTCCGTCGGTGCAGGCCAGCTCGGGGTAGGCGGCCAGCGCCGCGGTCGAGTGGCCGGGCAGCTCGATCTCGGGGATTACGTCCACGTAGCGGCTCGCCGCGTAGGCCACCACCTCACGCACTTCGTCCTGAGTGTAGAAGCCGCAATAGCGCACCCCGTCGCCGATGTACGGATCGAAGTTCTTCTCCAGGATGGTCTCGTCGCGGCAGGCGCCGGCCTCGGTGAGGCGCGGGTACTTCTCGATCTCGATCCGCCAGCCCTGGTCCTCGGTCAGGTGCCAGTGGAACGTGTTCATCTTGTACATCGCCATGAGGTCGATGTAGCGCTTGATGAACGAGACGGGGAAGAAATGTCGGCCGACGTCGAGGTGCATGCCCCGGTAGCTGAAGCGCGGCTCGTCTTCGATGGTGACGGCGGGCACCTCCCACACGCTCTCGGTGCTCGAGCCGCCGCCCTGGCGCTGCAGCAGCTGGGCGAGCGTCTGTAGCCCATAGAACAGCCCGGCGTGCGCCGAAGCGGTGATTTGGACCGAGCGGGGCGTCGCTCGGAGACGGTAGCCCTCCGCCGCCTCGATCTCCGGGGAAAGCGTCAGCGCGATCGCCGCTTCCGCTCCCGACCTCGCCGCTTCGCTCGCCCGCTGCAACTCCACTCCGATCGACTCCTGCAGCAGGCCTACGGCGTAAGCTCCCAGAGCGCGGAGCTCGGCGTCGTCCGGGTCGGAAATCCTGATAGTCGTCGAAGGTGTGATCGTGAAGGCGCCGCCACCCGGCTCTAAATGGGCTGGGGCGGGGATCAACGGGTAATCCATGCGCTCCTCGGATGAGACCGAAGGGGTACAAGCGAAGCAGACTGTGACCAGTAAGAGCCACGAAGATCCTCCGTGCGGTTTCCTCACATCGAGCTCCCATTACCAGGTGTGCGAAACGTCGGCGGACGCGGTACTATAGTCCCCCGGTGAGAGAGCGGCCATGCCCGTTTGGGTCGCCTGCCGTATCCACACAATCGGAGGGAACGAAGGTGATCAGTCACAGGTGTGCTTTGATCGCGATAGGCCTGGTGTGCCTCGGCGCAGCGCCGCTCATGGCGCAGGAGGGTGAGTCGGAGCGCGGCAAAGAGTGGTACACGGTAGCCGGGGAACGGCACGGGGTGAGCTACTTCGCCCGGCACCAACACCCCGAGGTCGAGTACGAGGCCGGCGACGTCCTCAGCTTCGACCGCTACCACACGCAGGAAGTCATGTACACGTGGCTCGAGCGCTGGGCGGAGGAGTACCCCAACCTGGTGGAACTGTACGAGGTCGGTCGCAGCTTCGAGGGGCGTCCCATCCTCCAGGTGACGCTGACCAACAAGGAAACCGGTCCGGCGACCGACAAGCCGGCGGCGTACTTCGAGGGTGGCCGTCACAGCGGCGAAGTGACGAGCTCCGAGTCGGTCCTCTGGTTGATGCAGCACCTGCTGCAGAATTACGGTCGAGACGATGAGATCACGGCGCTGCTCGACACCAAGACGATCTACCTGAAGCCGCAGAACAACCCCGACGGCTCGAACCTCTACCTGCACACGGCGCAGCGGAATCGCAGCTCGGTGCGGCCTCACGACTCGGACCGCGACGGCCTGCTCGACGAGGATCCCAACGAGGACCTGGACGGCGACGGCGTGATCTATTCGCTGCGCTGGCGCGCTCGACCGGAAGAGCAGGAGGAGGCGAACCTGGTTCTAGACGAACGCGATCCGACCGGTCGCTTGCTGAAGCGGGTGCCGAGGGGTGAGGGCGAGTGGATGATGGCGAGCGAGGGTATCGACAACGACGGCGACGGCGACTTCAACGAGGATGGGATCGGCGGCCTCGACTTGCACCGCAACTACCCTGAGAATTGGCGGCCCGATCGCGGGGGTGACGCGACGCGGCGCGGCTGGACCCAGTTCGGGGCCGGCGCCTTCCCGCTCAGCGAGCCGGAGACGCGGGCGACGGTGCTGTGGCTGCTCACTCACCCGCACGTGTCGGTGGCCAACTCGATGGATACACGAGTGCCGATGCACCTGCGGCCGCCGTCCACATCTAAAAGCGCCGAGCGCATGTACCCCGAGGACCTGGCCTACTACGAGTACTTCGATAGCCTCGGCATGGAGATCACCGATTATCCCTGGGCCGGCGACGTCTACGAGACCTACAGGACGCGGGTCCCGGTCAATCCGGTGACCGGCGATTCGGCGCGGCCCGGCCCGCTGTTCGGCCACAGCCCCGACTTCGGCTACTTCTACTACGGGGCCATCTGGTACGGCGACGAGCTGTGGAACGGTGGCCGGATGAAGGACTACAACGAAGACGGTCTCTACGACGAGGTCGATGCGCTCACCTGGGATGACGAGGAGAACGGCGGCCGCGGCTTCCGCGAGTGGGAGCCCATCGAGCATCCCGAGCTAGGGTCGGTGGAGATCGGCGGCTTCCATCCCAAGTTCTTCTCGCAGAACGGACCGCCCGAGGTGCTCGAACAGTGGATCAGCGTGCAGGCGCTTTTCAACCTCGAGATGGCGAAGCACCTGCCGCAGATCGATGATGTGGAGGCCGATGTGCGGCGGCTCGATAGCTGGGATGATAGCACCGCCTACCGGGTGACCGTGAGCTGGACCAACAGCGGCAGGCTACCCACGGCCCTCAGGCAGGCGCTACTGGTGAAGATCGTTCAGGAGGATCGCGTACGGCTGGACTTCGACTCGACGCTTGTTCGCCGCGAGGCGCCGGTCGTCCGTATCGTGGATCCGTCGACCCAGGACAAGGTTATCCGCGCCGGCTTGACCCAGCCCGGCGAGCGGAAATCGGTGGACTTCGTGCTCCACACCTACGGTGTGCCGGGCGTCGAAGGTGAGGTTGAGGTACTGTCGACCCGGGGCGGCCTGGTCAAGGTCCCGCTGGTACTGGGCCGGCCACGGGACGACTAGCGCGGTGCTAAGAGAGGTTTCCCTGGGCAGGGTCTGAAGGCTCGCCGTGGGCGCGTCAGGTGCGGAAGAAGGCGAAGAGGATCCCCAGCAGGACCGCGAACTGACCCACCCAGAAGGCGAACGCCCAGCGCAGCAGCCGCGTCTCGAGCCCGGCCATGCGCTCGGTCAGCCGCGCTTCGAGCGATCCCATCTCGCCACGCAGCTTGCCGAGCTCATCGGCGAGCCGGCGCTCGAATCTCTCTTCCGCCAGGCTGAGCGTCGCGTCCTGCATGCCCAGTGCGCTCTGGTTGAGGAGCTGCGCGAGCGCCTCGGCGCCGTCGGCGCCGAGCTTTTCGCGGAGCACCTCGGGGATTATCACGATCATGCCTCACCCGCGCTTCGGTATATTCGCCTCGCCGGGGCGGTCCCGGCAAGGGTCGCAAGCAAGATACGGGGTCGGCTTCAACGTTTCGTCAACGCGGGGGAACTGCGTGGAGTGGACTCCACAGGTTTGGATTGGAGGAGTCGCGTCAGGTCCGGAAGAAGGCGAAGAGGATTCCCAGCAAGACCGCGAACTGACCCACCCAGAAGGCGAACGCCCAGCGGAGGAGCCGCGTTTCCAGGCCGGCCATGCGCTCGGTCAGCCGCAGCTCGAGCTTGCCGAGCTCATCGGCGAGCCGGCGCTCGAATCTCTCTTCCGCCAGGCTGAGCGTCGCGTCCCGCATGCTGAGTGCGCTCTGGTTGAGGAGCTGCGCGAGCGCCTCGGCGCCGTCAGCGCCGAGCTTTTCGCGGAGCACCTCGGGAATGGTGACGATCATGCCTCACCCGCGCTTCGCTATATTCGGCTCGCCCGGACCGTTCCGGCAAGGGTCGAGGCGAAACGTAAGGATGGGGGATCAACGTTTCGTCAAAGCCGGACCGACCCGTGGCATGACCATCAGCGATGCTGAACAGCCGGTACTCCGCTGGCGCGAGGCGCCGTCGAGGCTGAGCAGCCCGGCGACGTAGGCCTCGACGTCGCCGCCGACTTCGAGGAAGAGGTTACGCACCCGCGCCGTGTCGAGCGTCGCGGGTGCCGCCTCCTTGCCGATACCGATCCGCAGGCCGGCGTCGGATGTGGCGGCGCCGATCTCGAGCGGCGCCCAACCGCTCGCCGCCGCCGCCTCGAGGAAAGCGTCGCAGCGCTCCGCCGGAACCGTGAACAAGAGCTCGAACTCGCCGTGCGGTCCGGCCAGCATCATCCAGGGTGGGGTACCGGCCGCCTTCGACACGGCGACCGCACTTGGATGGAGAAGCTCTTCGACCGGGGGTTCGAGCGTGAACCCCACGCCGTTGAGCTCCATCAACTCGTCCAACGTTGGGATCACGCCGTCGCTCGTGTCCATGCAGCAGGTGGCAAAACGACGCAGAAGCCGTCCTTCGCTCAACCGGGCGGCCGGTTGGTATTCCACGGTTACGCCTGCAGCGCGCGGGTCCCCGCCGAGCTTGAGCAGGGCGTAGGCGCTCCCCAGCCCCAGTGGCCCCGAGGCGAACAGCCGCTCGCCGGGCCGGCAGCCGCGCCGGGTGAGCGGCCGGCCGACCGTCACCGTGCCGATGGCCGTCGCGGTCATCTGCAGGCGATCGGAGAAGTTCGTATCACCACCCAGGACGTCCAGACCGCACGCGGTGCAGGCGTCGCGGACCCCGGCCTGCAGCCGGGCGACGAACTCATCGTCGAGGTCCGGAGCCAGGGTCTGGTTCAGCAGGACGCCTAAGGGCTCGGCGCCCACCGCCGCCAGGTCGCTGGCGTTCACCATCACCGTCATCCAGCCGATCAGGTAGGGATCGTCATAGAGGCCTACCTCGATCTCCTCTACCACCCCGTCGGTGGTCACCGCCAGCACGATACCCGTGCCCGGCAGGTGGATCAGCTCGGCGTCGCTCCCCCGCACTTTATTGAGCTGATGAGGCGACCGAGGCAGGCCCGCAGTCAACCGTTCGATCAGAGCGTTCTCCAGTATCGTCGCCATCAGGTGCACACCTGTATCAGGTCCGGGACCACCGATAGGTAGGCCCGGGACGTGGTCACCACCTCGCCGTCGCCTTCCACGGCGAACGGCCGCTCGGCCTGAATACGCAGCCGCGTCGCGCGCCAGGAACGCGTTCCGTTCCGGCCGCTGAACTTCCCGAACGCCAGCCTGGCCAGCGCGAGCACGACTGCCGGAAACGGCAGGTTCCTGAGCAGGTGGACGTAGAAGTGGCCGCCGCCCGGTTCGTACGGCGAGTCGTAGCGCAGCGCGCCGGTGAAGTGCGGGTTCTTGACGACCCCCAGGTTCCTGACCCGCGTATGCACCGAGTCGTCCCCGTCCACCGTGATCGACATCTTGAACGGCCGGTAGCCCACCAGGGTCCGCAGCGCTGCGTACACCATCCCGCGCCACGGCGAAAACCGCTTGAAGAAACGGAGCAGTGCGTTCGGGTTGTTGAAGAAGTGGTTGGCCTCCGCCGTTGTCCCGACGCTGACGTTGATCAGCCAGCGGCGCGTGTGCAGCTGGTCCTCGGCATCCCTGTAAGTCAGCAGGCCGATGTCGTGCCGTACCGTGGAGACGAAGTCGATCTTGAACGGAATGCCATCGATCGTCCGCTCACCATTCAACGGCTTGTGGAAATCGTTGCTCGAGCCGAGCCCGATGGCGCCCAGCTTGATGTGCTCGACCAGGCCGCGCGGGGCGTGCTCGAGTATCGCGTTCATCACCAGGTTCACCGTCCCGTCGCCGCCGGCGGCGACGAACTCGGTCTCGCCGTCGCGAATCGCCCGGGCCACGACCAGGTCGACGGCGGCGGCGTTCGTCGGGACGACCAGCTTGAAAGCCCCAAGACGATCGCGGATGCGCGGCTCCAACCGGTTCCACTTCGCCCGCGCGGTTCCGGCGCCGGCGTTCGGATTCAGAATGACGATCATCTTTACCTCCGCTTTCGGGATCGATGCCTCAGATCTGTTCTTTCATCGGTCTCCGCCCCATCACCGCCTTATACGCGACGTAGTAGAGGAGGAGCGCCGGCGTCCAGGCCGGCTTCTGCACGGCGGCGATCGCCGCCAGTTGCAGGATGAAGGTGTGCACCACCGGTCCGATGGCGTGGTGCGCCTCGCCCTCATCGCGCACGCGATGGAGCCGCAACTGAGCTGTGATCGCGGTCGCCACACCGGCGACGAACAGCAGCGCGGCGACGGCGTGGCCGGCCCCCAGTTCGCGGCCGGCGACCG
>CAYFSW010000176.1:0-5205 GCA_964345885.1 uncultured Gemmatimonadota bacterium | reverse complement strand
TTACTCGGAACACGAGGTGTGAAAGATGTCTCCCAACTCAACGAAGGTTTCCGTCATCGGAGCCGGCACAATGGGCAACGGGATCGCCCACGTCTTCGCCCAGAGCGGTTTCGAGGTCGAGCTGGTTGACGTGAGCGAAAAGGTTCTCGAAAAGGCGCTCGCGACGATCGAGAAGAACCTGAGTCGTCAGGTCAAGAAGGAGGTCATCGACGAGGCGACCAAGGACGCGGCACTCAAGCGTATCGCTACTTCGACCGACCTCAAGGCGGCCAAGGAGTGCGCCCTCGTCGTCGAAGCGGTCCCCGAGAACGAGGATCTCAAGGCCGACATCTACAAGCAGCTCGACGATATCGCGCCTGACAACGCCATCCTCGCCAGCAACACCAGCTCGATTCCCATTACGCGCCTGGCCGCCAACACCGGCCGCCCCGAGCAGGTCATCGGCATGCACTTCATGAACCCCGTGCCGATGATGCAACTGGTCGAAATCGTGCGCGGACTCGCGACCTCCGACGCGACCGCCGACACCGTCGTCAAGCTGGCCGGCGACCTCGGCAAGACGCCCATCGTTGTCAACGACTCGCCGGGCTTCGTTAGCAACCGCGTACTCATGCCGATGATCAACGAGGCGGTTTACTGCCTCTACGAGGGCGTCGGTGATGCCGAAGCCATCGACGGTGTGATGAAGCTCGGTATGAACCATCCCCTCGGGCCCCTGGCCTTGGCCGACCTGATCGGGCTGGACGTCTGCCTCTTCATCCTCGAGGTATTGCATAACGATCTCGGCGAGGACAAGTATCGTCCTTGCCCATTATTGAGGAAACACGTCGACGCCGGCTGGCTGGGCCGCAAATCGGGCCGCGGCTTCTACGACTATTCAAAGTGAGAGAGGGGGCCCGGTATACTGACTACCGATCACCGGCCACCGACTACTTACGCCGGGGAGACAAGCTCAGCTAACAGATGAAACGCGACTACACACTTAACGAGGACCAGGAACAGATAAGGCAGCTCGCCCGCGAGTTCGCCGAGAACGAGCTGCGCCCGCGCACGGCGGAGTGGGATCGCAACCAGGCGTTCCACTCCGAGGTCATGCCGCTGCTGGGAGAGCTGGGGTTCTTCGGTATGCTGCTGCCGGAGGAGTACGACGGACTCGACCTCGGCATGCTCAGCTACCTGGTGGCGCTCGAGCAGATCGCCTGGGGCGACGCCTCGGTGGCGATCACCATCTCGGTCCACAACTCGCTGCCCACCCAGATGATCCTCAAGTACGGCAGCGAGGAGCAGAAGCAAGAGTGGCTGCCGCCGATGGCACGCGGCGAGGCGCTGGGCGCTTTCGCGCTCAGCGAGGCCGGTGCGGGCAGCGACGCCGCCAGTCTCAAGGCGCGCGCCGTTCGCGACGGCGAGGGCTGGATCTTGAACGGCGAAAAGATGTGGGTCACGAACGGCGGTGCCGCGCAGGTTGTCCTCGCCATGGTGCGGACCGACGAACCCGGCCACCGCCGCGGCCCGCGCGGTATCGGCGCCTTCGTCATTCCCACCGACACGCCCGGCTATGTCGTCGGCAAGAAGGAAGAGAAGAGCGGGCTCCGCGGCTCCGAGACGGTCTCCATCGCCTTCCAGGACATGCGCCTCGGACCGGAGGCCTTGCTGGGGGAGCCGGAAAAGGGGTTCATCTACGCCCTCTCCAGCCTCGAGGGTGGCCGCTTGGGCGTCGGTGCCCAAGCCCTGGGCATCGCCCAGGCCGCCTTCGACCACACCGTCGAGTACGCCGGCCAGCGCAAGCAGTTCGGCAAACCGATCAAGGACTTCCAGGGGCTGGGCTTCAAGCTCGCCGACATGTCGACACGCATCGAGGCCTCCCGTGGACTTCTCTATCGCGCTGCCCGCGCCTGGGACGCCGGCCGCAGCGATATGCGACTGTCCAGCATGACCAAGCTCTACGCCAGTGAGACTGCGGTCTGGGTGACCTCGCAGGCGATCAACATCTTCGGCGGCTACGGTTTCATGAAGGATTACCCGGTCGAGAAGCTGTTCCGCGACGCGAAGGTGACAGAGATCTACGAGGGGACCAGCGAGATTCAGCGTCTGGTCATACTGCAAACGCTATATCAGGAGAAGGCAACAGGGTCGTAGATTAGAAACCTACCGAGCGTTGAAATAGAAAGACGAGGTGCGAGGATGCAAGTCTTCAAGGGCATGGACAAGTACGATCACGAGCAGGTCGTGTTCTACCGCGAGGCCTCGATCGGCTACCTGGGTATCATCGCGATCCACGACACGACCCTGGGACCGGCGCTGGGCGGCACCCGCTTCTGGAATTACAGCTCGGAGGACGAGGCGCTGACCGACGTGCTGCGTCTCTCCCTCGGCATGACCTACAAGGCGGCCGTCGCCGGCCTCAACCTGGGCGGCGGCAAGTCGGTGATCATCGGCGACCCGAACACGCCGCGCCGCGAGATGATCTTCCGGGCGCACGGCCGCGCCGTCGAGACGCTCAAGGGCCGCTACATCACCGCCGAGGACGTCGGCACCTCCGTGGAAGACATGGACTATGTTCACATGGAGACTCAACACGTCGTCGGGATCGCTGGTCGTTCAGGCGACCCGTCTCCGGTGACCGCCTACGGGACCTACCGCGGCATGAAGGCCTGTGCCCTAGAGAAGTACGGCGACGACTCGCTGAAGGGCAAAACCGTCGCCGTCCAGGGCGTTGGCCACGTCGGCTACTACCTGTGCGAGAACCTGGCCGCTGAGGGCACCAAGCTCATCGTTACCGACATCGCCGAGGACAAGGTCGCTCGCTGCGTCGACGATTTCGGCGCCGAGGCGGTCAAGCCCGACGCGATCTACGGTGTCGATGCCGAGATCTTCGCACCCTGCGCGCTGGGTGCCATCGTCAACTCCGATACGATCCCCCAGCTCAAGTGCGACATCATCGCCGGCGCCGCCAACAACCAGCTGGCCACTGAAGCAGACGGCAAGGCCGTCCAGGAGCGCGACATTCTCTACGCGCCCGACTATGTGATCAACGCCGGCGGCCTGATCAACGTCTACTCCGAGCTGGCCGACTGGACCACCGACCGCTCCAAGCGCAAGGCCGGAGAGATCTATCAGACGCTGCTCGAGGTCTTCGAGCTGGCGCGCGATGAGAAGCTGACCACCGGCGAAGCGGCTGACCGCATCGCCGAGCGCCGGATCGAGCGCGTGGGCACGTTGCACAGGTCGAGAATCAGCTGATCCGTATGCAGTATGCGGTGTGCGGTACGTTCCTAGTGCCACCGCACACCGCATACCGCACAATGCACACCGCACACTGAGAACAACGGACGTCGGCACGCATGAACCTAGAGTCGGTCGATCGCGAAGTTTACGACGCGATACTCAGCGAGACCCGCCGCCAGGGTGACGGCCTCGAGCTCATCGCCAGCGAGAACTTCGTTTCGCCGGCCGTGCTCGAGGCGATGGGCTCCGTGTTCACCAACAAGTACGCCGAGGGCTACCCGGGCAAGCGCTACTACGGCGGTTGCGAGTTCGCCGACGCCGTCGAGGAGCAGGCCCGCAGTCGCGCATGCCAGCTGTTCGGCGCCGACCATGCCAACGTGCAGCCGCACGCCGGCGCTCAGGCGAACATGGGCGTCTACTTTGCCCTGCTCGAGTCGGGCGACACGATCCTCGGCATGAACCTCTCGCACGGCGGCCATCTTACCCACGGCTCGCCGGTCAACTTCAGCGGTGTGCTCTACAACGTGGTCGCCTACGGCGTGCGCGAGGACGACCAGCAGATCGACTACGATCAGGTCCGCGACCTGGCGAAAGAACACAAGCCGAAGCTCATCGTGGCGGGCGCCAGCGCCTACCCGCGCATCATCGACTTCGAGATCTTCGCCGATATCGCTAATCAGGTGGGCGCGCGCTTCATGGTCGACATGGCCCACATCGCTGGACTGATCGCCGCCAAGCTGCATCCTTCGCCGGTCCCGCATGCCGACGCCGTCACCACGACCACGCACAAGACGCTGCGTGGTCCGCGCGGCGGCCTCGTCCTCTGCAAGCAGGAGCACGCCAAAGCCATCGACAAGAGCGTCTTCCCGGGTATGCAGGGCGGTCCGTTGGTACACGTCATCGCCGCCAAGGCCGTCGCGCTCAAGGAGGCGATGAGCGACGAGTTCGTGAAATACTCGCGCCAGGTCGTCGCCAATGCCCAGGCCCTCGCCGGAACGCTCGCCGAGCGAGGGTATCAACTCGTCTCCGGTGGCACCGACACGCACCTCTTGCTGGTCGACCTGCGCGATCGCGAGCTGACCGGCAAAGAGGCTGAAGAGGCGTTGGGTCGCGCCGAGATCACGGTGAACAAGAACACCGTGCCCTTCGAGACGCGCTCGCCGTTCGTCACCTCGGGGATCCGGATCGGGACGCCGGCGCTCACGACCCGGGGGATGCGGGAGGCCGAGATGCGGCAGATCGGCGGCTGGATAGACGAAATCCTCCAGGCGCCCGACGACGAGGCCGTCGCCGCCCGCGTCCGCGACCAGGTCCTCGACCTTTGCCGCGCCTTCCCGCTCTACGAGGAATGGGTGGAAGGAACGTTCACCCGGCCCGCCGGGCTGGGAAGGAACAACAAACAATAGTGAAGTCGTAGGGAATTCTCGAATTCCGAGCAGGGGACCAGTGCAACAAGGGAGGTTGGGAAGTCCGACGGAGGAGCCCTCCGGCTTCCCCACCTCCCCTGTTCCACTGGTCCCCGAATCGAGATTCGAGAATTCCGGGCACGGGAGCTTCCCCGACGAGGAGCCGGCGAGGCGGATCCCGGTGCCCTTGACGGGGCCCCCAGCCCGCAAGAGGTTGTGGGGGTGTGTATGGTAACGCGGAGTGTGAGGTAGCGGGCGATGACAGGGGCAACAGCGACGATTCTGGGTCCAAGTGCCTGACGGAACGGGTGGGGCTGAATGGTAGGACAGAACCTGCTGGCTAAGCTCCGGGAGCAGAACCCGCGTTATTCGGACGCCGCCTACCTTTTCGTCCTTTCCGCTCTACAGCACGCAATCGAGAAGCTAGACGAGCCGCGCCACATCACGGGCCAGGAGCTGGCCGAGGGAGTCCGCGACCTGGCGATCAGGCGGTTCGGCCCCATGGCCCGCACCGTGCTCGAGCATTGGGGTATCCACGAGACGGCTGACATCGGCGCCATCGTCTACGCCCTCA
>CAYFSW010000175.1:0-5027 GCA_964345885.1 uncultured Gemmatimonadota bacterium | reverse complement strand
TCACGCCCTCCCAGTTGCCCGCCGGCGAAATGTCGTAGTAGGCGTTAAACTGACGCGCTTGCTCCTCGTCGAGAACAGCGGCGATCTGTTCTGGCGTCCAGACGAAGAACTTCCCCTCTTCACCTTCCGAGTCGGCGTCGGTGGATGAGAAGATGCCGCCGTCCGGGGCCACCATCTCGCGCAGGATGTAGTCGAACGTCTCGGTCGCGACGCGGCGGAAGAACTCATCGCCGGTAGCCTGGTAGCCCTCGAGGTATGCCTTGGCCAACAGCGCGTTGTCGTAGAGCATCTTCTCGAAGTGGGGCACCAACCAGCGGCGATCGGTGGAGTAGCGAGCGAAACCGCCGCCCACATGGTCGTACATACCTCCCCGCGCCATCGCCTCCAGCGTCTGGCTGGCCATCGCCAGTGCGTGCGGGTCACCGAAACGGCGGTGAAGTCTCAACAGCAGCGAGATCCCTACAGCAGGCGGAAACTTGGGGGCCGGGCCGAAGCCGCCGTACTCGGCGTCGAATTCCTGGCTGTACTGTCCCAAAGCCTGCTTCAGCTCCGTCTCGCCGACGGAAAGCGGCGGTCCCAAGCTCTGATGTTGACGCAGCACCTCGGCGAACTCGCCGGCCCGCTGGCGCAGACTCTCGCGGTCTTCGTGCCAGGCGCGCGACACCTGCATGAGCACGGTCGAGAAACCGGGCCGTCCGTGCATGTCGTGGGGAGGGAAGTAGGTGCCGGCGAACACCGGCTCCAGCTCCGGCGTCAGGAAGACGGTCATCGGCCAGCCGCCCTGGCCGCGGTTCATCGCCACCGTGGCGGCCATATAGATCTCGTCTATGTCGGGCCGCTCCTCACGGTCGACTTTCACGTTCACAAAGCTGTCGTTCATTATCTTGGCAATCGCCTCGTCCTCGAACGACTCGCGCTCCATGACGTGACACCAGTGACAGGCCGAGTAGCCGACGGAAAGCAGGATGAGCTTGTCCTCGGCGCGTGCTCGCTCCAGCGACTCATCCCCCCACGGATACCAGTCCACCGGGTTATGCGCGTGCTGCAACAGATACGGACTGGTCTCGTCGATCAGCCGATTGGTGTGCTGGTGCTCTTCCTTCCCCTCAGCCATTCCATCTCCTCGCCATCGTATTCATAATCGCCAGGCGGCTCGGTCCCGGTTCCATCATGCAGTGCAAGATAAACCGGGGCGCACCTCACGCGAAGCGCGCCCCGGCGACTCGGTAAGTGTGGCTGCGCTAACGCTGGTTGGCGGTCCGGTTCTCGTAGCGCGGCCGCTGCGCTCGAACCGGCGGGTTCTGCTCCAGCAAGCGCAGCGTTTCCTGGATTGCCCGCTCGAGCTGCGCGTCGACGCCCCTTGCCAGCGGTGTCGGGTCCTCGAGGACCTCGATATCGGGATCGACGCCGTAACCCTCCGCGAACCAGACACCGTCGGTGCTGTACATGCGGAAGGTTGGCACCGTTGCCACCCCACCATCGATGAGCTGTGGGACGCCGCTCATTCCGATGAGGCCGCCCCAGGTGCGCGTCCCGACCAAGGGTCCGACACCGTATTCCCTGAAGTAGTAGGGGAAGGCGTCGCCGCCCGAGCCACTCCAGCCGTTGATCAGCATGACCTTGGGCCCGAAGTGTGAGATCGGCGGCCACTGCCAGTCCGTGCCCGACCGCACCGCCCAGAAGGCCAGGGGCGGCCGCTGTAGCAGCTCGACGAAGCGGTCGGGTATCTGACCGCCGCTGTTGAAGCGCTCGTCGATGATCAGCCCGTCCTTGTGGAACTGGGCGGCGAACTGGCGGACCAGCTCGCGCTGCCCGTCGCCCCCAGTGCTACGCACGTAGACGTAGCCGACGCGCCCGTCGCTCGCCTCCTCGACGCGTTCGCGGTTCGCATCGATCCAGGCGAGGTGACGGAGCCGGGTCTCGCTGCGCAGCGTCTCGACCAGCACTGTGCGTGCGCCGTCCATCGTCGGCCTACCATTCACCGTCAGCTCGACCGTCCGGCCGGCTAGGCCCTGGAACGACGCCCAGGGATCCTTCGAGGTGTCCAGCGGCACGCCGTTCACGGCCAGCACGTAGTCGCCTTCGTTCACATCGACCCCCGGCTGAGCCAGCGGTGAGCGCACCTCGGCGTCCCACGGCGCACCCTTGACAATGGTCTCAATGCGGTAGGCGCCGTTCTCCAGGCTCCAGTCGACGCCCAGCAGGCCGACGCTGCGCCGCTCGGCCGACTCGGTGTCGCCGCCGCCTCGGTAGGTGTGCGAAGCGTTGAGCTCGGCGATCAGCTCGCCGATAACGAAGTTCACGTCCCAGCGGGTAACGGCATCCTCGAGCAGGCGACCGTAATGCTCCTTCATGGCGTTCCAGTCGACGCCGTGCATTCCCGGGTCATAGAAGAAGTCGCGCTCCAGGCGCCAGGCGTCGGCGAACAGTTGGCGCCACTCCGCCCGCGGATCGATCGTCGCCTCCATCTCGCCCGTGCGTAGCCGCGTGTCCATCTTCTGGTTCGGCGCCACGTTGACGATGGCGAATGAATTGTTGTTCCAGACGAGCATTTTCTTACCGTCGGCGGTCACGAGGAAACCGTCGGCGTCGGACATGACGGTTTTCTCCTCGCGCTCCTCGAGGTCCCAAAAGACGATGGGACTCTCGTCGTCGCCGGACCCCGTTCTGGGCAGGCGGCGGTAGAGCAGCTTGTCCGAGACGGCCTGGAGCTGGGTGTAGTTGCCGGCCTCGGGCGGGAGAATGACTACGCGATGCTCGAAGTTCTCGAGCTCGATCTCGACGCCTTCGGCCTCTTCCTCAACACTCTCCTCATCTTCCTCGTCCTCAGCTTCAGTCTCAGGCTCCTCGTCGTCGCTGCGCGGTGCGAGCGGCGACGGCACGTCGGAGCGTAGCGAGACGGCGACGATGTTCGTCGTGTTCGGGTACACCCACGTATTGTCGACGTCGCTGTATGATGGCTGGAAAGTCCGATTCGACAGGTAGTAGAGGTACTTGCCGTCCGGATCGAAGGTTGGCTGGAAGTTGGAGTAGTAGCTCGATGTCACCTGGTGGAGCCGGCCAGCCTGAGTGTCATACAGAAAGATTGCGCCGCTGCGGTTGGCGAGCCCGCGCGAGTACGCCATCCAGCGGCTGTCTGATGACCAGCTGACACTGAAGGAGTTCAACCCGCCGTGGGTCATCCACGTGTCCTGATCGACCTCGCTCGTGCGGCCCCTATCGACGTCGTAGATGTAGATCGTCTTCGCGTGGTCGACGAACGCCAGCTTCTTGCTGTCCGGCGACCACTGGGGGCGGTAGCGGTAGCCCGCGCCCAGCGAAGTCAAGCGCTCCTCGCCGCCGGAGCCGTCGGCCGGTCGCAACGTGAGCTCGTACTCGCCGGAGCGGTCGCTCCAGTAGGCGATGTACCTGCCGTCCGGTGACCAGGTCGGGTAACGCTCCGCGACCCCGCTGCTCGCCGTCAGGTTGCGGACCGGTCCATGCTCGGCCGGGACGGTGAAGACGTCGCCGCGGGCCTCGAAGACCGCCCGCTTCCCGCTGGGCGAGACCCAACCGCTGAAGATCAGGTCGGAGACTCTCTCGACCCGCGGTTTCAGGGTGGCCAGATCGGTCACCACATCGATCGCGACCTCCCGATACTCTTCACTGGCGAGGTCCAGCAAGTAGAGGCGGCCACCCGCTTCAAAGACGATGTCGGACGGGCCGATGGCCGGCAGGTGGATGTCAAAATCCTCGAACCGCGTGATCTGACGGAACGCCTCGGAGTCGAGGTCGTAGGCCCAGATATTCTGGCGCTGGTTTGGCCCGCGATCCGACAGGAAGTAGAGTGTGCGGCCGTGCCACATGGGATGCGCATCGTTCGCATCGCTGGTCGTGATGTTGCGCGACGTGTAGTCGTCGAGGTTGAACAGCCAGATGTCCGGTGCGCGGCCGCCTCGATAGCGCTTCCAGGTCCGCGAGTCACGCTCGATCTGGATGAAGGCGAGCCACTCGCCGTCCGGCGAGATGGCACCGTACTCGGCGAAAGCGAGCGGCAGCTTCTCGGGTAGGCCGCCATCCCTCGCCACTCGGTAGAACTGGTTGAAACGTTGGCGACCGCTCTCCATGGACGACGCGTAGAGGATGCTGCGCCCGTCCGGGTACCAATCGACGACACGGTCGCCCATCGGGTGGTGTGTGACCCGCACCGGCTCGCCGCCCATCGTCGGGATCGTATAGATGTCGGCGTTGCCATCGTAGTTGCCGGTGAAGGCGATGGTCGAGCCGTCCGGAGAGAGGCGAGGCACCGACTCCTGGCCGTTCGGCGAACTGAGGCGCTGTGCCGTGCCTCCACTCTTGGGCACGACCCAGATGTCGCCGGCGTAGACGAAGGCTATGTGTGTGCTCGAGACGTCCGGCTGCCTCAGCATCCGGGCGTCGATCTGCGCCTGTAACGCTCCTGCCGAGAGAGCTACGAGCACGATGGCGGATAGTAACCGAAGTGTCCGCATCAGAATCCTCATACGTTGACGGTTGTAACTGAGCTGTGGCTCACGTGCGCTGCACGTCTGCTTCGGCGGCGATGTATCCGAAAGCTGCCCATTGGGGTCCTTCGAGCACACTACGGAAGACACCCTCCGCTTGTTCCAGCCAGCCGTTGTAGTAGTGCCAGTTGCCGATCCCGTAGCCCATGGTGGCGTTCTCGATCCCGTCGGCCGCTTGCGACTCTGCCAGCAGAGCCTCGGCATCGAGTTCGCCTTTGTACATGAGGAGCAGTTGATGGTAGGTACCGTTCTCGATGATGTCCATCTCGGCGTTGATCGGATCGAGGACCGCCGCCGCCTCGTCCTCACGGCCCATACGCCTCAACGTCATGTAGAGCCAATGCGAGGTCGCCACCAGCATGTCCGGGTTGCCCGAGGCAGTCATGCACTCCCGGTACGCGCGCAGCGCGTTCTCGAAGTCGCCGTTGAGGTAGTAGGCGAGCCCCAGGTGGTACCAGATGTTGGAGTGCAGCGTGCTGGTTGGGATGTTGCGGGCGTTGGGCA
>CAYFSW010000174.1:0-2973 GCA_964345885.1 uncultured Gemmatimonadota bacterium | reverse complement strand
CGACACCATCACCGTCCCCGTCCGCCTGGTCCGGGTTGGGCGTCAACGGACAATTGTCGACCTCGTCGGGGATGCCGTCATCATCGCCGTCGGGAATCACGCAGGCGTTTGCCGCGCCCGGGGTGTCCATGCCGCTGGCGGGATCGAACGGACCGATCCGCCAGCCGTCCTCACACGCGAACACGTGGGCGGGTACGAAGCTCCCGTCCGGGCCCACCGTATCGTCACAGTACACCAATTCCCCCGTGCCCACGGTCTCGATGAGGGCCACACAGTCCACGATTGCATCCCACGGCATGACATCCAGGACCCCATCGTCATCGGTGTCCAGGTCGTCCCCGTCGCTACCGCTGAAGTTCGCCACTAGAAGGTGCGTCACGTTGTCGCTGTTCTCGAAGTTGAGCGACGTGGTGAGATCCGCGGTCGCCAGCGTGAACGTCGCCTCCGCACCGACGAAGAAACCGTCCGCCGGGATCGTGTTACCCGTCAGATCGACCACGGCCTCGACGGTCCCTGATCCCGTGGCGCCGTCGCCAATCACCAGGTAGGTGATACCGTTCAGTGAGGCGCTCGCCGGACCCGCGAGCTCGAAGTACTCATCGTTGTCGGTGGAAGGTTGGTCGATGCGGATCTCGTTCAGCTGCACCTGGCCTATGCACTGGTTGGCCGCACCGGGGGTGTCCGTTCCGCCTGCAGGATCGAACGGACCGATCTGCCAGCCAGCCGGACACTCGAACACATGGGCGGGGACGAAGCTCCCGTCCGGGCCCACCGTGGCGTCACAGTACACCATCTCTCCCGAGCCGACGGTCTCCACCAGCGCCACGCAGTCCACGATCTCGTCCCACGGCGTGGCATCCAGGACCCCATCGTCGTCGGTGTCCAGGTCGTCCCCGTCGCTACCGCTGAAGTTCGCCACTAGGAGATGCGTCACGTTGTCGCTGTTCTCGAAGTTGAGCGACGTGGTGAGATCCGCGGTCGCGAGCGTGAACGTCGCCTCCGCGGCGACGAAGAAACCGTCCGCCGGGATCGCGCTACCCGCCAGATCGACCACGGCCTCGACGACGCCCGACCGGCCGGTACCGTCGCCGATCACCAGGTAGGTGAGACCGTCCAGCGCCGTGCTCGCGGGACCCGTGAGCTCGAAGTACTCGTCGTTGTCGGTGGAGGGTTGGTCAATCCGGATCTCGCTCAGCCGCACGTCGCTTTGGTCGGCGGAGTTGAGCCCCAGCGTAGCGGTGTCGCTGCGGCTCGGGGATGTAGCGCTATCGCTACAACTGCCGGCCACCAAAGCCACGGCGAGGATAGCGCCGGCAGACGAGAGTTTTCCGAGGGTCATCACCGGTACCTCGCTTTTTCAGGGTCGGAGCTAACCCGGATTTCGACGGTCGCCGAAAGGATATTGTCAGAAATGCAGCAAACATGCCAGCCGCGGGCGGTCCCAGGAACACCTGACCGGTTCAGGGTGTCTTACTCTAACCCCTCGCCGGAATCTCCCAAGCAGAGTGCGAAGCGTTCGGCCCCCCGCGACAAGTGACGGGAGTGCCCAGCGCCACGCCGGAGGAGTTCCGATGAAGAGCCCTGTTCTCACACTGATCGCCGCCCTGGCGCTGAGCGCCTGCGGCACCATGGTGGTCGCATCCAAGCCCTCGAGCCCCGAGCCCGACGTCGCGGATTCGGGTTCCGTCGGCGGCCCGGGTCCCAGCACCGCGGCGACGCTGGGCATCCCACCGGGCCACCTGCCCGACCCGGGGCAGTGCCGCGTCTGGATCCCGGGCCAGCCGCCGGGTCACCAGGAGGGCCCCGAAGGCGACTGCGCCCAGCTGGCCGGCCAGGTTCCGCTGAACGGTTGGCTGGTCTACCGCCCCTCGCGGAGCAAGAAAGAGGTGCAGGTGTCGGTGTACGACGGCCGGCGGCCCAACGTGGTGGTCGTGATCCGCTTCTACGACGCGGTCCGAGGCACGCTGCTCAGGGAAGAGGCGCCCCGGCACTAGCCATCGCGGTGGGCCCTACTAGCGCTGGCCCCCTACTAAAGGACAGCCGCTATAGGCGGGCGGACGGCGCACGCGCGATGAGGATCGTGTGACGCCCCTCCCCTACCCTTCGGGCGACCGAGTCCAGCTCGCCGCTCCCAACGCCCGGAGGTATAATGTGGAACGTATGGCGGCAACCTGCTCTACGACGCGCAGACGGCCCTGTTAATGCGCGAGCACGGCATCAGAACGATCTATACGCGCGACACCGACTCCCACCGCTTTCCTTTTCTCGAACCGGTCGATCCAGTGAGCTGAGTCCGACGCCGCTGCACTGGTCCCGAGGCCCGAACGCTCAGAGCACGGAGGGTCGTATGAGAGGGTTCGCCATCGGCTTTGTCTGCGTAATCGGCTGTGCTGGAACGCTTCGAGCTCAGCACGAGCACGCCGCCTCGCCGTACGCCGGCCAGGAGGCCAGTGAGATCCCATCGCTCACGGTCGAACAGTTCGAGGGTCTGCGCAGCGGCGACGGCATGGGGATGGCGAAGCCGGCCGAGCTCAACCACTATCCCGGCCCCAAACACGTCCTCGAGCTGGCGGATGACCTGGGCCTGTCGCAGGAGCAGCGACAAGGGATAGAGGAAGCGCGGGCGGCGATGCTGAGCGATGCGGTTCGGATCGGAGCTTCGATCATCGAGGCCGAGCGCACGCTCAACCAGCGCTTCGCCCACGGCCACATCGATGAGGCGACGCTCGAGGATCTGACGGCGCGGATCGCCACGATGTACGGAGAGCTGCGCTACGTCCACCTCCGCGCCCACCTGACCAAGCAGGCGCTCCTCACCACCGAGCAGGTGGCGGCTTACGATCGACTGCGGGGCTACGCCTCCGGCGGCTGAAACGAAGGCGCCCCGACCGACCGTGTATGTACGGCCGGCGGGGCGCCGCAGTGACACGCCGCGCTTACAGACTCGACGCGGCGATCCTCAGATCGGCCATC
>CAYFSW010000173.1:0-2589 GCA_964345885.1 uncultured Gemmatimonadota bacterium | reverse complement strand
TGCTTCTGATGTTCTCCTGGCTACGATTTGGGCGCACGGCTAGGGTGGTTCGCTTCGTACGGCTCGTGCGTCTTTTGAGGCTAGTGCGTGAGCTCCGAATCGTATGGCTCATGTGGCGTGGGCTCGAAAGGCTGAAACGTGTTTCTGAAAACCACATGATGAAAACATCGCTGGCCTGGCTTGTGGTAGCGATCGTAGTCGGGAGTGTGCTCTTTGGCGTCTTGGAGCAAGACGGCAGTCGTGGAGAAGCTGTGTCTGCGACGACCACAAAGGCTGTGGCTGAGCCTGGCAGTTCGGATCTGGTGGTCGACTCGCTCCAGGCGAAAACCGCTGCGTCATGTGTTGTCGAGGTGCCCCGTGGAGTGCCCGATCAATCATGGTGGAGCTTCACGACTGTGTTCACTGGCGGATTCGCTGATATCTATAATCCCGTTTCAGTGCCAGCACGATTGCTAACGTTCATTCTAGTGATCGCGGGCATTATCGTGATCGCCATTTTCACCGCTACGCTTACATCGGTCTTTGTGGAGGAGGAATCGGATCATATAAGACATGGACACCTCGAAAACCTAGAGAGACAACTGCAAGCAAGGCAGGAGAGCCTTGAGGATCAGATTCGTGGGGCGTTGGATAAGTCGTAGCATCATCCGACGCAGGCCGGGGCTGCGATTGTGAAAAAATGAAAGGGCCGATCATGGTTAGCCTGCAGGACAATCGGAGAATTGGGGTCGTTGTCGTTCATGGGATAGGCGACCCAGCTCCGGGTGCCTCACTTCAGGACTTCACGGACGCGCTGACGTCGAAGCCGGCGGAGTTGGTCGATCTCGAGCCGGGCGTCGAGGTCCATCGCCTGAGGGAAGAAGCCAGGCCGGGATCACCTCTTCTCCGGTTCTTCAGAATGCACCTGCGGCGGGGCGAGGTCAGAGGGGCTCCGAATGACAAGCTGGTCTTCGCCGAGGTGTTTTGGGGGAGCGCGAGTCGGCTCCCTGAGGGGCTTGCGGGTGTCTTTGGGGGCCTGTTCAAACTCGTTCTAGGGATGTCGGGGCTGATCAACGGTCTGGCGCCGCAGAGGCAAGCAGAGTCCTTCCGCGAGCGGCTGAAGTACAGGGGCGCATGGATCTTCAATCGACTGGCGGCTCTGGGGTCGTACATTCTGAGTGGGCCCATCTTCGCGATCAGTTTGGCGATGGCCATCGCACTGTTGCTGGACTCACTGGCTTCGGCGGCTGAGGGGTTGTCCCCTGACAATGTCTGGCACCTGGCTATGGTACTGGTCTCCTGCGGCCTGACTGTTGCCATCGGCTTTATCTTCAAGCGATACCAGGACTACGTGGTCGTCGGCTGGGCCTGCATCGCGATGGGTCTGCTCTGGGCGATTTGGGCAGTCTTGCGTTGGGAAACCGACCGGAACGCGCTGGCAGAGATCGCGGTCGATATCTTTCTCGTCGGTTTTGTACTCGTGACCGCGCTGCTCCTCGCCCTCCTGGCCTTCTACGCTATCAGCTGGGCAGCGGGGGTTCCGAGACCACGCGCGCCCCTAACCGTGGCGCTCTTGGCCCTCACCGTTCAGTATGCGCTTTGGATAACCTTCGTACCGGCCCTCTGGGATCTCTACATAAATGTGGTGGCCGGCGACAGTGCCCTGGCCAGGAAGCAGTTCGAGCGCGCGGCCGGGCCGGAGGGGACCCAGTGGATTGCGGCCTTCATACTTCTCTTGGCTGTGTTCCTGGCGATAGTCTGGCGCCGCGTACACACGTGGAGAGAAAAACGCAAGGACGAACCTTCCGAACCCGCGCCGAGAATACTGGTCAGTCCGCTAGTAAAGTACGTGCTGCTCATCGCCTACGGAGCGAGCGCAGTCCTCGTGCTCGTCGCTGCTCTGCGGACACTCTTTGACTCCTTCGACCAGGCATATCCGACTGTGAGTAATGTTGCGGTCGCGATCCAAGATTTCGTGACTGCCAGAGTGAGGTCACAGCGGTTACCCTCGATTCTGGTCATACTGGCGCTGGTGATGGTGGCTCCGATCTGGCTGGCACTCGACCTCGCGAACGACGTCATTACATATGTCCGGGGCAATGCAGACCTGAGACGCTGGCGTCAGGTCAGGCCCCCGGAAGAATCACCGAAGCGAGGTATCCTTGTCTCAGAGCGCATTCGCCGGCGTTTCAACGCTGTTGCGTCTCATCTGCTCCAATCGGAAGGCGTGAACCAGCTCGTCATTGTGGCACACAGCCAGGGAACCGTTGTGGCGATTGACGAGCTCTGTCGCTCGTCTGGCCCACAGGATCTTGATCGCATCCCGCTCACATTGGTAACGATGGGGTCGCCCGTGACGCACCTATATCAATACTACGATCCCGTCGGCTATCCGTCGTGGCCGGCTTCTCGCTGGGATGCGTTCTTCCGGCACGTGAATCGGTGGCTCAATCTCTATCGCATCGACGACTTCGTTGGCACCAGGATCGATCCACCCAGTGCATGGACCGGGGAATTCAAACAGCAAGCCGTCGGCGCCGGAGGCCACACAGATTACTGGACGGACCGTCGTGTCCTGCAGGCCTTGAGGGACTTCGAGGTCTTAGGGCA
>CAYFSW010000172.1:0-6963 GCA_964345885.1 uncultured Gemmatimonadota bacterium | reverse complement strand
GCCGAGGCAAGCGGCATCAAGGCTGCGAGTGCGATCGTTGCGAGCAATGTGTCAATCACGATCCAGAAGACAGGCTGGGCACCGGCGGGCTAATCAGCGGTAACTTGGCAAGATACCTAAGCATGAGGGCGTCGGCCACTCCGTCTCCCGCTCGCCGGCACGTTACCCCCGTTGTTGCCTCCCCCGGCGATACGGCGTATTGATTCTTCCGGGAGGGGCTGAGGATGGCCGTGTCATGGCGTCGCGCCGCTCTAGGACCTCAGCCATGGAACAGCCTAGACCATTCATCACCTGCCTCAGACCAGCGTGTCGACAAGCGCGCCACGGTGGCATCTGGGGCCTACCGTTTCGCACTCACACAAAAGTTGGCGAGCGGCTAACCACCTCAACCAGAAAGGAGCGTGGCATGTCGCGACGAACCAGGTCACCCGCTGCAGCCGGCAGATGCCGGGACGGCCCGATCGTATTGGCGCTGGCAGTGTTCGGCTGTCTGAGCCAGACCGCCTGCGGAGGTGGCGATGGAGGCGACCCATTCATTCCCCCGATCGGTCGGGATGTCGCCTCGATCGAGGTATTATCGCCGATCGACACGATGATGGCGGTGGGGTGGATCGGGCAACTGACAGCCAGAGCGCGGGATTCCGACGGCGACCTCGTCGGCGGCCAGACGTTCAGCTGGCAGTCATCGAACACCGCCGTGGCGTCCGTCAGTCAAACAGGCCTCGTGGAAGCGCTCTCGCCCGGTAGCGTGACATTCACCGCCAGTGTCAGCAGCGTCAGTGGTAGCCTGCGCATGCGGGCCGTTGCCGCCGACCTCGACGCCGTAGCCGCGGCGCTCGGCGATCCGTTCACCGACGCCCTGGTCACGCACCTGAGTGGGGCAACGCAGCCGGAGGTGCAGGGCGCGCTGACCCAGTGTTCGAACGGCCTCGCCGGCGACAACATCGTCGCGGTCCTCGAATGCCTCGTCGCCGTGCGCGCGCCGGCGGCCGGGGCGAGCGACCCGACCGACATCGTGTTGTTGGCTGTGCTCGGGGTACTGGCCGACCACAGCGAGCGACTACTCGGCCTCTGACCCCGCTCGTACGACAAAGGAGCAGGACGATGCTTATACAGCGTAAAGGATTGCCACAACGGCTCTCGATGTTGGCCGTTGCCGTCGTGCTGACGCTCGGCCTGGTGCCGGCACGGCCCGCGCAGGCCCAAGAACAGACGTTCTACGCCTGCTACGTCCCTGAGGTGGGGGCCATGTACATGATCAGGCTCACGGGCCTGCCCACCGACTGCCTTTCGGTCGATCACGTGGAGATCAGCTGGACCGAGGGCGGGTCCGCGACGATCCCGGACAACTCGATCACGACGGCGAAGCTGGTCGACCTTGCCGTCACTAGCGCGAAATTGGCCAACGGTGCCGTCACCAACAGCAAGTTGGCGCCTGATGCGGTGACGAGCGCGAACGTAGCGAACGGTAGCCTCAGCGCCGCCGACTTCGGCAGTAACTCGGTGGGAACTGCGGCACTCATCAACGGTTCGGTCAACAATGCCAAGTTGGCTATCGATGCGGTGACTAGCGCGAACATAGCCAATGGCAGCGTCAGCAGCGCCGATCTCGCTACAAACTCGGTGGGTACCGCGGAATTGATGAACAGCTCGGTCAGCAATGCCAAGCTGACCAGCAATTCGGTGACCAGCACGAACGTAGTCGATGGCACTTTGACCGCAGCGGATCTCGCTTCAAATTCTGTCGGGAGCTCGGAGATCGCCAACGGCTCTGTGACCGCGGCTGACCTCAGCTCATCGGTGCTCACGGCGCGCGGCCTCGCGGCGATCTCTGTGAGCGGTTCCGTCATTCGGGGTGTGAACGTAACTTCGGCGGCGCGTACGGGATTGGGCACCTACACGGTGAGCTTCAACTTCAGCATCACCTCAGGCTACTACATAGTCTCCAGTGGGTTAACAGGCACTTGCGCAGTGATGCAGTCGGTGGAGGCTTCGGCGTCAAACACGGTCTTCGTTCTGTTCGCAGATGATACTGGCGCCCGCACCGACTGCGATTTCACGGTGGTCATATTCTGACCGGCTACTGCGTATCCTGCCAAGAGGCTAGCGGGCGGGTCTTCGGGGCCCGCCCGTTGCTTGTAGTGAGGGCGTCCTGGTCGCACACATACGGCTAGCGCCCGATCCGTACTGGCAGACGCCGGGCGCCCCAATCGCCCGGGGGTCCATCGAACACACCGGCACAAGGCTCGCCGCACTTGGCGCAGCTGCCATCGTCGGTAAGCCCCCACGCCTCGAGGATGTACCAGTCGCGGGAGACGAGCGTGTGTCCGCAGTTGTGGCAGAACGTGCTGCCACCCTCAAGGTCGTGGACGTTGCCGGTGTAGGCGTAGCGGACGCCATTGCGCAGGGCAATCTCACGCGCCCGCGAAAGGGTGGCGGGCGGCGTCGGCGGCACGTCCGTCATCTTCCAGTCGGGGTGGAAGGCGGTGAAGTGCATGGGGACGTCGGGCCCGAGATGCTCCATTACCCAGCGCGTCAACTCGTCCAGTTCGTCGTCGGAGTCGTTGTTGCCGGGGATGAGCAGGGTCGTGAGCTCGAACCACACGTCGGTCTCGTGCTTGAGGTAGACGAGCGTGTCGAGGACGGGCTGCATGTGACTCTTCGTGAGCTTCCAATAGAAGTCGTCGGTGAAAGCCTTGAGGTCGACGTTGGCCGCGTCCATATAGCGGTAGAACTCGCGACGCGGCTCGTCGCACACGTAGCCCGCCGTCACGGCGACGGTTTTCACCCCGCGCTCGTGGCAGGCCTGGGCCACGTCGATGGCATACTCGTGGAAGATGACGGGATCGTTGTAGGTGAAGGCGACGCTGCGGCAGCCCAGCCGCGCCGCCGCCGCGGCCAACTTCTCGGGCGACGCCGTGTCCGCCAGCCGGTCCATCTCTCGCGACTTACTGATGTCCCAGTTCTGGCAGAACTTGCACGCCAGATTGCAGCCGGCGGTGCCGAACGAGAGGATGGGCGTGCCCGGCAGGAAGTGATTGAGCGGCTTCTTCTCTATAGGATCGACGCAGAAGCCGCTGGAGCGGCCGTAGGTCGTGAGGACGACCTGCTCGTCCTGGCACATGCGGACGAAGCACATGCCGCGCTGCCCCTCCCGCAGCCGGCAGAACCGCGGGCAGAGATCGCACTGGACGCGCCCGTCCTCGAGCTTGTGCCAGTACTTGGTCGGTACGACTGATGCAGTCACGTTCGACATAATCGCGCTGAGCCGGATTAGCACTTATATCAAGGATAGGCCGTTTCGGGCGAATTCGACAGCGCCACCCCTGCGATAGCCCTGGCGGCCCCGGTTGCCGCGTCATCATCAGGGGAAGCATCTTGTAGAGAGCGGACCACCGACCCGCGCCCCTGAGGTCCACGACCGGCGGGAGCGGCAATGCACGGCTGGGTAATCCCTCCGCCTCGCGAGCCTGCCAAGTCAGCGGCGGATTTCGAACTCGAGCGCGCCGCCAAAGTCGAGGAGTTGGTGCGCGCCGGGCTGTTGAAATCAGAGCGCATCCGCCAGGCCTTACTCAAGATCGCCCGGGAAGATTTCATCCCGTACTCCTACCGCGACTACGCCTACCTCGAGGTCCCGCTGCCGCTTCCCGGTAGGCAATCCACCATATCCTGCCCCCACAGCTATCCTCTGTTCTACGAGCCACTGGGTCTGGACGCCGGCCACCGGTTCCTGGAGGTCGGGCTCGGTTCCGGCTACGGCGCCGCGGTGGCCCGGGAGGTCGTGGGAGAGAAGGGTTCGGTGGTCGCCGTCGAGATCGATCCCCAGACCTTCGAGTTCGCCAAGGCCAACCTGGAGACAGCAGGCTATGAGGACGTCGTCCTGGTCAACGCCGATGGCGGCCTCGGTTATCCACCCCTTCAGCCGTACGACCGGATCTCCATCACGGCGGCCTGCCGATCGGTTCCCCCACCGCTAACCGGGCAACTGACGCCCGGCGGCAAACTCATCGCCCCGCTGCTCGACGACGGCAGACAGTTCCTCACCCTGGTAGAGAAGACGGAGAGCGGGCTCATCACGACGGAGATCTGCGAGGTCCTTTACGTATCCCTGCGCGGGAAGTACGGCGAATGAAGGTGGAAGCCCTCTTCAGCGAACAGCTCGGCAACGGAGCGGTACGCTGCGGCACTTGCCAGCGGCGTTGCGCGATCGAGCCCGGCGATGAGGGGTGGTGCAAGACACGCCGGAATGAGGACGGCAGGCTCTACAGCCTGATCTACGGCGAGGTGTCGTCAGCCTCGGTCAACCCGATCGAGAAGAAGCCCGTCCTGCACTTCCATCCCGGTTCGCGCTGGTTCTCCCTCGGCAGCGTCGGCTGCAACTTCCGCTGCCCCGGCTGTCAGAATTGGGAGATCTCCCACTGGACGCGGGGTACCACGGGGACGCGCTATCTGTCACCAGAGGATTCCGTCGCCGCGGCAAAAGCCTCCAGCTGCATCGGCCTCTCGTGGACGTTCAACGAGCCGACGATCTGGTTCGAGTACACGCTCGATGCGGCACAAGCAGCCAAGCAAGCCGGGCTCTACACCAACTACGTCACCAACGGCTCGATGACAACTGAAGCGCTGGCGACGATCGCGCCGTATCTCGACGTCTTTCGGGTCGATATCAAGGGATTCTCCGCGGACACCTACGAACGCATCGGCCACTACCCCGAGACCGCGTCGATCCTCGAGACGGTAAGCCAGGCGAAGACATACGGTATGCACGTCGAGGTGGTGACGAACATCATCCCGAGGTTCAACGACAGCGCGAACGAGCTGCGCAGCATCGCAACGTGGATCAAGGACACCCTCGGGCCCGAGACTCCGTGGCACGTCACTCGGTTCTACCCCCACCTGCAGCTCGCCCACCTGCCGCCGACCCCGATCGAGAAGCTAGAGGCCGCCAGGACTATCGGAACGGAGGCAGGCCTCTGGTACGTCTACCTCGGTAATGTGCCCGGCCATCCATGGGAGAACACCTACTGCCACTCATGCGGTGAGTTGCTGATCGAACGCCGGGCCCTTGATATCCTGGCGAACCGGGTCCAAGGCGGAACGTGCCCAACCTGCGCGGAGCGCATCCCGGGAACGTTCGAAGAGGGTTGACGCACCGAACTACAACGACAGCAGCATCTCGGCGATGTTGTGGAAGCCCCGTATGCCGAATTGGCCCCAGCCCGCCTCGGCCATCGCGTGCAGCTCCCCCGTCTCGTGGAGCTTGCCCAGCGTCGCGCCGAACGACGCTGCGGCACTCTCATCGTCTATCGTAGCGGCGACCCGAGAGGCCAGCAGGAGCTCGCGGTTGAGGGGGGAGAAGCTGCCTAGAGAAGGAGCGACGACGAACATCGGCAAGCCGAGGCCGAGCGCCCAGTGCGTTCTCTCGTGCGCGGGCGCGACGAAGTAGTCGAAATCGGCGAAGGATCCCCCCGTCAGATCGTTCAACTCCTGCCGTCCCTCGTAAAGAGACAGAGTCAGCCCAGGCCCTTCGCCACCCTTTCGCGCCAGGCGTGTCATCAGCGCTCCGCCGCGGCGCGCGAAGACCAGGGCTCGCCCTCCGGCAGCGACGACGGATGCCGCGGCGGCGGCCAGCGACTCGACGTGCCGTCGGGGCTCCGCACCGGAGGAGAAGAACGCACCGCAGAGCGGGGCCGGCCCGGCGAGTCGATCGAGTCTGGCGTTGAAGGCGACTTCCGCCTGCTCGACGAGCGCCGGTTCGATGCACAGACCCGAGACGAAAAGGCTTGCCACATCGATACCGGCGGCGATGAAGGCGTCCGCCGTACCGGCGGTCGGGACGATGGTGCGGTGCCTCCCCTTAACCCACGACTCGCGCGGTGCGGCAAGCTCGCCGTGCTGGTAAAAGAGATTTCGCTTATCCCTCAGAATTGCTGCGAGGGCGGGGTGTGCCACCACGAGCGGTGCCGGATCGTCGACGTACAGACGCCGGAGTGGGCGCCCCATGACGCCCTGCAGGGTTCCGCCCCGATTGTAGTCGCCCCGCGCCCGCAGTCGGTTATAGAGCGCCGAGAGCGCCGGGTTGCGACCGCCGCCCTGGTACACCGAGCGCGCCAGGACCCAGGCGGCTCGGGCGGCGCCGGACGCCTCCGTGAAGACATCGGTAACGGTGCCGACCCCGTCGGGCGGCAAACAATCGACGATCCCATCGAGATAGTGAGGATGTCCCCGCCCGATGTCTGTATATAGGAAGTTGATCTGACCGGTCATCCCGCGCGCCCCGCGTGTCGGTGCCAATATGCCACTGGCCCCCGTGCCTCGAAACCGCCAGAAAAAGTCGCCCGTAGTGTGAAGCGTGCAGCAGCGGCCCGACCGGCCCGGCCGGTCGCCAAGGCACCGGGGGAGTCAAGCCACAAAGGACCGGGAGTCTCCGTCATGTTTGATGCACTCAGACAGGACTCGCTATACGCCTTACGCACGATGCGTCGCAATCCCGGGTTCGCCGCCGTGGCCGTTGTCACGCTGGCGCTGGGGATCGGCGCGAACACAGCGATCTTCAGCCTCGTAAGCCCGTACCTGTTTAGGGCCTTGCCGTTCAGCGACGCCGATCGACTGGTACACCTGTTCCACATCGATTACGACGTCGGGTTCAATCAGGCGCGCTTCTCGCTGCCGCAATACGCGGACTACAAGGCAGGCTTCGAGTCGTTCGAGGACCTCGGCGTCTACACGTACGGCGTCAAGAACGTAACCGGTAACGGCGAGCCCGAGTCTGTGACCGTGGGCCGAGTCACGGCCAATACGATGAGCCTGCTGGGGGTTGAGCCGGCGCTCGGGAGAGCCTTTCTGCCAGATGAGGACCGGCCGGGAGCCGAGCCGGTGGCCATCCTGTCACACGGGCTATGGCAGCGTCGTTACGCAGGCGACCGCGGCATCATCGGTCAGACGATCATGCTGGATGAAGTC
>CAYFSW010000171.1:0-23488 GCA_964345885.1 uncultured Gemmatimonadota bacterium | reverse complement strand
TCCCGAAATGAGCCGTCTCGCACCAGGTCTTCCAGCGGTCGGTGCGTCGCGGCGATGACCCGCGCCTTCGTGCTGCGCGGCCGCTCGCCGCCCACCGGATAGAACTCGCGCTCCTCCAGTACGCGCAGCAGCTTCGCCTGCAGCTCCGGTTCCATGTCGCCGATCTCGTCGAGGAATACCGTACCCTCGCCGGCGAGCTCGAAATAGCCCTTGCGACTCTCCACAGCGCCGGTGAACTCCGCCTTCACGTGGCCGAACAGCTCCGACTCGAGGAGCGTCTCGGTGGTCGCCGTATCATTAAACAACACGAACGGCTCACCGGAGTGCGGGGAGTTGAAGTGGATGGCTCGGGCGATGCACTCTTTGCCCGTCCCCGTTTCGCCGCGGATGAGCACCGTGGCGCGGTTCTCCGCCAGCACGCCGATCAACTTGTAGATCTCGATCATCGCCGGGTCGCGACCCACCAGCTGCTCGAGCCCATGACCCTCCGACGCCTCGGCGGTGAGATGCTTGACGCGGCGGCGCAGCGAGCGGTCCCGCAAACAGCGCTCGAGCAACAGGTCGATCTGGTCCAGATCCAGCGGCTTCACCAGGTAGTCGTAGGCACCGGCTTTCATCGCGCTGACGGCCGTCTTCATGTCCTCGTGCGCCGTGATGACTAGAACGTCAATATCCTTATTGGCCTCCCGTACGCGCTCGAGCAGCTCGATCCCGTCCATCCCAGGCATCCGGATGTCGGTGATGACCAGAACCGGCTCGAAATCCGGCAGCAAGGCTAGGGCATCTTCAGCGCTCGCTGCCGTTGCCACCTCATGCCCCTGCCGGGCGAGGTGTAGCTCGAAGGTCTCACGGATCGACGCGTCGTCATCGACGACCAGGATACGCTCGCTCACGACCCAATCCCCGTTGCAGCGAGTGGCAGTTCCACCACGAAGACGGCGCCAGTCCCCGCTCCGTCCTCGACTGTTAACGTGCCGTCGTGTTCCTCCACGGCGTGCTGAGCCAGCGCGAGGCCGAAGCCGACCCCTTCTGCCTTCGTGCTGAAGAACGGCTCGAAGATCTTTTCTTTCAGCTCCGGCGACACGCCCGGCCCTTCATCAGCGACGCGCACACGAATCACGCTCGCCCCCGTCTCCGCCGCATCGCGGGTCTCGGTCGAGACCCAAAGCCTACCGCCGGCCGGCATCGCCTCGGCCGCGTTCAGCAGAAGATTCAGCAATACACCTTTGAGCTGCTCCGCATCCCCGCGGACCGTATCATGAGAGGCCCGTAGATCTTCCCGCACGTCGATGCTCTGTTGCTCGACCTGCGCCCGCAGCACCTCGAGCGCATCGGCCACCGCGGCGTGGACCGAACAGGGCTCACGGGTCGCGGTCCGGGTGCGTGCTACATCGAGGACCCCGCGCACCACCCGATCCAGCCTGCTGACCTCGCGCAGGCAGATGTCGACCGGTCGGGCCGAGTCCTCCGGGATGCGGCCGGCCGCCGCATCGCGCTGCAGGCTCTGCAGGTTGAGCTTGATCGAGGTGAGCGGGTTGCGGATCTCGTGTGAGAGTTGGGAGGCGAACTGCCCGACGACCGCCAGGTGGCGGCTCTCCTGGATCCGCCTGAGCATGTCGCGGACATGATCGACCATAATGGCGAACGCCGCCGACAGCTTGCCCACCTCATCGCTCCCTGCGCCCGGCAGAGCCGGCTCGAAATTGCCCTCCGCCACCTGGTCGGCCGCCGCCGTCAGTGACCTCAGCGACCGCGTCATCCTCCGGGTCACGAGCAGGAACGCCACCGAGATCACCGCGGCGACGAGGAACATGAGACTGAGGTTCACCAGCCGTGTCCGGGCGAAGGGTGCTGCGAACTCGTCGACGGAAGCCGATGAGACGATGGTCCACGGCGGCGATGTCAGACTGACAAAGGATGCGACTCGCTCTGCCCCGTCCTCTTCGTAACTGAAGTTGCCCGCCGAGTCCGAAAACAGCGCCGGGTCCGCGTTCCAATTCGCCGGCCCAATAAGCACCTCAGTGTCCTGCCTCAGAAATGCCCGCCGCGGATGGAAGAGCACCCGTTCGCCGGCTCGATCCAGAATCACCGAGTAACCTGCACGGCCGAATGAAGCCGCAAGCGCCTCGTCTGGAATAAGGGCGCGAGTTCGCACGGCCGCGACCAGCGTTCCGAAGTCGCCCGTGCCCTCGATGTCCCGTATCGGTTGGTTAACCCTTATTTCGTCTTGCAGCTCGGCGCCCCCATACTCCTCCCCCATCGCTCGCTGGCTGGCGCTTACACCGAGCGAGTACAGCAAGGCACCCGTATTATCGCGGAACTCGATCCAGCGATACGAAGAGGCCATCACCCCCCACGCACGGCGCAGGTAGGCGTCAGCCATCTCGTAGGCGCTAGCCACCAGCTCCTCGTCACCGGCCGCACGGGCACGGAACAGCCGCTGTGTCTCGGCATTCTCGGCCAGCAGAAGCAGGTCGGACTGGCGAAGCGTGTAGCGTTCGGCGATTTCCGTCGCCGCCCGCTCGGCTATGCTCGCCGTACGCGCAGCGATCAGCGACTCCACCGCTTCCATCGATCGGATGTAGTTGAACACGCCCAGCACGACGACGGGAGTCACGCCGAGGACGGCAAACAGAGCGAGCAGCTTGGTGCGGAAGCTCATCGGGCCAGTGCCCTCGCGTTCGGGGCTAACGCGCTCACGTTAGGCGCGCCACCGCGAGCGCGCCACCCAGCGGCAACACTGGCAAGGTCGATGCCAGGGGAGCGATACGCATAACTTCTTACGAGTTAACAACATGCAATAACGGGCAGCCGGCGCCCCATCGTTACGTGGTAACGAACCGTTACCATCGCCGTAAAGGTCTGGGCTCGACGCAAGCGCGACTGAGTTCTCCCCACCGCTTGATACGCAGGGGGGTGCGGCGCACTATGTGTCGGACCGAACAGGCTACCTGCAACTCGGCGAGCCGCCTGTGGTCAACGTCTTCCAAGGTGGTGGTGCTTCGTGAAGATCATCTACTTCATTCAGGACACCGGTGGCGGCGAGATCAAGGTCGGCGTAGCCAGACAACGCCAACTGCGGAAGCGGATCGGCAAGCTGCAGCTCGGCAACCCTTCGGAGCTCAAGCTGCTGGGAGTTATTCCGGCGAGGAACGCCGGCGAGCTGCAGCGCGAGCTGCACACAACGTTCTCTGATGCCCACATTCGCGGTGAGTGGTTCAGATCGACGCCAGATCTGCTTGCGTATATCCGGCAGCGCACCGTGATGCCCTAGCGGCTCAAATCAGCGGCGTAAGGGCTTGCCACCTTCAGGCCAGACGAGCTCAAGCCGCTTGGAAAGTCTCTGCAGCAACAAATCACGCCTTCTCTCGTACTTCCTTTCTCTCGTCACCATCCCGAACGCGGCCGTGATGTACGGCCAAACGAACGCGACGGCCGCACCGATGTACCAGCCGGGTATGTTCACATACATACCCGTAAGGTTTCTGATCACGAGCTCCCCAAAGACAGAAAGCGTTAGCCACCCCGTAATCCCGCCGCCGAAGAAACTGCCGAACGCGTGTCCGAAGATGTCGGAGGGTATCGCAGCCGCCGCGTCGTACTTCTGTTTCATGACCACATAGGCGGGGACGAACTCGTTCGCGATAATGTGGGCCTGCTCGTAGCTGATCGCCGGTAGCGCGTCGCTACTCGTATCACGAAGCCGATCCAGGTACCCAAGCGTCCGTTCTCTCAGCGTGTTGACATCCGTCGTTGATTCGACCTCGTAGGCTAGGAAAGCCTCCACCGCGCCTAAAACGCCCTGGGCCTCCAAGACAGAGGTGAGGTTGGTCGACTGGACAACTCTCTCCAGCGCATGGCTCCGGTCGCTCTGGTGTGCCTCGAGCCCCTCCGCGGACAGCGACGTCACATTGGTCACATGCCGGACCGCCGTTATCAGCCGGTCCACCAGCTCATCCAGCAGCTTCTGCTCGCGGGCTTTCCGAGCAGTCGCCGCGTCGCCGGTCGCCTCCCGGGCGGCGCTTCCACCCTCGAACAGGTGCTCTATCTCCAGCGCTCTCACTTCCCGCTCGGCATCCTCCAACACTTTGGCCTGCATCGTCGCGCGTACGGCTTCGTCCAACAGGCTGTAGAGGCCTCGTTCGACATTCGTGATCTCGGGCCCGACCCGGCGGGTCCGCGGCACCAAGTACTCGTACGACATGACCGAGGTGCCATCGCCGACGTTGATCTCGACGCGGGCCAGCGAGGGACCCGGCAGCAGGAACCACCTCTTCCGCTCGAACAGCTCGTAGCCGACGGTGATCAGCGTCCCTCCGACATCGAAGAACGTTGAGTTGTTCTTAGCTGAGTATACCGTGGGGAGGAGTCTGGTCATTTCAACCGTGGCCCAGCCGGCCCTCATGAATCGCGCGGACGGTCTCGATGGTGTCCGCCTGCTCCAGAGGCTTGTCCGGCCTGTAGCGCCTCAGCCTCGCGAAACGCAACGCCAAGCCGCTCGGATACTTTGAACTGGCCTGAATATCATTGAACGCAATTTCGACGACAAGCTCGGGACGCACGTAGACGGTGTAGTCGTCCCGGCTGATCTCCAGCTCCTGAAGCCTGCGGGTCTGCCATGCCAGAACCTCGTCGGTCATGCCCTTGAAGGTCTTGCCGAGCATCACGAAGCCGCCACCGACCGGATCGCGGGCGCCCAGGTGAAGGTTGCTGAGCCAGCCACGCCGGGGGCCCGAGCCCCACTCGGCGGCTAGCACGACAAGGTCGAGCGTGTGGGCGGGCTTGAGCTTGAGCCAGCTCTTGCCGCGGCGACCAGCCTCGTACGGGGCATCGAGGGCCTTGGCCATGATTCCCTCGTGGCCCGCGGCTAGAGCCCTTTGCAGAAACGCCTGTGCTTCCTCCGGGTCGTGGGTGCTCGTATGGGGAATCAGCAGCTCAGGCGGCAGCACTTGCGAGAGCGCTTCCATACGCTCACGCGCCGGAACGTCGGTGAGGCCAGCACCGTCGAGATAGAGTAGGTCGAAATAGAAGGCGTCGAGCGGCAGCTTCTCTCTTAGGCGCTCGACGTCGAGCTTCTTGCCGAAGCGGCTCATCGTCACCTGGAAGGGCTGCGGCCTGCCGTCGCCTCGAAAGGCGAGGGTCTCGCCGTCGAGGATGATCTCGCGAGCGGGCAGTGCGCGAACGCGCTCAACCAACTCGGGCACCGCGGCCGTCACGTCGTTCAGGCGGCGCGTGTAGACGCGAACATCGTCAGCGGCGCGGTGCACCTGCACGCGCGCGCCGTCGAGCTTGTACTCGAGCTCGGCTTCCTCGAAGCGATCGAGCGCTTCGCCCACCTCCTCAGCAGTAACAGCTAGCATCGGCTGCACCGGCCGGAAGAGTTGGATCGAGAACCTGCCCAACGCTTCCCGCCCCTCCGACAGCGCGGCGCTGGCGACCTGTGGCAGAGCCCCGGAAAACATCAAGGCGCGGCGAACGATCGATGCGGGTACGTTGGCCGCCTTAGCGATCGCCTCCACCATCACGCCCTCGAGAGCGCCCTGACGCAGTTCGCCCAAGACCAGGCGAACGATGAAGTCCTGTTCCGCGCTCGTACCGCGGGCTAGTAACTCGTGAAGCAGGCGCGCCCTCGCAGCAGACGAGCCGGGGCCGGACAGCGAGGCGATTCGCCCGAGTCCTTCCCCTACATCGAGGATTCTGAGAGACGGCTCATCCGCGGCGATATCTGGAAAGGCCGCCCTTATCTTCGCCGGCCCGATTCCGATGCGACCCTGGCGAGGTTCACCGGTGAGGAAGGCGACGGCGACCGGCACTTCTCGAGGTTGCAAGCGGCGCAGCAGGGTCGCCAACAGCTCGACTTTTTCCAGACGGGCGCTCGTCTCGGCCACAAGGCGTGAGCATTCAACGACGTCGTGCAGGTGCACCGGGGGTTCTCCAGCTCATAGCTGCATCGGTCTCGCGCTCGACCAAGAATCATTGCGCAACTGCTGTCGTACGGCTACCCTAGGGGCCGCAGACCGCCATCAACCCGAAAGTAACAGCCTAGGAGGGTGACATGAGGCCCCTGGCGCGAATTTTCGCTGTGCTCCCGGTTCTGTTCTGGGCCGTGACCGCTTGCGGCGAGCAGTCACAGCAAGACACGGCGGCGGAGCAGATGGAGATGGATCGGGTGCAGCTCCGGGAAGCCATCGAAGCCGTCAACGCCCAGTTCGTGGAAGCGGTGAACGCGGGGGACGCCGCGGCGGTGGCAGGCTTCTATACCGACGACGCCTCCCTGCTGCCGCCCGAGGCCGAGATGATGCAGGGCATGGCGGCCGTGCAAGAGTTCTGGGCCGCCGGATTACCCGAAGGCGGCTCTGCGTTGACCTTGAACACCGTGAGTGTGGACGGGGCCGGCGAGTTCGCCTACGAGGTCGGCACCTGGTCGATGCCCGCCGCCGAAGGCGAAGGCGGCGCTGTGGAGCAGGGCAAGTACCTGGTAGTCTGGAAGCGCGGCGAAGATGGGAACTGGAAGCTGCACGCCGATATCTGGAACACGAGTATGCCGGCGGAGTAGCGACCGCTCAGGCCGCACTGCAGCAGGCTGACGAAAGCCTCGCTGAGCCCCGGCGAGGCTTTCCGTTGACAGAACCGACAGGGAGCCGGTGTGGCCGAGACCACTCTGTTGCCAGGGCGCCCAGTCCTCGCGAGATTGCATGGTGACGGCGCGGTATGCCACCTTACGCTGGCACAGGTGATCTGGGAGTCAGCCCGAGATTGTTGTGGACGTCCTGAAAGGCTTCAGGCACCACGTTTCCCTATCGCTCGCCGATGGCACCTCGTTCCAAGAGGAGCTCGGGGAGACGCTACGGCAACGCCTGAGGGCCGTCTACACCGCGGGTTTCTTCATTGGCATCGCGCTGTTCCTGTTCTACAGTGTCGTGCCCTTCCGTAGCACAACGGACAACGTTTTCACCCCGCACATCAACGCGATCTACAACCTGTATCCAATCTCCCTCGGCTTGGCGACGGCGATAGTCCTTATCAGGCGTTGGAAGACGCGGCAGTTGCTCGTCATCGACTACATCGTCCTGACGTTCATCCTTCTACTATCGCTCTTCGTCGCGGCCGTCTTCGACCTGGATGAGGTGCCGACATTCGGGATTTCGCTCGCCCTGTTCATCCACGCCGCGATAGTGCCGGTACCGGTCGGGCTGCAGGCCGGGCTGGCAGTGACGGGTGCACTGGGTTACCCGATCGCCATGGGGGCCGCCTACTTTGGTCTTCCCGAGATTCGTGCATTCTGGGATAACAGCGGCGGAATAGGCGAGTTCAGAAACATGGTTCTGGAGGGTACGTTTTACCTCATAATACTCGCCGTCGTGTCGGTCTTGATCACCAAGGCGCTGTATAACATGAGGCAGCAGCTGCACCAAGCCCGTCGGCTCGGGAGCTATCTGATCGAGGAGGAGCTGGGTGAGGGGGGCATGGGGCAGTTGTATGTGGCGCAACATGCGCTGATGTGCCGACCCACGGCCGTGAAGGTTATTCACCCGGAGAAAAGCGGTAGCGAAGAGGCGGTCACCCGCTTCGAACGGGAGGTCCGGCTGTCGGCGGCTCTGACGCACCCGAACACGATCACGATCTACGACTTCGGCCATACGCCCGACAACACGTTCTACTACGCGATGGAGTACCTCGACGGACTGGACCTGCAGGTGCTGGTTGAGCGATTCGGGCCGATGGAGCCGGGCCGGGTGATCTACGTTCTGGAACAGGTTTGCGGCTCGCTGGCTGAAGCACATTCCATGGGTGTAATCCACCGCGACATCAAGCCGTCGAACATATTCCTCACCAAGCGCGGTGGCCTGTATGATTTCGCCAAGGTTCTGGATTTCGGGCTGGCGAAGGAGATCGGATTAGAGGACGCCGGTACGGTTACCAAGAGCGGCATGATCCTCGGGACACCGCACTATTTCGCCCCCGAGTCAATCGAGGGCGCCGACAAGATCGACGGCCGGGCAGACATCTATAACGTCGGCGGTGTAGCGTACTGGATGCTTACCGGCCAACCGCCGTTCGTACGATCGTCTGCCATGGAGGTTATCCTCGATCATGTGAGAGCGACGGCAAGCAAGCCGTCGCAGATCGCCGAGGTGACTATCCCCGCCGAGCTAGACGAGGTCGTAATGACATGTCTGGCGAAGGAGCCCGGCGACCGTTTCCAGAGTGCTGAGCAATTGCAGGACGCGTTGACTTCGGTTCCTGTGGAGTGCTGGACCCAGAGCAGGGCCCGAGAGTGGTGGGAACTCCACGCTCCGTTCAGCATACCACCCGCTGGGGACGGCAGCCTAGCGGCGGGTGTCTCCTGAGGCCCCCGCCGGTTCACCGATACAAGCCTCGAAAGGATCACCCCGCAGCGCGCTGAACCCGTCGCGCGCTTCCAGGACTATCCGGTACGTCCCAGGAGCGGCCTGCTCCGCCAGCCAACGCGTCTCCCACAAGTACCCGCGTTTGCCTTTCGGCTCCAGTGCGCGTACCTCCAGGCTGCTGTGGTCGTCCCAGATGTGAGGTTCCCAGCCGCGAGACGTATCGCGCTCGATTCTCAATAGCGGTCCGTCCGCCGGCACCAGGCGGCCGGGATAGATGTCGATCCAGCTCGCGACGGCGGTATCACCGGCACACTCCAGCGAGACGAAGCGGCGTTCGATTCGCTCCGGGGCCGGCCCTGTGTCACGGCTCGGCATCACCTCTCGCAACTTGCCGGCGTAGGCGATGAGCTCGCCCACCTCGGCAGCGTCGGCCGTTTGGCCGCCGGCACCTAGCAATGCAGCGAGTCCGCCGAACTCTCGGGCCAGTACCATTGCGCTCTGTGGACCGTAGAGCGTCGAGGCGCCTTCGTAGTCCTGCACCGCATACTCATCGGGAGTGACGATGTAGCGCAGGTCTCCGTTCGCCAGACTGATCACCGCGACCGAGTCGACAGGAACTCCTGCCGCTCGAACCTCGCGAAGTACCGTCTTCTTGATCATGACGCCGGCACTGACGGTGACCTCGGCCGGTGCAACGGCGAGCGCGAGCCCACCGACCCGGACGATCATCAGCTGAGCCACTTCGGGCAGGCCGTGCTCTCCTACTACCAGGCCCTGAAGCGAGCCCAAGGCGATTCGCTTCTGCGCGTGGCAACCCTTGGGCTCCGGCTCGATAGACGAGCCCTTGTGATCGAAGCCCATCGGAATCAGACCAAACAACCGCCATCCGTAGTAGCGGGTCGTCGAGGCGTCGCTACCGACGAGCGTCACGGTACCCACACGCGGGGCGTCGCAGAGGTCGGGCGGTGCGCCCACACCCCGCAAGGGCACGGTGCGAAAGGCGCGGCCGATCCGCACACCTCCGCTGAGGCGTCCGCCGAGTGAATCGAAGATCGCAATCGCTCGCTCGGCGAGCGCCGGACCTGCCGAGTCCACGAAGGCCGTGGAGGCATCCATACAGGCGGCCGCAAGATCGGCTGAAATCGGACGCCATGCCTCCGCCGGAGGCGGAGTGTGCGGCCCTCCCGGCCGGCGGCCCAGGCGCAACTTCGGCGGCGGGCATCGCCCCGCATCGGGGAAGGTGGGCGCCACATCACCCTCGGCGCCGTTTGCCACGAGGTGGACCGCGCGGGGCGCGAATGAGCGCATCACGCCGTTCAGGCTGTCGACGTGGGTTTCAAGACGACGCTGCATCGCCGCGTGAATGTCGGCGTCGTACAGATCGTTTACCGCTGGGATGGCGTTCCCGTGTATGGCGAAGATGCTCAGCGCTCCCGCTGGTACGAATCGAGCCTGACCGGGATCGAAAACGTCCACCCGAAGCATCGTCCACGTAGGATCGACTGCCCGCTGACTCTCATCGAGATCCAAGCCGGGCGGTGGCTCGTACACCTTCAGACTATCGGGGTTGGTCCGGAAGGCGCCGAGGCTGCGATTGCGCGTGAAACCCCACACCGGGACCATGGCGAAGCCGACCTGCGCGGGACGCAGCGAATCGACGGCCTGCCGCACCGCGTTCCCGATCCGTTCAGCGAGAAAAGCGACCACCGCCGTGTCGTAGCCGGCGACCGAGGTACCGTGATCGTCGAACTGCTTGACTCCCATGAAATTCCCGGGTCCCGCATGGGTGTGGGTCGCCGCCAGCACGAGACGGTCGGCGCCGATCCCTGCAATCTCGAGCGTCCGCTGGGCAGCCGACCGGTGGAGCGCGACAGAGACGACGCCCAGGTCGGCGACGACGAACGCGATCCGCTCGCCCTCAGCGTCCTCGAGGACCAGGGCTTTCGCATATAGGCGATTGCGGAAGCCGCGTGCCTCGCGACCCTCGGGACCGTAGGCATAAAGCCCGGGGCCTGGAGGTGGTGTGATGTCGGCCCTTCCGAATCCGGCGTACAGCGGAGCTTCACCTCCCGGCGGCACCGCTGGCTCCGAGAGCGGTGCGGAAAGCGGGATCTCATTGTAGCCGCACCCTACCATCAGAAGGGCGGTGGCTACTAGAACTCTGTATTTCACCGCCTGCCTCCGATCTCGTGGGCCCAACTCAAAGCAATTTCGAACCAGACCTTCGCACCCTCCGAATCGTCGACACGCGTTCGTTTGGTCGCCGCGTCATCGTTGATCTGAACGTGCAGCTCGGGCGCCAGGGATAATCCCCTCCCCACTCGAAAGGAAGCCCAGGCGGAGATATCAACGTGCGTCAGGCCATCCTTCTCGAAGTAGGCAGGCTGCGAGGGAGCGGACTCGGGGACAGCCAGCCCGGCACTCCAGCCGGCGAGCGCGCCGATGTACATGTAGGCGACGGGGAGGATCGGCACTCGGAGATCTATGCTCGTTTCGACATACGCGCCCTCGATCGCGTCGATATCGTACCAGAGGCTGACCTTGGGTATGAGCGCGGTTGTTTCCCACCACAGAGTGGCATACAGCTCGCTGGTATTCCACGAGCTGTCGCGGCCGCCGGGCACATCATCGTCGAACAGGTAGCTCGTGAAGCCGACTCCGAAGTCCAAGGGCCCGACCCGCGACGAGAGCTCGATCCAGTAGTTTGACTCTCCCAACCCGCCTACCCCAGGGCCGGTATCGCTCATCTCATCCTCGCCGCTCCTGGTCTCGAAGCTCCACCATCCGCCGAGAGTCAGATAACTGTCGGCGTGCCGGTAGGCCAGGTAGATGTCCGGCTGGAAAACGGGAATGCTGGCGCGGGTGGCTCCACGCCAGATGTACCGGTTGGCATAAGTAACGTCGGCTCCCACCACGATCTGTGCTGGTGCGACGTTGGGGAGCGCGCTACACGCAACCAGCGTGAAGGCGCAGACAGGCCGCTGGAAGCGGCGGCGACGCGCGAGAGCCTTCATGTTGGGGGCAACAAGATTGCGCGCGAATCAGGGTCACGTACCGCCTAAGATCGCGTCGTACCCTTCGAGCGGCAAGCGAGGTGACTCAGGTGGCAGCGGCAGCTTGTTTGACCAGCTCGGTGTTCGATCCCGTTTTCCTCATGACACCGAGTAGCTCGGTCATCGCATCGACCGGAGAAGCTCGAGCGAGCCGATGGCGAATTGCCTGCGAAACAGCTAGCGTCTGCGGGTCGAGCAGCAGCTCCTCGCGCCGCGTGCTGCTGGCGTTGAGATCGATGGCCGGGAAGATGCGCCGGTCTGCCAGCTCACGGCTCAGCACCAGTTCGCTATTGCCGGTGCCCTTGAACTCCTCGAAGATCACATCGTCCATGCGCGAGCCGGTGTCGACGAGCGCGGTTGCGATGATAGTGAGCGAGCCGCCACCCTTCGCCGGGTCGATCTTGCGGGCGCTACCGAGGAAACGCTTCGGTCCTTCCATCGAGGATGCGTCTATTCCGCCGCTGAGCGTGCGACCGGTGCCTCGCTCCACGTTGTTGTAGGCGCGTGCCAGCCGCGTGATCGAGTCGAGAATAATGACCACGTCTTGCGACAGCTCGACGCGGCGCCGCGCCCGCTCCAGAGTGAGCTGAGCCACCGCTACATGCCGATCGGCCGGAAAATCGAAGCTCGATGAGACGACCTCGCCGAAACCGCACATCTCCATCTCTGTGACTTCCTCCGGTCGCTCGTCGACCAGCAGGATGAAAAGCGCGGCGTCGGGATTGTTCCTGACGATCCCCTCGGCCACCGACTGCAGCACGGTGGTCTTACCTGCCTTGGACGGTGAGACGATAAGCGCCCGCTGGCCCTTGCCGAACGGACAGAGAAGATCGATCACTCGGTTGGTGAGGTCTGGGTTACCGAGCAGCTCGCGGCCGCAGTCGAGTACGATCTGCTCGTCGGGATGGACGGCGCCTAGCCTACTGAACTGAGGACGGCCTTCCAGTTCCTCAGGTGGGCGGCCGTTGACGGCTGTGATCTCAGTGAGCGGCGGGCTCTTGCCTTTGCCAGGCGCCTTACCCACAAAGCCGGCGATCTCGTCGCCGGTCCGCAGCGCGTACCGCTGGATCAGCTTGCGACCGACGTGGACGTCGCAGTCGGACGGCAAGTAGCTGGCCTCACGACAACGGACAAAGCCGCTACCCTTGTCCCTGAGCTCCAGAACCCCCAACGAGTTTTCCACCAGTGCTCCGATCGGGACCGAACGCGCCGCACCTGAGGCGTTGCGGCTGCCGCTAAGTCCGGCCCTTTTGTGGTGTGCACCTACACTGGACTGGCGAGCGCGCAGATTACCCGCTCGCCGTTTGCTACACCGGAGCAGCCGCCGTGTTCACGGTCCAGCAGACCGCCTACCGGCTGCCGCGCGCTGGGAGAGACATGACCCTTCAGTCTTGCTATCAGCAAGCGTTGGCGCAAGCACCGAGCTGACCGGCTTCCAGCTAACACCCAGCCGGACTAGCTTGTCCTTATATGTGTAGGCATCGTGAGTCTTGGCCGCGGCTAGGGGACCCGACTTGAGCGATGCAATTCTCGTACGGCGAGCTCGCCGCGGCGACGCGGCGGCGTTCGAGGCGCTGGTGCGCCGCCACTACCGGGCGGCGTACGCCGTGGCGCTCGCCGTACTCGGGAACGCGATGGACGCGGAGGATGTGACTCAGGACTCCTTCGTCCGGGCGGTGGAGCGAATGGACGAGCTGAGGGAGCCGGAGCGATTCAAGGGGTGGCTCCTTCAGATCGTCCGCAACCGATCCCGTAACTACAGCAGTTACAGAAGGTTACGCACCACACGGCCGCTCGATACCGTGACGGCGCCGGGCCCCGAGAACCCAGGGAGCGATGCGGAGCGGGCCGAACTGAGGAGAGCACTCGAGTCAGCCCTGGCGACGCTGAGCGAGGTCCAGCGCGAAGTGGTCTTGCTGCACGATCTGGAGGGTTGGAAGCACCGTGAGATCGCCGAGTCTCTGGCGATCTCGGAAGGGATGTCCCGCCAGCACCTGATGGCTGCCCGCCGCTCGCTGCGCGAGCGGCTGGGTGGTGGGCTTCTCAAGGAGTACTCGAATGACTGACGAGCGGATCGATTTCTCGGCCCTCGACCCAACGGCCGAGGGTGAGCGGTTCGAGGAGAAGGTGGAGCGGATCAACACCGCGGTTGCGCCGGCTCTGGCCGCGCGTCGCGCCCCAGCGAGCGTGTTCGGCCAGGTCGCGGGTTGGTGGCGCCCGCTGCTGGCTGCCGCTGCCATCGCGGGGGTCGTATCGGCAGCGACCCTGGCCCTCGTCGAGGGACCAGCCTTGGAAAGCGAGTCCGAGATCGGGATTGCCGAAGCTATCGGCGTTCCGGAGCAGATCGCGCAGTGGGTGCGTAGCGATGAGTTGCCCGACCCATCCGAGCTGCTCATAGCGCTGGAGGAACCACAATGAAGAACGGAGTCGAATCGCTCGGCCGCATCCGCGCTCAGGGGGTAGCGATCCTCCTACTCACCTTCGTGGTGGGAGTGCTCGTCGGATTCGCCGGCGAACGCATCCGCAGCGCGCGGCGCGCTGAACTTCCGCCTCTTCCCCCAGCGATGGGGCCCGACATGACAGCAAGGTTCCGCCAGGGTAACCTGCCCGCTATGTTTAGGCGGTTGAACCTGACGCCGGAGCAGGCGCGGCAGATAGCGGCCATCATGGAGAACGGGCGGCCACGCTCGGACGCCATCCTGGACGAAATGCTGCCGCGTCTCCGTGCGGTCACCGACTCGATCCGGCAGGAGATCGGCGCTGTCCTAACAGCCGAGCAGGCCGCTCTTTGGGACAGCCTGGCGGCGCACGAGAGGCGCGGTCGAATGCGTGAGCGGATGCCAGGCCGCCGAGGCGGTCGGGGCGCTCCGCCACCACCAATACCCTGAGAAGAAAAGTCATGCGAGTCTCTACCGTTCCACTGCTGCCAACCGTGGCAGCTCTGACCTTAACCGCAACGCTCGTCGGCTGCTCGGGCAGCGGCGGTGGCTCCGATTTCGAGCCCACACGTAACGATTTCACCGGCACCTGGTTGCTCAACGACCTCGAAAGCGACGATCCGCGCGAGTTCTTGGCAGGGCCTCCCCAGGTCGACCCATCGCTGCCCGGCGGCAACCGCCAGCGCGTCACCGGGCGGGTGAGCGGCATCCTGGCGTCAGCTCGTGTTTTCAGGATAGAGCAGACCGACTCCACGGTTACCATCGTGTTGCAGGACGGCAGTGAGGTATTGTTCTACCCCGACAACCGAGAAGTCGAGAACCGCGTCGAAGGCCTAGGGGTCGTGACGACAAGGGCCCGTTGGCGGGGCGATAAGTTCCAGGTAGTGCGGAAATTGGAGGGTGGCACGCCGACGATCACCACGACCTACGAACTCAGAGACGAGGGTCGCAAGCTCATCGTGCAGTTCAACTTGAGCAGCCCGGGTCAGTCGGCAAAGTTCGAGCGGGTCTACGAAGCCGCGCCGGGCTAGCCTTGAAGGTCCTCAAGCGATTCCCGCAGCGATCGTAGAACTCCTGCTGCCCGACCCATCTCCTCTCCACCGGCCGCGACCGCGAGAGCCGAGTACAGCTCGCGCTCACGCCGCTCCACCTTCGAGATCAGCTCCCTGCCCCGCTCTGTGACACCCACGAGCCTCGAGCGCCTGTGTTCAGGATTGACCTGCAATTCCACCCAGCCGGCCTCAGACAGGGAGTTCACCAGCGCCTGCACGTGCTGCCGCGTTACCGACCGCCTCCGGGCCAGTTGCGGTACCGTCTGCGGCCCGGACCGCGCCAGATCCCTCAGCAAAGCGCGGCCTCCCCTCGAGGGCGCTTGCCCACCGTGCAGCGCCTCGATACTCGCCTCCACTCGCCTCGACGTGGCATGGGTCTCTTCGATCAGCTTGGCGAGAGCCCGTTCCGACTCCGGGACAGCCCGTCTGCGCTTCGGCTCCTTTCCCGCGAGCCGCTGCTCCTCTCGCTCTTCCCTATCCCCCAATTCGCCGAGGGATAGCGTTCCCAGATTGATCATGTCGGCAACTCCCGGCAGCCGCGAGGATTGCAAGTAAGTTGTCATCATGACAAGTATACTGTCAATAGGCGAGAGGAGCCCCTCGGACAGACTGCGAGGGCTAGGAGTCGAGCGCGAAATCCACGCCGGCCTCGGCATGGATCCGGGCGGTGTCGAAGACCGGGAGTGGCGAATCGTCGGGCTTGATGAGCAGGCCGATCTCAGTGCAGCCGAGGATGACGCCGTCAGCGCCCTGCTCCGCCAACGCCTCGATGATCCGCACGTACTCGCGGCGCGATTCGGCGAGGATCTGGCCCTGGCACAGTTCGCTATAGATGACCCGGTCGACGATTTCCCGGTCAGCGGTTCCGGGGACGAAGACCTCTAGGCCGTGCTGAGTGGACAAATGGCCCTTGTAGAAGTCCTCCTCCATGGTGAAGCGGGTCCCCAGCAATCCGACTCGGGTGAGCTTCTGTGCTTTTATACGTTCCGCCACGGTATCGGCGATATGGATGAGCGGGATGCGGACGGCGTCCTGAACAGCGGACGCGACTTTGTGCATGGTGTTGGTGCACATCAGGATGAAGTCGGCGCCGCCGCGCTCCAATCTTTTGGCGGCGGTGCCGAGCAGTTGTCCGGCCCGATCCCATTCGTCGTCCATCTGCAGCCTGTCGATCTCTTCGAAATCGACGCTGAACATGAGGATCCTGGCCGAGTGCTGGCCTCCGAGTCGGCGGCGCACTTCCTGGTTGATGATCCTGTAGTACTCGACGGTGGACTCCCAGCTCATACCACCGAGCAGGCCGATCACGTTCATGCGAAAACGCTCCCGTTCTTTGGCATGGGGCCATCGGTATATTAGCTGGGCGCTCTCCGATATGGAAAGCGCGGATAGAAAAGGCCCCACCGCATGAAGCGACGGGGCCCAGGCCAGGAGTCGTAGGCCTCTTAGCGAGTGCCTCCGGTGAGCGGCTCGACCGTCAAGTTGGTGACGTGAACGTTGAGGCTGTGGTTGACGCGGAGTCCCACGACACCGTCGACGTCCATCTCCGAGCGCGGCAGCCAGGCCACCTGTTGGCCGTTGACCAAGAAGCGCACTTGCTGCGCGCCGCACTCGATGGCCAGGATGTTCTTCACGCTGCCCTCGCCGCCATCGTGCTTGATGATGGCACTGTGCTCCGTCCACGGGATGATCACGTGGGTCTCGCTACCGGCCCGGTGTTTCACCAGGAACCGGCCGTCCTTGCGGATCAGGAAGTAAAGATACGACTGGTTGGCCGCCTGCAAGTTCGCGCCGCCGATCAAGAGGCCGAACCCCTCGCGCCGCTCGCCGGGGAAGAGGAAGATCTCCGACTGAACTCGGTACTCGTCCCGGGCCGTCTTAGCGGGATCGTAGAGGATGGCTGCCGGGCCCGTGGTAATGTGCCAGCCGGGCGGCATCGTAACGAAGTAGATCGCCGTATCCGGCGCCGGTCGATCGAAGCGCACCTTCCAGTGCGCCGGCCGCTCCAGCTCCTGCGCCGCCAGCGGCGACGTCAAACAGACGAGCACCAGGGTCAGGTGGGCTAATCGCACGTTCACCTCCAGAGAGAGTCGGTTGGGGATCTCCAGATTGTCCTGAGTAACAGCCCGGGAAGCTACACGGGAGGGAGGGTCCTGCCAAGTTCCGCGCTTAGCGCCCCCGCTGCCCCTGCCCGTTGATCTAAGTCACATCCGCTTGTAGGCCGGGCCGCTGCCACCTTCGCGCGGCGTCCAGCGCGGCCCGAGCACATCCGTCGCCTTGCAGTCGATGCAGTTGGGAGCGTTGACTACCAGCCTATTCCCATCGCGCTCGTAGACGCCCGCCGGGCACATGTGAGCGTAGAGGTCCGCCACATCCGGTGGAACATCCTCGCCGACGATCAGATGCGAGGGAATGTCATCACGGGTCGCGTTGCCCGAGCGGAAGACCGCATCCAGCTTGCCGACCGTACGTTCGCCGTCTGGCGCGAACTCGGCCGGCGCTGTTACTTCGCGAGGCTCGTCCGCGTCGGCGGGCACGTCGATCCGGCCACCCAGCAGAGCACCCTTCGTCGCGCTCATGACCGCCGCCTTCACACCACCGCCGTAGAGGCCCGACTTGAATGCGAGCCGCATGTTGCGCGTCTTGTAAAGATCATTGCCTACATAACTGTCGCGCACTGCGGCGTCGTACCCGGAGAGCCCACTCAAGGATGTGTCATCGTTCTTGAGCGCCCCGAAGATCGTCCGGGCCGCGAAGATCCCCGATTGGACCGCATAATGAATTCCCTTGAGGGACGGCACGTCGACGAAGCCGGCGGCGTCACCGACGATGAGCAGGCCGTTCCCGTACAGTCGATCAGGAAGCGAATAGTACCCACCCTCGGGTATCGTCTTCGCACCCCACTCGAGCAGCTCGCCGCCTTCCAGCAAAGGCGCGACCAGCGGGTGCTCCTTCAGCTTCTGCAGTAGTACATGCACGTCGAGGGAGTGCTGGCGGTAGTCGAGCCCGACAACTAGGCCGAGCGAGATGAGGTCGTCGGCCATCGGGTAGATCCAGCTTCCACCGAACGCGTCCTTGGGGAGCGGCCAGCCCATCGTGTGGATGACATGATCGGGCGCCCGCCTCACCTGCCAGAGCTCTTTGACCCCGAGGGCATAGATCTGCGGGTTCGGCGACCTGACTTCCTGCCACGCCAGGAACGCCTGGCTGAGCGAGCCGCGGGTACCCTCGCTGAGCACCGTGACCCGTGCCGTCACATCGGTGGCCGGCATGAACCCACTCCCGGGCCGTCCCTCCCGGTCCAGTCCTGTAGGCGTGGTGCGTACGCCGACGACCCTGTCACCCTCTACGAGCAGCGATTCGGCGGGAAAGCCGGTGAATATGTTCACGCCGGCATCTTCAGCTCGCTCACCCATCCAGCGCACGACCTCACAGATCGACGCCACGTAGTTCCCCTTGTTGTGCATGGAGGGCGGCGTTGGGATGCGCCGTCTTCCCTTCGCCGACAGCATGAAAACGCGGTCTTTGGGCGCCGGCACCCGGAACGGCAGCTCGCTCTCGGGGACATCGGGGAAGAGCTGGCGGAACGGGGCCGGGTTCACGATGGCGCCCGACATGCAGTGCTCGCCCAGCGAGCTCGCTTTCTCGAGTACACCGATCTCCAGCTCTCCGAGGCCGCCTTGACCCTCGTCCTCCTGGGCGACCAGTCGGGCGAGCTCGATGGCGCCGGCCAGTCCAGCGGGACCACCACCGACGAACAGTACGTCCATCGGAACGGCTTCGTCATCCGGCGACTCCTTCAGTATGAAACGCTCAAGTGGCAGAGGCGGCTGGTGATCCGAGGGTTTGATGGTCTTCGGCATATCGCGTCCGTTCGGTATCGCTCCGTGCGAGTTACGGTTGGGGCGTCGCTCGATCTACGTTAGGCCGGGCTCAAGATGCGCCTTCGGCCGGCCCAAGTCTAGCGCGCCCGGCGCTAACCTTGCCGAGCCCTTCGCAGCTTGACACTCTAGAGTCATTCAGCGACTAACGGGGTGACCGATGCAAGTAATCAAAGAAGCCGAGATTCGTGAGGCGATAAAGGAGCCGGAGGCGCTGGCGTCTGCGGAGAAGGCGTTCCGGGCCATGGCCGAAGGCGCAGTCGAGCTTCCGCCGCCTATGGGTCTGGAGGTGCCGGAGGCCCAGGGAGAGGTGCACGTGAAGTCGGCGTATCTGAAGGGCTCGGCAATTTTTGCCGTGAAGATCGCCAGCGGCTTTTACAGAAACGTCGAACGGGGGCTCCCCAGTGGGTCGGGTCTGATCCTGGTCTTCGATGCGCGGACCGGCTTCCCTCAGGCCTTGCTGGCAGACAACGCGTACCTCACCGACCTGCGGACCGCAGCGGCCGGAGCGCTGGCGGCCCGGCTGCTGGCGCCGGAGTCGATCCCGAACGTCGCGATGCTCGGCAGCGGCATCCAGGCCCGCTTCCAACTTCGGGCGCTCTCAGGGGTGCGCAGCTGGGAACGCACCGTCGCCTGGAGCCCAGACGCCGAGCATCTCGCCCGCTACTGTGCCGAGATGGAGGAGGAGCTGTCGATCCCCTTCCGGGCAGAATCAGGTCCCGAGGAGGCAGTCCGCGGAGCGGACTTAGTCATCACCGCGACGCCGAGCCGCGAGCCACTGTTCAGCGCATCGGCACTCCAGTCTCACGCCACGGTGATCGCCGTAGGCTCCGATGGCCCCGACAAGCGAGAGCTGGCGACGGAGACGCTCGCCCGGGCCGACAAGGTCGTGGTCGACCGCCTGAGTCAGTGCATAGCACTCGGAGAAGTTCACCACGGCGTGAAGGAGGGTGTGCTCTCACCGGACTCGGTGCATGCGGAGCTGGGCGAGGTCTTGGTCGGTACTAAGCCGGGCCGTGAAGATGACGAGCTCATCATCTGCGACCTGACGGGCGTCGGTGCGCAGGACGCCGCCATCGCCGAGGTCGCCTGGGTCAAGCTGACTCAGAGAGAGGGCACGACCAAGACCTGAGGCAGGACAACTACGTCCGCCGCGTGATCGGCGAAGTTGCGCTCGATCACCCCGAGCTCATCGACGGCAATGGAGAGATCCTCCGCGTACCCCGCCTTCTTGACCTTCATATCGAGCTCGAACAGGACATCGGTGCTCAGGCCGTCCGCCGAGGCGCCAGCCGCCTTCACCAGACCCGGCCCCACGCCGATGTTGACCGCTCTCAGGACCCCATCCTCGAGAGAGCGAGCCGCGATCGGCTCGAGCTTTGCCGGGTCGTAGTTCAACCGTACCAGAAAGCCCGTGGGCGTAAGGTCCACACCGACCGCCTGCACCTTACCCGTGACCCGAACGCTGGAGCCGGGTGAGGCCTGCCGATCGTCCAGAGTCAAGTAGACGTTCAGCCCCTGTGGCAGGTTCGCATCTTCACCACCACCCGGCGTTGTCGGCTCGTCGGCGCATGCAGCGAAGCTTGCAGCCGTGATCGCACCGACCAGAATAAAGGTGAGTGGAGTGCGGAGGCCTTTGATCGCTCCTCTTGTATACGTCATTCAATCCTCCTAATCGGCACTCGAGCGGCGGTCGGATACGAGGCTCACGGACATGCGCGCACTCCGTAACCGGCGACACCACTCTCGGCCGGTACCGGAAGCTCGACCAGGTGGCGGAGAATCTGTACCGCGTCGACGCCGTTCACGACACCGTCACGGTTCACATCGCCCAGCTCGATATCTGCTCCAACGGCGAGTGGCAAACCGACCAGGTGCCGCAGGATCTGCGTCGCGTCACCGGTTCCCACCGTACCGTCACGATCCACATCGCCCCAGAGCCAGGTGCTGACACAGAGGCTGCCCGACTGGACCGTCAGCACCGACCGAAGGTCCCGGCCAAAAGGTCCGAGCAGTTCATCGAAGGTGAGGGCTACGTCCACCTGATCTCCCGGGTTGACGGAAGCGTCCAGGTTGAACGTCACGTTGAAAAGTGTACGAACGCCACCACTCAGCCCTGTGGTGCGCGACGCCGTCGCCCCGACTATGCCGGCGGCCGCCTGATCGATTTCAGCGGTGAACGAACCGCCGAAATCGCCCTCGGCGATCTCGACGAACTCGAGGACGCCGGGGTTCCAGCCCAGGCTCGCGGTGAAGTCGGTCGCTTCACGCGTGCTTCCCGCCATGTCCAGTATCAGCGGCACCTCGAACGGCTCGCCCAGTAGCCCGTCGACCTCCTCGACCGCCAGGCGCGCTAAGAGATCTCCTTCGCCACCGATGCGCGGCCCGTCGTCGACCGGAAAGAAGTAGACTTCGCCGAAGCCTTCGGCGCTCGCCGTTAGCACCACACCGCCCTCGACGAGTGCTATACCCAGCAGGTTCGCCGGGGAGGGCGCGACGGCGAAGAGCTCGGCGTCGGGCGACAATGCCGGATCCATGATCCATATGTACCCGCCAAGCAGGTCAGCGTCCAAACCCGTGACGTAGATCTTGCCGGACCGGCTTATCGCTACATCCCAGGGTATCAGACCACTTCCCACCTGACCCGTCGACCCATCGCCTAGGTCCACTCTCAGCAGTTGGTCACTTTCGCTGCTCGCGATGTAGATACTGTTATCCTGCGTCCGGTAGTCGAGGCCCAGCGGGCAGGGCAGCGATGGACCGAACGAGGCAATGCCTGTACCATCAGGGTTCAGGCGGTAGGTCTGATCGTCGAAGCACGCCGTGGCGTAGATCTCCCCGTCGGGACCTGCGGCCAGCCAGAAGGCGTTATCGGGGAGCACTGCAAAGCTCGACTGTCCACCCTCGCGACCGATCCTGGTTATCGACGTGTTGCCCACCGCCGCGCTGCCCACCAACCAATCGCCGTCACCAGCGAGTGCGACGTCCGATGGAAATGGGTCGAACCCGGTTGCAACAGCCGCATCGACCCCGGTCTCCGCCGCCGGAAGCAGGCTACCGGAAGCGTCACCGGTCGCCACGATCGCTCGGTCCGTTCGCGCGTCCGTCGCCGCACCCCACGGGTCAACCAGGTCTTCGCCGATGATTGCCATGCCCGGCGAGTAAACCCAAAACGCCACCGTTACGCTCCCCACCAGCCAACCATCGTCAGGCGTGAAGTTGATGACGCCCACGTTGCCACCGAGGCCGAGGCCAGTCGGATCCATGGTTACGGTGACAAGCGTCGACTGTAGGGCCGCCATCCTACTCGACGCACCAGCTTTCATCTCCGTCGGCAGCACCAGCTCCTCCATTGCGGGTCCCTCTGGCTTGCCAACCGACGGAGTGGCCCCAACCGCACGTGCCCGGCGCTCGCGCCGCGGGAGGCTCGCCCGGCCAGCCTGGGGTGTCGCAGCGTATCCAAAGCTCGCCGCTATCCTGCCAGCCGGCGATGCGGCCGTCCCGCTACTGGGATCGGCGCTGATCCACGGCTGCGGACTGGTCGCCGTCCAGTTGCCCGGGCCGAGGCCCGACAGATTGAAGACAAGGACCTGCGCGGTTCCGGCGTCGCCATCTTGCTCGGCTCTTCCGCCGACCGCGCGGGGATCGAACCCGAGGATCGGGCCGGCAGGACGCGCCTTCAGTAGAAAGCCACCTTCGCTGGCGTCCTCCCACGCACCGACCTCCACAACGTACTTACCATCTTCGGGTAGGACGACCGAGTAGAGCAGTGACTGCCTCTCCAGGCCAGCGCTTCGCGCGTCATCGTTGAAGTCGAGGAGTGTCTCCCCGTCCGGCATGAAGATCCGTAAGTACGGGTCCTCCAGCGGCTGCGGGTGGTCGAGGTCACGCAACAATGCCACGTCGATCGACTGTCCCGCGGTGCCGTCGAGCACATACCTGAGCCGCTCACCCAAAGGCAGGACGCCCTGAGTGGTGACACCGGCGTCGAGCGGCACGTTCTCCGCGACGGCGAGGCGCACTCGGATCTGCACCGGCGAATTCGCTGCGTCCCCCGTCACGGTGACAAAGCCGGTATAGACGCCGAGCGCCAGTCCCGCTGGATCGACTGTCACATCGAGAACGCCAGGTGTGACTTCGCTGGCGCTACCCGAGGTCGGGTCGACGCCGATCCAGTCCTGATCATCGGCCGCCGTCCAGCTGATGGTGCCATCTGCACCGACGTTGCGGACCTCGACCGCGGTCGTGACCGGGACTGCATCCGGTTCGATCGACACGTAGATGTCGCCGGGGATCGTCGCCAGAGCGAGAAACGTCGTCGCCACTGCGTTAACCGCAGCGCCTGCATCGATGAGGCCCCATCCACTCGCCACATCGAAGCCGAGCGTCCCGATGTCGACGGCCGTGCCGCGCAGCACTTGCCGCAGCTCTTCGACGCTCAGGTCGGGCCGTGCTGCCCGGAGCAGTGCTGCGGTGCCAGCGACGTGGGGCGTCGCCATCGAGGTCCCGTTCCACGACTGGGGTGTCCCGCCACCGCCGACCGTGCTGGTAATCGATACGCCGGGGGCTGCGAGCTCGACCTCAGGTCCTTGGTTGGAGAAGCTGGCCACGCCATCGAAAAAATCAGTCGCAGCCCCCGCGATGGCCTGCGGATACGCCGCCGGGAAGCGCACAGGGCCACCGTCGCCATTGCCGGCAGCCGCGAGCACAACG
>CAYFSW010000170.1:0-147943 GCA_964345885.1 uncultured Gemmatimonadota bacterium | reverse complement strand
AACTGCCTCGGGTACTCGGCCAGGCAACCAGAGTCGCTTCACGGCGAGCCAGAAACTGCAACTTCAGTTGAAGGTCCGTGCGCAAATCAGAATTGGTGAGTAGCAGGAGGACAAAGATGAAAGGGGTTCGGCTTACTACGATCGCTTTCCCGCTGCTGCTCGCCTGTGTAACGGGTGACGCAGCCGCCCAGCTGGCGACCCCCAGCGCCCGCAGCTTCGCATTGGCCAACTCGTTTATGGCGCGGGCACGCGGGTACGAGGCTCCCTTCTGGAACCCGGCGAACCTGGGGCTGGTGGATCGGCCGGCCTGGTCGGTGGGGCTGGCCGGTGCGAGCGCTTACCTGAACAACAACTCGCTGAGTTACGGGCAGATCTCCGACCTCTACGGCGAGTACATCGACAACGAGACTAAGTCGGAGCTACTCGCCTCGATACGTGAGGATGACCCGACCAAGATGATGACGCTCAGCGTCGACGCAAGCGCCAGCGTTCTGGGATTCTCGATCTGGCGCTTCGCCTTCGGGGCCGGCGCTATGGGAGCAGGGAACCTGGAGGTGTCGCCCGACGCAGCCGAACTGGTCCTCTTCGGTAACGTCGGCGAAGACGGCACCGGCAAGGACTTCCTTCTGGACGGTTCACACGGTCAGGGATGGGCGATCAGCGGCGGCTACGTGTCCTACGCTCAACCGTTCACGATACCGGCGCTTAACTATCTCGGTCTAAAGTTCTCGGTCGGCGCGACGCTCAAGTATGGCGTTACGCATGGGTTGGTCCACCTGAAGGACACCGGTTCGAGTGTCATCAACGACCCGCTCGTGGTCACCGTGGACGCCGAAGTACTTAAGTCGACCGACGCGGACGCCGGCAGGCTCTGGGCGGCTGACCTCGGTGTGGCGGTCGATTGGGATGGGCTATTGGTCGCGGGGATCTCACTGTCCAATGCTTTCTCGAGCATCACCTGGAATGAGGAAGATTTCGAGCTCCTGCAGGTCATAGCGCTAGCCGACTTCGACGCGACAATCTCGAGTGACACGACGATCGCGTTCAGCGAGCTGCCGGCCGACAAACAGGACGAGATCATCGCGTTCCTAGAAGACAGGACCGTGCCCAAGAAGTTGCGGCTCGGCCTGGTCTTCGAGGCGATCCCCGCACTTACCGTATCAGCCGACTACGTCGAGCTCATCGGAGGCACACTGCGCTCACGCTGGGAGCGCACATTGTCGACCGGCGGAGAGCTGCGGCTGCTGAGCGCGATACCGCTACGCATCGGCCTAGCCACCGACTTTTCGCACTTCGCCTACACCGGCGGTCTGGGGATCTACACGGGTCCCGTGCACCTCGACATGTCGATCGGACGTTGGGGCGTAGTGGGCGGTGACGGCCTGGTCGCCGCCATCTCCTTCAGCCTCTGGCCCGGCACGGGCTACTAGAACCTCCTGCCAAACTCGTAGGGACGGCCTGCGGTGCCTGAGCGCCGCAGGCCTTGCTCACAGTAGCCGGGCCTGAGGTCCGGAGTCGGGCTCAGCGAACCCGGCCAACGCATCCGCGAAGGCGTCGACCAGAGTCTCGGGCGCACGCTGTTTCTTTCCCCGGAACATCCCGGCCAGCATGATGGCGTTGGCCGCCGCCTGGCCGCGGTAGTGGTTGTTAGTGACTACGTAGACATCCTCGACCGTGCCGCCTTCAGCGAGCTCGCGGATGCGCTCGACCCATGGCTCCAGCTCCTCGCGGTTGTAAAGGTAGTCGTAGCGCGCGTCACGGCCCGCGCCCTCGCGGAACCAGTCGTCGTAGTTGCGGCCGTGCAGGCGAACGTATCCCACGCGGCCACTCGCCTCAGCGGAAGGGCCGATCGATCGGTGGAAGAGCGGCTGGTCTATGTTGACGAATCCGACCCCGCGTTCACTCAACCAGCGATAGAACGCCGGTTCGTTCCACGATGCGTGACGCACCTCGACCACGCACGGGTAGTCGGCGAAGGTCGACGTGACGTCATCGAGCCAGTCCAGCGACTCGTCCCCCGCCTTGAAGGACCAGGGGAACTGGATGAGCAGACTGCCCAGTCGGCCGCGATCGGCGAGCGGATCGAGGCCGGCGCGTACGGCAGCCACTTCCTCCGGCGTCCAGGCGGAATCGCGCACGTGAGTAAAGCGTTGCCACAGCTTGGCGGTGAACTTGAAGTCGGGATTCTCGGCGACGCGACGGGCCCAGCGCGGCGTGACGTCGGACCGCGGGGGGCGGTAGAATGTCGAGTTGATCTCGATCGTGTCGAAGTATCGTGCCAGGAAGGCGAGCGGATCGAACCCCTTAGGCGGTTCCTCGGGATAGACCACGCCCTGCCAATCTTTATAACTCCAGCCTGCGGGTCCGAACCTGATCACTGTTCACCGTCGACGATGCGACGCCGCGCCTCGGGATCCCAGGTGGGACGATCGTCGGCGTCCGCAATCGCCAGCGTCACCTCGTAGATCAGCCTGGCGATGCGCGAAGCCTTCTCGAACTTGATCTTGGCCACTTCGTCCGACGGCCGGTGGTAGTCAGCATGCACGCCGTTGAAGAAGAAGACCGCCGGAATGCCCTTGCGAGCGAAGTTGAAGTGATCGGAGCGGAAGAAGAATCCGTCGGCCGGCCACTGGTCGTCGACCGTCGCCAACCGCAACTCGGGGTGCGCCAACGCCACGCTGTCGACCAGCGCACCCAACGAAGAATAGGGCTTGCCGATTACCGCGATCGTATCCTCCCAGTTGCGGCCGATCATGTCGATGTTCACGTTGGCCACGATTCGTTCCAGCGGGATAGGAGGATGCTCCACGAAATAGGCCGAGCCCAACAGCCCCCGCTCCTCCCCGCTGACGGCGAGGAACGCCACCGAGCGCCTCGGCCCGTCGCCTTTCAGCTCCGCCATCGCCTCGGCGATTTCCAGGATCGCCGCCGTCCCCGACGCGTTGTCGTCGGCGCCGTTGTAAATCGAGTCGCCATCCACCGGAAGGCCCACACCGAGCCCGTCCATGTGTGCACTCACTAGTACGTACTCGTTGCGGAGCCGACGATCTCTGCCACGGACGATCCCCAGCACGTTGGGGGCCGAGAGCGTCTCGACCGTCAGGTCCGCGGCCAGGCTCAGCTGCCCACCCGGCGCCAGGCCGTCATCCTGCACGTCTGCGGGCGGCGCGACGAGGCCGAGCTCCCCCATCGCGCCGGTCAGTGACTCTTCCGAGACCATGGCCGCGGGCACACTAACCTCGATGTCGCCCAACTCGTACGCGGTCCGTCCTTCGCTGAGCCAGTGTCGGACCTGTGGCTCCAGCCCCTCGGACGGTGTCACGAGCAGCAGGCCGACCGCGCCGGCGGCACTCGCCGCGCGCTGCCAGTCACGCGGCACCGTACTGGGACTCAAACGCGCAATCCAGATCGTCGGCTCGTCCTCCTCAGCCGGCCCCCCCGTACTGGCGGTCCCGACGAAGCGCAGTCTTCCCTCCACCGTGCCCGCCGCCCAGGGCAGCCCCCAGAAGTCGGTCCTATTACGCAGCGCCGCCCGGCGACTTCCGCGCCGCAGCGCCAGCGACCAGCCGTCGCCCATGTCGCTCATCACCAGCTGGTAGCGCCGGGTATAGCCACTCTTCGAGGGTCTGAGGCCCATGCGGCGGAACTCGGACTCCACGTAGGCGGCTGCGATGTCCAAACCTTCGCTGGGCGTGCCGCGGCCCCGCAGCCGGTCGGCGGCGAGGAACGAGACGCGGGCTCGCATGTCACCCGGCGTGATGTCGTGATCAGCCAGCTCAGTCCCCGGCGCGCCGCGGCAGCCCAGGCCGAGCGTCGCCGCAAGAATCGCCCACACCATTACCCTACGCTTCATCTGCACCGCCCTTCGTCACGGTCTTTTCAATAACCAATATCCCACACTCGGGTATCGTGTGTCCAGCGAGGATCTCGACGATCCAGTCAAAAGGCTCGATGATCAAGGACCACCACATCACGTAGCAGCGTGCCCTGATCGTCGGTGGTTGCCAGTTGATCGTTGTAACCCGGGAACCACCCGATCATTGGCTGTCGAGTGTCCGATATTGGATATTCGGGCGTCAAGCCGATAATGTTTGTTCGGAGATCTACTACGAACCGCGATGACAACGATAGCCGAAAAGCGGAATAGGGCCCATCTCCTCGACCCGGCGGAACTCGACGCGCTAGGCGGCCTCGAACTCGTGGCGCGGGCCGTGGTAACGGGCTTCATCGCGGGCTTGCACAGCTCACCCAGCCGCGGCTTCTCGGTCGAGTTCGCCGAGCACCGCGCCTACCGGCCCGGCGACGATCTGAGGTTCGTCGATTGGAAAAAATACGGCCGCTCTGATCGCTTCTTCCTCAAGCAGTACGAAGAGGAAACGAACCTGTCGGCACATGTATGTCTGGACGTGAGCAGTTCGATGGACTGGCGGAGCCGCGACGTCGGGTTATTGACCAAGCTCGAGTACGCGAAGCGTCTGGCGGCCAGCCTCACATTGCTGCTGATACGACAGGGCGACCTGGCGGGTACCATCTGTTTCGCCGAGCGGGTGCTTGGCCGAACGCCGGCCCGCGGCACCCTCACCCACTGGACGGAGCTAGTGCGTCAGCTCGCCAACCAGTCGCCGGGGGGAAGAACGGCGGCGGAAGGTGCACTGGAGGAGGTCGCGGCACGCGGCCAGCGGCGAGGGCTGGTGATCCTCGTCTCGGATTTGCTGGTCGACGAGGCGGCGACACGCAGGACGTTGAAGAAGCTCAGGCACCAGGGTAGTGAGGTGCTGGTCTTTCACATCCTCGACCCGGGCGAGCTGGAGTTGCCAAGCGTAGGTGACGCGGTGTTCGTTGATCCGGAGAGCGGTGATGAGGTCGGCGTTCGCACGGCAGAGCTGCGGAGCGATTACCGCGAGGCGGTGACGAGCGCTATCGACGAGTGGCGGCGCGTCTGCGGGTCTCAGCGGATCGACTACCACCCGATCGCCACCGACCGGCCGCTGGCGCTCTGCCTCAGCGAGTACCTACACACACGTGCGCGCCTCGGGTGATCGGCTTCCTCTACCCCGTCTTCGGCCTGGCGGCCCTGGCAGCCGCGATACCGATCGTCCTACACCTCATGCGCCGGCGCGAGGTTCGACACCTGACGTTCCCCGCAATTCGCTACATCCGGCGAGCCGAGCAGCGACAGGCGCAGCGGCTACGGCTGCGGCACTTAGCGCTCCTGGCGGCGCGCGTGCTCCTCGTACTACTGCTCGCCGCAGCTGCAGCAGGCCCGCTCGTCGGCCGCGGCGGCCCGTCGGATCACCGACCTACCGCCCTCGCAATCGTGATCGACGCATCGCTGAGCTCGACAAGGATCGTCGGCGAACGGCGCATCCTCGATCTCCACCTGCAGAGTGCCGGCCTCAGCCTCGATCTGGCAACCTCGAACGACCGCATTGCTGTGTTCAGCGCCACGCGTGCCGAAGTGGGCGCCGTGGCTCTCGAGCGGAGTGGCGCGCGCGAGTACCTTCGCGGTGTACGTCCCGCCGCGGGAGTGGCCGATCTGCGGGGTGCGATCGCTCAGGCGGAAGTCTGGCTCGAAACCCGCGCCGGCCACGAGCGCGAGCTACACCTCTTCACAGACTTGCAGAGCGTCTCGCTTGAAGCGGGGGCGGAGACTCGGCCGCACGTGCAGGCGGGCGACGGCGTCTCGGTGATCGTACAGGCGCCCGAGCTGCCGCCCCAGGCCAACGGCACACCCGGCGTCCCCAGGCCGGAGATCGTCCCGCTGACCGCAGGCCAAGGGACGCGGGTCTCCGTTCCACTGCATTGGTTCGGCCCTGATGCACCCGCGGCACCGGTGATCCTCAGACTTGTCGTAGGCGAGAACGTCGTCTCAGCCAGCGAGGCACGTTTCGGCGAGCGGGCCCTGCTGGCGCTGCCGCCACAGGATAGCGGCTGGGCTCAGGGCCACGTCGAGATCGACCATCACGGCCTGGCGGCGGACGACCGACGCTACTTCACCTGGCTCGTTCGGTCACCCTCCACGGTAGCGGTGCTAGGTGAGCCCGGCCGATTCGTGGCGCGCGCGCTAGAGGCTTTGGAGAGCGGCGGCCGCTTGCGAAGAGGCCAACCGAATACATCCGAGGTCTGGCTGGCAGCAGGCGGAGAACGGATTGCCGAAGGGCTGGCTGGCCGCCACGCGACGGTCGTCGTTCCTCCGGCAAGCCCGCTCGATCTACCGCGCCTAAACAGTCGCCTGGAGCAGGTACGGATACCGCGGCGCTACGAGACCGACGAGCGGCCCGGTTCTCGCAGATTCGGCCCCGGCTCAGGGGTGGAGGGTTTGACCGGCGTTGCCGTACGGCAGGCCTACCGCCTGATGCTCCGCGGGGCAGCGGCACAGGACACCGCGCTGCTCAGGCTTGAGGACGGCTCGGCCTGGCTGGTGCGTGGCACGACGAGCGACGGTGCCACCTATCTGCTCCTCGGCTCGCCGATGACGCCGGAGGCCTCGGACCTGCCGGTGAGTGCAGCGATGGTCCCTTTCATGGACGCCCTGGTAGGCAACTGGGCGCGGCTGGCAGGCGCCGAGGCGACGGTCCTGGAGGGCGAAGCTACCCTTCGGCTACCCGATCGGGCCCGAGCGGCACTGCTGCCCAGCGGTTCCGAGGTGCCGGTAGAGGGTGGAGCGCCCTTCAATGCCGCAGAGCCCGGGAATTACGCGGTCTTCGAGGAAGAAGGCCGGGTCCTGGGCGTCTCCGTCAATGCGCCACTCCGCGAATCGGACCTGGCCGCCGCGAGAGAGGAACAGCTGGAGGCGGCACTACCCGCTGCGAGCTGGTCATGGGTCAGGGGAATGGACCCGGCCGGCTGGAGAGACAGCATCTTCAAGGCGCGCCGCGGCAAACTCGCCAGGCGGCCCCTTGTTGTGCTGCTGATACTCGTTTCTATTTTCGAGGCGGCTCTGGCTGCCGCCGGCAGCCGTGCCGACGTGGGTCGCGTCGCCTGATGGGTGAACTGGAAGAACAAGAATGCAGCTCGAGACTTCGTGATCATAGATAGCCTCCGCAGCACGCCAGAATTCAAACGGTTAACCGACCGGATGCCGGCTCCGGGTGAAGAGCGGGCCCTGGGCGGGCTGGGCGGTTCCGCTCCCGCGGTTCTTGCCGCCGCCCTCGTGGAATCAGGCGCGGTACGCAGCCTTCTACTCGTGACACCGACGGCATCGGATGCGGAGGAGATCGAGACAGATCTCGAGGCCTTGATTCCAGGTCAGCCCCGCGTGTTCCCGCAACGCGAGTCTGTTCACCCGGATCTCACCGATCCCCACATCGAAATCTCCGCCCGTCGGGTCGACTCACTACAGGCGATAATCACGGGCCGTGCCCGCATATTGGTGACGACTGCCAGAGCGCTGGCCGAGCGGTTCCCCGTCCCAGCTAGCTGGAGTGATCTCGAGCTCCGACTGCAGAAGGGACAGGAGATCGACCGCGATTCGCTGGTCGGGGACCTCGAGAAGGCAAGCTACCGAAAGGTCCCAATGGTCGAGGCCGTCGGCGAGTATTCGGTCCGTGGCGGAATCGTGGACGTCTACCCGATCACTACGCTCGACCCGATTCGCCTCGAGTTCTGGGGCGATACGATCGAATCGATGCGCTCGTTCGATATCCTGGACCAGCGGTCGATCTCAGACCTCGACTCGGCCCGCCTGCTGCCGGTCAGCTTCCCGGTCCACGACCACGCGTCGCCGGAGGACGACGGTAGCGCCACCACCACCGGTAGTCTGCTGGAGCTGCTCCCAGAGTCGACCTCGATCTTGCGCCTCGATGCGGAAGCGGAAGAGGTCGAGCGACAGAAGAGCTGGGACGAGTTGCGACGGCGTAGCGAGACGCCCGAGCGCTACCAGGATCCGCCGGGATCGGTGCACTCGCGGTTCGGCCGCTTCGGCCAGCTGCGTGTCGTCGACTCGCCGGTCGGAGCCGATCTCGATTTTGGAATCCAGGCCCCCCCGGCCATCGATCGTCACATCGATCGCCTGGTCGCCGCTCTGCACGAGGCCCTCGAGGCTGATGCCCGAGTGCTGATCCTCTGCGACAACGAGGGACAGCTGGAGCGGCTGGAGGAGATACTCGAGGATACGGCGGGCGCGTCGACGCTTCGCAGAATCGGGCTCGGCCTGGGCCCGCTGGCGGCCGGCTTCGTCATCAGCAGCGCCGAGCCGCCGCTTTGGATCTTCACCGACCACGAGATCTTCCGACGGCAACGCCGCCCGCGTCGCCGCCCACAGGCAACCAGCCGCGCCGCCCTCGACACGCTGTCTGCCCTGTCCGCCGGCGACTATGTCGTACATCTGGACCACGGGATTGGCCGCTACCGCGGACTCGAACGAGTCGAGATCGCCGGCGAAGAGCTGGAGACACTGGTCGTCGAGTACGCGGGCGGCGATATCCTGCGCGTGCCCCACTACCGGGCCGAGTTGGTCGAACGCTGGATTTCAGATGAAGGAGATGACGGTGTGGCGGCCCCGAAGCTCCATCGCCTCGGAAGCAAGAGTTGGCAGAAGCTCAAGAAGCGGGCGCGCGATGCGATCCAGACCATGGCGGCCGAGCTCCTGGAGCTGTACGCGGCGCGCCGCGTCGCCGAGGCCCACGCCTTCGGTTCCGACACGCGTTGGCAGCGCGAGATGGAGTCCGCCTTCATCTACGAAGAGACCCCGGACCAAGAGCGCGCCGCCGAACAGGTCAAGCAGGCCATGCAGCAGCCACGACCCATGGACCTGCTCATATGCGGCGACGTGGGATACGGTAAGACCGAGATCGCCATCCGCGCCGCCTTCAAGGCCGTTCAGGACGGTGTGCAAGTCGGGGTCCTCGCCCCCACGACCGTACTCGTCGAGCAGCACCTGCAAACGTTCCGTGCCCGGCTCGCCGATTATCCAGTCGTGGTCGAATCGCTCTCGCGCTTCCGCACCGCCAAGGAACAGGAAAACGTCGTTCGCCGCCTGGCAGAAGGTGCCATCGACATCGTCATCGGGACGCACCGGCTGATCTCACCCGACGTCAGATTCAAGAATCTGGGACTACTGGTCGTCGACGAGGAACAGCAGTTCGGAGTGACCCAGAAAGAGAGGCTGAAGGCCCTCAAGCGGGACGTCCACGTGATGACGATGACGGCTACACCGATCCCGCGCACGCTCCACTTGTCGCTTAGCGGACTGCGTGACCTGGCCGTGATTCGCACGCCACCTCGGGATCGTCGTCCGATCATCACTCACATGATGACCTGGGATGACCAGACGATCGAGGACGCCATCCGGCTCGAGGTCGACCGTGGTGGCCAGGCCTTCTTCGTCCACAATCGGGTCGAGTCAATCGATGAGGTCGCCACCCGAGTCCGCCGCCTGCTACCCGACCTACGCGTCGAGGTCGCACACGGCCAGATGTCGGAGCGCAAGCTCGAGAGGGTGATGACCGATTTCGTACGCGGCAAGATCCAGGTGCTGGTCGCCACCGCCATCATCGAGAACGGCCTCGATGTACCAAACGCCAACACGATGATCGTCCACCGAGCCGACTACTTCGGACTGGCACAGCTCTACCAGCTCCGCGGTCGCGTCGGCCGATCGCACCAACGGGCCTTCTGCTATTTGATCGTGCCGCCGAATCTGCCGCACGAGACCGAGCGGCGGCTGAACCTGCTCGAGAAACACACCGAGCTCGGCGCCGGCTACCGGCTCGCGCTAAAGGATCTCGAGTTGCGGGGCGCCGGCAACCTGCTGGGCACCGAACAATCGGGCTTCGCCCACGCGGTGGGGTTCGACACGTACCTCCGCCTCCTTGAGGACACCGTGGCGGCGCTGCGGAGCGGCGAAGATTCAGCGGAGGGCCGTCCGAAGGTGCCGGAGGTCTCGATCACCGGATCAACTTATGTTCCCGAAAGCTTCATCCCGGACGAGCGGCAGAAGCTGGACCTCTACCGCCGGCTCTCGAAGGTCTCGGACCTCGATGAGCTGGACTCTCTGACGTCGGAACTCCGCGATCGCTTCGGCCGCCTGCCGCCAGAGACCCGGCGGTTGATCGCCGCTTCGCGGATCCGGACACTGGGCGGCCGGCTAGGTATAGAGCGCGTGCTCGTGACGCCCGGCACCGCCCGCGTTAACTTCCGGCGCGGCGTCGTGCCGCGGATGACGTCGCTGCGAGACGCCATGACCGGACGCGAGGTCGAAGTGGACGTCCGCAGGTTGCAGCCGCTCTCGATCGTATTCCGGGTTGCCGGAACGGAGGACATAGCTCCGATCGTCGTGGAAGCGCTAGAACGCATGTTCGAAGAGCAGCGTGGACTTGTCAGAAACTAGGCGAATTTGAAGACGCACACATTTACAGCCAGCAAGGCGCTTGGGGAGAACAGCTCGAGTCGAAACGACTGCTAAAGAAAGGACGAAAATGAGCCGACGTTTACTCACAACCGTATTCTGCGGCCTGCTCGGCGCCATCTTCGCCGGTTGCTCTCCAATGCGGGAGGGTATGGAGGGTCACAAGACGACCGTCGCCCGCGTCGATGGTTACTCACTCACCGTCGACCACGCAGCGGAACTACTCGTTGCCGCCAGGAGGCGCAATGTGGAGCCAGGGCCGGCGCAAGTCGAGCGCCTGACCGACCTCTGGATCGGATACACCCTACTTGCCGAACAAGTCGCAAGCCCGGACTCTTTTGCCGATTTCGACCCGACACCGCTGATCGGGACCGAAGTGGCCCGTGACATCGTCGACCAGTGGTACCGGGAAACCGTAGTCGCTCGCTTGGAGGAACCGACCGACAGCGTGCTGCGAGAGTCCTACGAGCGTCGACGACCGTATGCGAGTGTCGAGACCCATCAAATACTAATTCGCCTCCCCGCGGAGGCGACGCAGGCTGAGATTGACAGCCTGAAGCGCTTCGCCGACGATATCCGCGATCGCGCGCTGGCCGGTGAGGATTTTGCGGAGTTGGCACGTGCCTACTCCCAACATCCGCCGACGGCGGCCGTGGGCGGCCGAATAGGGTGGGCACACCGCGGTCGTCTGCTCTCGGAGCTGGAGCCGAGCGTGTTCGCGCTCGAGCTCGGCGAGATCAGCGAAACCGTCAGGTCACGCGTGGGGTATCACATCTTCAAGGTCACAGATCGCAGGAACCCGGAGTACGAGTCCGTTCGCCAGCGCTACCGGGGCGATATCCTTCAACAACAGGTGAAAGATCTGGAAGAGGAGTACGTCGGCTCGGTCGTTGCAGCGGCTGACGTCCGGATCGTCCCAGGAGCGGTAAACCTAGTGCAGGAGCACGCCGCATCGGCTTCGCCGCTCGGACTCAGCAATGCCCAGCGCCAGGCTGACCTAGCGCGTTATCGGGGCGGCACCGTCACCCTAGGTGAGTGGGCCGATTTCATTCTCTTGGCTCCGCCGGAAGCAAGGCTCTACTTCGCCGACGGCGACTCGGCAACGTTACACGAGTCGATTCTGCAGATGGCAAAGAACGAACTGATAACCAGAGCCGCACAGGAGGCCGGTTACACAGTGTCGGAGGCAAAGCTCGAAAGCCTACAGTCCCGGGCGCAACAGGAACTGATAGGGGCGATGTCAGAGGCAAACTTCTCGCACACCGCCTTCGCAGCCGGCGAGGCCACGATCGAGGCAGCGGTCGATGAGGCGCTGGGCTCGAACGGCCTGACCCCGCCCGGGGGTTCGTCACTCGATCATCTGACACCCGCCCTCAGGGCCGGTCACGTCATCCGGGTCCACCGTGATCGCTATCCGGCGGTCATCGCTCGTGTGCTCGAGCTCAGCGACGGGCAGAGGCAGCAAGCGGCGACCGGCGAACAAGCTGCCCAGTTGGACAGCGCGCTACGGGAGGTGGGTGAATGAGGCGCGGCCTGCCGCTGGCCTTGGTGCTGTGGCTCGCCGGACCCGGCACGTTGCCGGATCCCGCTACTGCCGCGGCCCAGGACCCGGGCGTGCTAGTGGAAGGCGTGGTCGCCGTTGTCGGCGACACCGCCATCATGTGGACCGAGCTCCAGGAGTACCTCATCGAGGTTCAAGCCCAAGGCATGCAGGTGCCTCAGGAGCCCCAGGCGCTCAGGCTGTTCCTCGAGGAAGCGCTGGACCAGAAGGTGAATGAGGTCGTGGTCTATATCAACGCGGAGCGTGCCGGTATCACGGTGTCGGACCGCGACGTCAATGAGATGGTCGACGAGCGGCTGGCCCAGATACGACGGAACTTTCCTACCGAGGCCGAGTTCCAGCGGGCCCTGCTCGCGATGGGTACGACCTCCGCCGAGTTCCGCATCCGGATTACCCAACGTACACGGGTCGAGCTCATGTCGCAGCAGTTTCTGCAGCAGCAGTTCAGCGAGATGACGCCGGTCCCGGTGAGCGAGGCTGAGATCCGTCAGGCTTTCGAGCAACAGCGCCGAGCCTTAGGGCCCAGACCGGCCACCGTCGACCTGAAGCAGGTCCTGATTACGCCACACCCTTCTGAAGCAGCGGAGTTGGAAGCGCGGGAACGGGCCGAGCAAGCGCTGTCGCGGCTGCGGGCGGGCGAAGACTTCGCCCTGATCGCCGCCGAGCTTTCCGATGACCTCGCGACGCGGGAGCGCGGCGGTGATCTGGGTTGGATAAGGCAGGGCCAGCTGCTGCCGGGGTTCGAAGAGACCCTGTTCCGGATGCGGCCCGGCCAGGTGAGCGGCCTCGTCGAGACGGACATCGGCTATCACATAATCAAACTCGAGCGGGTGCGGGGCGCCGAACGGCTGGCGCGCCACATCCTCATTCGCCTGGAGGTGACGGAAGCAGACTCGGAAGCCACGCGCCTGCTGGCTGAGGAGGTGGCTACCGCGCTTCGCGGCGGTGCCGACATCGATTCGCTGATCGACGCCCACGGCGATCCATCGGAAGAGAGCACCCTCACCACCTACCCACAGGACCGGCTGCCCGCGAACTACCAGAACGCGCTCGTCGGAGCTGCCGCCGGGGACGTCATAGGCCCTATTCTCCTCGCCTCGGCGACTGGCGGCAGCGGCAAATGGGTCGTGGCGCGCATCTCGGGGCTGCGGACGTCCGGCGAGTGGACGCTCGACGACGTACGCGAGACCTACAGACAACAGATCCAGCAGGATAAGACGCTGCAGAAGATCATTGGCGATCTGCGGGAAGCGACGCACATCGAGACGCGACTCGACCAATTCCCACTACCAGCCCCAAGGTAGCCCTGTCATGCGACGGCCGAAGATCGCGGTCACACTCGGCGACCCGCGGGGTATCGGCCCCGAGGTCGCGGTCCGCGCTCTGCGAGGTCCTCCAGCACCCGAGGCCGACTTCGTGCTGATTGGGCCCGCAGGGCTCGAGGAAACCCGGGGGCTAGAGTTGATCTCGATCGGCCATTGGAGCGCCGCTGACGGCGCCGAAGAGGCCGGTCACCTCTCTGCCAAGGCCATCGAGACGGCGGTATCGCTGGCTGGCGGCGGCGAGGTGGATGCGATCGTCACGGCGCCGATCAGCAAGTCGGCGCTGGCCGCGGCCGGATACGCTTGGCCCGGACATACGGAGATGCTCCGCGACTTGACCGGCGTTCCCGAGACGGCACTCTGTCTGGCCGCCGAGAAGACTGCCCTCGGTTCGCCGCTCCGGGTGGTCCTGGTCACAGGTCACATGGCTCTGCGCCTCGTACCGGATGCCTACACGGCGGAACGACTGTCGCTGATGGCCCGCCTGACCCACGACGATCTGAGGCGCTGGTGGGGGCTCGAGCGACCGCGGCTCGCTGTTTGCTCGCTCAACCCTCACGCTTCGGATGATGGCCTGTTCGGCGACGAGGAAGAGCGAGTATGCGAGCCCGCCATCACCGGACTGCGGCGCGAGGGGATCGATGTCGATGGCCCCTTCCCTGCCGACACCGTGTTCCTACGGGCGATGCGCGGCGCGGCCGATGCGGTGCTGGCTCCCTACCACGACGTGGGGATGGCAGTGATCAAGACGGCGGCATTCGGGTCAGCCGTAAACGTGACACTCGGCCTGCCCTTCCCGCGCACGTCGCCCGACCATGGCACTGCATTCGATATCGCGGGGCGCGGGAGCGCCGATCCTTCGTCGATGCGGGCGGCGCTGGAAGCCGCCATCAGGTTCGCGCGGCGCGCTTTGACGTCCCCTGATAAGTCCAGTAGATTGGCCGACGTATGAAGGCAGCCACCCCTGCCTACTGCACCGCCCCCGGCGACCGGGTCTCGTGATCAAGCTCATCAACGTCTACAAGGAGTACCCGCGCTCCGGGCTCGCCCTGAAGAACGTTTCGTTCCACTTGAGGAAGGGCGAGTTCGCGTTTCTCATCGGACCATCGGGTGCGGGCAAGACGACCATTCTGCGTCTCATTCACATGGTGGAGAGTCCGACGGACGGCGAGGTCCGCGTATCCGGGTACTCGTCCATGCGGATGAAACGCCGCGACATCCCGAGGCTCCGGCGTCGCGTCGGTATGGTATTCCAGACCTTCCGACTACTGCGTGACCGTACGGCGGCCGAGAACCTAGCCTTCGCCCTCGAGGTCACCGGTGGCCGGCGCAGCGAGATCAAGGGGAAGGTCCAGCGATTGCTGGCACAGGTCGGGCTGGCGCCTCGCGCCGGCGCCTACCCGGACGAGCTTTCCGGTGGCGAGCAGCAGCGGATCGCTCTCGCCCGCGCCCTGATCCACGACCCGGTAGTCCTACTCGCCGACGAACCGACCGGTAATCTGGACGAGCGTGCTTCGCGCGGCATCTTCGAGTTGACGCGGGACATAAACTCCGCCGGTACAGCCGTCCTCATGGCGACACACAACCTGGACCTCGTGCGCCGCTACCCCCAGTACCGCGTGATCGAGCTCGCCGATGGAGCAGTCGTTTATGACTCGGCGGGTGAGGTAGGCGAGTCCGGTGGCGAGTCATAGCGTTCGCGAGGCGATCGCTGCCTTCCGGCGCGCGCCCGGCCTGGCGGTCTTATCGGCCATGAGCATCGGATTGAGCCTCTTCGTGCTGGGGACGTTTGGACTCGTCACCTACAACGTCGAGGTCACGCTGCGAACGATCGAGCGTCGCGTCGAGGTCGTCGCCTATCTCCGTGACAACGTCTCCGCAGAACAGCTGGAGGTGCTGCAGAACGACGTCAGTTCGTTCCCGGAGGTGGAGAACGTCACCCACGTCTCGAAGTTCGAGGCGATGCGGAACGCCATGCAGCAACTGGAAGAGTTCCGCGAGGTGTTCACCGATCTGGAGGTGAACCCGCTTCCCGCTTCGCTCGAAGTGCAGCTGCGACCGGACTATCGCGACCCCGAGTCGGTCCAGCGTGTCGCCGAGCTTATCTCGCTCTACCCATTCGTCGAGGACGTGCAATACGGGCGCGAGTGGGTAGAGAAGATCTACCAGCTGCGGCGACTGGGCGGCGCCGTAGCTGCCATCCTGGGGATGGCCTTCGCCGTCGTCGCCATCCTGATCATTGGCACGACAGTCCGCATGGCCGTGCTGGCCCGTCGCGAGGAGATCGTGATCATGCAGCTGGTCGGTGCCACAGACGGATTCGTGCGGCGGCCGTTCCTGCTCGAGGGGTTCATAACGGGGCTGGCGGGTGGCGCATTCGCCCTGCTCCTTACCTACGGTGCGTACCTGGCGGTGAACGGCTCACTCATCGACCTGGAGTGGCTGCCGCCGCTTTGGGCAGCGCTCGGTGTGCTGGCCGGTGGCATCCTGGGTCTGGCAGCCAGCGACACGGCATTGAGACGGCACCTTGTCACCTATGCGTAGATCGGCGCTCGCCCCACTACGCGCCTGCTCGCATGCGGCGCTCGCCGCACTCGCCCTCGCGGGCCCTGCGATGGGTCAGGAGGACCCCATCGCGCCGCTGGAAGAGCAGATCCGGCTGAGCCGCCAGCAGCTTGCAGCGATCCGCGATGAGCAGCGGCGGCTACGCAACGAAATGGACGCGCTCTCGGCCCAGATCCACGACGTGAGCGCCGAACTGGAGAATCTCAACCAACAAGCCAGGAATCAGGAGGCGCTGCTACGCGAGATGGACCACCAGTTGGCGCTTCGCGATCAGCAGGTCGTGGCGACCACGTCCGATCTGTTGCGAACGCAAGACCAACTGGTGGAGAAAGAAGTCCTCTTCGCACGCCGTGCCCGCGACCTGTATGTGCGGGGACCGCTGGCGAACTGGCAGGTTCTGCTGGCAGCGGAGAACTTCTCCGACCTGATCAACCGCTACCAGTATCTCTACCTAGTTGCGTTGTACGACCGGCTGCTGGTTAAACAGATCGAAAATCTCAAGGACCTGCTGGAGGAGCAATACGATATGCTGCGCCGCGAGGTCCAAGGACTGCGCGAGACACGCTCAGAGAAGGTCCGCGAGATCCAAGACCTCTACCTCTTGGAGCGGGAGCGCGGGCGCCGGCTCCGGACCGTAAGAGGGCAGCAAGCGACTACGGCGCGCCAGCTAGAGGAACTGGAGCTGGCCGAGACCGAGCTTACCGGGCTGGTCGGCCGCCTGGAGCGCGAGCGTGAAGCGGCCGAGGCCCTCGCCGCCGCCTCGCCGACGGCGAGCACTCTTGCGCCGGAGGACCGCGGCACGCTGAGCTGGCCGGTTCAGGGCAGAGTGATCTACGGTTTCGGACAGCAAAGGAACCCGGACGGCACGAGGATCATCCGGCAAGGCATGGGGATCGCCGCTGCCGAACAGACTGAAGTCAAGGCGGTGGCCACTGGCACGGTTGCTTTCGCACAACCCTACCTCAGCTATGGGCCGTCAGTGATCCTCAGTCACGGCGGGGGCTACTACACGGTCTATCTGTATCTGTCGGAGATCCTTGTACGCGAAGGCGAGCTGGTGGCGACTGGGCAGGTCCTGGGCCGCGTGGGAGGTGCCGACACGCCCGAGGGCCCCCACCTCGAATTCCAGATCCGGGTCAACCGCGAAGCTGTGGATCCGCGTCCCTGGTTGAGAGGTCCAGGTGGCTGAGCCCGGTTACCTGGCCGTCTTCGGTCACGAGGAGATCCGCGAGCGGTTCGCTCAAGCCGCGTCGCTCGGCCGGCTACCGCAATCGCTCCTCCTGCACGGACCCCGCGGGGTCGGCAAGCAGCGGCTGGCACTTTGGACAGCTGCCGCGCTCAACTGTGGCGCTGAGAGCGACCGGCCGTGCGGCACGTGCCGCGCCTGCAGGCTGAGCGCGCGGCTCGAGCACCCGGACATCAACTGGTTCTTCCCGCTACCGCGCCCCAAGCGTGCCTCCGGCGCCCAACAGCTACGGCAGAAGCTGGAGGATCTGCGGGCGGCAGCCCTCGAAGAACGCCGCGCGAATCCGCTCTACCTCGACGAGGAGGAGGGCGCCACCGGCATCTATGTGGCCGCCGTCCACACTATGCGCAGCCTGGCGCAGAAGTCGCCCGCCATGGGACCGGCCAAGGTGCTGATCATCGGCCGCGCAGAAGCGCTAACTCCAGGGCTGGGAAGCCCCGAAGCCGCCAACGCTCTGCTCAAGTTGCTGGAGGAGCCGCCCGCCGATACCACCCTCATCCTCACCAGCGACGTGCCGGGCGCCCTGCTCCCCACCATACGCTCACGGGTGCAGGCCGTCCGCATCGCGCCTCTGCCCGATGAGCGGATCGTCGAGTTCCTGGTCGAGCAGGCCGATATTAGCAAGGCCGACGCGCGCCGCCTCGCCAGCCGCAGCGGCGGATCGATCGGCAGAGCCATCGAGCTCCGCGACGAGGAGCAGGAGAACCTGCGCGAGAGCGCCGCTGAAATCGTGCAGGCACTTCTCGACGGCCGGCCCGCCGCCCAGCTCGCCGTCGCCCATCGCTTCCGCTCCTTCGGGGCACGTGGCGCCTTCGGCCGAACCCTCAGCGAAGTCCGCGGCCTTCTCCGCGACCTCCTCGCCGCTTCGGCGGGGGCGACCGCTTCCGACCCCGACGCGGTCGCCACCCTGGCCGGCGCCTCTCCGCCGAATCTCAACCGCTTGGTCCACTTGCTGGACGCGGTGGAGGAGGCCCGCGAGCTCGCTGACCGCAACGTGAACCCCCAGCTCATTGTCGCCAACCTCACGCGGCTTGCGACCGGGAAGCTGACCCTCGCCCCCGTACCGCCGCCGCCCGGGACCGGAGGCGCTTGATGGCCCCGAAAAAGAGTAAGATGTCTCACGTGGACGAACAGGGGGCCGCCCGCATGGTCGACGTCGGGGACAAGGGGGAGTCACGCAGGACGGCCATCGCTGAGGGCGCGATTTCCATGCAGCCCGCGACGCTCGACGCGATCCGCCAGAACACCGTGGAAAAGGGCGACGTCCTCACAGTCGCCAAGGTCGCTGGCATCAATGCCGGAAAACGAGCTGCCGACTGGATCCCGTTATGCCACCCGTTACAGATCGACGTAATTGATGTATCTTTGACACTCGAGAAAGAGCTTCCCGGTGTGAAGGTCATGGCTCGGGCCGGGCTGACCGGCCGGACCGGAGCCGAGATGGAAGCGCTGGTGGCCGCCAGCGCCGCCTTGCTCACCGTCTACGACATGTGCAAGGCACTCGACCGCGGAATGGAACTCAGCGTCCGATTGGTCGAGAAGAGCGGCGGCCGAAGTGGAACCTGGCAGCGGCGCAAATCGTAGTTAGTTGTGACTAGCTGATGCGAGGTTAACAGCGCGATGGCATGTGTGGTGGTGGGTGAGGTGTGGGCCAAAACCGTAGGATCCCCTACGATCCTAGTGCCCGCCTTTGGCCTGGCTAACGGCGGCCCAGGCGGCAGCGCCTGTTGGATAGCCGGTCGGCCGACTGAATCCCACGCGGAAACAACATTCGTGGTGTGGCCGTTCAGGGAAGAGGGCCCAGCTAAGGGCTCGGGCAGCTCCGAGCGTTGGGCGAAGAGGCGAGGGGGAGATCGTAAGGTTAGGATGGAAAAATAATGCGAGACTATACATCGATGTGGCAAACGCAGGCGCAGCCGGTTCCCTTCCGGTGGCCGCAGATTCGGGCGAAGCTGGCGGAGGTGCCAGCGACGGCCTGGGCGCTGTTCGTGGTGGCTGTGGCCATCGCGACGGCGAGCGTGGTCGGCGGCGTACCGCAGGCCAGCAACCCGGCAGCGGAGCAACTGGGTTCGGAGCTGGCGACCTTGGCAGCGGAGAACCACGACCTGCGAAGCGAGATCGAGCTGAAGACGCTTGAGGTCGAGCGTCTCGGACAGATCCAGGCGTTCTCGGGCGAGTTCCGGATTCCGGCAGATCGGGCGATGCTGGTCTACGACATCGCTTTGGCGGAGGATGTGAACCCCGAGTTGGCGTTCAATCTGGTGCGGGTGGAGAGCGGGTTCCGGCGAACGGCAGTGAGTTCGGCGGGTGCGATTGGTTACACGCAGGTCCGGCCGAGCACGGCTCGCTGGCTCGACCCTACGGTTGAGACGCGGGATCTCTTCGACCCGGAGATCAACCTACATCTGGGGTTCCGCTACTTCCGCTACCTGCTCGACGAGTACAATGGCGATACCCGTCTGGCGCTGCTCGCCTACAACCGCGGTCCGGGACGGGTCGGCGGCCTGCTGCGCAGCGGTATCGACCCGGCGAACGGATACGCCAAGGCCGTCTTGGGAGAGTAGAAGTTCGAAGGATCAGTCCCCGAGGTCGTTTGGGAATTCTAATTTGAGTCTACGTATATTCGAACTTCATCGCCTGGGTAGATTCGACTGGTCGTCAGTCCATTCCACAGCATCAGATCCCGCGCGGTCACCTCGTAGCGCTTGGCGATGGCCCAGAGACTGTCACCCGTCTGTACTCGGTAGGTGACGTACGGGCCTTGAGGCGGGCGTGGCTCCATTCTTACCGGCACACTCCTCCTAACCGTGGTCGCCGAGGCATAGCGCGGCAGCCGTCCGGCCCTTGGAATTATCAAGCGCTGGCCAATGCGGAGCTGCCTTGCCCTGACGCCCGGATTCGCAGCGCGGATGGCCGAGACGCTGACGCCGTAGAGCCCTGCGATCTCGCTCAGCGTATCCCCACGTCTGACGACATGCTGTACCCAGGTAACTCGCTCGGAAGGCGCGACCTGAGCGTAGTGCAACGCGAAGTCGTGGCCCGTACCGGGCGGAACGCGAACAGAGTGGCGCTGGCCCGGTGGGGTGACACCGCGCAGGATTTGGGGGTTCAACTCCATGACTTGGGCTACCGGCACTCCAGCGGCGTCGGCGATCACGTCGAGGCTCGTAGCATCAGGCACCTGCACGACATCATAGGCCATGGGCTCCGCCGTCTCGATGCCGAAGAACCCGTAGTGTTCCGGCTGTTTCGCGATGAGCGCGGCTGCGATAAGCTTGGGTACGTAGTTGCGCGTCTCCCGTCGTAGATAACGGCGGCGTGAGAGCGTCCAGAAATCATCGCTTCCGGAGCGCTGGACCGAGCGACGGACACGGCCGGGGCCGCCATTGTAGGCGGCGGCAGCCAGGTACCAGGAGCCGAACTCGGCATACAGGTCCGCCAGGTGGGCTGCTGCCGCCTTGGTGGCGAGGATCGGATCACGGCGCTCGTCCACCCAATAAGAGATCTGCAGATCGTAGAGCCGGCCGGTGCTGGCGATGAACTGCCAGAGACCGACGGCCCGAGCGCGGCTGTAGGCACGTGGGCTGAACCCGCTCTCGATCAGCGATATGAAGACCAGGTCTTCCGGCAAGCCCGCGTCTCTCAAGATCGCTCGCATCATCGGTTCGTAGCGGCCGGCGCGCCGCAAGTAGATCGTGAAGTTCTCGCGACCATCGCCGCGGAAGAACTCCAACCAACGCTCGACGTCGTTGTTCATGGTGATCGGGATGTCCCAGGTCGGGATCCCGGATCTCGCCGCGCCGCCGTCGTCTGCGCCCGGCTCCCTCACTCCAGCTGCTGCCTCAGGCTGTCCCGCCGTTGTAGCGCTCTCCTCCACTTGCTCGATCAATAGGCCCAGGCTGTCCTCGACGGCCGCTGGACTGGCCTCTGCCTCGGGGACCGCCGGCTCCGGCTCGGCTGACCCTACGGGCAGCGTCGCGCACGCCGCTACCAGCGCCGCCAGCGCAGCGATCTTCAAGGCCCGCCAGAATGATCGTCTCAAGCCCTATCCCCCATTAGCTCGTCCAGCGCGCTCAGGAACAGTGTGACGTACTCTTCCCTGCATGTCTCACCCATCAGCCCGACCCGCCAGATCGCCCCCGCCAGCGGGCCCAGTCCACCGCCTATCTCTATGCCGAACCGCTCCAGAAGCTGCCGCCGGAACGCTACGTCGTCCACGCCGCCCGGCACACGCACCGAGGTTAGCTGCGGCAGCCGATAGCGTTCGTCGACAAGCAGCTCCAGGCCGCGCTTCAGCAACCCGCTCTGCAGGGCTGCACCGAAGCGGCGATGTCGCTCGAAGCGTTCCGGCAGCCCCTCCTCCAGGATGATGCACAGCCCCTCGTGCAGCCCGTAGAGCGCGTTTATCGGTGCCGTGTGGTGGTATGCACGTTCGCCGCCCCAGTAGGAGCCGATCAACGTGAGGTCAAGGTACCAGGAGTGCACCTCGTGTTTTCTCGCCCGAATCCGAGCCAGCGCCCGCTCCGAGAGAGTGATCGGTGCCAGGCCCGGCGGCACGCTCAGACACTTCTGCGTGCCCGAGTATGCCACGTCGATACCCCGTTGATCGACCTCGACCGGCACACCGCCCAGGCTCGTCACCATATCGACCACGAACAGGGTCTCCGTATCCCGCAGGTATGCGCCCAGTTCCTCCAGCGGCTGCAGCACACCGGTAGAGGTTTCCGCGTGAACCACCGCCAATAAGCGGGCGTCCGGGCTCGAGCCGTGAGCCTCGATCAGCTGCCCCACGTCGAGGGGCTCACCCCACGGCGCTTCAACCGTCACGGCCCGCGCACCTGCGCGCTCGGCGTTGGCCACCATTCGCTGGCCGAACACCCCGTTCACACCGATAATCGCGGTATCGCCAGGTTCCAGCAGGTTATCGAACGCCGTCTCCATTCCGGCCGAACCGGTGCCGGAGATCGGAATCGTCATGCGATTGGCGGTGCCAAACAGCTGCCTGAGTTGGGCCGCCAGCTCATCCATCAGCCCCAGGAACGACGGATCGAGGTGACCGACGGTCGGCCGCGCCATCGCTAGAAGCACACGCGGGCTAACGTTCGACGGCCCCGGGCCCATTAGGACCCGGCGTGGCGGCTCAAACGGCGAATACTGAGCAGTCATACCCCCTCATTGCATCACTGGTCGGGGAGAAGACACGCCAAGACTCTGACGCTCCAAGGTGTTCTATTCGCCAGTTGACAGGAAGTTCCCCAGGACGCGGTTTGTCGCGTTGAGGACCGCACGGGCCACACCCTGAGGTACACCACCCTCTTGGGACGGCGCCGTACCGATCAGGCGCCGGTCTCCTCCGGTCTCTGGATCAACCACACCCAGCGCGACGATCGCCACAGAGTCGTCGAACGCCTTCACCGACTTCACCCCTATGAGGCGGAAGTTCATCTGGCCACCCAGCAGCTTGTGCAGCGCATCGAGTGTCGCCTCCGCACAGACCCGTAGGTCGACCGCCCCGCGCCCATGGGCGTCCGCCCTGCCGCGATACTCGACGGCCTTCCACTCCAGAGCGATCTCGGCATGCGCCCGCGTATCCGCGCCGTGCGCCAGCTGCGCATCGACCAGCCTGACACGCTCTCGTTGACGACCTTCTTGCCAGGATGTGCTCATGAACGCTCCGCAAGGGCTATGATGCCCGCGAACCCCATGCTATGGCGGGAAGATCAGCCGGCCACACAGGTTAGCTGGCTGACAGAAGATAGAAGCGCTACCTGCGCCGGTCAACGTATCTGACCGGCCGCTCAAAGGTTGTAGTTGGGTGCCTCGCGCGTGATCGTAACGTCGTGCGGGTGCGATTCCCGCAAGCCGCCGGGCGTTATCCGAATGAAGCGTGCGTTTTCCTGCAAATCATCGATCGAGGCAGCGCCGCAGTAGCCCATGCCGCTACGCAACCCACCGACGAGCTGGTACAGGACATCGGCGACAGGTCCCTTATAGGGCACACGACCCTCTATCCCCTCGGGCACGAGCTTCAAGCCGTCGAGCTCGCCATCCTGAAAATAGCGATCGGCCGAACCCTCCTGCATCGCCGAAAGCGAGCCCATGCCACGGATCACTTTGAAGCGCCTGCCCTCGAGCAGGAACGACTCGCCGGGGCTCTCTTCAGTACCGGCGAGCATCGAACCCATCATCACCGCCGCCGCACCGGCGCCTATCGCTTTGACTATGTCGCCGGAGTACTTGACTCCGCCGTCGGCGATGACCGGCACCTCTCCAGCGCAGCCCTCGACGGCAGCCATGATCGCCGTCCATTGCGGCACACCGACACCGGTGACGACACGAGTCGTGCAGATCGAGCCGGGCCCCACGCCCACCTTGACCCCGTCGGCGCCATGCTCGATCAGTACCTCCGCGCCCTCACGGGTGGCAACGTTGCCAGCAATCAACTCGACTTCCGGAAACCGCTCCTTCAGGCTGGCAACCGCGTCGATGACACCCGCCGAGTGTCCGTGAGCGCTATCGATGACCAACACGTCGACGCCGGCGCCGATCAGCTCGGCGGCTCGCTCCAGGTCACTACCGCTCGTGCCGACGGCGGCGCCGACCCTGAGGCGTCCGTGTTCGTCCTTGGCAGCATTCGGGAACTGGCGCCGCTTGAAGATGTCCTTGACGGTAATCAACCCCTTTAGGTACCCCTTCTCGTCGACCACCGGCAGCTTCTCGATCTTGTGCTCGTGTAGCATCTGCTCCGCCTGGTCTAGCGAGGTACCCACAGGTGCTGTGATCAACCGGTCGCGGGTCATGACGTCGGCGATCGGCCGATCGAGGTCCATCTCGAATTGGAGGTCCCGATTCGTGATGATTCCCACCAACCGTCCGTCATCTTGAACGATCGGCACACCACTGATCGAGAACTGCCTCATCAGCCTATGCGCGTCGCGCAGCGATCCCTCAGGGGCCAAGGTGATGGGGTCGCGAATCATGCCGCTCTCAGAGCGCTTCACCCGATCGACCTGCGCGGCTTGCAAGTCGATGACCATGTTCTTGTGCACGATCCCGATCCCACCCTGGCGAGCCATGGCAATCGCCATCTCCGCCTCGGTGACCGTGTCCATGGCAGCGGACAGCAGCGGGATATTGAGCTGGAGGTTCCGGGTGAGCCGCGTCGAGACATCGACTTCCCGAGGATGGACCACCGAATGGCGTGGCAGTAACAGGACGTCGTCGAACGTCAAAGCCTCTGGTAGCCCTTTGTCTTTCTTCATCGGCGCACGAACCTGACCTAAGAACGAGCCCGGGCGGCGCTACATTGTGCGCACCCGGGCGGTGTATTCTCTTCAGCACGCTCCATAGCTGAAGATACGCGGCCTCTCAACGGAGTGTCAACGGGCTTCCACACCTTCGGCGAGCCGCTCACGAACTGGAGCAGGAAGCCGGCGAGCCAGGTCCTCCAAGCTACCGCAAAGATCGACGATGACATCCTCCGGTCCGTCCCAATGATCCAGCACCAACTCCGCGCCCGCGTTCGTGATCAACCGGTCGATCGCCAGTGCCAGAATGAACAGGTCGTCCAGCTGGCCGATGATCGGCAAGAAATCCGGGACCAGGTCGATGGGTGTCAGCGTGTAGGCGATGGCCGCCGCTAGCAGCCCTTTGTCGGCGCCCGAGACCCTCGGGTCGCGGAGCAGCCGAGTGAGCAGCAGCAGGAACCGTGGTATCCCGGCGAGCAGGTCTCGAATCCTGGCCCTGGTCGCCATCGCTTAGTCGACGACGATCTTGGTGGGCCGTTCGTCGGAGTCGTCGTCCGGCCCCTCAGTATCTTGTTTGCGCCCGACCTTCTCGAGCTCGTCAGCCAGCCCGCGGGCGGTCTTCGCCGCCGTGCCCACGGCACGATCTACCACACTGAGCGCGCCCATTACACCCTTCAGCGCCCAGGGGGCGGCCCGTCGAGCGCGCAGTTTGTCTTGGATCCCCTCTGCGAACTTCTGCATCCGGTCCGGCTCCTCGGGCACCTCCTCGGAGTATTTCCGCTCGAGAAACTCGACATAGTCCAGAACTTGATACAGCTGCTCGTCCGGCAATGACTCCAGCTTTCGCCAAACACGGCGGCGCAGGAATACATCCGACATCCTCATATCTCCTCTTCCGATCCCATGGGAGCCACATCCGCTACGTTAACCTCGAACGGTACCGGTAGCTCGGCCGGCCCCAGACGGATCTCTACATCCAACAGCGTGCCTCCCAACCATTCCGCCTGCGCGACATCGCACGCCTCGGCATAACCGCACTCAACTTCCCACGGCATCTCCAACCGAACGCCCGCAACGACATCGAAGACCTCGAGGCTGCGTCGACCGACAGCCCAGCCAAGCCAGACCGCGAGATAACGACCAGCCGGCGCCCAGAGCAGCGCGTTCGCTACCGCCCCCGACCAGCGCCCCAGAACGCGAACGGCCGGTTCACCAAGCCCCACCACACCCACACAAGCGCCAGGTCCGCTCGTCGACCAGGCCGCCCACGCCGTGTCCGCAGCGAGGTCGAGATTCTCGAAACGAGCCCTGCCGAGCTCTGGAATCTCCGCCGCGCACTGCTCCAGGGTGTCCGGCGCAGATTCGCCCGCGTCGGGAAGCACCGCCACCGCCACGACTGATTCCCCCTCCCGGCGGTAGAGGGCACCACCCGCAATGGCGTAGGGCCCGACCCGGTCGAGGACGGCGGCCGGCGGCTCGTCTGCCTGCGCCGGCGGCTCCCGCCCGGCGCGTTCACACCCCGGGCACAGAGCGACGGCCAGGGCGCCAGCAGCTAGTGCTCTCAGGCTCTCCAGACGCAATAGTCAACGAGTCGGTTTCGCACCCGTCTCCGGGCGCCGGGCCCGTACCCCACTCACCACCGAATAGTACCGAGGCGCGGGGCGGGTCCGCCAGAAGGCAAGTTCCGGTGGCAGGAGTGGCCACCCCAGACCGTGGGAGAACGGTTCTCAAACTAATCCGCAAGCATCCGCAACAGTGAGGAGCGGGCGAGTCGTGCCTCTGCGAGTCGCTCTCGGAGTCGATTGGCATCGTCGGCGAGCGCTCTTTGTAGATCGTGCAGCCGCCCGATGACCGACTCAATCGCTCGCGCCAGGTTATCGGCATTGTCGGTGAGCATCTGCGCCGTCATCAGCGGGTCGCCGTCGGCAAGGCGACTTGCGCTGACGAACCCCGGGCCAGCCAGCAGCTCTTCTTCCGCGGCACCCGCTTCGGCCGCTTGCTCCACGAGCCCAACCGCCAGAACGGCCGGCAGATGCGATGTTACGGCGACCATCTCATCGTGACTGACGGCGTCGATGTGGACAGGCTCGGCACCGAAACCCCGTACGAGCATCTCGACACGGCGCACTGCCTCTTCGTCCGTCCGGTCACATCGGGTCAGCGCCCAACGTGCGCCGCGGAAGAGTCCGGCGGCGGCTGCGGACGCACCGGATACGGTACTCCCAGTCATCGGGTGCCCACCGACCGCACGTACCCCCTCCGGCAATCGATCCATGGCAGCGACAATTCTGCGCTTCGTACTGCCGACGTCGGTCACCACCGTTCCAGATTTGAGCGCCTCTGCGAGCGAATCGATGACCTTCACCACCTCATCCACCGGAATGGCGAGGACGACCATGTCGGCACGAGCGAGCTCTGCTCCCAGATCATCGACCACCACATCAACGAGTCGACGCTGGGCAGCTACAGTTGCCTGAGCACCGTCCCGGTCATACCCCCGTACCGCAGTGAACAGGCCGCTGGCTCGAGCGCCTGCAGCCACCGAGCCCCCGATCAGCCCCAGCCCAACTACAAGCAACTGGCCGAGTGCGCCGCCCTCGACACCAACCCGCGCGGCGGCGTCCGTCGAACCATCCCACGCCTCGGCGTCGCCCGGTTCGGCGAGGTCGGCTCGCATTGCCGCGGCACGTCCTAGATACACATGCCTGGCAGGCCGTTCGCTTCTCACCAGCGCCAAGATGCGGATCACGCGCTCGGGTGCGCCGGGGACCAACGACTCTTGTGCACCCAGCATCGGCACTTCCGTCCAGCCCGCGTCGCGCGCGGCGTAAGCTGGGAAATCGGCGTTCAGGTCGGGCGTCATCGTAAAGAACGCCGCCAGCACGTCGTCACTCCGCAGGTCGTTGCGCGCCATCAGCTCGGCTAGCAGGTACCGGGTGGCTTGAGAGATCGCTTCTCGACTGTTCCCCCGAGCACATATGGCACCGCGTATCGCTATCATCGTTCACCGCCGTTAGTTGCACAGCCAAGAAAAACGGCTCCCAACCTGGGAGCCGCGCCTCAACGACTTCTGTGACCACGGGCTATCTGGACACAACCCCCGGGCGCCGCTCCCACTTGGGATAGCCGCCGTAGCAATAGACGCCCAGATAGTACGCTCGCCCGCACATAAGGCCGCCAAGATGGGCCCCCGCGCTGGATCCGTCAAGCCGACCTCCTGGCCGCAACATTGCCGCTCGGCTAGCTTGACTGACTTCAGGTCAACGATTGTCAACGGCAGGAGAGCGATAGATGGAGTTGAACGGAAGAGTGGCGCTCGTGACCGGCTCGGCGCGCCGGCTGGGGCGCTCGATCGCCGGCGCCCTAGCGCAGGCCGGATGTGCTATCGCGATTCACCACCACTGTTCGCCCGCCGAAGCAGCTGACGCCGTCCACGAGTGCCGGGCGCTTGAGGTGGAAGCGGCGGCCTTCCAAGCGGACCTCGAAGATCCGCGACAGATAGACCGACTATTCGCGGAACTCGAGAGCAGCTTCGGCCAGCTCGACATACTGGTTAACAACGCGGCGATCTTCGCCGGCGGCCCTGCAGCGCAGATCACACCGGAGGAATGGGACCGCGTAATGGACCTGAACCTGCGGGCGCCATTCTTCTGCTGTCAGCAGGCGGCACGTTTGATGCAGCGTGCAGGAGCGGGATCGATCGTTAATATCGCCGACGTCGCGGCATTCCAGGCCTGGCCAGGATACGCGCACTACTGCGTATCGAAAGCGGGGCTCGTAGCGCTGACGCGCGTGTTGGCGCGGGCGCTGGCGCCGGAGGTGCGAGTGAACGCGGTCGCGCCGGGGCTTGTGCTGCCACCGGAGGACGTCTCCCCCGACGAACGAGAGCGACTCGCGGAGTTGACCGCGCTAAAGCGGTTGGGCGAACCGGACGACGTCGTCCAGGCAGTGCTCTTCCTGGTAGGGTCCGACTACATCACGGGTGAGACGATCATCGTTGACGGCGGGAAACTACTCAGGAGCTGAGGACTTCGACCTTCAGGCGCCGCTTTCCAGCACCACAAAAGCGCAGGCAAGTCCGGCTTCGTGGCTCATGCTGACCCACACGCTCGTGACACCCAAGCGCTCCGCCTGCGCCCGTGCTTCCCCGGCGAGCTCGAGCTGCGGCCGCTCGGACCCGGCGCGCAGCACCTCGAGGTCGGTCCAGGCAATAGTCGGGAGCTTCCCCGTTCCCAGCGCCTTCAGTGCCGCTTCCTTGGCAGCAAAGCGGGCTGCAAGGCACTCGCCGGGATCCGCCCGTCCGTCGCAATCGGCAAGCTCACGCGGGCTGAACAGCCGCCGGCGCGCACGCTCGCCGTGACGCGCAAGAGCCTGTCGTACGCGCTGCGTTTCGACCAGGTCCATTCCGATTCCGACGATCAACCTTCCAGAAAGGCCGGGATGCTCACTTCAGACGCGGACGGGTGTACGAGTACGCCGTCTCCCGTGGGCAGGCTGATGATGGCGGGGGCGTCCTTCACAATCCGATGGAAGCCCTTCCCCTCCAAAATACGGTGCACGAAGATCCGCCGCACCAGCACCATCGCGCTGGCCAGCACCGGGACCGCTACCAGCAGGCCAACGACGCCCAACAGCTTGGCCATAACCAGAACCGACAGGATCGTGAGCACCGGCGGCAGCTCTACCTGCTTCTCGAACACCATCGGCGCGACGACATTGGCCTCGAAAATATGGACGACCACACCCAGCAGGATCACCAGCAGGGCTTTGGTGACGCCACCCGTGCCGATCACGAAGAGGGCCGGCAGTATAGTCGAGACGATCGTGCCGAAGAACGGGACGATCACTGCAATCCCGGTGAAGACACCGAAGGCGAGGGAATAAGGAACGTCGAGGAGGACAAGGCCCACCCAGGTCAGCGACCCCAGGACCACCATCGAGATCCCCAAGCCCACCAACCAAGACCTGATCGTGTGACCCAGGTCGGCGAGGATGTCACGGGCCAACTCGCGGTAGGCAGGCGGCGTGATGGCGATGAGGCCTTCACGATAGACCGACGGCTTGACCGCCATGTAGATGCCCATGATCAGCACGGACACCAGATGAATAGCAACGCCGATCCCCGAAAAGATGTAAGGCACGACGTCGCCGAAGAAGGCCCTGGCTTCTTCGAACACCCGCTCGCCGATATCACCACCGCCTTCGGCACCCCCGCCTAGCGGACCGAGCAGGCGGCCCAGCAGGCTGTCCTCCTCTTGAGCGAGCTGTGTGAGCTGCTCCTGGACTTCGTCCAACCGGCCCGGCAGCTCGCCGAGCAGGGCCTGGAACTGATTGACGACTGGAGGTACGATCAGCAGTCCTACGAGTCCGATCAAGAGAAGCGTACCGAGCAGAGCGAGGACGACGCCGAACCCGCGAGCTACGGCGAAACGCCCAGTTACCAGATCGGTGAACGCGCCAAGGTAGACAGCGAACAGCGCTGCGACGAAGAGAAGCAGGAGTAAGTCGGCGACACTGTTGACGAACAGGAGGAGGAGGACGACGAAGACGGTCGTCGCCAGTACGCCGTAGGCTTGACGGGGGCTGAAACCGGAGTTCGAATCAGCCAGCTTGTTCCTCCTCAGGCTCGGGCTCTTCCTCGATGATCTCGGCTTCGCGGACTTCGCCCTCCGAGTGGGCTTCTTCGGCCGCTGCCGGTAGCAGGCCCATCTCTTCCTTTAGAGCCTCGAGCTGGCGTTCCACATCGATGTCGCCGCCCTCGAGGCGCTTGAACTGCCGCTCCAGGTCGTCACCGCCCAACTCCTCGTCCACCTCGGCGGCGGCCAACGCCCGCACTTCAGCCTCCTCGATGCGCTCGGCCATCCGGTCGAAGGCCTCGAACGAGCTGCGATCGGCGAGCCCGGTCAGGGTCTCGTGAATGCGCTTTTGCGCCGCGGCGCGTTTCTGACGAGCGATCAGCAGGTTACGCTTGCGCTTCGCTTCCTCAATCTTGCTGCTCAACTGACGCAGCGTGTCCTTCAGTTTCTCCGTCTCGGAAGCGTGGCCTCGCCACTGCTCCTCCAGCGTGCCGGCGTGCTCGCCGTGCTCCTTGCTGCGCAGCAGGGCCTGTCGCGCCAAGTCGTCTCTCCCCTCCCGCAGGGCCAGCTTCGCTCGCCGTTCCCAATCGGCGGTTTGGTCGCGCTCGTCCTGCACCTGGCGCCGCAGTTTCCGCTCGTCGGCGATTGCGACGGCGACTTCCTGCTTCGCCTGCGCAAGCTGCGAACGCATATCGTCGATGATCTGGTTGAGCATCTTCTCGGGGTTCTCGGCCCGAGCGATCAGGTCGTTCAGGTTCGACCGGACCATCGTGGACAGTCTGCTCCAGATACTCATAGCTCTCTCTCTATGGCTTTCTGTAACGCAGCAACGTCTCGTAGTGTCCCCGCAAAGCCAGCATGATGCTCTCCAGCGAAGCCTGGACCTCGCTGAAGTCCAGGTCTGCCAGCTGCAGTGTGTCGGTCATCACGATCTCGTTCCCATCCAGGCCGTAGGCACCGTGCACCATGTCGGTGGCATTCAGTTCGAGCAGCTCGCGGAAAAGTCCGTTCCGCAGCTCCTCGTCCTCCGGAGCATCCATAACCTCGACCCGCACCAGGAGCAGCGGCGGCGTGTAGTTCAGGAATACCGGCGCCGCGTCTTGGGCGTCTCCGATGACCCAGAGACCCTCCTCGATCTCCTGGAACGGCAGCTCCAACCGGAGTAGGTAGCCTTCTACATCCTCGCGCGTGACCATTCCCGGCCTCCGCCTAGGTTCACGTGTCAGAGTCCTCGGCCTCGCCCGGACCCAACTTCATCTGTTCGGGCTCCGCTAGCAGCCTTGTCAGAAAGGCCTGCTCCTCGACCACCCGCTCCAGCTGATCGCGAAGCCCATCCACATCACGCTTCAGACTGTCGAGCTCGCCCTGCGAGACCGCTCCCTTGGGCGCCCTCGGTGGCACCAGGTTCCGCACCGCTTCACCTAGTGCCTTGCCGAGCGGCGAATCAACCAGCACGATCTTTGCCAGCATAGCCGCTAAGAGCAGCGCCGCGAGGTATACCAAGGGCATCATCACAGACTACGACCCCGGCGACCCGAGGGTTTCCGCCCCGCAGGCCGTCCTGAGCCCACGAGGCATCGTCCTGCCATTATGGGAATATTAGGCTGCTGCGGCTGATTGGCCAGGTCAGGAAGCCTTCTCGCGGCGGGTGCTCTGCAGCATCAGCGAGAGCTGCGCATGGAGGGCCTCGCCCTTGTCCTTCGCCTGGCTCCATTTCTTGCGCTCGGCCAGCGACCGGACCTCTTGTAGCCCCTCTTCCACTATCTCCATCGTCCCGGCGCCCACGTGCTGTGCCACCTCGTCGTCGTGCTCAACAGCCTTGCGAAGCTCGGCCAGCATACGCTCCGACTCCGAAAGCCGCTCCTCCACGCGGGAGCGCAGCTCTTTCGCCGTTGGCTCAGGCTTCACCACCCGCTCAGGCACCACCGGCTCCGCTACAGCAGCCGCTTCCGACTCCGCATCACGCGCCACGACTTGGGCGCGGACCTCTGGGACCTCCGCCGTTTCCTCCTCCTCGGCCGGCTCCCCGCCCTCCACCACTGCTTCCGGCGCCACCCTCTTCTTACGGCCACGGCTCAGCAGCAACACGGCGAACAGAACCACCGCCACCACGACCACGATGATCCAGCCTACGCCCAAGATCCCTCCTCAGAGATCACAGGGATTGCGGTATCAGAAGGGGAGTCGGTCCGTGAAGAACAGGACCAAATAGGCCATCCCCCATAAGATTAGGAAGGTATAGGCACCGAACAGCCAAGCCTTCGAGCCCCTCCGCTTACCTTCTAACGCTACTACTGTGCCGCCCTGGTGGGCCAGGCCAGAGTCGGCGTTTTCACCCGTCTTTTCGTTAATTGGCTTACTTTGATGCATATCCACGATTCTTGTGCGGTGATCCAGGCACCACCCCACCACCTCACGACAGTCCAGCCCCACGCCGGCAGTTCCCTCACCCCTGCGATCAAAGACCTCGAATGTCTGAAGCTGAAAGGGACCCTAACCTATGGACCCTGCCCGGTGTGTGTCAAGAGACCGTGGGACCTTCGCCGCCACCATCCTCTATCGCGGCGGCCCGGGCGGCGAGCTTCAGGGCCAAGCCCTTGTAGGCCATGATAGTGCGCGCATATCCGACCCGCTCCCAGGTAGTGACCAGGATATAGGCCACGGCGAAGAAGAGAAGGAACTCCCACGAGGCCATGAGCGGGGCCGTGACGACGAGGGCGGCGGCGAGCAGCAGGCCGCTGATCACCACGATACGAACCCTTCGCCGGGTGATCTCGAGGTCGGAGCAGCGCTCCAGAAGCATTTTCTCCTCCACGGTAAGCCTCGAGTTCGTCTGTTCCATTCTGCGTCTCTCCTAGTGCCGCCCTACTCGAGCGCCGGTTTGTTCTCTTCAGACCCCGATCTGGGTAAAGCGGGCCCACGGGCAGCGGCGACGTGCTCGGCCAGGCGGTCGAGCAGGCCGGACAGCGTACGAAGCCGCGCTCTTACCTTCCGGCGGAAGATGCCACGGATTACGGCGTACCAGGTACTGGCGACGGCGCCGCCGACCGCGATCCCGCCGGCGACGCCGGCACCGAGTTCGCCCGTCACAGCAACAGAGATAATCCCAAACGTGAGGCCGAAAGTAACAGCCACGATGCCCATCACATCTTCGTCCTGGCCCTTGTACGCCCTGATGCGGATCCTCGTCTGCCCTTCCCCCGAGCTCACGGTGATGCGTATCGGGCTGGGGTCCCCCCAGCCGGACGGCTTGTGCTCCCAGGAGAGCGACCTGTTGAAGGTCTCGTCGACGGTCCCCGACTGGCCGATCGTATCGCGGATCTCCTCGAGCAACACGCCGTACTGCTCCTGCGAAACCTCCAGGCCGACGACGCGCTCCATCTCGATCTTCCCGGTGATCCCGAAGAAACCGCCGGACTCCAGCTCCGGCTCCTGGAACCCCTCCAGCGCGCCGGCAGCTTGCCTCACGTGCTCCGGCGCGATCCCCACCTCGGCGGCGATCTGCTGGATGCCGCCCAGCGACATCGCCCCGTTTCGTGTTGGCAATGCTTCGATCTCTGCCGCGCGCCTAACGATCTCGCCGGCTTCCCGGTCGCTGTACCTGCGCCCCTCGCCAGAAAAGCCCTGTTCCAGCGCCCATACGAACTCACCCGCCGTCATGAAGCGCAGTTCCGGTCGCAGGCGCATGGCACGAACCAGCGCGAACTCGACTGCGCCGGGCAATGAATCGAGCTCGCGCCGGTGGTCCGGCGGCGCGTCCACGAACCTGCCCAGCTTTCCAGCCTCATCCCCGATCCACATCCCCGGGACCTCACCGACGACCGCTTCGTAGAAGACGCATGCCAAGCTGTAGATGTCGGTTCTCTCATCGAGGTCAGCGCGTCCAGCCGCCTGTTCGGGGCTCATGTAGCCCAGCGTTCCGACTGGGAAGCCGGTTCGGCTCAGCTGTGCCCCACCCGCCGTGCTTATCGCTTTGGCGACGCCGAAGTCGGCGACTACGGCGTGTCCTTCGGCGAGCAGGATGTTCTCGGGCTTGATATCGCGATGTACGATCTTTGTCCGATGCGCATAGCTCAGAGCGTCCGCCACTTCCCCGACGACCTCTAGCGCACGCCTCGGTATCAGTCGTCCCTCGCGTTCCAGCAGCGCGCGCAGCGACCCACCCTCAACAAACGGCATGACGTAGTAGAGAAACCCGCCAGCTTCGGCGGAGTCAATAAGCGTCAGGATGTGCGGATGGTTGAGCCGAGCCGAGATCGCGATCTCCTTCAGGAAGCGCTCGCCAGCGATCGAGGCGGCGAGCTCCGGATGCAGAACCTTGACCGCTACCTTCCGCTCATGTCTCAGATCCTCAGCCAGGTAGACGGTGGCCATACCGCCCCTGCCCAGCACGCGCTGCAGCCGGTATCGCTCGGGCAGCGCCGAGCTCAGTTTCTCCGGCACCTCGTTCACTTCGTCCGGACCCACGGCACGACCCCCACATCACAGGGCACTGATCTGGGCATGGCGCCACCTATCACAAGGCTGAGCGGATTCTGCGGGTAAGCGCTGGCTCGATCCCCAGCAACCGTTCGTAGAGCACCAGTTGCCCGCGGTGGTACATCTCCTGAGCGATTCCGTGCTGCAGCCAGGCCAAGCGAGTGCCCTGCTCGCCGTCGAAGCGCGTGATGAACTGCAGCATGTGCAGCTCGCCCACATCCAGAAACCGCTGCTCCGCCTCGCCGATCGTGGTCCGTAGTAGATCCAGAAGCTCCGCCTTGCTGGTGGCCGCTTTCACCGGACCGGCGTAGAGATCGAGCAACTCGGGCCATGGGGCGCGCCGGAAGTCGGTGTCCGTACGGGTCAGTTCACCCGTCATCATCAGAGCCACCTCTAGGATATGCTGCACCAGCTCCGTCACGCTCATTACGTCCGCCGTCGGCCGGAAGTCGAAGCGATCAGCGGGGACATTCTCGACCTCTTCGATCAGTCCCTGTCGTACGTCGCGCCAGCCCTCGAGCGTCTCCTCGAGCACGGATTTGTATGACGTCATCACAATAGTGCACCCCGCCTAGTCCGTAGTCACAGGAGCGCCGGCAGAGGCCGCTACCTGCCCACAGGCCAAACCGAGACCAATGGTAACGGTGGGGATGATGAGGTACGTGAGCCCTATGTCCGCCATGTACTCCCCAAAGCTCATACCGATCGGACCCGTGAGCATCAGTGGGAGATCGATCACCACGCTGATGGCGTACCACAGCGCACCCAGCAACACCCCCTCCCTCAAGTGATTCGTGCTCACCCGGCGGAAGTAGAGCAGCGCGAAGGTAGCCGTCGCGACCGTCACAACGACGGGCATGATCGACTCGAACAGCGGCCGGGCAGATTCCCGGAGTGGGGAGATCAAAAGAGCTGTGATGAAAGGGATCAGCCAGACCAGGACACCGAAGACCACCGCTTTGCCTTTTGCTGCCATGACTCCCTCCACCGTATGTCGCCCTTAGCTCGGAGACGATGGGCTCGCTTTGATCGTCGCCACACCCCAGGCCTAGCCACCTACCTCACTTCGAAGGTGAGCGTGGCCCAATTGGACTCGTAGTCTACACCTTCCTCTTCGCTCTCCGCCATGTGGATGAACTTGATGTACCACTTTCCGGCTCGGTCGACCGTGAATCGCACGACACCCTCGTCGTCGGTCCGCGACTCGCGTTCCTCAATCGCATTGCCGTCCAGCTCACCCCCGACGACCACCAACTGGTTGGCCACGGGCTCGCCGCGTACCAGGCACCGAACGGCAAACTCCTGACCTGCGCCAAGTCGGTACGGGTTTTCCAGCGGCACGATTTCCGCCGCGTATCCCAACGCACGAGACCAGCCGCTCGTCCGTGTGCCCCCAACCTGGTACACCGCCTTTACGTGCTTCGAATAACGTTCGACCGCATCTTCGCCCAGCTTACCCGTCGCCCGACGTGCTTCGAGGATGTCAGGAATGCCGTCATGCTCCAGATACTCGTTGAAAGACTCCGCATCGAGCTCGATCAGCCGCGAGGCGGTCGAGATTCCGAGCACGTATGTGCCCGGTGACCCTGTATGCAAAGTCACGTAGGTCGTATCGGTCGTAGCGTTCCAAGCTTCAGGCTCGAGCGGCGATACTCCGTCCGGACCCAGCAGTGCCATGTCGACCACGCGGTCCACCGTGACCGAGTTCTCGCTGAGCGCAAACGTTCCGTTCAGAATCAGGACCCGGACTTCCGAGTCCGGCTCGAGGAAGTATGTGTCGAACTTGATGAACAGCTCGTGCGCATACAGCGTCGAAACTGCGACAACGAGCGCCAATGCCGAAGCAACTACCCGTTTCCTCATACTCTCACCCTTCCCGCTCTTTGAGGGACCGTACAACAGACTTCCCCACGACCATTACGGCCCGAGACGCTGAAGATATCCAGGCACCTTTGTTGGAACGATGCCTCGACCCAGCATCAGGTGTAATCCCGAGAGGTGGATGATTATCGACTTGTCCGGATGTGCACCGCCTGCGTGCTGAACCGCGTAGGTGTCGACGGTCAACTGATGGACAAGCCTGAACAGCTCTGCATTGCAGAATTCTGCGCCGATCACCTCGGTGTAGACGGCCCAGCACTCCGGCGAAGCGTTGTAGTATCCGTGATAGACAGCACCATCGCGGACCGGCTCCTTTAGCCTCCATCCCGGACAGGTACTCTGTTGCGCCCCTGACATCAACCCTGCTGCCGACCGCCCGTCGCAGACGGCTCCTTCACGACGTTGGCCGGCTCCAGCTTCGCCAGGCTGCCCAGATTCGCTACTATGCGGCGAAGCAGCATCAACAGCATTACGGCTATACCGATCAGGGTCAGGAAGTCGAGTGTGCCGAAGGGCACGTTGCGAAGCTCGAGCACCGGTTCGAAACCGAGAGCCAGGGCGCTACCGGCTAGGATGAGGATCACGCGGACCTCGGTAGGCCCGATGTACTCGTAACCGAACTGGAATGAGCCCATCACGAACGTCTCGAGGTAGACGTTTATCGACATCAGGTAGTAGGCGATCAGCATCATCAACGCCACGGACAGCAGCAAGTAGGGCGAAAAACCCAGCCCCAGGCAAACGAAGGCGACGGAGAACATGTCGACCGTATGGTCCAGGTAATAGCCGTAACGCGGCCGCTCGATACGACGGACCCGTGCCAACGTTCCGTCCATGCTGTCGCCGACCCAGTTCACCAGCCAAAGGAAGTTGGCGGCCCAGAGGTAGTTCGGGCTGCGGCCGGACAGAGCGTAGCATACGCCTATCGCGGCTGCCGAGATAGCTCCGAGGGCGGTCATGTGATCGGGCACCACCCACTTCGGCAACGCCGCCGCCATGCGCGGGAGAGTATAGGCCTCGAAGGAGCGGAAGATATATTTCGGTTCGCGGCGATGTTCAACTTCCGACATGTTCGGCCTCCCGGCGCTTCCTCTTCCTGCGATCGAGCAAAGGCCTCAAGAACTGGCCCGTGAAGCTTCCCTTCACACGCGCCACCTCTTCCGGCGTACCAGTCGCCACGATCTCTCCGCCCTCATCGCCGCCCTCCGGTCCCAGATCGACTACCCAGTCCGCCGTCTTGATGACGTCGAGCTGATGCTCGATGACGACCACCGTGTTACCGTGGTCCACCAGTCGGTGCAACACATCGAGCAACATGCGGATGTCCTCGAAGTGCAGACCGGTGGTCGGCTCATCCAGTATGTAGAGCGTCCGGCCGGTCTGTACCTTTGAGAGCTCGGTGGCCAATTTGACGCGCTGAGCCTCTCCGCCGGATAGGGTGGTAGAACTCTGACCCAGCGTCAGATAACCCAGACCGACATCGCGCAGTGTTTGCAGCTTGCGCCGTACCGTGGGTATCGGTTGAAAAAACTCGAGCGCCTCGTCCACCGTCATCGCCAGGACATCGGCGACATTCTTGCCTTTGTAGAAGACCTCGAGCGTCTCGCGGTTGTATCGTCGACCGCGACACACTTCGCACGACACATAGACATCGGGCAGGAAATGCATTTCGATCTTCACCAAGCCGTCACCCTGGCAAGCCTCACAGCGGCCGCCCTTCACATTGAAGCTGAAACGCCCCGGCTCGTAGCCGCGCATTCGTGACTCGGGTAACTGGGCGAAAAGCTGGCGTATGGGTGTGAAGACTCCGGCATAGGTTGCCGGATTGGATCGCGGTGTTCTCCCGATCGGTGACTGATCGACATCGATGACCTTTTCGATATGCTCCAAACCCTCAAAACCCTCGTGGTCGCCAGGGATGAGTCGTGAGCGGTAAAGTCTGCGAGCCAGTTCACGATAGAGGATCTCTTCGACAAGCGTCGACTTTCCCGAGCCCGACACGCCTGTGACGCAGATGAAGCAACCGATCGGGAATCCTACGTCGATGTTCTTTAGGTTGTACTGGCGAGCGCCGCGCACGACCAGCTGTTCGCCGGAACCCGGCCTTCGCGTTTTCGGCACATCTATCTTCCGCTCGCCGCGCAGGTACGCACCGGTCAACGAGTCCTGGCAGGTCAACACATCGTCGAGCTTTCCCTGCGCGACCACCTCTCCGCCGCTGCGACCAGCGCCGGGCCCCAGGTCGACCACGTGGTCGGCACGTCGAATTGTCGCCTCGTCGTGCTCTACAACGATCACCGTATTGCCAAGATCGCGGAGCGACTCAAGGGTACTCAGCAGCTTCGCGTTGTCGCGCTGGTGGAGGCCGATCGAGGGCTCGTCGAGGATATAGAGCACACCCACCAGCCTGGAGCCGATCTGCGTGGCCAACCGAATGCGCTGGGCCTCCCCGCCCGACAGGCTCTCTGCGCTGCGGCCTAGCGTCAGGTAGCTGACTCCCACATCGTGAAGGAACTGCAGTCGCTCGACGATCTGTTTGAGGATGGGTCCGGCGACCGGGTCATCGGAGTGAGAGCGCCTGGTGGCGAAGAATTCCCACACGCGGGCCGCCGTCATACCGACGATCTGACCAATCGACACGCCCTCGAAGGTGACCGCCAGCGCCGCGCCACGAAGTCGGGCACCGCCGCAGTCGGAACAGAGTGCGTCGGACATGAACTCCGAGAGCCGCGCCCGGAGCCGGTCACTGGCCGTCTCGTGGTAACGACGCTCGAGCCGAGCCAACGCACCCTCCCACTCGAGGTCGTCGGACCCGAACAGCACCTCTTTCCGCATGGCCTCCGGCAGATCGGACCACGGCGTGTTCGACCCAATACCGTGCTTGCGAGCCAGTGGTTCGATGACACGCTTGCGCAGGAACCCGACCGGTGAGCCCCAGGGTATGAGGACACCCTCGAGCAGCGAGAGCCGTGAGTCGGCAAGCATCAGATCGGGGTTCGCCACCTTCCGCACGCCGAGGCCACCGCAGGCCGGGCAGGCGCCGTACGGCGAGTTGAACGAGAACTGGCGCGGCTCGAGCTCGGGCAGGTTTATGCCGCAGTCGGGGCATGCGTAGCGTTCGCTGAAGAGCTGGCTCTCACGCTCTCCACCATCGGCATAGCGATCGATCTGCACTACCCCGTCGGCAGAACGTAGCGCGAGCTCGATCGAGTCGGTCAAGCGGGCTCTGTCAGCAGCCCGCACACTCAACCGGTCGACGACGATCGCGATGTCGTGGTTCACCCGGCGGTTCAGCTTCGGCGGCTCGTTCAGATCGTAGGTGTCGCCGTCCACGCGGACACGCACGAAACCGTCTTTGCGTGCCCGCTCGAACAGATCTCTGAACTCGCCCTTCCTGCCCCTGACGAGCGGGGCAAGCACTTCGATTCGAGTCTTCTCCGGCCAGCTCAGGACGGCATCGGCCACCTGCTCCGGTGTCTGCCGGCGGATTGGTTTCGAGCAGGATGGGCAATGAGGTGTTCCGCAGCGTGCCCACAACAATCGCAGGTAGTCGTAGATCTCGGTGATCGTCCCGACCGTGGAGCGGGGGTTCCGACCCGCCGTTTTCTGCTCGATAGAGATTGCCGGCGACAGGCCCTCGATCGAGTCGACATCCGGCTTCTCCATGAGCCCCAGGAACTGGCGGGCATAAGCGGACAAAGACTCGACGTATCGACGCTGGCCCTCCGCGTAGATCGTATCGAACGCGAGACTCGACTTCCCGGACCCCGAGAGCCCGGTGATGACCGTGAGCTCGTTTCGGGGGACCCGGACATCGATGTTCTTGAGGTTATGTTCTCGCGCGCCGCGGACGATCAGGAACTCGCCGTGCATCAGAACTACACCCACACCTCTCTATTCGACGGGAACCAAAACTCTCAGTGCTCGGGGACGAATGTAGGAGGCGAACGGTGTCGTCCTCTCCAGCCGTTCGCCATCGATCTGTACGGGAAGTGGAGGATCGGCTTCGACCATGACCTCACGCCCGCGGAAGTAGCGCAGCCGCGGATTCCGCCGATAGCGCCGTGCGATGATCGAACCCATCGCCGACAGAAAGTCAGCAGTCGTCGTGACCGCCAGCACGCAGACGTCGAGCAGTCCATCGTCGGGCCGCCCGTCCGGGACGAGATCCACGGGTCGCCTCAGCAGCGGTGCCGTCAGCCCGGGCATGTTGGCCACCTCGACTCCGATGCCGTCGATGACGTGTTCCTCGCCGTCGACGATGATACGCAGAGTCGATGGGCGCGGCGCGAAGGCGGCTGCCGTCGCCGCATGTAGGTATGCCAGATAGCCCAGTCGCTTCTTGATCTCCGACCGCGGACGCACGACCTCGGCGTCGAACCCCGCACCGGCGATGATTGTGAACGGTTGCTCGTCCATCATCCCGACATCGATCTCCCGCACCTGCCCCGCCAGAGCGACGTCGAGCGCCGCCCCCATTCTAGTCGGGACGCCAAGATTCGCTGCCAGCTGGTTGCCCGTGCCGACAGGCAATAGCGCCAGAGCGGACTCGCGGTCCACGAGGACTGACACCGCTTCGAGCACCGTTCCGTCACCACCGGCAACGAGCACGCGGCCGTAACCGCTGGCCAGCGCCGCCGCGGCAAGCTCGCGAGCGTGACCCGGCGCTTCGGTGCGCGCGTACTCATAGGGCACCTGGCGCTGGGAAAGCGCGGTCTCGACTCGGCGCTGCAGGCGCTCGGCCTGTGTCGGCCCCGCCGCCGGGTTGTGGATGACAAAGAGACCGCCCGTCGCGGATCCGTCCATGGGTTCTCTACGCAGGGGCACCCGCCAGCTCATCCAATCGCGCGACCCGCTCTCCCACCGGGGGGTGGGTCGTGAAAAGCCGCGTCAGGCCACCTCGACGGAGGGGGTTAACGATGCAGACATGCGCTGCGGAAGGGCTGACGTCCATCGGGATACGACGTGCCAGGTTCTCCAATCTCAGCAGAGCCTGCGCCAGACCGCGCGGCGTGCCGGCGATCTGGGCGCCGACACGGTCGGCGCGGAATTCCATCTGGCGGCTGATCGCCATCTGCACGAGGAACGCAGCGAGCGGTGCCAAGATCAGCATGGCAAGGCCAGCGATTGCGTTGCGGTCCCGTCCGCCGAAGAAGAAAGCGAACCGCGCCAGGATCATCACGGCGCCCGCCATAGTCGCTGCCACGGTGTTCGTAAGCATGTCGCGGTTCTTGATATGGGCCAGCTCATGCGCTGCGACCCCCTCCAGTTCTTCCCGGCTCAGCCCCGCTAGGATGCCCTCGGTGAAGCAGACGACAGCGCGCTGCGGGTTTCGTCCCGTGGCGAACGCGTTGGGCTGCCGGCTGGGCGCGATGGCGACTCTTGGCATCGGCAACCCCGCACGCTGGCGCAGCTGGTCGACCATCTCGTAGAGCGCCGGCTGGTCACCCGGCTCGATCACCCGCGCCCGATACATGCGTAGCACTGCCGAGTCACTGAACCAATACATCCCGAAGTTGAACAGTCCCACCAAGACCAGGGCCGGCACCAATGCACCCGGTCCGCCGGCTGAATAGGCGATGCCGAGAACCAGAGCGGTAAGCGCCGCCATGAGGCCGAAGATCTTTGCGTAGTTCCCCATACTTCTCTCCTGGGCAGGGTTAGCGGCCCGCCCTTGCTGCACCCGTATTCCTTTGTTGGTCTTGCCAAGTTAAGCGAAAGCCAGGCGCGGTTCCAGTAAGAGGTGAGCGGTGTACGAGTGAGCGGTGAGCAGCACGGGCTACCGCTCACCACTCACTGCCCACTGCCCACTGCTCCCCGTCAGTAACCCCAGCCGTAGAAGAGGAAGAGGCCTATCGACTGCTCGAGATCGGTAGCCGGTCCGCCGTAGAAGAGTGTACCCTCGCGCCCGAAGCGCGGCTCCGTGACGCCGCGCAGCGTGAACCTCTCGTCCAGCCTCCACTCGAGCCGGACGGTCGGCCGCACGGCGCCGACCAAGTGCTGGGCAACGCTTACGAAGACAGTAGGCGCCAGGTACCAGCCCACTTCCACCTGGGTCGCGGCCAGCGCCGGGCCAGCACCGCTACGGTACTCACCCTCGGCTTCCGGGGTGATCGGGTTGCGACTCACCTCGACGTAGGAAATGAACGATTCGCCGACCAACAACGAACCGAGCGCGTAGCCGACGAATGCCTGAGGTACGCCCCGCGTGGCATCTTGCAGCAGGTTACTCTCCTCGCTGGTCCGGGTAAGCTCGTAGGAAGGCCTACCGAACAAGAGGTAGGAGAGCAGGTCCGATTCGGGGATCGGGGGCTGTGCATCGCTCTCCAGGGCAAGCGTCATCTCCTCGAGGGTTCCGCCTATAACGAGGCGTATGTTGACTGGCTGCTTCTGTGTTCGCACGGTGTAGAGCGCGACGATTCTCAAGTTCGGGTTCATGGCCGGCTCGCCGACGAACTCGATGGTACCCTCGAGGACAGCGAACCGCTTGTTGAAGAACCAGTACTCGCCGCGCACCGCCTGAAGCATCCCGTTCATCCTCAGGATATCTCGCGCCCGATCCTGATGAAGCGTCAGTCTGCCAGCGATCTCGACATTCATCTCCTTGGACCGCAACCAGGTATCGCGCTCCAGGTTGAGACTCAGATCGATTACCAGGTTGTCAAGGAATCGGTTGCCCGTTCGAGGTCCCAACGTCCTTTCGAACACGAATATCGTGTCGAACATCGCCAGATTCCCCCTGAGCTCCTCGAACGGGTCGATGATCTCGGCCTGGCGTCCAATCTCCTCGATAAACAAAACACCGCTCACCACTGACAGGTCGCCCGCGATGTGCGGCATGTCATACGGACCTTCCAGCTCAACGGTGCCCGATGCCACGATCCGGGCGTCGAACTGATCGTAGCCCGTGAGCTCCACCGCGACTAACTGGAGCGCGAACTCGGGGTTGCCAAGGTCGGCGAAGCTGACCGACCCCGTGAGAGTACCGCGCCCCCCTTGCACGGCACGCACCGCAACACTGTCGAGTTCCATCCGGACGCCGTTGAACTGCAGATCACCCTCCAGCCCTTCGTAGGTGATCCCGGTCCTGGGGATCCGGAAGCCGCCGTTCACCACTCTCATCGGACCCTGAAGGTCGACATCCTCCGGTGTCCCGCCGATGTGAATCGCCGCCCTGGCGTGGCCGTGGATATCGGTCAGCTGATCGGTAAGCAGTGTTATAAGGGTCAGCGGAACGCTGTCGCCCTCGAAGGTAAGGTCGATGGGCTGTTCGGGCGTATCGATGCGGAAGCTGGGAAGCTCCAGGTCGAGTGGCAAACTGCCGTATAGCCGGACTTGCTGCCTCGTGTCCTGCCACATCGCGGCATCGCTGGACAGCACCCCGCTCTCGTAGTCGAACGTGCCGAGCAGGCCGGAGAAGGCAATCCCGAATAGATCACCGTCCGCCACCTCTACGCTGCCCTGTAACCTGGGATCGCCAACGGTTCCGGAGAGCTCCAGATGCACTTCGACCTGACCGGCAACGTCGAGGCTGTCCGGCCACAACACCGCCAAGTTCACCAGATCGAGACCCGAGACGTGGGCGCCCAAGGAGACCGGACCGGACACCCCCACCGAGCCTTCCAGCGAAACACTGCGCGCGGGGCCCGTCAGCTCGAAGTCGCGGACAGCGAGGGCCCCCGAATCCTCGAAGTAGAACTCCGCCGGTTCGACGAGGTCCCAGCGAGTGCCCCTCAGAACCATCGAAAGGGAGTCAACCCCTAGCGTCTGCTGCAGCGTCCCGAGACGGGCCCAACCGCGGCCCGCAGCGGTAGCGCTGGGTTTGGCAATCTCGAACTCGACATTCAGCAGCGAGTCGTTGAGGCCGCCGCGCGCCTGCAGCGAGTCGAACCGTATCTCGCCGAAGCTGGCGCCGCCTGCCGAGACGGTGCCGGCGGCGATGAAATGTCCAGCGTTTTCGCCGATATTGAACTCGTCGACGCGCAAGCTGTCGGCCTGCAAGTCACGATACATGACTCGCGCGGCATCCGCGTTACCGCGCACTGCGAAGTAACCCGAGCCGCGCACGAGCCAACCGACCACGCGAGCCGAACCCTTGAGCCCCAGCAACTCGTCGGGCCGCGCTACTGGCCCTGGTACGCCCGTCGCCAGCGTCGGTAGCGGCAGCCGGTCGAAGGCGGGGAACAGCAAGGGGTCGAGGGCGGCGAGACTGTCGGCCCGCAGCTCGAACCGCAGGCTGTCGCTCAACCCGCGCGACAGGCTCAGTGCGCCCGAGGCGTGAAGCTCGCCGAACTCCGCCGCGACGATTGACGTATCGACCTGCAGGCGCCCACCGGCAACGCGAAGCTCCGCAGTGGCCGACTCGAGGCGCACGCCGCCGACGAACGAGGCAGAGACATCGGCGCGAGCGCGCGCCACGAGCTCCGCCAGTTCGATGCCCTCGCCCTCAAACTCGACCTGGAAGTCGAGATCCGACTGCTGCAGGCCGCGCCGGAATTCGGGGAGCCCCACGTGCCAGCCCTGCAGCGAACCGCGATAGCGCGGCGCCCCCCCCACCAGCTGCAGGTCCGCGACGGCGGCCAGCGAATCTCCCGCACCACCAAGGTGGACCTCGACGCGGAGGTCGTCGAGCGCACCGACGGCGCTGAAAGCACCGCCGTAGTCACCGCGGAACGGGATAGCCGGGTAGTACTCGGCCAGCGTGGTTAGCGAGACCCGTTCGCCGTCCACCCGCACGTCGAGCTGCAGCGGCTTGTCGCCAGCCGCGGTGATCGTCCCACCCCCCGTGAGGCGATTCGAGGTCAGCTCGCCGTCTGCTTGCTCGATGTCGAATGAGACGGCCATCCCTTCGGCGAGTCGCCCATCCGCCGAGGCGCTGCCGGCGACTTGTCCTCTCACCGCCAGCCCAGGCACGAATGCACGTACCAGATCGAGCTGCAGGGTATCGAAATGCACTTCCAGATCTCTGGCGCCCAGAGCCCCACCGTTAGCGCGGACCGTACCAAGAGCCATGACGTGGGACCCGCTATCCGTCTGGTCGGGGGTGATCCTCAGGTCGCCGTCGACCTGGAGTTCTGAGAGCGGGCCGTCGAGCCGAACGCGGCCGGCCAGGTCGCCATGTAGGGGCGGCTCCCAGCCGGTAAGGGAAGCGATGAGCGTGCTGTGCACCCGCTCCACCTCCAGGTCCACCTCGTCGAACACGAGGCCGTCCGGCCGCTCGCGAAGTGTCATCGCGAACCTCCCGGATACCGTGGCGTCGGGCGACTGCCAGCGAGCGTTCTGCGCTTCCAGGAAGATGCCATCAGGCAGACTGGTGTAACGGAAGTCGAGATTCGCAACGCCAGGCGGCAGTCGCGGGATCAGCCACCAGAGGTCGGCCGTGGTCACAGAATCGCCCCGCAGCGCGAGGTCATATTGGAGTTCACCGGCGAGCGTGACCCAGCCCTCACCGAAGATGCGCGAGTCCGGCAGATCGGCCTCCCAAACATCGAAGAACAAGGTATCGCCCACCACCTCTAGGTCGGCGCGCAGTTGCTCTACCTCGAACGACTCTCTGATGACCGTCGCCGCACCGCTGAACACAGAGACTTGGAAGAGTCGGCTCTGCCCCCCTGGCGCAGCGACGCGCGCCGTAGGCAGGTTTGCATTGAGCCGCTCGACCCTGACGACGCGCTCCCACCCGCCATCCACCTCTTCGATGTGCCAGGCGGAAGAGTCGGGATCGCTGCCCGGCTGGGGATCCCAAGGGAACCTGAGCGTTACATCGCCGGACCTAATGTCTACTTCGCGCAATACCACCCCGCGCCCGCGGCCGCTCCCACTGGGAGCGGCCGTGCTGTCGGCCGAACCGGCACCGCGCCCGCTGAAAACCCTCTCGAAGTTCCAGCCTGCTCCGCGGGTCGTCCTCAGGTTGGCGACCGGACCGATGAGAGTGACTTTCGGAACCGTGACGTTGCCGAAGAGGAAGTCGGACCAGCGGTAGTGGACCGCGATGGTATCAATGCGGGCGAACTCGCTACCGTCGGGCTCGAAGATTCTCACCCCTGCCATCCGCACCGTCCGCAACAAATCGCCTTCAAGTACCTCGTCAATCTCCACGCGACCGGCGATCGCTTCATTGAGTTTCTCGAGCGCGAAGTGGCGCACACGTTCACGACCCCAGTCGGTACGCGTGAACATCATGCCCGAGGCCGTCGCCACGAGCAGAACCGCTCCGGCCAAGGCCAGCGGGATACCGATCAGTCGCTCTTTCCAGGTCACTAGAACGCGTGTCCTATCGAGAAGTGCAGCTGCAGGCGGTTCAGGAACCCCCGCAGGCCCGTACCCTCAAACGGGTCGTAGGTGAACAGTCGCGGTTCGTCGGTCTCGCGGCCCAATTGCACGATAAACGGCTGTCCGTTCTCGTCCTTTAACTCGCTGATCACCGGGAACCGTGCAGCGCCACTCGTATTGTAACCTATATCCAGGCGCAGAGGTCCCACGGGGCTTTGATAGCGGATCCCGATGCCAGGCGACCAGGCCAACCGATCTCCACCACTGACCTCCGCACCCGGGCTCCAAACCTTCCCCACGTCGACGAACGCCACCCAGATCCAGCGACCAGCCGCGAAGGGAAAGCGAAGCTCCAAGTTCGCCACGATTGAGTTCTCACCCCCCACCGGCCGCGGAAAGACCTGACCCGAGGTCAGACCCGCTTCTTCGGGGTCGCAGACCCATGTGTTCCGATCTGTGACCTGCGGGTTGACGGGGTTGCAGGCCTCCAGATCCTCGGCACGCGCAAGCAAGACCAGCGGCCCCAGCAGGTTCTGCCCAAAACCACGGACGCTAAAAGCCCCTCCCGCGTACTGTCGCTTCAACGGTTGCGTTACCGGCTCGGCCGTTGACGTGTCGGTAGCCGTGCCGAGCTCTACACCCTCCAGACCCGAGCCGATGGGACGCACCAGACCGCCTCGCACCCGCAGCGCCAGGACATTGCGGCCGAGACTCTGGAACCAGCTAAATTCGCTCTGCGCCCTGTAATAGGCCCACTCCGACCCCGTGAGCCGGGATGCCGTCTCTCCTTCGATCGTGAACCGGTAGCCGCGCGTCGGGTTGAGGACGACGTCGGTTCTGCTCTGGGCGAAGGTGACGGCGACCCAGGAGAGCCAGCGCGGTTGCTCGAGCACCGCGATGTCCTCGGGACGACAGACTAGGAAGTTGGCGCAAAACAGGAAGTCGGCACTCCCCTCCTCCAAGCTGTCGCGTCCGGCACGATACGTGCCTACCAGAGCGGTCCCGGGAGAGATCTCCCGGCTCAGCCTCACGTCGCCCCCGTAACTGACACGCGCGTAGATCCCCGGCAGGCTCTGTCTTTCGCCGAAGACGCCGAGGTGCAACCAGTTCTCCGTACCGAGGAACCACGGTTGCCGGAAATCAGCGCGCAGTCTCCAGTTGACCTTGTTGTAAGGATTGGTCTCGAGTTCGCTGCCGCGCTCGACGCCGGCCTGCGTGCAAGGAAATCGCCGGGCCAGGGTTGCGGCACCCAGGTTCGAGAGGACACCACTCAGCTCGAGCGTGCGTGTCCCGCCAAAGAGATTTCGATGGCTCCAGCCAGCTTCGACCTGGAAACACTCGGTCGTCGACAATCCGACACCGAACTGCACCCCACGCATCCGCGCCTCGTTGACCTGTACCTGGATGTCTATCGTCGAGTCAGGGTTCGTCGGACGCTGGGTTATGTCCACATAATCGAACAGCACTAGCGAGTAGAGTGTCCGCTGGCTACGAACAATCTCGTATTCGTCGTACAGGTCGCCGGTCCGAAAGGTCAGCAGCCGTTTCACGTCCTCGGGATCGATCTCCACGGTCCCGATTACCTCGATCGCACCGATCCGCGACCGCGGTCCCGGTACGGCCTGCAACACGACGAACGCCCCTAGAGTATCTGTGCTGGGAATGGACGCTTCGACGAGGACCACTGCATCAGCGTATCCGCGCCTTCGCAGTTCTCGCTCGATTCGCTCCCGCGACGCCGTAAGGTCCACTTCGCTGAATGGCCGCTCCGGCTTCAAATCCAGATTCGAGATAATGGCATCGGCTTCGTCTACACCATCGAGCCCGCTAACCTGTAGATCGCGCACTATCACGGGCTGACCCTCATCAATTCGGAAGGTGACATCGACGAAGCTGTTGTGGCGGATAACCGTCGTGTCTACCTGGGCGTTCCGGAAGCCGCGCCGGTAGTAAAAGACCCTTATGCGGGCGATGTCGGTCCTCAACTCACGCCGGTCCAGCTGCTCCGTCCGGATGAACGCGTCCCACCCGATCCAGCAGAGAGGGCTGAGCAGCACCGACTTGCAGCCACTATCGCGAGTCGCTATCGCCCGTTCGATCTCACTATCGCTGAAAGCAGCGTTGCCGCTGAAGCGGACCTTGCGAACGATGGGAAGCGTGTCGCGGGCGGTCACCTGGGCCGAGGCAGGTACCGCGGTCAGCAAGCCGGCGGCGGCAGCGAGGAGGGCTGCGAGGCGAACGCCCAGCCGGATAGTGTCAGGCGACCGAGCTGTGCTCGGAGTCGATGCCCGGTCCGCTGGCGACATCGAAGTAACCTTTGGTTCCGCGCGGGAAGACATGTTTGCTCATCGGCATGAATCGAGCGCGGTCGCCGACCCATGCGTGATGCGCGACGCGGATCTCGCGGTCATCGATCTGGATCAAGTTGAGAGTATTCTTGAACCGTTCGCGGCCGCGGCCGCGGCTCGACGTAGTCGTGCCGCATTGGACGATGACAATCCCGCGATGTTGCAGATCGCCCGGAAAGAAATCGAGCGAGCTACCGATGTAGGAGCGGTGCATATGGCCGGCGAGAATCAGATCGACGTCGTGTTCGGTGAAACGCCGCAGCGCGCGCCGCGCGAATGGCATCACGTTGCCACCTACGAAGTCAGGCGGCGGCGCCAGATGATGATGGGTAACGACGATCCGGGCTAGCGAATCGTTACCACCGTCGAACGCACGGCTGGCGAAGGCGAGCTGCGAGCGACGGATTCGCCCGTTGGTGAGCGTCGCGCGCCTGCTCGAATTAAGCGCCACGATCCTGAGCCCGGCTACGTCGGTGACCGTATTGAGTTCGTCGCAAATGTAGCGGTGGTAGTTGGCGTATGGGAACAGAACCCTTTCCCAGAAGCGGTAGAACGGAACGTCGTGATTGCCCGGCGTAACCACCACGGGCGCGGCGAAGCGTTCCAGATATTCCGCGGCCGCCTCGAACTCGGTCGCCTTGGCGCGCTGCGTCAGGTCGCCCGAAACCACCACGACATCAGGCACGAGGTCGCGGGCATATTCGACAACCACCTCGGCCACGTCCGGTCGGAAGGCCTTGCCGAAATGCAGATCCGAGAGGTGCAGCAGCGTTGCCAAGCGTTCCTACCTCCGAGCAGCCTACGACGACGCTGGCGCTGCCTCGCCCCGGCCGCGCCTCAGCGCGACGAGCCCATAGGCGCCCCCCGCGATTATGGCCAGGCTAATCACCTGAGCAAGGGTGAGCGGCCCGAAGAATCGATCGTCTTTGGCGCGGAAGATCTCGACGAACGCCCGTTCGAGGCCCGCCAGCACCAGGTAGAGCATAAACAACCAGCCGGCGCGGTGCGGGTGGCGACGCAGCCGCCAGAGCAGCGCGAGGACGATCAACATGATGGTCGTCTCATACAGCTGGGTCGGGTGCACGCGCATCACTTCCCAATCCGGAACCGTATCCGGCACGCTCACGCCGAAACTGTCGCGCAGATTTCCTGCCGTGCTCGGCGGCGAACCCTTGGGGAACGCGACACCGATCCAGCTATCGGTAGGCCGACCGTAGTCGTCACCGACCAAGAAGCAACCGATACGCCCGACCGCGTACCCGATGGACAGCATAAGCGCGGCAGCGTCGGCGACGATGGGGATCGGGAATTTCGCCCGGCGCGCTACGAGTATTACGCCGATCGCGCCACCGATCAGGCCACCGTACCAGACGAGGCCGGCGCGCGAGAAGAGCGTGCCGAGCGGGTCGCGGACCAGGAGCGGCCAATTAAGGAAAGCGTAATAGAGCTTCGCGCCGACGATGCCTCCGATCAGAGCGCCCATCAGGACGGTCCAAGAAGCGTCCTTCTCATAGCCCCTGTCATCGAACTGGAAGGTGCCGATCCAACCGGCAGCCAAGAAACCGAGCCCGAGCATCAGGCCAAAAGTCGTGATCTCTATTCCCTTGAACTCGAAGAGTATCGGGTACATTTACCGTTTCCTCTCAGTCCAGCGCGTCACGCTCAGACGACGCCCGGCATCGGCAGGTCCGCCCGCGCGTTGAGGTCATATCCGTCCTGCTCGCCACGTCCCAATCGGAATGCGGCCGCCCGTGCCACCATCGCTGCGTTGTCGGTCGCGAGCCTCGACGAAGGTACAAAGACGAGAGCGTCAGGGCCCATCCGGGAGCGAATGCTATCGGCCAGCGCCGCGTTCCTGGCGACACCTCCTCCGAGGACCACCCGCTGGCAGCCTGTAGCCCGCACCGCGCGCAGCGTCTTCTCGGTGAGCTGCTGGACGGCCGCCTGCTGAAAGGCAGCCGCCAGGTGCGGCACCTCGTCCTTGAGGCCACCTGTCTTCTCGAGCTCGCGTACCCGCAGCAGCACGGCAGTCTTCAGGCCGCTGAATGACATATCGAAGTAGTCCTCGCTACCCTCGCGCTGGCCGGGACGGACCATCGGCACAGGAAGCGCGTGCCGCGCCGGCTCGCCCTCTTTGGCCAGCCGCTCGATCGCCGGGCCGCCAGGATAGCCCAGTCCCAGCAATCGCGCCACCTTGTCGAACGCTTCGCCGGCGGCGTCGTCCCGCGTACCACCCAGCATATGGTACCGTCCCCAGCTCTCGGCGTGTAGCAACAGGGTGTGGCCGCCGGATACGAGCAGCGCGACAAACGGCGGTTGCGCTCTCTCGTCCTCCAAAGCGGAGGCGAATAGATGCGCCTCCATGTGGTGGATGCCGATGAACGGTCTGGCCAGTGCGTACGCGGCAGCCTTAACCCAGTTGAGGCCCACCAGGAGTGAACCGATGAGGCCCGGCCCCGCCGTGACCGCCAGGGCATCCAGCTCGTCCATCCGGATGGCAGCCTGGTCGACAGCCTGGTCCACGATCCTGTCGATCACGGCCAACTGAGCCCGTGATGCGACCTCGGGGACGACGCCGCCGAAGCCGCCGTGCATGTCCTGCGTCGCGATTACGTGACTCAGTAATTCGCGCTCACCGCGGAGTACGGCAGCGGATGTGTCGTCACACGAAGTCTCGACCGCGAGGATAGTCCGCCCACTCACGCGTCTGCCCTACCGCCGATCCCGGCGCTCTCGCGATCAGCCACCGGACTCCACCACGACACGAGCCGAGTCCGGGTCGACGATGACGGTGATGAACGGGGCGGGCGCGGGGAGTAGAATCGGCAGGGGCCGACCCAAGGCGGCGCGGCTACGCAGTTCGACGTGCGGCGACAATGCCTCGGGCCGTACCGCCGAAATGGCGCTCCGCGGCCCCGAGAGCCGGACATCGACTAGCGATGGTTCAACCCTCAAGCCCTCCAAGTCAGCGCCGCTGACGGCCAGCGGGATACCCGGAAAGACCCGTTCCTCCAGAGGCTGGACCGAAACCGTCACCTCTACGCTGGTGACAGAGAGCCGCATGATGGGATCTGGCACCACGAGCGGCACCTCCACGCTGGTCGATTCGCGCAGCACGGTGCCGGGGACCGGCGCGGTGGTTACCGACTCGGTGGCAGTCACGATGTCCTCCGGCCCGTCGAGCGCAACCATGTCCGGCTCGACGCGCACAGAGTCGGACATCACGTAGCCGTCCTCAAGGCTGAGGCGCGACATGTCCGGCACGACAGGTACAGTCTTGGTGCCCCTCAGCTGGAAGTGGATCTGGAACCGATCGGGCCGCACGCGGATCGCGCTTACTCCATCCAGCGGCGCGCCACCTCTTCCCGTCACCATGTCCGAGGTGAGTCGGACCTCCAGCACATTGGAGTCAATACTATCGATCGTGACGAGAAGCTGGGGACGAGCGACCGCCAACCGAGCCAGTTCGCCGACACGACCGGTGAAATCGACCGTCACCTCCTCAGTGTCCGGCTCGCGGCTCGTTTCCACATAGCGCCGGTCGCTGTTGACGATCAGGAGATCGGCGGAATAGGGCCGCTCATCCACCCGGTCGGCGCTCACAGCAACCCAGAGGAAGAGCGAGAGGAGCGCGGCTGTGAGCATGTACAGCCAGTTCCGCTTCAGGTTTGTACGCCAGTCTGCCATCGTCACATCCTGAGTAGCTCTTTGATCAAGGCTTGATTCGCCTCGGAGTCCCAGTCGGTGGCCCCGATCAAGCGCTTGACGATCCGACCTTGGCGATCGAGGACGAAAGTCTCCGGAACGCCGATGGTCTGCAGGACACGGCCGATCCGGCTCTCGGGGTCGAGGAGCACCGGGAAATCGAGCTCGAACTCGCCAACGAACTCGGCCACTTTCTCTCTATAACCCGGCCCGGTGTCGATTGAGACAGCGAGAACCGTGAAGCCCTGGTCCCTAAACCGGCTGTAAATGTTCTTGATCGGGGGCATCTCCACCCGGCAAGGTCCGCACCACGTTGCCCAGACGTTGATCAGCACGACTTCGCCCAGATGGTCAGCAAACGCGACCTCTTCGCCGGTCAAGCTCGGCGCGCTGTAGTCCGGGACCTGGTCACCGACCTCGACGCCGCGGGCGTCGCCGCTGCAGCCTAGCGCCACCAGGCCGCCGAGTGTGGCAGCACACAGCGCTATACCAGCCGCCGATCTGAAACCCGAACCAAGGCTAGGATCGCTCATTCGTTGCTCCCGCTCGTCATCGCCGTGTCAGCTCATGCTCTCGCTGTGTCGGGCTCGACACCGCCCGTGTCGGGCAGCGTCGTCGAGTCCACTGCCGGCAGCGGGGCGACGGCCACGGTGACAGAAACGCTCGCACCTCGCGCCGCGCTCTCGCCGGCGACCGGCGATTGGCCCAAGACCGTGCCCGGCGCCGCCAGGCTGGCCGAGTCCTCCAACACCTCGCCGAGCCGCAGCCCCAGCCGCCGCAGCGTGGCTTCGGCTTCCGTCACCGACTGCATCGCCAGGTCGGGTATCTGCACGCTGCTCGCCCCGGCACTTACCAGGAGACGCACCTCACCCGGAAGTACGACTGGCGTACCGGGCGCGGGCCGCACGCCGACCACCTGCCCCACATCGGCACTGGCGTCCAGCCGCGTCACCTCGACCTCGAAACCCGCCTGCAGCAGGATCATCTCCGCCTGCTCGCGGCTCAACCCCACGACGTCGGGCACGGGTCGCTCCGGTGGTCCGAGGCTGGTCGTGACCCGCAGAACTGATCCCGGTCGCGCCATCTGACCGGCCAGCGGCTCTTGGGCGACCACCGTTCCCAACGGCTGGGCATGATGAATGGCGAGAGCCTCCTCCAAAGCGAGATCCTCTCGCTCGGTCCGCCGGCGTGCCTCCTCGACGGTCCGCCCAACGAGATCGGGCACGCGCCTCAGATCCGCGGCCACGTTGTGCGGCGGGAAGACGAAGAGCACCGCCACGAGATACCCGAGCAACAGACCGAACATCGCCACACCTGCGATAGTCACGATGAGGTGACGCGGAGACGTCACCCACAGCCGCCATCCTGGCCTACCGCGCTCGGCAGGGTGAGTTTCAGCCCAGTCGATGTCGGAGTCGTGCCGCATACGTTCCATCCATACCGTGTCGTTGCGGCAGTATCCGCAACTCACCCTCAGCGCCTATGAAATCCGTGCTCAGACGGCCCCCTGCCGGCGCCTCCAATCCAAAGTCCACGTGCCTATTCAAGAACGCCTCAACCTGCCCCTCATTCTCCTCCGGTTCCAGCGAACAGGTCGCATAAACCAGCAACCCACCGGGTGCCAGCGCCTTTGCGGCAGCCTCCAGTAGGCGCTGTTGCAGGCCGGTTAGACTCTCGAGGTCTCCAACCTCCAGCCGCCACCGCCCATCGGGGTGCCGGGCGAGCGTACCGGTCCCCGTACACGGCGCGTCGAGTAGGAGGACCTCCGCGCCGGAAAGCGGTGGGCGAGTCGAGTCCGCCCGCGCAACGTGCAGCTGCGACAGCCCGAGACGGGATCGCGTCTCCAAGATCCGGGCGAGCCGGGGAGCGGCGACGTCGAAGGCCAAGACCTGATGGCCTCGCGCCGCCAGCAGCGCCGCCTTGCCGCCGGGTGCCGCACAAAGATCGACGACACGACCACCCGGGTCCAGTGCCATATACTCGAGTACCGCCGCCGCTCCAGGATCCTGCACGATTGCCCGTACCAGACCCAGGGCCCGCCGCAGCTCGCTCGAGTCAATTCGTAGCGAGTTTGGGGCCTGCGGCACCGGGTCGGCCCGAATCCCAGCCCCCCGCAGCCGGCGGAGCGCTTCCTCCGGCCGATCGACTACCGACAGGTGAACCGCCGGCCGAGTGTTGTTGTACTCCACCAGCTGCTCGACCTCATCGAGCGGCGCTCGCGCCAACCAGCGCTCCACCAACCAGCGGGGGTGCGAGCCCCAGGTCGATAAGTAGCCGACAGGATCGCTTTCCCGCCCGGGAAAACGGAGCGCGTCGGCATACTGTCGGTTAACGCGGCGCAGTACCGCATTCGTCAGCGAGCCCACACCCCGACCGGCGCTGGCCTTTGCCAACTCGACCGAGTCCGAGACGGCGGCGTATGCCGGCACGCGATCGAGCTCCACCAGCTGGTATGCGCCCAACCTGAGGATGTCTATGACATCGCTGTCCAGTCGCCCCAGGCCGCCCTCGACGAGCGGGGCGAGCAGATAATCGAGGCGCCCACGCAAACGCAGAACGCCGTAGGCCAGCTCCTGGGTCAGGCGGCGGTCCGCCTCCGCCAAGCTGTCGACGCACCGTTCGAAAGCGCGATCAGCCAAGACGCCCCGGCGCACGGCACGCAGGACTTCCAGAGCTGCCGAGCGCGCCGGAGCCACTCTCGCCGTGCTGGTCAGTTTCAGTCCTCAGTCTAGCATACCCGCCGCGGGGCTGGACGGCGTGGCCTGCTCGCGCTTAGGCATTCGACCCGCCAGGTAAGCCAGTCTCCCCGACTCGGTCGCATACCTCATCGCTACGGCCATACGGACGGGGTCCTTCGCTTCCGCAACGGCGGTATTCATGAGAATCCCGTCGACACCCTGCTCCATGGTCACGCAGGCGTCGGAGGCCGTCCCCACGCCGGCATCGACGATGACCGGCACGCTCACCCGGCTCTTGATCAGCCGGACGTTGAAGGGATTGAGCAGTCCGAGCCCGCTGCCGATCGGCGAAGCAAGAGGCATTACCGCGGCGACGCCCGCTTGCTCGAGCTTCAGCGCCGTGATCAGATCCTCGTTCGTATAGGCCAAGACCTTGAACCCATCGGCCACCAGCGTGCGTGCCGCCTCCAATAAGCCCTCCACGTCGGGCAGAAGCGTCTCCTGATCACCGATGACCTCCAGCTTGATCCAGTCGCCGAACCCCGCCGCGCGCCCCAGCCCGGCGTAACGGACAGCGTCCTCGGCGCTATAGCAGCCGGCGGTATTGGGTAACAGCGCCCACTTGTCCGGATCGAGGTAATAGAGGATTCCCTCCTCCTTGGTCCGGTCGAGGTCTACACGACGAACCGCCACCGTGATTATCTCGGTGCCAGAGGCCTCTATCGCCCTGACCATCGTCTCGTTGTCCTTGTACTTGCCGGTACCGAGGATCAGCCGCGACCGGAATTTCCGACCAGCGAGCTCCAACGGCTCGTCAATCTTCTCGAGCATCTCAGCAACCGTCATCCAGACCTTCCTCCCTCGATTCTCAGCCCCCTCGTCACCCGCCACCCACGAATTGCACCAGCTCGATCGTGTCGCCGGCACTGACGGAGACTTCTCCGTAGCGACTGCGCCGCAGGATGTCCCGATTGAGCTCCACTACGACCAGCCGCTCGTGTAGGCCGAGATGCACCAGCAGGCCACTCACCGTGAGTCCCGCCGGGACATCCCGCTCGTCGCCGTTCAAAGTTATGACGATGGTCTCACTACTCGATGCTTCAGTCACAGTCTCGACCGCCTAGTCCGAGTGGGTCCTACGCAACGCATCCGCCAGCGCCTGCCGGTAGCGCCGCACCGCTGCCGCGGTGTCCTGCACTTGCCAGACTCCACTTAGTACGGCCACGCCCCAGGCGCCCATTTCTATTACCTCTGCTACCCTTTCCGGAGTGATACCCCCGATCGCCACGATCGGTCGACCCAACGCAACCTGCCGCAGCGCCTCCAGCCCGAGCGCCGGGCGCCCGGGATGCGACGGCGTCGCGTAGACGTTGCCCAGCACGGCCACGTCCGCTCCGCGCCCCAGCGCCTCGTCCGCTTCCGCCGGACTATGAACCGACGCGCCGATCCAACCGGACGACCCCAACAGGCGGCGCGCCAGAGTGACCTCTAAGCTCCGCATGCCCAGCTGGACACCGTGTGCCCCGACGGCCAGCGCCACGTCGAGGCGATCGTTGAGCCACAGCGTGGCGCCGGCGCCCTCGGCGGCAGCCTTCAGCTGCCGGGCGAGCTGCCACAGTCGACCGCCCGTGGCTCGGTGTGCGCGCAGCTGTAGCGCGCAGTCCCGACCTCCCGCAACGACTGCCGACGCCGCCCGCTCGACGAAAGCGGAGTCCTCAATGACATCATCATTCGTCACCAGGAAGAGCCGCGGGAGAGGCCGGCTCAGCCGAACCGCGCGCCCTGCATCACGCCGCGGCCGCGTATCCATTCTACCGCCTCCATCCGGCGCTTTCCCGCCGGCTGTACCTCTCCCACGCGAAGCAGTTCCGACCCCGTAGCCACCACGAGCCCGGCACGCGGGTCGGCGGATACGACGACGCCTGGCTCCGCCTTGGCGGTCTCGTCAGTGGTACAGGGCGAAAAGACGCGGACCCGGGCGCCGTCCAACTCGGTCCAACAACCGGGTACGGGATCGCAGCCGCGGATCCAGCGATCGAGTTCCTGTCCGGTCAGCGACCAGTCGAGCCTGACGTCGTCCGCAGTCAGTTTCGGCGCGTAGGTGGCCTCCGCCTCATCCTGCGCCTCTTCCGTTACCTCGCCCGCCTCGATCAACGGCAGGGCGTCCAGCAAGGTCCGGGCGCCCAGCTCTGCCAGCTCAGCGTACAGCGCGCCCGCCGTCGTCCGGGCGGCGATCTCGACGCCCGCCTGCAGGATCATCGGGCCGGCGTCGAGCTTCTCGACCATCCGCATGATCGTCACGCCTGTCTCGGCGTGGCCCCGGATGATCGCCCAGTTCACCGGCGCCGCACCACGCAGCTTCGGCAGAAGTGATGCGTGTACGTTGAACGAACCGAGTGGTGGTAGCTCGAGGACCTCCGGTTTAAGTATGTGACCGTAGGCAGCGACCACCGTTATGTCGGGCTCGAGGGCACGGAAGGCGGTCATGAACTCATCACCCCACGGCTTCTCCGGCTGCAGCACCGGGATGCCCGCCTGCTGGGCCCTCAGCTTCACGGGCGGCGGCTGCATCTTCCGACCACGCCCGGCCGGACGGTCGGGCTGGGTCACCACCCCCACGAGATCATGACCGGCAGCGATCAGCGCGCTTAGCGTGGTATCTGCGAGCTGGGGCGTTCCCCAGAACACGACCCTCACCGCCTGCTTTCCTCCTTCAGACGCTTCTTCCACTTGCTCAACAACATCTTGCGCTTGATCGGCGAGAGATGATCGATGAACAGGACACCGTCCAAGTGATCGATCTCGTGCTGGATACAGCGCGCCAGCAGATCCGACGCCTCTATCCGAAGGGGCCTACCCCCGAGATCGAGACCTTCCATAACGATGTGCGCCGGTCGCTCGACAGCTCCTATCAGTCCGGGCAGGCTGAGACACCCTTCCTCACCACGCTCCGAGCCCGAATGCTCGATGATGACCGGGTTGACCACGGCCTGCGGCTGAGCCTCGTCCTCGCGTATGTCCATGACGAAGAGGCGCTTTGACACGCCGACCTGCGGCGCGGCTAATCCGATGCCCTCCTCAGTGTACATCGTCTCGAACATCTCCTCGGCGAGTTCGCGAAGTTCGTCGTCGATCTCCTCGACCTCGTCGGCGCGCTGACGCAGGATCGGATCGCCCAGCAACCGGACGTCCAGCATACCTACGGCTCCTCCTCCGGCCCTGCTGCAAACTTCCGCGCCACTTTATCGCGCTCGATCACCAGCCGCGTATCGTCAGCCGTCTTGATCGTGAGGCGGTCATCCTTGACGTGGATGATCTTGCCGACGATACCCCCGATCGTCGCCACCTCATCGCCGCGCCGCAGTTCGCTCACCATCTGCCGGTGCCGCTTCTGCTGCTGCCGCTGCGGTCGGATCAGCAGCAGGTAGAAGATCGCGACGAACATCGCGAGCATGATCAGGGTACCGGCTGCGCTGCCACCGCCCTGATCGGACGGTACGAATGCGAGTGCTAACAATGTTCTACCTCATCAGTTGTTGGACCAATCCCAGTAATTCGACACTAGGATATGGCTAATGGATACTGAGATACCGCCTCACGATACGTACCGCTCCATCCAGCCGTCCACCCACCCCGAGAGCCGCCCCTCACAGATCGCCGCCCGGGCCTGACGCATGAGCTTGGTGAGGAAATAAAGGTTATGAATCGACAGCGCGCGCAACCCCAGCAGCTCCTCGGCGACGAACAGGTGACGGATGTAGGCGCGGCTGTAGCTGCGGCACGTCCAGCACCCGCAGCCCGCTTCGATCGGCGATCCGTCGTCGCGCCAGGCTGCCAGCTTGACGTTGACGGGCCCCGCCGACGTGAACGCCGTCCCGTTCCTGCCGTTGCGGGTCGGTGCAACGCAATCGAACAGGTCGTAGCCGAGGCGGACCGCCTCGAGCAGGTCGGCCGGGTAGCCCACACCCATGAGATAACGAACGCCGTGCTTGGGCAACTCGGGCGACATCCCTTCAAGGATCTCGTACATCAGCTGCTTGGGCTCGCCGACCGACAGGCCGCCGACCCCGAACCCACCCCAATCGCCGAGGTCGCGAGCCCGCTGCAGCGACTCGAGCCGCAGATCTAGGAATGTACCGCCCTGCACGACCGGCAGCAGCAGTTGAGAGCCTCCGCCGGTCGAGAGCTGGTCGAACCGGCGGGCGCAGCGCTCAAGCCAACCCTGGGTGCGTTCCACCGCACGGGCAGCGGTCTCGCGGTCGGCGCGACCCGGGGGGCACTCGTCGAAGGCCATGATTACGTCGGCACCGAGAGCAAACTCGACATCCATCACCAACTCGGGGGTGATGAAGTGACGCGAGCCGTCTATGTGGCTCTGGAACCAAACGCCCTCGTCGGTCACCTCGTTGATCTTGGCCAGCGAGAACACCTGATAGCCGCCCGAGTCGGTCAGGATCGGCCGCGGCCAGTTCATGAACTTGTGCAGGCCGCCCTGCCGACGCACGGTTTCGTGCCCCGGTCTCAGATAGAGGTGGTAGGCGTTCGCCAGCACGATCTCGGCGCCCAGCGCCTCCAGCTCCTCCGCCGACACGGCCTTCACCGTGCCCTGGGTACCCACCGGCATGAAGGCCGGTGTCTGCACCGACCCGTGCGCCAGGTGTAGCAGGCCCGCCCGGGCCGCACCGTCGTGTGCCTCCAGCTCGAACTTACCCCGCTCTCGCGTCGCCGTTGCACTCATGTTACAGCCATCGCATCGCCGTACGAGTAGAACCGGTAACCCGCCTCGGCCGCGTGCCGGTAGGCAGCCATGGTAAGGTCGTGGCCGGCGAAGCCGGCGACCAGCATGAGCAGCGTCGAGCGGGGCAAGTGGAAATTCGTAACGAGCCGATCCACAGCTCTAAAACGGAAGCCGGGCCGGATGAACAGATCGGTCGTGCCAGCGCCGGGCGACAGGCGTCCCTCGGGGCCGACGACTGTCTCGAGAGTACGCACAGTAGTCGTCCCCACCGCCCAGACGGCGCCCCCCCGTGCCCGGGCCCGATTCACCGTCTCGGCCGCTTGCGGCGTGACCCGGTACCACTCGGCATCCAGGTAGTGCCGGCGGGGGTCCTCGACCTCCACAGGCCGAAAGGTCCCGGGACCCACGTGCAAGGTGACTGTGGCTATCCCTACCCCTCGCTCCTCGATCGCCGACAGCAGGTCAGCGCTGAAGTGCAACCCTGCGGTCGGTGCCGCCACGCTGCCGCGCTCGCGTGCGTAGACCGTCTGATAGCGGCTGCGGTCGGCCTCGTCGTCCGGGCGCCGGATATAGGGGGGTAGCGGGACATGCCCGTACCGGGCGATTGCCTGGTCAGGAGGGAGTCCGGACTCGAGGCGCACCAGGCGTCCTCCTCCCTCGACGGTCTCCTCGATGACCACTCTGAGATCGGAGGCGATCTCGACGACCCGACCCGGTTTCAGCTTGCCGCCGGGCCGAACCAGGGCGCGCCAGCAGGTGCCGGCGACGTCGAGTCGCTCGATCAGCAAGACCTCGGCCGCCGCACCGCTCGGCTTCTGCCCGATAAGGCGGGCCGGGAAGACGCGGGTGTCGTTGAGCACCAACACATCGCCGGGAGAAATCAGCGCAGCGAGGTCCCTGAACGTGCGGTCGACGAAGTTCCCCTCCCCCCGTCGAACGTGCAGGAGGCGGCTCGCGTCGCGATCGGGAAGCGGGCGCTGGGCGATGAGCCGCTCATCGAGTGGGTATTCGAAGTCACGCGTGCAGAGCGACTCGGCGCCGCCGCCAGCGGGCATTACTTGCCCCGCATTATCGACCGATGTGTGTTCAGCCATCGGCGAACAGTTGGCCCTGCTCGCCGCTCGTGCCCGGCGGCACATCATACCCGAAACGCCGATACGCCTTGGGCGTCGCCACACGGCCGCGCGCCGTCCGCTGTAATAGACCGTTCTGGATCAGGTAGGGCTCGTAGACCTCTTCCAGGGTGTCGGCCTCTTCGCCGAGCGCCACGGCCAGGCTCGAGAGCCCCACAGGCCCACCGTCGAAGTCCTCGATAATCAGCCGCAGCATTCGCGCGTCCATCTGTTCGAGCCCGTACTCATCCACATTCAGCATTTGGAGCGCCGCCTCGGCGACCGGCCGCGTTATCGCGCCATCGGCTTTGACCTCGGCGTAGTCGCGGACGCGTCGCAACAGGCGGTTCGCGATTCGCGGCGTGCCACGGGAGCGGCGCGCGATCTCCTGCGAACCCTCATCATCGATGGAGATCCCGATGATTCCCGCAGAGCGACGGACGATCTGCTTCAGATCATCGGTCGGATAGTAGCCCAGGCGTTCGACGACTCCGAAGCGTGCACGCATCGGCGGTGTCAGAAGGCCGAACCGCGTCGTCGCTCCGATCAGCGTGAAGCGCTCAAGTTTCATCGTGATCGTCTGCGCTCTGGGACCTTCGCCCAAGCGGATCTCGATACGGAAGTCCTCCATGCCCGGATAGAGAAATTCCTCGATGACCGGGCGCAGGCGATGGATCTCATCGATGAACAGGACGTCGCCTTCCTTGAGATTGGTGAGAGAGGAGACGAGGTCGCCCGGTCTCTCGAGAGCCGGCCCGGATGTGGTCTTGATGTCCACACCCAACTCGTTGGCGATTAGCAGCGCCAGCGTCGTTTTGCCGAGCCCCGGCGGCCCGTAGAACAGCGTATGATCGAGCGGCTCCCCACGCTTGAGCGCGGCCTCGACGTAAATGGACAGGCTCTCCTTGACCTTTTCCTGCCCGACGAATTCGGCCATACGCTGTGGCCGCAGCGCCGCCTCGCTCACGCCCTCGCCGTCCAGCTGCTTCGGCGTAGTTATTTCTGTAGTCATGACAGCCCCGCCAGCGCCTCCCTCACCAAGCCCTCGACATCTAGATCGGCACCGTCACCAGCCTTCAGTACATTGCGGACTGCACCTTCCGCCTCGGCCCGCGAATACCCAAGCGCCATTAGCGCCGATATAGCCGGCTCGACCCGGGCCCGATCGGGCTCGGCTTCTACTGCCGCCGGGATTATCTCTTCCAGCTTGTCGCCCAACTCCAGTGCTATCCTTTCCGCCTTCTTCCGACCCACACCGTTGACCGTCTGCAACCGGTCCAGGTCCTTGCCCCTTATCGCCTCGACCAGCTGGGTCGCGCTCATCGCGCCGAGCATGGTCAGCGCCAGGCGCGGCCCGACCCCCGAGGCCGAGGTCAGCCTCGCGAAGAGCGCCCGTTCCAGCTCACCGGGGAAACCGAAGAGGTCGATGCCGTCCTCGCGGCTCACCAGCGCTGCCTGGAGCTCCACCTCGCGTCCGACCCGCGGAAGCGACTCGAACAACGAAGTCGGGATGAGCAGCTCGTAGGTCACGCCACCGGCTGTGGCGATCTCCACGCGATCGATCTCCTTGCGGACCAGGGTCCCGCGTACTCGGCTAATCACCGCGTTTCTTTCCCACTCCTTTGTGAACCCAGGCGTCTCCCGCCCCCGAACTGTCTCGGAACAGGTGGCAGAGGGCGAGAGCGACGCCGTCGGCCGCATCGGCGGGCGTCGGCGCCTCGGCAAGTGAGAGGTGCTTCTGCACCATGAAGGCTACCTGATCCTTCCTCGCCCTGCCGCTGCCCACGACCGCGTTCTTCACCTCGGCCGGCGCGTATTCGACCACCGGCACGCCCCGGACGGCCGCCGCCAGCATGACGGCGCTGCGTGCGTGCCCGAGGATCACCGTGGTCCGGACATTTCGCCCATAGAAAACGCCCTCGACGCACAAGACGTCGGGGCGCGTGCGCTCGATCACCTCCGCGACACCTTCAAAGATCTCGAGCAACCGCTCGGCCAGCGGTGTGTCCGCAGTCGGTCGAACGGCGCCGCACTCGACCAGCGTGTGGCAGCGATCTTCCCCCCGAGCAACGACACCGTACCCGGTGATCTGGGTGCCGGGGTCAACGCCCAAGACTATCATCTGACGGTCCGGCTACTGACCGGCGCCGGCAAGCTCTGCGAGCAGAGCTTCGTCGATATCTAGGTTCGAGTAGACCTGCTGCACGTCGTCCTGGTCCTCAAGCGCTTCCAGCAGGGCGATCAGTTTCTCAGCCTCACGACCCTCCACCCGGACCGTGGTCTTGGGATTCATGACGAGGCGCGCTTCGGCGATCTCGATCCCGCTGCCGCGCAGCGCTTCCTGTACGGCGTGGAAGTCGGAGGGACTGGTCGTCACCACGTAGCTGTCTACCTCAGACTCCATGTCTTCGGCCCCGGCGTTGAGCGCGGCCTCCAGCGCCGTCTCCTCGTCGTAACGGTTTGCGTCGACCAATAGCTGGCCCACGCGGTCGAAGTTCCAAGCCACCGACCCGGAGCTGCCCATGCTGCCGCCATACCGTTCCAGCACATGGCGAACCGCGGCCACCGTCCGGTTGGTGTTGTCGGTCACGGCTTGCACGAGGATAGCCACACCGCCCGGCCCGTAGGCCTCGTAGCTGACCTCCTCGAACGACGCCCCCGGCAGCGCTCCCGTCCCGCGCAGAATCGCCTTCTCGATGTTGTCCTTCGGCATGTTGGCCGCCTTGGCGTTTTCTATCGCCGTCCGCAGCCAAGGGTTGCCGTCGGGATCGCCGCCGCCTTCGCGGGCAGCCACCGTGATCTCGCGGATCAGTCTGCCAAAAAGCTTGCCGCGCTTGCTGTCCTCGGCCGCTTTCTTGCGCTTGATCTGCGACCACTTGCTGTGGCCGGCCATTCTCTCCTTCCTTTTGTTGCTGGACCTTCAACACCCGGAAAGATAGGGGTGCAGGGAGGGCTGATCAATTCGGTGTGCGATATGCGGTATGCGGTGTGCGGAGTTCGCCGTCGGCCCATCACTGCACACAGCACACCGCATACTGTCTACCGCCTACTTCTTCTCCTCCTCCCGAGCGGCGGCCTCCTCCTTCACCTTCTCGACGACGTTCGGCGGTGCCTGCTCGTAGGCGAAGAACTTCATCTTGTAGCTTCCGCGTCCCTGGGTAATAGAGCGGAGGGTCGACGAATAGCGGTGCATTTCGTTCAGCGGCACCTGCGCTCTGACGACCTGCTTTTTCCCCTTCGGCTCCATCCCGAGGATCTTGCCACGCCGTTGGTTCAGGTCGCCCATTACGTCACCCATGTACTCGTCGGGAACCGTGACCTCCACCTCGTAGATCGGTTCGAGCAGGATCGGGCCTGCCTGGGGTGCCACGTTCTTGAAGGCCAGCGAGCCAGCGACCTTGAAGGCGATGTCGGAGGAGTCGACAGAATGGTGCGAGCCGTCGTAGACCTCAGCTTGGAAGTCGACCACGTGATAGCCCGCTACCACGCCCTTCTGTGCCGCCTCCTGAACGCCCTTGTCTACCGAGGGTACGAACTTGCCCGGGATGACGCCGCCCACGATAGCGTTCTTGAACTCGTACCCGCTGCCCGGCGGCAAGGGGCTGAGGCGGACCCAGCAGTCGCCATACTGGCCACGGCCACCCGTCTGTTTCTTGTAGCGGCCCTGCCCCTCGGCCGTCTTCGTGAACGTTTCGCGGTACGGAATGCGAGGTGCTTCCGTCTGGACTTCGACGCCGAAGCGACGATTGACCCGTTCGATCGCCAGTTCCAAATGCATCTCGCCGAGTCCCCGGGCGATCGTCTGGCCGAGCTCCGGGTCGTAGGCTGCAGTGAATGTCGGGTCTTCCTCGTGGATCTTGTGTAGGCCGGTCGAGACTTTGTCTTCGTCACCACGCTTGGCGGGCCTTACCGCGACGGAGATGTCTGAATCGGGGAAGGCTATCCCTTCGAGCACGAGCGACCGGTTCTCCGCCGACAACGTGTCTCCTGTATGCGTGTCCCGCAGCTTCGCGACCACCCCTATGTCGCCGGCATGGATCTTAGCGACCTCGGCTCTATCCTTCCCTTGTGGCACACCAGGATGGCCGAGCTTCTCGGAGCCGCCCCGCGTGGTGTTCTTGGCCGAGGCACCGGCATCGACCGAACCGGAGAAGACCCGGAAGTAAGAGAGCTCGCCGACGTGGGGTTCCGATGTGGTCTTGAAGATGAGCGCGGCGAGGGGGCCGTCGTCGGCGGCGCTGAGCTCGACTTCGGCCTCGCCGTCCTTGGCTGTCTCGTGCACGGCTTCCGCCGGGCTCGGCATGATGTCGACGACGCGCTCTAGCAGGCCGCGGGCTCCATACCCTCTTTCCGGGGCCGCACAGACGACAGGATAGATCAGGCCGGCCTTCATCGCCGCCTTCAACACCTCCGCCGCTCGGGCCGGCTCGATCGTCTCCTTCTCGAAGTACTCTTCCATGAGAGCGTCGTCGGTGGCGGCGATGGCTTCGACGAGCTCCTGATAGGCGGCGCTGCACGCATCCTGCAGTTCGGCTGGGATATTCTCTTCCTTGTACTCGCCCTTTTTCGATTTCGGATCGAAGATACGGGCGCGGCTCGACAGAAGATCGACGACACCCCTGAATCCCTCACCCGACCCGATGGGGATCTCGAGGGGAACGACATCTTTGGAGAATTCCTCGTGGAGTTCGCTCATTACCGAGTCGAAATTTGCATTCTCCTTGTCCATCATCGAGACAACCAGGATCCGGGGGATCCCACGCTCCTCGCAGTATTCCCAGCTGTTCTCCGTCCCGACCAAAACGCCGGCCGTGGCATCGACGAGGATCACTGCACCGTCCGCGACGCGGACGCCCGCCTTGGCGTCGCCCGCGAAATCAAGGTAACCCGGAGTGTCGATGAGATTGATCTTGACGTCCTGCCAAACGGCGTGCGCGACCGCCGTATTGACCGAGATGGTGTGATCCTTCTCCTCGGCAGTGAAGTCGGTGACCGCGGTACCGTCGGCGACCAAGCCCTTTCTGGTCGTCGCTCCGGCTGAGAAACACATCGCGTCGACCAGCGTCGTCTTCCCCGTCCCGCCGTGGCCGAGGAACACGACGTTGCGGATCGCATCGGTAGTGAAGCTCTTGGCTGACAACTGCCGCCTCCCTAGGTGATCTGGATTGTGGATCGGGCCGGAATCGTATTTTCGGCGGAGCGGAGAGTCAAGAGAGTTCGGGAGTTGGGGATTCGGGGAGTCGGGGAGTCGGGGAGTCGGGGAATGAGGTTTTTGGGGCTGCGGAACCGGGAATCCGTGGAATCCGTGGAGTCCGTGGAATCGGGGAATTGGGGAATTGGGGACGAGTTTCCCTTGCTCCCCGAATCCCGGAATGCCGGAATCGCCGAATTTCTAGTGTCGGACTTCGTGCTGCGCCTGGCGGCGGCGCGAGACCTCGTCGAGGAAGCGGCGTTCCTCGGGAGTCAGCGATTCGAGGCCGCTGGCGGCAATCTTGTCGAGCAACTTGTCGACGACCTCCAGGATGCGGGCTTCCTCATCGGCCGGCGTGGGGCGGGCCGGCTTGCCCGTACCGCCCTGCACCACCCTGAGTCTCCGCTTGCGCAACCGCTTCTTCCAGGCCTCCAGGTGCGCCCCCAACTGCCAGCCCTTCTTGAGGTAGATGTAGCCCACGACGAGGCCGCCCAGGTGGGCGAAGTGGGCGATCCCGTCGGTCGCCCCGCCGAAGGCCGAGAAGAAGGTCATCGCTCCCAGGATCATGACCAGGTACTTCACCTTGATGGGAAATATGGCGTAGATCCAGACGAGACTGTTCGGCCAGTTCAGCGCGTACGCTAGCATGACACCGTAGACCGCACCGGAGGCGCCTACGATCGGGATGGTCCCGGTCCCCAGGCTGGGGAACGCCAGCGCGCCGACACTGAACAGCGCACCGGCGACACCGCAGATCGCGTAGTATTTCAAGAACTCCTTCCCGCCCCAACGCTCCTCGAGCGGCGGCCCGAAGAAGAAGAGCCTCAGCATGTTGATGAAGACGTGGAAGAAGCCGCCGTGGACGAACATGTAGGTGATGATCGTCCAGGGCTCTCTGAGGACCTCCGTCGCGGTGAAACCGAGATAGTCGTAGGCCAGCTGGGGCGGGATCAGGCGCAACCAGGTCAAGAGCCATAACACAGCGTTGGCTATGATCAGGCGCTTCACCCACGGTGTCATCCGATAGGCGAACCTCATGCCGCCCGGGCTCATCGACCCGTACCTGCTCACTGGCTCTGTCCCGCGCTCATAGACATCTCATCTACCCTAACCCGGACCGCCGGGCCGGGTTCCAACGGAGTCCTCCTTCTCCAGCGCTAGCCGCACGATCCGGTCGCAAAGCTCCCCGAAAGAGACGCCGATGGCCCGCGCCGCCTTGGGCAAGAGGCTCGTAGCGGTCATCCCGGGAAGCGAGTTGGCCTCGAAGCACCAAGGAGCGCCGTCCTCGTCGAGGCGGAAGTCCACCCGGCTGTATGCCGACAGGCGGAGCACACGGTGTGCGCGTACCGCCAGGTCTTGCACTTTCTTGGTAAGGGTATCGTCGATGGGCGCCGGGACCTCGTACTCTGACATACCTTTCGTGTACTTGCACTCGTAGTCGTAGATCTCGTGCTTGGGGCGAATCTCGACTATGGGCAGCGCCTCGTCCCCCAGAACCCCCACCGCCAGCTCGCGCCCAGGGATGAAGCGCTCGACCAGCACCGGCCCCTGGAAGCGGCCGGCTCTCTCGATCGCCGCACCCAGATCACCCGGATCCCTGACGACGCTAACGCCAACTGTGGAGCCTTCGTGCGAAGGTTTTACCACCACCGGAAAGCCGCCGAGCGCCTGCTCCACCTGCGACTCGGTCACCGGTCCCACGAGCCAGGGCGGAGTCGGGATGCCCGCAGCGATAAAGAGATCCTTGGTTGCAAGCTTGTCCATCGCCAGGGCGCTACCCAGCGGCCCGCTACCCGTGTAAGGGATACCGACGAGGTCGAGTAGCGCCTGTACCCGGCCATCTTCGCCGGCGCCGCCGTGCAGGGCGACGAACACGACCTCGGTATCCTCCAACTCTGGCGCGTCTTCCAAGCGGCGCACGAGCGAACCGCTCTCCAGGCGCACAAGCTCGCCTTGATTAGGGGGCTCAGTGCCAATACCCGAAACGGAACGCCCTGCTGACCCAGCCAGAGGGATGAGGCGGCCGCCGGCCGCGTCGATCGCCACGACCTGGTGCGCCTGCGCCTGGAGCGCCTTTGCGATCTCGTGGCCCGTCGCCAGCGACACATCGCGCTCCGCGCTCGTACCTCCCATCAGCACTGCCACCTTCACGGACGCGCCTCCAGCACCCGCCCTGCTTGCATCCACTCGCCGTCGCAGATCCTTGAGAGATCGCAGTCGTGACTCACGCCCCGCCCGTTCACTGGCCCTCCGTTGAACCTGCGTCTGTGTTACGCGTGAAGCGAACCGGCAACATAGCCCATGTAGCAACAGGCCGCTCACCCTCGACGGCCGGGTCGTACCTCAGCTGCCTAGCCCCGCGCAGGGCGATGGAATCGAGTTCGGCATGGCCGCTCGAGCGCTCGAGCTCCACGGAATCCACCGTGCCCACCGCCGTGACATGTATTCTGAGCAGCACCTCGCCTTCGACCCCCTCGCGCCACAATCGTAGCGGGTAGCGGAAAGGCATCTCACCGGTCTGCAGCACCGGCAGCGACTGTCCGCCTCGCATGAAGCCCAGCAGACCGCCGATCCCCGGCAGCTGACTGGCCATCGCGAATCCTACGGCGACCAGCGCCACCACCATCCCGACCGCCAGAATCCGCCTCACGAGCTCTCTGCCTCACGCTTTAGCTCGGCTAGCAGCGCGAGCGCTTCTATTGGGGTCATCTCCTCAGGCATGATGTTCCGCAGTCTCTCGAGTACCGGACTTTCGGGCTCTTGGAAGAGGCTCAGCTGCGAGCGGTCCAGCGATTCCGGCAGCCGCCCGCGGCGGCCGAACCCGGGGCCCGAGCCGACCTCCACGCCCTCCAGATCGTGCAGAATCTGCCGCGCCCGCTCGATGACCTCGGCTGGCAGTCCGGCGAGCCGTGCCACCTGCACACCATAGGACCGATCGGTTCCGCCCGGCTCGAGGCGTCGCAGGAAGACGATATCGTCTCCCACCTCCTTGACGGCTACGTTGTAAGCCGCAGCCGCCGGTAGGAGATCCGCGATCTGGGTCAACTCGTGGTAGTGGGTGGCGAAGACCGTCTTGGCGCCGATGCGCTCGTGAATGTGCTCGGTCACCGACCAGGCGATCGACACTCCGTCATACGTTGATGTGCCGCGCCCGATCTCGTCCAAAAGCACCAGGCTGCAGTCCGTCGCACCGTTCAGGATAGCGGCCGTCTCGATCATCTCGACCATGAAGGTGCTCTGTCCCTGCGCCAGATTGTCGGAGGCGCCGACCCGGGTAAAGATCCGATCGGTAACTCCGATCTCAGCTGAATCCGCCGGCACGAAGGAACCGGCCTGTGCCATCAGCGCTATGAGACCAACCTGCCGAAGGATCGTCGACTTACCCGCCATGTTCGGCCCCGTAAGGATGATCACACGCTGGTTCCCATCGAGCCTGATATCGTTGGGGACGAACTGCTCGCGCGGCATCATGCACTCGACGACCGGGTGCCGACCAGCCCGTATGTCGATGCGATCCTCGGTATCGATACGCGGTCGTCTGTAGCCGTTCCGGTCGGCCACGTAGGCCAGCGAAGCATATACGTCGATGAGGGCGATCCGCCGCGCACCGTCTAGCAGACGCTCAACCGCACCACCCACCGACTCCCTCACCTCGCGGAACAGCCGCTGCTCGAGATCGCCGATCCGCTCCTCGGCGCCCAGCACCTTCGACTCCCATTCCTTGAGCTCGGGCGTAATAAAGCGCTCGGCGTTGGTGAGCGTCTGTCGCCGTTCGTAGTCGTCGGGGACTCTGCCGAGATTCGGCTTGGTCACCTCTATGTAGTAGCCGAACACGCGGTTGTATCCAACCTTGAGCGAACCGATACCTGTCCGCTGCCGCTCGCGGCCCTGCAGCTCCGCAATCCAGTTGACCGCGCCATCACGGATCGAACGCAACTCATCCAGCTCGACCGAGTAACCGGCCCGCACCACGCCCCCATCAGCGAGGTTGGCCGGCGCCTCGGGGTCGATCGCACGCTCGATCAGCTCGACGACGTCATCGGCCCGATCGAACCCATCGCAGGCCTCAGCCAGCTCGCGGCTACACGGCTCAACCAGCGCCTCCAAGACGCAGGGTATCTGACGCAGGGAGTCGGCGAGGGCGAGCAGATCGCGGGGCGCGGCGCGCTGGGCGCCCGCCTTCCCCGCCAGCCTGGCCAGGTCGCGCACCGCCCCCAGAGATTCGCGTAGGCGCTTACGTCGCGGCCCATCGTCAAGCATCTCTTCGACCGCGTCTTGGCGATGGCCGATTGCCTCCGGATCGACCAGTGGCCGCAACAGCCAAGACCGCAAGAGACGAGTGCCCATCGGAGTGAGCGTCGCATCGATCACATCGAACAGTGTCGTACCACCGAGCTCGGGGCGTAGCGGGCGAACAACCTCTAGGTTGCGCCGCGTCATCTCGTCCATGTGCAGCGCCTTGTCACCGCGCTCGGCGCGTGGGGGCCGCAGCTGGCTGCCGCCGCCAGGCTGCACCTCGAGCACGTAGCCGAGCAACCCACCCGCCGCTTGGACTGCAGGCTCGTCACCGGGCTCACTCAAGCCGAGGCTGGCGAGGCTGGTGATCCCGAAGTGCCGGCAGATCTTCTCACCGGCGATCTCCGCATCGAAGTTCCAGTCCTCACGATATGTCGCGGGCCTCTCGGACGCGTCTCCCGTCCGTGCCCTGCGGTCCGGTTCCCAAGAGCTGGGAAACAAGATCTCCCGTGCGTCTATCCGGTCGAGCTCGGAGGCGAGTTCCGAGCGAGCGATCCCGGCACAGAAGAACTCACCCGTCGAGATGTCCGCCCATGCCAGCCCGACGTCCTCGGCTGAGCTCGCACCGGCGACGGCGGCGAGGAAGTTGTTCTGGCCGGCTTCCAACAGGGCCTCGGAGAATACGGCGCCCGGGGTTACTGTCTCGACGACCTCGCGGCGAACCACGCCCCGTGCCTGCGAGGCGTCCTCGACCTGCTGGCATATTGCCACGCGGCGTCCCAATCGGATGAGCCTCTGCACGTACTCCTGGGCAGCTTTGATGGGCACACCGGCGAGCGGGACGCGTGCCGCCTCGCCGTTGTTGCGGGACGTGAGAGTCAGGTTGAGGAGCCGAGAGGCCTCCTCGGCATCCTCGAAGAACATCTCGTAGAAGTCTCCGACCTGAAAGAAGAGGATCGCGTCGGGATAGCGACCCTTCATCTCCAGGTACTGCCGCATCAATGGCGTGTTGGGACCGCGGTCTGGCTGCACTGCCGTTCTATCCTCCGATCCGCTCCGGCTGGGAGACCAGGAACGGTGAGTGCCCCTCCCCGACCAGCCGCTCAATGAGCGCCTGGGCCTCCGCCTCGAGCAGCCCACGTCCGACGCGCACCCGATAGATGGGGTCGTCCCCGTTGGAGCTGAGCACCCAAGCATCGTAGCCGGCGATGAGTAGCTCGCGGGCCAGGTTCTGCGCCGCCGCCTCACCCCTGAACGCGGCGACCTGCACGGTAAACGTACGCTCGGCTGAACCGCAAGCTGATTGCACCTCACGGAAGGAGCGCTCCAGCAGCGTGTCGCCTGGAGCCAGCTCAGCCATTCCCTGCTCGGCCGCTGCGCAGGCTCGGTGCACATCGCCCATTTCCCGCGCCGCGCGGCTGATCCAGAGCAGCGCCTCGGGCCCATGCTCACTCGTCGGATAATCGCGCCGCAGCCGCCCCAGGTAATCGACGACCTTCGCGAACTCGCCCTCAGCGTGCTTATACTGAGCCAGTCGGAGGAGCGCGTCGTCGGCGTACGGGGTCGTCGATCCCTCGACGATCACGCGCAGGTAACTGAGCTCCGCCTCGTCGCCTTTCTCGGCCAGCCGGCCCGCCAGAAACCAGGCCCGGGCCCGTTGGTCGAGAGGCGCCGACTCTCCGAAGTCGCTCTCCCAGCGGGCCAACGCCTGGCGCGCTTCTCGGACCTCGCCGCGATTCGCCAGGCGCTCGGCCTGGTCGAGCAGTGAGTCCTGCTGCGCCAGCGCCAAGCCGGCGGACGCCAAGACGGCGTATCCCATGAGCGCCGCGCACGTCAACACCAAGCGCACGCTCCTCAGCTTAGATCCTCCTCGATCTCCCACCTCTGCCTCCCACACCCGCGACCTGTTGTCTCTGGGAGCCATCCCCAGCCCCGATCCTCAGAAGCGCCTCCTCCAGCGCGGCACGCTCGGAGAGCCCACCTGCTTTGATTAACCGATCGGCGCGCAAGAGCTCTGCAAGAGCTGCTGCGATCTGCACCTCGCTCCAGTGACGTGCCTGCCGCACATAGGTGCGCACCTTCCAGGCGAGGTTGCCGTAGCTCCCGTCCCGCTTGAGCACCTGCACGAGCGCGCCTTCGCCCGCACGCGCCAGGCCAACACGGATCAGCGACTCGGACAGCCAGCCGATCAGCGCCACCGCGCTCTCTCCCGAGTCGAGCAGCGCCGGCAGCTCCTCCAGAGCCGACGCGATCCGCCGCTCCGCTACCTTGTCGATCCAACTCCAACGATCGACCTGGGGTAGCGCGCCGACTGCAGCCCGGACCTCCGCCAGCCCGATCTTCTTCGCCGGCTCGACGTAGCTGACGAGCTTTTCAAGCTCCTGCGCCAAGACCCCCAGACGGGCGCCGATGCCCGCGGCGAGCAACTGCGCCGCCGGCATCTCCAGTTCCACGCCATGAACCGATCTCGCGCGCCTGGCCAGCCAGCCGGGCAGCTCTGAGGTGCCGGGAGCCCGCAGCGCAGTCGTCATGCAGCGGCGGCGCAGCACGTCGTAGAACTTTGCCTTAGAACCACGCGGGACTTCCGCCGCCAGGATAAGCACTCGATTCGGTACTTCCCTGCGCACGGCTTCCTCAACCACAGACCGCGACTTCGGCGTCAGCCCCTGGGCCTTGCGAACCACTACCACCCGGTACGGCGATAGCATGGGAGGGGTCCCAAGCATCGCCGCCAGACTCGCCGCGTCCAGGTCGTCTCCGCTCGCTTGGTCGAGATCGAAATCGGCGGAACCACCCGCCAGGTGGGCCTCCGTAAGGAGAGATATCGCTTCGTCGCGAAGGAACGGGTCCTCTGTCTCGAGAAAGAAGCTCCCGCCCAGCTCCCCTCTCTCCATCCTATCGCTGAGCTGGTCGTATGTCAGCTCGCCCATGTCACAGTATTGGACGGAGAATCAAGAGGTGTCAACTCGGCTGCGGCCCCTCGGACTCTACTCCGGCGCTGCCGTCTGTAAAGCGTCAAGCGACGACGGCCGGCGCGACGCCCTGAGCGGAGCGCGAAACGCCGAGAACCGCTCCGGTGGTGGTCTGAAGAGGCGGTCGTCAGTCAGTTCGGGGACTCGAAGGAGACTCACCGCCGGGGTGAGCTTGGGTGCCGGACCCCACAGCGAGGGCAGCTCATCGGCCACCGCCGGTTCCACGACCAGCGGCGGAAGCTCCGTCGTCCCTCCCGAGCGCAGCACCGCCAGCGACCCCACCACGCAGAGCGCCAGGATGGCCGCCGCGGCGACCAAGGCGGTCCTGGTGCTTTCCGCGCCCCCGCTCCCGCTCACGCCTCGGCTGAGGACCCTCTCACCTACCCGAGGTACCAGATCCGGCTGTGCCTCCGGCTGCTCGAGCCCTCTCACCAGCTTGAGACCGCGTCGCATCACCCGGTCGTAGGCGGCGCAGTCCGAGCAGCTGAGCAGGTGATCGCAGTAGCTTACTATGGGGTGCTCCTCAAACTGGCGGTCGAGGAAGTCGGAATAGTCCGTTAGAAACTCTTCACATTCCATGATCGCGCGTCCCGAGGCCGATCTCCACACTGCTTGGCTGAGAATCGGTGATTGAACCCTTCTACGCCTGAGGCACCGCTGAGTTCCACCTCCGGTGAGGGAATAACGAATATCGATCTTGGGAGCCGGGAATCCGGGAATCTGGAAGCCGCGGACTCGGAATTCAAGAATCCGTGGCATCCGGGAATTCGGGAGTTCCCGATTCCCCCAACTCCCCGATTCCCCGATACCACGGATACCACGGATTCCACGGACTCCCCTTCCTCGGTCCCCAATGCCCGAATTCCGGATTCCCGAATTCCCGATATCCCGATTTCCCGATTTGGCAATATGAAAGGCGCCGGCCTATGGCCGGCGCCTTGAACCTGCAGCGCCTCGGAATCGACCCTGCCTGCGGCTAGCGCAGCATCGGTGCAATGATCTGCGCGAAGTTGTTACGGGCCCTATTCAGCCTCGACTTAACCGTGCCCAGGTTAACACCGGTGATCTCGGAGATTTCCTCGTATGTCTTGCCCTCCATCTCCCTGAGCACGAAGACGATGCGATGGTGTTCCGGCAACTGCTCGACCGCTTTCTCCACCGTGTCACGCAGGTGACGCTTCCTGAACAGATCATCCGGACGGTAGTGCGGATCCTCCCATTGGAGCGGCCGATGGTCCGCCTCCCAGTTCTTCTTGATCGTCTGGAAGAGGACCAGCGGGTTTCTCGACCGGTTGCGCAGCTCGTTCTTCGCTAGGTTGCTGGCGATCGTGTAGATCCAGGTCGAGAACTTCTTCGCCTGGTCAAACCGGTGCAAATGCCGGTAGACCCGGATGAACGTCTCCTGCACCAGGTCCTCCGCCCGATCTCGATCCCCAATCGTCCGGTAGATGAAGTTGAGCAGACGTGACTGGTAGCGGCGGACCAGCTCTGGAAACGCCAGCCCGTTGCCGGCGAGAAACCGCGCCACCAGCTCGTTGTCCTGAAGCTCGGTGAGCGATAGCTCGCGCTCCTTGGCCTCTTTCTTCGCTACCTGTACCATCTCTTGACTTCCGCCCTCTATCTCCGGCGACGTTTCCGTCGCTGGGCTCGTCTGCGGCTGCAATACAACAACGCCGCCCTTTACTCCGTCATCGATCATTCGCCGGGTCTCCCTTTTTCTCCCACCCCAACACGCGTGCAGGTTCCATTCCCCGGCCCAGAAGGCCGTCCCGCAGACCCGGGTCAGTGGCCTAAGTGTTAATAGACTAACCAATTACAGTGTCGCTTGCGTCCTCCCTTCTTGCGCTGTTGCGCCGCACATCCTGCAAGTTTTTCAGTACTTGTGTCTGATTTCTGTATGTACTTCTGCCCGCATCTTCCGACCCAGGGCGGCGGCCGGCTGCGGTACCGTAACCTCCGATACGTTATCGTCGGAGGGGCTCTGCCTCGCCTCTCTACTTAATATAGACGCGCCAGCGGCTCCGAGGGTTTCCTTCGGGACACATCTGTTTCCTGGCCGCCGCAGCTCCGACCACGCATCTCGATAGACACAAACAGCTTACAGACGAGGTGGGCCTCTGGCTGGAGCGGAACGGTGGCGGGTATCCGAGGGGCAGGTCTTCGGTCCTAGGACTCGGCCGGACGTCCGTGAATGTCACGGATCTGGAGCAGACCCAAAGCTTCCAGCTGAGGTCGGAAGCCCTCAACGGGACCGACGACAACAACCGCAGAACGCTCACTGTCGAGAAACCGGCCGGCCACCCGTTGAACATCGGCGGCGGTCACAGCGCGGAAGCGGTCCACGTACGTTTCCCAATAGTCGTCGGGCAACCCGTAGACGACCTGGTGAGCGATGCGACCGGAGACCTGGTCGACGGTCTCGAACAGACGAGGTAGCGAGAGGGTAACGGCGTTGACAGCGAGCTCCATCTCTTCGTCACCGGGCGGTTCCGACTCCATGCGCTGCATCTCGCCGACGATCTCATCGACCGCGTCGGCGCTGACCGCCGCATCGACCGCCGTAGCCACAAAGAACGGGCCGCTCCGCCTACGGGCATCGAAGCGCGAAGACACCCCATAAGTCCAACCCTTGTCCTCGCGCAGATTCATGTTGATGCGAGAGCTGAAGAGGCCTCCGAAGATGGCGTTCATGATGAGTGTCGCGTAGTAGTCTGGGTCGAGGCGTGCGATACCGATTCCGCCCAATCGGATTTCCGACTGGGGTCCGGGCCACGGCACGGCCCACAGCCGACGCTCCTCTATCGGTTCCGGCTCCGCGACCGCTGTGGCCGGGTCAGGATCTCCCTGCCAAGCGCCGAAAGCGTCCTCCAACCGGTCCTCAAGCCCGTCCAGCTCCGGCAGATCGCCCACGAGGACCAGCGTCGCACCGGATGGGCGGTAGAAACGCGAGTGGAAGTCGCTCAGGACCTCAGCGTCGATCTCACGCACCGTCTCCTCCACGCCGCCAGCCCTCATCCCGTACGGGTGTGAGCCGAAGGTTGCCTCTCCCAGGCGCAGACTCGCCACGATTCGCGGCTCATCCAAGCCACTGGCGATCTCGTCCAGGCGCTCGTCCCGAAGCCGTCCAACCTCAGCGGGATCGAAGGCGGGGCGAGCTACGACCTCTCCCAACAGACCGAAGGCCCCGTCCATCACCTGGGTCAGGAAGTGCAGGCTGACCACGGTAGCGTCATGATCGACGTCGAGGCTGAAGCGAGCGCCCAGGTAGTCCAGCCACTCGGCGACCTCGCGAGCCGAGCGCTCTCTAGTGCCTTCCGTCAGCGCGCGCGCCGTGAGCAATCCGGTTCCGGCGTGCTCCCGCGCGTCCTCATAGGCACCGAAGGGTAGGACGAGCCGTGCCGATACCTCTGGCATGTCGTCGTGTCGGACCGTCAGCACGGTCAAACCGTTGCTGAGACGGAACCTCTTGAACGCAGGAAGAACGATCTTCGGCAGCGGTCCGGCCTTCGGGCGTCGGCTGCGATCCACCGGAACGCGCGGCGCCATCACTTGCCCCCCTCCCCAGAGCTCTCGGGCAGAATGTAAAGCGTGGCCCGCCGCTCGGGGATCAGCCACTCATTGGCCACCTCGACCATCGCCTCGCTGGTCACGGCACGCACGCGGGGAAACAGTTCATTGACATATTCGGGGCGCCCCAGGAATGTCGCCGACGTGGCTATGGCGTCGGAACGACTGCCGACACCATCGAAGGCGTTCACCAGCTCACGCGTCGCCCGGTTGACACCACCCTCGGCTTCGCGCTGCGTGATCGTTCCCCCTCTAACATCGTCGAGCATTCCGAGGATCGCCGATTCCAGCGTCTCGGCTTCGACCCCAGGACGCGCGGTAGCCACAATGAATGACAGGCCGCAATCCTCGGTGGGCCACACCTGGGCTGAGACGTCCTGAGCGATGCGATCCTCATAGACGAGCTTGCGGTACAGACGGGAGGACTTGCCGTCCGACAGGACGCTGCACAGCACGTCTGCAGCCTCGAACCCCGGCTGCCCGAAAGCCGGTGAGTGGTGGAAGATGTAGACGCGCGGGAACTGTACGTTGTCGTGGATCGTCTCGCGGACTTCGGAGCCCGGCGGCACAGCCGGCGCCGTTACCTGGGGCGTGGCCGGGCCGCGCGGGATCTCGCCGAAATACCTGTCAGCCAGCTCGTAACCGCGCTCGGCCTGCAGCGCTCCGGCCAACACGAGCACTGCGTTATCCGGCGTATAGAAAGTCCTGAAGAAATCCCTGACATCGTCCAGGCTGGCTGTGTCGAGATCCTCCATGTACCCAATCGTCGGGTGGTGGTAGGGATGTCCCTCGGGGTAGGCCATCCGCAGGATGGTCTCGACCGCCAGGCCGTAGGGTCGGTTCTCGTACGCCTGGCGACGCTCGTTCTTCACGACGTCGCGCTGGTTGTCCAGTTTCTCTTGCGTGATCGCCGACTCCAACCAACCGAGCCTGTCCGATTCGAGCCACAATCCCAGCTCGATCTCATTTGCCGGCAACGTCTCGAAGTAGTTCGTCCGGTCGAACCAGGTGCTTCCGTTCAATGTACCGCCGGCATCCTGGATGAGCCTGAAGTGAGCTTCGTCAGGCACATGCTCGGAGCCCTGGAACATCAGGTGCTCGAAGAGATGAGCGAAGCCGGTTCGGCCGCGCGGCTCGTGCTTCGATCCGACGTGATACATGATATGGACCGAGACGACAGGCGCGGTGTTGTCCTCCTGGACGATCACCCGCAGCCCGTTGTCAAGGCTTCGCTCCTGCAGCTTGAAGTGGACGACGCCGTTCTCAGGCAAGTGTAAGGTCCTCGTCTTGGTTTGCACTCTAAACAGAAGCCGCGGAGGGGAGCCGTAAGCCGAGTTCTGTTCAGCGGGCCATTCATCTGGGACGCCGGTCGCCCGGCGTCTCACGCGGCCTACCCGGGGATCATCACGCGGCGGGCCACCACTGTCCCCTGCTTGGCCTTGCTCCAGGTGGGGTTTGCCGTGCCCCGGCGGTTACCCGCGCGGGCGGTGGGCTCTTACTCCACCGTTTCACCCTTACCGGCAGCCGCGCTAGCGCGCTAGCCGCAGGCGGTCTGTTCTCTGTGGCACTTTCCGTCGGCTTTCGCCGCCCGGGCGTTACCCGGCACCTTGCCCTTTGGAGCTCGGACTTTCCTCGAATCGCACGCCCTTTAGGGACGCCGACCCGCGGCCCCTCGCCCCCCTCGCGGCCACCGGAATATCACCGGGGCCATCTGCCGCGGTCAAGGTGCCCTGGCGATGGCTTGATTTTCGACCCGTCTATGTCGAATCTTCTGGCACCTCGTCAGCAGCATGCGGACCTCGTGTCCCAACGCAGCCCCGGCTGCCCAGCAGGCGTTTGTGGGATAAATGACGACGACGAAAGACATCGAGCGGATCGAATACACGCCGCAAGTGGCGGCGGCCACCGCGCACATATACGACAAGATCTGCGATCTCGTCCCGGAGGCCGAGTGGCGGCTACAGGCGCCGCTGATCCATGAGATCCTGCGCCTGAAGCAGGAGGTCGGCGCGGTCATCCTGGCCCACAACTACCAGGTACCCCAGATCTTTTACGGGATCGCCGACTTCCAGGGCGACTCGCTGGGGCTGGCCCAGGCGGCGATGGACGTCGAGGAGGAGACGATCGTCTTCTGCGGGGTCCACTTCATGGCGGAGACCGCGAAGATCCTGAACCCGGAGAAGCGGGTCCTGATACCGGACCTCGACGCCGGTTGCTCGTTGAGCGAGAGCATCTCCGCGACGGACGTCCAGTTGCTGAAGGAGCGCTACCCGGGCGTGCCGGTCGTAACCTACGTGAACACGCCGGCCGACATAAAGGCCGAGTCTGATATCTGCTGCACGTCGGCCAACGCCAGGGCCGTGGTAGAGTCGCTGGGAGTGGACCGCGTCATCTTCCTGCCCGACGAGTACTTGGCACGCAACGTACAGAAGGAGACCGATGTCGAGGTGATCGCCTGGAAGGGCCGCTGTATCGTGCACGAACAGTTCACCGTCGACGAGCTGCGCGGTTACCGGCGGCAATTCCCTGGGCTGGTGATCCTGGCGCATCCGGAATGTTCGCCGGAGGTATGCGCGGAGGCCGACTTCGTCGGTTCGACGACGTCGATGGTGAGGTATGTCGACGATACCGACGCGCAGCGCATCCTGTTAGTCACCGAGTGCTCGATGTCCGACAACGTTCAGGAAGCGCACCCCGAAAAGGAAATGGTGCGCCCCTGCACGCTCTGCCCGCACATGAAGAAGATCACGCTGGAGAACACGCTGGCTTCGTTGCGGCTTGGCCGCTACGAGGTAGACGTACCACCCGATATCCGCCAACGCGCCCACCAGGCGCTCGCCCGCATGCTCGAGATCGGACGAGACGACTAGAGATTGAGGGAATCGGGGATCCCGGAATCCCCGATTCCACGGATTCCACGGATTCCCCTTCCCATATCCCACCTCCCAGAATTCCCCAACTCCCTGAATCGCAGATTCCCTGATTCCCGAATTCCCAATAAAAGGCGCGCCCGGGAGGATTCGAACCCCCAACACCTGGGTCCGAAGCCCAGTGCTCTGTCCAATTGAGCTACGGGCGCGCGCTCCGAATGATCTGTTCCACAAATCTCTAGCTAATCGCCGCTGCCGGCAAGCAGCGCAGCCCGCTCAGGTGACGGCGCTGAGACCCGTGATATCCTCCCCTACGATCAGGCCGTGGATGTCGTGGGTTCCCTCGTAGGTGTAGACCGACTCCAGGTTGGCCATGTGACGCATCGACTGGTACTCCACCAAGATGCCATTGGCACCCAGCAGCCGCCTTGCCTCGCGCGCTACATCGCACGCCACGTTGACGTTGTTGCGCTTCGCCATCGACACCTGAGCGTGACGAAGCTGGCCACTATCCTTCAGGCGGCCTAGCTGTAGGGCAAGGAGCTGGCCCTTGGTGATCTCTGTGAGCATCTCGACCAGACGGATCTGCTGGATCTGGTAGCCGGCAATGGCTCGGTCGAACTGGAGCCGGTTCTGTGCGTAGCTCAGCGCCTCGGCGTAGCAGGCCATAGCCGCACCAACGGCGCCCCAGGCGATACCGTAACGGGCCTGGTTCAGGCACATGAGTGGGCTCCTGAGGCCGGATGAGCCGGGCAACAGGTTCGCAGCCGGCACCCGCACTTCCTGGAGCGATATCTCGCTGGTGTCCGAGGCGAGCAGCGACAGCTTTCCTTTTTGGTCGCTGGCCACGTAGCCTTCGCGGTCCGTCTCGACGACGAAGCCGCGAATCGACTCTGGGTCATCGAGTTCCCCGGTCTTCGCCCATATAATGGCCACGTCGGCGATCGAGGCGTTGGTTATCCACATCTTGGTGCCCGTGATCACCCATTCTTCACCGTCCTTCACGGCTCGGGTCGTGAGGCCGCCGGGATCCGACCCGTAGTCCGGCTCGGTGAGCCCGTAGCAGCCGATGGCCTCCGCCTTGGCCAGCTTCGGCAGCCAGTAATCTCGCTGTTCCTCGCTGCCGAACTCGAGGATCGGGTACATGACCAGAGAGGCCTGCACGCTGGCGAACGACCGGACACCCGAGTCGCCCCGCTCGAGCTCCTGCATGATCAGTCCGTAGGCCACGTTGTTGAGACCGGCGCACCCATACTTCTCCGGCATATTGGCGCCAAAGAATCCCAGCTCGGCCATCTCCGGTACCAGCTCGCGCGGGAACCGGCGCTCGACGTAACAGCGGCCGATCAGCGGCAGGAGATTTTCATCCACCCATTCCCGCACGGTATCGCGGACCGCACGCTCTTCTTCCGACAATAGCGAGTCGACATTGTAGTAATCGACGCCCTCGAACTTGGTCATCTTCTCCCAAACCTTAATGGCAGTGAAAACTCAGCAGACGGCCAGTTGGCCGGGTCAATACAGCGGCCTCACTTGGGCTCCTGCGGGGACGACGGCTCGATCATGCCACCGCGGGATCGGTAGTAGCCATGCACGATGGCATGCGCTATCCGGCTGGTGAGCAAGTAGGTCATCGCCAGCATCAGCAAGTAGAACGCTAAGAATCGCGACTGTAACGTCAAGTTCAGCCACACGTACGTGGCCACGCCGAGGCTCGCCAACAGACCGACGACCACCCCCCAAATCGCCCCCCTCTTCCGTACGGCCTTCTGGCACGCCGGGCACCAAAGGTAGCGATCGAGGTCGCTGGCGGGATAAAGCTGCTGGCAGCTCCGGCAATTCGTTTCGCTCGCTCCAAATCGCACTACTTCGACTCCTCGATGATCCTGTCGGTAAACTCCTGGGTCGTGGCCTTCCTCGTGCCGTCCAGGTGGCGCGCTAGCTAGGGGCTGACCTGAACGGCGAACTTCTGCGCCGCAGCGGCGAGCGCGCCCGGCGACACTGGCAGCTGGGTCCCGTCTCCTCGGACTATACCGTACCAGATCACCGTTCCGGCGCGTGTGTCGAGGACGAAGGTGCGTATGGCTAGGTGGCCGCCTTCCCCCTCCCGACCCCGTTCGTAGAAGAACTCCATCGGAAAAACCGCGTAGCGGGCATCGAACAACGCCGCCAGTATACGTATTTCGCCGTACAGCGGATCGCGAACGTGACGCAGGCTCCCCCCTTGTCGACGGGCCTCGTCCGCCGACAGCAAGTACGGAACCACGTCAACGCTGGGCCTCCGACTCAGCTCATCCATCTGCTGGTCCGGGGTCACCCAAATCGCGCGGCCACTCACCTCATGCAATGCGAAGGTGATCTCCGTATCAGCGCTGCGAGCAGCTTCCTGTGCGTTCGCGGCACCGCCGAGCCAGCCACCGGGCACCCGTTGCACGTATTGGACGGGCAGCACGAGTACCGTCTGGCCGCTGAGAACTCCGAAACCAGGTGTAGGCACCGGCTCATTGCCGCCACCTCCACACGCGACCGTAGCGGCCAGCAGCGTGCCCGTGCCGAAAACCAGCCAGCGGCCACCAATCTGAAAGCGCCTCACGATTCCTCCTCCTCACTCCCATCGCCTCTGCTCAGCCAGACATCCCGGCATCTACCCGGATGACCTGTCCGGTGATCTGCCGCGCCATCTCCGAGCAGAGGAAGAGAACGACATGAGCGATATCACGTGCCTCTGGTAGTCGTCTGAGCGCGGATCCCTCGATCGCATCGGCCACTACGTCTTCCGGCACGCCCTCAAGCATGCCGGTGCGTACATAGCCCGGTGCGACCCCGTTGACGTTCACGTTCGACGGTCCCAGCTCGGCGGCGGCAGAGCGCGTCAGTCCCACGAGGCCCGATTTGGAGGCGGCGTAGTTCGCCACACCGAAGCTGCCAGTGAACGCATGGACGGAGGCGATATTAACGATCTTGCCATAGCGTTGAGACTTGAGAAGCGGTGCCACGGCCCGGATCATGTTGAACGCTCCCGTCAAGTTCACATCCAACACATCGAACCACTGCTCATCGGTCATCTTCCACAACGGCGCCGAGCGATGGATGCCGGCTGCGTTCACGAGATAGTGCACACCGCCGAGCTGCTGCCGCACACGTTCGATGAAAGCACCCACCGCTCGGGGGTCGCGCACATCGACTCGCTCAGCCACGACCTTGACTTCCAGCTGCTGGAGCTCCTGCTCGACCTCCGCCGCCTCTTCTGCGATCGAGCGGTCCGGAAGGTCGTGCCAGTTGAAGGCGACGTTGGTGCCGCAACGGCCGAACTCGATCGCGACGTGGCGGCCGATGCCCGTAGCTCCGCCGCTGACTACAACGGTGCGACCGCGCAGGCCGCCGAAGTGGGCAGCGGGCTGCGGTTGCGTTTTTTCGCCGAGTTCCTCGAGAAGAGCTTCGACGGCGCGACCCGCCCCCTCAGGTGCGCCTTTCATGTCATCCCTGTCGTCGAGATCCCCTGGATTCACCGGAGTGGCCTACCTGTCGAGTCGTGGGCTGTGACCGGCGCTGCCGTTCCATGATAGCGCGTGGAGCGGGAAGCGAGCAACAGAGAATCTGGCAACCCCAGCGAGCGACGGCGGGGGCAGTCTAGGGACGTGACGCCAGTAGGCGCGCACCACCGCGCACCTCGTGATGGGATACCCGGGAAACGGCCGCGTAGCGGTACTCGACCAGCAGCCAGATTGCCCCCGTCCGCGTCAGGCGGAGACCCAGGCCGGCGAAAGCGCCTGCGCCGGCCCGGTAGCCCGAGATCCGCTGCGCCGCCAGCGACTCGCCTTCGAGGAACCTGTCGCCGCCCAAGCGCGAGGTGTCGACCGAGTGCAGTGCGGCGCTCAAGCCGAGATAGGGTCGCAGCAACCCTGTACGGGATAACTGCCTCGTTAACGCGAGCCCGAACACGATGTCGCGGACTTCCAGTTCGACATCCGGCCGTTCCGCCGTCCACCACTCCAGCTCAAGACCCGCCTGAACGGACCGCTCGAAGAGATCGAACAGGCCCACGCGAGCCCCGAAAACGACCCCCGGGTCAGCTTGGGAAGGAAAGACCGCCCCGCCAAACATGTCGACGGCACTGACACGAAGGGCGACGGGCTGTGCCGAGAGACCCTGGGCGACGAACACCAGGCCTATCGCGATCCAGCTAACAGTCCGAACCGCCACGTCAACGGAAGTTGAGGAACAGATACGAAGCAAGCACGATCGCACCCAAGTAGGCGAGGCCAACGGTCGGAGCCTGGGCAACGACCATGAGCGAGCCGACAACCGCACCGAGAAAGCCGCCAAGATAGATGATCAGCCTGAGCTCGCGGCGCGTTACCGTCCAGATCAGTCGCTCGAGTTCCTCGATGGGATAAGCACGGATCCTATTCTCGACCATTTCAGCAATAGGCAACTCCGATACGAGGGCGGGCACCCGCGCCTGCAGGAATTCCCACAAGGGGTCGAACATGATCTGCTCGGCCCGGTCGAGTGCGTCGGCAGGCAGGTAGTCGCCTATCCGCCCGATCGGTACGGTCAGCAGCCATTCGGTCTGTCGAACCAGCGCTGCCTCCAGCAGGTCCCTGACTCTATCGCCGCGGGCGATCTCCACTATCCAATCGGCGAGGCGATCGGTAAGCCGGCTCGCAGCCTCGGGCCCGAGGTACTCCAGTACGTCGCCCAGTTTCTTGCCCTCAGACGCCTTGAGTAGCTGATCGGTCCGAGTGATGACAAACTCTTCGGTTGTCTCGTGCCCGGCGAACTCGACGATGCGGTCGGTGAGCACCCCGCCGACCCGGCCAAGCTCGTCGTCAGCCATGTCGCCGAAGATCTCCCTCACTGGTCGCGCCAACATATCGTCGATCGCATCGTTGACCGCGGCGGCGGCGCGATCTTGGATGAGCGGCTCGCGAAGCAGTGCAGCGACCTCCTCCGCTCCGCCGCGCTCCAGAGCCTGGACCGTCTGGCTCAGCGTCCGCTCGGTGATTATCAGCCGGCCGACGATCTGCTGGAACATCCCCTGCTGGCTCAAGTAACCATCGATGAAGTTTCTGAGCGCGCGACGCACGCGTTCCTGGGCGGCCGGCGACTCGAGCACCTGACCGAAGCGGTCGAGGACGAGCGGCAAGTAGTTACGCACTACGGCTTCGCCGAAGTTGATCGCGCCCGTGGGCACGAACCTGCCGAGGGGTTCTTCGGACTTGACGAAGTCACGCAGATTACGCTCGAAGAACTCACCGACCGCGCTTCGGAATCCGGGGCCTCTTACGATTCCCTCTCCCACATCATGCAGCATCACGACCACCTGCTGGCGTGCCTCGGGCGTGAGCACACGCTCCAGTGGTTCATCGCCAAACTCGCGATTCAGGCGGTCGACAAACTCCCGGACTCGCCTCTCGAACGCTTCGCCGTCCAGGTACTCGGAGAGCCCCTCCAGCAGCCGTTCTCCAAACTCGGTCACCGTCCCGGTCACCTCGTCCAGCCGTTTTTGGGGGATCTCCGAGCGCAGATTGCCGAGCTCACGATCGAGCATGCGTTGAAGTGCATTACGCAAGGTCTGGTCGAACCGCTCCCGAAACTCCGGCTGCGCCAGGGTCCGCACTATATCCTCGTGGCGCAGCAAGTGGGTACCGACGGTCAGGCCAATGCGGTGCGCTATGCGGTCGATCTCCTTCGGGATAGCTCCTTGGGGGAAAACCCTGAGGCGACTCAAGCGAACCGACTCATGAGGATGGAAGAGCATCCAGATCGCTACCGCGTTGGTCAGCAGACCGGCAGCGATTCCGATTCCAACAAACACTACCCAATCGACGGCCAGTAATTCGGACACACCAACCTCGAAATCGCGTTGACTTACCTGCAAGCCGCGGTCATGTTTCGGCCCATGTCTACCGAAGGGCCTTCGATTTCACCGGGCAAGGGCGAAGGAGTCGCGATCGCCCGCGCCTGGCTCAGCGAAAACGGCGAATCAATCGTCGCCGAGCAGGTCGAACTGGCCCGTATCCCCTCCCCACCGTTCGGCGAGTTTGACCGCGCCGAGGCCGTCGCCACGAAGCTCCGAGAACTCGGCGCCGATCCCGACCTGGACGAGATCGGCAACGTAACCGCCTGGTACCCACCACGTGGCGACTCGGCAACAGGTGGCCCGGTGATCGTCGCTGCGCACCTGGACAGTGTGTTCGGACCCGAGGTGCCCATCGAGATCCACGGCGAACGCGATGTCTGGACTGGACCGGGTGTCGCAGACAACGCCAGGGGTCTCGCCGTGACGCTGGCGGTCTTCCGTGCGCTCGTCCACGCCAGAGCCACGACGCATCACCCAATCCTCTTCGCTTTCACGGTCGGCGAAGAGGGCCGAGGCGACCTACGCGGCGTGAAGCACCTGCTACGCGACGGCAGTCCACTGACAGATGCCGCGGCCTTCATTGCCGTCGACTGCAGCGGTCTGCGCCGCATCGTCCACAATGCCCTGGGCAGCCGCCGCTTCCGGATCACCGTCAGCGGCCCCGGCGGCCATTCCTGGACCGACTGGGGGCGAGTTAACCCGGCCAACGCCATCGCCGAGTTTATCCACCGGCTCCTGGAGTTCGACCTGCCTCTCGACCCGCGAACGACACTCACGGTCGCCAGGCTCGGCGGAGGCACCAGCATCAACGCCATTCCGGCAGAGAGCTGGGTGGAGCTGGATGTCCGGTCCGAGGCCAACGAGACGCTTCGGGATATCGAGCTCCAGATCCGCGAGGCCCTGGCGACCAGTATCACCGAGCAGGAGGACGGGGCAGAAGGCTCGCTGACCGCTGCAGTCGAGCTCATCGGCGAACGCCCGGCCGGCAAGCTGCCAGCCGAACACCCCCTCGTACAGGCTGCCGACGAAGCGACTCGAGAGATCGGGGTTGAACCCGAACTCGGCATTTCGTCTACCGACGCCAACGTTCCTCAAGCGCTGGGCATCCCGGCCATCGCGCTCGGCGCTGGCGGCCGCTCGGGCGACACGCACACCGTCAACGAGTGGTTCGAGGACACTGACGGTGCTGCCGGCGCGCTCCGCCTGCTCTACGTCCTTTCTGCAGTCGCGGGCTTCTGACCCTACTCTAACCGCCGGACGGCGCACTCCAGCTGGCGCTATGATCGCCCAGCAGGACCGTGCCGCGCAGCCCGCGCACCTCTACCTGCGAGCCGATCAACGACTCGGACAGCTCGCTATCCTCCAACACTACGTTATCTCCCACGATACAGTTGCTGAGCGTCGTCCGCAGAATGCGGCTGCCGCGTCCGACCGACACGTTCGGGCCGACCCGCGAACTGGACAGCTCAACGTCTTTCTCGATCCTCACCGGGTCCACAATGATCGTGTCGCCAGGATCGGCAGGTCGCAGCGCACGCCCAGTCTCCAGCAGGTGGCGGTTCGTGGCCAGCAACGTCTCGGGTTTGCCGCAGTCGTACCAGCCTTCGACCTCTTGTACCTTGATCCGGGAGCCCTGATCGATCATGTACTGAAGCGCATCGGTCAGGAAGTACTCGCCAAGATAGGGATCGGCGGCCAGTGTATGATCGATCCCTTCGAACAGCGTACGGTGGTCGCGAATCATGTAGAGCCCAATGTTGGCCAGGCGCGAGATAGGCTCCTTCGGCTTCTCGACGATGCGCTGCATGAGCCCATCGTCACCGGTTACGATCACGCCAAAGCGCTGGTAGTCCTCCACCTCTTTCGCCCAGATGAACCCGTCCACGTCGGGGTCGGCCGCAACGACCGAGAGGTCAGCATCGAAGAGCGTATCGACGAATATCACAAGCAAGGGCCCTTCGACGTACGGCTCTGCCAATTTCACCGCGCCCGCCGTCCCATTCTGGACAATCTGTTCGACGAACACCGAGGGTACGGTGTAGTGCGTTTTGACGTGGGCCTCGACCTGCTCCTTGAGATGACCCGTGATGAATACGAGTTGCTCGACATCGAGCCGCCGTAGCACATCCTCAATCACGTAGTCGAGAACCGCCTTGCCCGCCACCTGGAGCAGTGGCTTCGGCACAGTGTGCGTCTGAGGTCGAAGCCGCGTCCCCTTGCCGGCCAGCGGGATCACCACCTTCACCGTGCACCTCCTCGCCTCTCGCTCTGCAGGACCTGCTCACACTCATAATTCTAAGGTTATCAGGCGCCAGGGAAACAGCCGCGCGGGCGCCTGGCCAGCCTTGCAGATCCGCCCTGTCGCTTTAAGATCAGTCACGCCAGTGTACTGACAAATCGAGACCGCCTATGGCGAACAGCCGCTTGTGGAAGGCACTCAGCGAGAACTCCGCCCAGACCAGTGAGAAGGCGGCGGATCCGAGGTTGCGCGGGCGTACCTACCTGGTGCCCTTCGCGGCCGTCTGGGATGAGATCATCGCCATGATCGAAACGAATCCGCGCTGGAAGCTGATTCGCGCCGATGAAGGCGCGGGGCTGATCCGCGCCGAGGCCACCACCCGAATCTTTCGCTTCGTCGGTGACGTTCGGTTCAAGTTGAAGCTCGACCGCAACGCACTCACGCGGGTCGACATGTGGTCGGCCTCGCGCCGTGGGAAAGGCGACCTCGGCGCCAATAAGCGCCGGATCGCCCATTTCTATCGTCAATTGGACCGCCGGCTGGGGCTAGACGGATGAGGAGCCCCCTGTTTTCGATCACGTCGTAGCGATCGCCGCTTCGACCGGCATATCCAGCTCTCCCTCGGTCTTTGCGACCCAGATCGCGCAGACGGTGTCGCCGGTAACGTTCACCGCCGTGCGACTCATGTCGAGTATCCGCTCGACGCCGACGACCAGTGCGATTCCCTGCAGCGGTATGCCGAGCTGGGTGAGCACGATGGTCAGAGTCACCATGCCGATGCCTGGTACGCCCGCGGCGCCTATGGAGGCCAGCGTGGCGGTGAGGACAACCGTCAGCAGATCGGCCGCGCCCAGGTCGATTCCGAACACCTGGGCGATGAAGACGGTGCTTACACCCTGGTAGATCGCCGTCCCATTCATGTTGACGGTCGCGCCCAGCGGCAGGACGAAGGATGCCACCTCGTTGGAAACGCCCAGCTCTTCCTCGGAGACTTGTAGGTTCAGCGGCAGCGTCGCATTGCTCGACGAGGTGGAAAAGGCGAATACGAACACCTCGTAGTAGTGCTTGAGGAAGAAGAGGGGCGACATGCCGGAGACGCGGAGGCAGATGGGGTAGAAGGTGACCGTAAAGACGGCCATCGTACCGATCGCGATCAGCACGTACTTGAGCAGTGTCAGCAGGACCCCGTACCCGAACTGCGCCGCCACAGCGGCGATCAGAGCGAACACACCGTACGGCGCCACCTTCATCACAAGCTTCACCAGCACGATCATGGCGTCGTTGACGCCATTAAGAAAATCGAGAACCGGTTTGCGACGCCCCTCCGGCAGCAGAGTCAGCGATACCCCGAAGAGGATCGAGAAGAAGATGATCTGCAGGAAGTTCGTCTCGGTCATCGCCTGGAACGGGTTCCTCGGGATGATCCTAACGAGCAAATCGGCTATCGACGGCCTCTCCCTGACCCGCTCGAGCTGCTCCGCCGTGACGCCGGCGTAATCCTCGAGCATGCTCGCCTTGGTAGCCTCGTCGAGGCCCGCGCCCGGGTTCAGCGTTTGCGCGGCGGCCAGTCCGAGGGCGACCGCAATCGCCGTTGCGACCAGGTAAAACCCCACGGTCTTGAGTCCGATGCGGCCCAGCTTGCGCAGATCGCCCAAGCTGGCGGTCCCCACAATCAGCGAGGCCATAACCAGCGGCACTACGATCATCACCAGGAGATTGATGAACGCGTCGCCGATCGGCTTGATCGCGATCGCAAAGTCGCCAAGCAACGGACCGAGGATAGCCCCAAGTATGAGGCCGAGCAGTATCTGCGTGTGGAGCTTCATGGGCCAGATTCTACCGAGAAGTGCCATCGTCACAGCAGTCCGGTTGTAATTCCCACTCCGTCTACGTTAGGACCGTGGCAAGATAGGCAAGCGTTACGCGCCCGCAACCGGCACCTAGTCCTCGGCGAGCGGCCGGAGTAGCTTTCCGACATGGACAGGACAGCCATCCTCGCGATAGTCGTCTTGCTCTGCACCAGCGCCTGCCGCTCGGAGCCCGACTCAGACGCCCCGACTGGCGGGCCTGCAGGTCCGGCCGGCAGCGGTTCCGGAACAACCAGCGTGACGGCGACCGAGTATACCACGAGCTTACAGTTCCTGCCGCTCGAAGGGACAGCGACGCGGGGAATAACGCTCGAGTTCGCCAACACGGCGACGTCTGGCGGGCTCGGTCACAGCTATCTCGGCTGGGAGCTCGGCCGCTCTGGCTGGCGCAGCATCCTGGAGGCCGACTTCCAGGCCCCCCCGACGCAGGCGCCCTGGAGGCTGTTCCCCGCCGATGCCGTTCGCCTGACGGTGAACTCCGACGGGGATCCCGACGTGCTCATCCTGAGCGTCGGGTCCGCCGACTACATGCTCGATCTGGAAGGGCACCTCGATGGGTGGGAGGACCGCGCGGGGACCCGGCACGAGGTCCGCGAGGCGACGCTGACGCGCCGGGGTGACCGGGTCAGTGGAGTTACGGTCCAGCACCGCTTCGCTATACCGGAGCCCAGCCAACCGGCGCGCTTCGGACCGTACGAGCGGGTCATCCTGCGATCAGAAGACGGTGCGATCATCGTCTTCTTCCACACCCGCAGTCCCGATGTGTTCGGCAACGACTACGCCTGGATGTACGCCGACGGACTGACCCGGCGTTGGACCGCTCTCGAGACCCGAACCGTCGAGGTCGCCAACTCCTCGCAGTTGCGACGTAACGTACCCATCCGCACCTGGTTCCGGATTCCCGAGCCCGACATCAGATGCGAGCTCACCGCCGCGGAGCGCACTTTCAATGAGCTACCGGCGGAAGTGGGGCCGAAGCCTTACCACGCGCTCTACTGGGTCAGAGGCTGGATCGAGTTCGCCGGCGAGCGTCGCAATGTGGAGGGGTTACTCGAGCGGGGCGAAGTATAGCAGGGCTTAGGCCTCGAAGGCCTCGATCCGCTTCAGCGCGATTTTCAGCGGCACCAGAGTCCCCAACAGACAAATCAGCAGCGCCGCAGCACCACCCCCCACCGAGACGAGCATCGCGTCAGCCGACAGGGTCGCACCGGGCATCCGGTGACGGAAGATCGTGAAGACCGGCCAGGACTCCAGTACGAGCACCGCCGCGACCAGCGTGATCGAGGACATCATGAAGAGAAGCCCACCGATACTGGTGGGGATCTGCGCCATGTTCTCGGTCTCGAACTGAGGAAACACCGTGCCGTATGCCAACGCCATGGCGGCGAGCGCGAAGCTGATGCCGCTGATCGTCACCACCGACAGCGCCATCATCGCCGGACCGACCTTGAGCAGCAGGTTCGTGCCGACCGTAAGAGCGATCGCCATCAGCAGCAGTGGCGCCGTTCCCACCCAGTACTTACTCCACAAGAGGTCCCGTGCCCTGAGCGGACTGGAGCGCAGCAACCAGAGCGTCCGTCCTTCGAGGCTGAGGCCGGGTAGCACGAAACGAGCGGCGATGGCGGACAGGACGAAGCCTGCCAGTCCCACGTTCACGTACGAGACCATGTGAGCGAAGAAGTAGCTCACACCTTCGGAATAGATGGGCAGCGCTCTGATGTTGTAGATGTACACCACGACGAGGACGGCGAGCAAAATGAGCTGCGACCACTGGGTGGTGTCTCGGAAGAAGATGCGAATGTCCTTCAGCATGAGCTCGGCTCGACTACTGCCGAAGCGGCGGAACAGGAAGCGGGCCCTTCTGCCGAAGCGGTGGCCGGCGGTGTGCTTCTGCGCGCCTTCCTGCGAGCGGGTGAATGCTTGGGGGTAGAAGCGATGGTGAAAGGCGGCACCGAGGACAACCACCGCCAGGGCGGTGCTCCACAGCAGCACTAGGCTGAAGGCGTCGAACCGCTGCTGCACGATTCCTATGATGGCTTCCGTCACCCACTCGCTGGGCAGCCAGGGCGACGTCGGCCCTCTCAGCTCGGCCATGAACTGGCCCAGGTTACGGAAGCCCTCGGGCCGTGCCAGGCTCTCCGGCCGCAGCAGTCTGATCAGGAGCACCACACCGCCAGCGGCGGCGATGGTGATCACGCCAAAGATGTCTTTCGCCCGACGCGCCGGGAACACCCTGACGAGCACAAGTGTCACGAAAGATCCCACCGCCGCAACGATGAGGAAGAACGGTACCAAGGAAGCGAGCGAGACCGAGAACAGAGCCAATCCACCGCCGTAGACCCGGGCATAGGCGAAAAGAATCGGCACGCACATCAGGGCAACCATCCAGCTCGAGTGGACGGTCGTCTCAGCCAGCTTCGTCAGGTAGAGCTGTTCCCACTCAGACGGTGCGGCCATTAACAACTCGAGATCTTTTGAGAGGAAGAACGTCGAGAGCGCCGTGATGATGTTGGAAAGGATCAAGATGCCCAGGAACGTTAGCAGGATGAGTCCGAGCAGCTTCGCCGCTAGCAGGTCACCGATGTCCTCGACGCCCTGGAAGTAACGTAGGATACGGTAGATGACGCCGTAGGCGAGGAGCCAGAAGATGGCGCCAACGACGGCGAAGGTCGCCGCCTGACCGCCGCTCGCACCCCGGGTCTTGAGACGCCGCCGCGCCGTGACGCGCTTCGGGCTCAAGATGTGCCAGAACCCGCCCGGCCTCGCACTCACGAGCCCAGCACCTCCAGCAGCTCCTGGACCTCGTGTCCGCCGGTAAGCTTGAGGAAGATCTCCTCGAGGCCGGCGTCACCAGCCCGGGCATCGCGGCGCAGATCGTCCATCGTCCCTTCGGCGCAGATCTGGCCGTTCTGGATTATGGCTATGCGGTCGCAAAGTGCCTCGGCGACTTCGAGCGTGTGGGTCGACATCAATACGGTACCGCCCCGCTCGACGAAGCCTCGGAAGATATCCTTCAGCAGGCGCGCCGCCTTGGGGTCGAGGCCGACGAGCGGCTCGTCGACCACGATCACGTCGGGCCGGTGGATCAGCGCGGAAGAGATTATGAGCTTCTGCCGCATCCCGTGGCTGTAAGCCTCGAGCAGCTCGTCGCCCCAGGTTGTGAGCCCCCAGAAGTTGAGCAACTCATCGATCCTTCGCTCGACCTCGGTCCCGTTCTGGCCGTAGAGGCCGGCCACGAACCTCAGGAACTCGCTGCCGGTTAGCTTCTCGTAGATGAAGGGACGATCGGGAATGAATCCGAGCTGACTTTTGGCGCGCTCGGGATCCCGCTGCACGTCGTGGCCTCCCACGAGCACCGCCCCCTCGGTCGGCTGGAGAATGCCGGCGATGATCCGGAGCGCCGTCGTCTTGCCTGCTCCGTTTGGCCCCAGCAGGCCATAGAGGACGCCTCTGGGAATCGTCAAGTTGAGATCCGTCAACGCGGCGAAGTCGCCGTATTTCTTGGTCAGGTTTTCAAGCTGAATCACCGTTCCTCCACAGACACCACGTCCAGCTGCAACAGCCCGATCAGCCGCACCAACTCGACCTGGCGAGCCAGACCGCCGATCACGAAGCGAAGGTGAGAGGCATCGGCGGGGAACTGGCCCAGCGTCGGGTCGACGGGGACCCAGCGATCAAGCCACACCTCAGGCCACGCGTGATAGTAGAACCGGTCGCGGACGTATACGAGACCGGCGGCGGTTCGGGCAGGGAGACCGGCGGAGCGTGCCAGGGCGACGTAGAGGACGGTGTGCTCGTTGCAGTCACCGCGCCGCATGTCGAGCACCTGCCTGGCGCTGGGCACGCTCAGCGTGATCTCCTTCTCCAGACTGTCATACACCCAGCCTGTCAGGCGTTCCGCTGCGCGCAGCGGGTCACTCTCACCCGCCAACACACGCTCGACCGTCCGCCGGATTTCCGGGTCATCGACCTGAATGAGCGGCGTCGGCCTGAGCTCTTCGTCCCATTCGTCGCGCTGCGCCGGCAGCACGTAGCTCACGCCGTTCGGCATCTGCTCCGCCTCCACCACCAGCGTGTCTCCACGCAGGCGCTGGCGTTCCCCCTCCAGATCGAAGCCCTCGAGGTCGACGTTCCCGAGCCGAACCGTGAGTCCGGCGATCTGGTCACCGCGAGGCAACTGCGCGCCGACCGAGATGGCTGTCTGCTCGATGATATCCGTCGTCTCGAGTGCCGCGGGTACGGCACCGCTCGCCTCGAGCTCGCGATAGGCGTTCCAGGCGAACTCGAACGCCGTTCGCTCTATGGTGTAGCCCATCGGGCTGGTCGCCTTGACGACCATGCCATCCGGGTCGAGCCAGGACTCGAGCTCGACACCTCCGAATTCCTGGCGGACATGCCAGGTCGGGACCGTGTCCTCCGTCTGCACGACATAGTCGCCAACCGACTCATCGAATTCGACGCTGTCGGGGAAGATCATCGTCTCCTGGCCGAGAACTTCGATCGTCACCCGTTGCCGTTCCATGATGCTGGGATCGAACACGTCGAAGCCGTATCTCGAGCCCGGCCGCGGTTCCTGACCGAGCGCGAAGTGAATCGGCATGACCTGCGGCAGGACAACCGGGCCATCCGTGGGTAGGGAGAGGTTCTGACGGTCGCCGCCGGCATCGACCTCCAGCTCGAGCAGCGTGTCACCGTTCATGGCGCCGACGACCTCGAAGTCGCCGAAGTTCGAACGCAGGCTAAATTGGAAGTCCTCGAGCTGCAGCATCCTATTCAGCTTGATCTCGGTGCGGGCGCTGGCCGGTGCCTGGCTACCGAGCGCGGTGATCCGCAACCGCATCGCGTCTTCGAGCACGAAGCCGTCGGTCAAGGTGTCGATCCTGGAGGACGCGTAGCCGATGGTCGCGCCGCCCAACTTGATCGAATAGAACGAGGCGCCCGGAACAAGGTTGGCCGAGGCCTCGGCGAGGCGGACCTCAACGGGCTGGAAGTACTCGCGCCGCACGTGCCAGGCCAGCACAGCGACCCACGCCACGAGGATCGCTCCGCCAATCAGCTGACGCCGCCGCCGCCGGCTCACCAGCCCCCCAGCTCTTCCGCTTTACGGTACATGGCTTGCGCCAGCGTCGGCTGTTTCTTCCTGTCGTGAAGAATGCCGAGCGTGTAATAGGCCCGCGGGCTCGGCTTGAGCTCGACCGAGCGTTCGAGAGCCGCTATCGCCTCGTCGACCTCGTTCATACGATTCAATGCCTCCCCAAGATAGAGGTAAGCGCTGGCGCGCTCGGGATCGAGCTCCGCCGCTCGGCGCAACTCGTCGGCCGCCTGCGCGTACAGCCCCTTCTTGAAATAGACCAGCCCCAGATTCTCCCTCGCATCAGCGTTTTGGGGATCGCTATGCAACGCTCTGGCCAGTTTGGCCTCGGCCTCATCGTACCTGCCCAGCGAAGCCAGGACGGCGGCGATATTGCACTGTAGGCGAACGTCGTCGGGATCCAGCTGCTCGGCCGCGCTATATTCGGCCAGCGCGCTCTCGAAGTCACCCAGTCGGTCGTACAGCACGCCAAGGTTGTTGTGCGCTCTGAGGTGCTTCGGGTCGAGAGCGAGTAACTCCCTGTAGACGTCGACGGCCTCCTCAAGAGCGCCGTCTTTACTCAGCTGCTTCGCCCGGCGATAGAGCTGTTCGCCGCTAGCCCGCGCCCTGTCGGCTTCAGGCATCAGCCGCGCTCCGTCTCGGCGCCCAACCAGTCGAGGTAGGCCTGCAACCCACCGCTGATATCAGCGGCTATGACCTCCGGCACCTCGTAGGGGTGCAACCGGCTCACGCATTCCGTCACGGCCTCGATGTCCGAACGGCGCGCCTTGAGAAGCATTAGCACCTCGTCCGATGCCTGCACTTCCCCTTCCCACCAGTAGAGGGAGCGCAGGCCCGGCACGATGTTGACGCAGGCCACGAGACGCTCGTCCAGCAATTTCCGAGCGAGCAACTCGGCGCACTCGCCATCGGGAGCTGTTACAAAGAGGAGGACGAAGTTGTTCCGATCAGGCATGCTCAGATAGGGTCATCACCAGTCATGGCGCCAGAAGGCGCGGTGGGACTTCGGGGGGATCCAAACACCTGAAGGGCAATCTATCCGAGCCGCGACTCGCTGTCCACCGGATGTCGCCGGTCGCGAGCGCTAGCCGGCAGACGGTTCAATGCTCAACGATCAGCTGCCTCTTCGGCGTAGAGCGGCTCGATGAGCTCCCAGTACTTCTCCTCGATAATCCGTCTCCTCACCTTGAGGGTCGGCGTTATCTCGCCGGCATCGATGCTGAGCTCGCGAGGCAAGAGAACGATCTTCTTGGGCCGTTCGAACCTGGCGAGATCGGCCAACGAGCCGAGTAGCTCGCTCTCCATGAAGTCGATGACCCGCCGATCGCCGACGAGCGCCTCGCGACTGTCGAACTGAAAGCCCTGCGAGCCGGCCCAGCTCTCCAGCGCTCCGAAATCGGGCACGACCACGAGAATCGGGAATCTGCGGCGGTCGCCTAGCATGACCACCTGGCTCACGTAGGGGTTGGTCTTGGCCCGGCCCTCGATAGGCTGAGGGGCTATGTTCTTACCGCCGGCCGTAACGATCAAATCCTTCTTGCGATCGGTGATCTTCAAGTAGCCGTCGTCTGACAGCTCTCCTATATCGCCCGTGTGGAACCAACCGTCCGGGTCGATGGCCGCAGCCGTCGCCTCGGGCATCTTGTAGTAGCCCTTCATCACATGCGGGCCCCGGGTCAGTACCTCACCATCCTCGGCTACCGCAGCCTCCACACCCGGTATCGGCTCGCCGACCGTCCCTGGCCTGATCGCCTCCAGCCGATTGAGCGAGATCACCGGCGCGGTCTCCGTCAGGCCATACCCCTCGACTATCGGCAGGTCGGCCGAGAGGAAGAAGCGAGCTAGGGTCGGGCTCAGAGGCGCGCCGCCGGAGACGAAGAACCTGATCCGGCCACCGACTCCTTTACGCAGCTTCGAGAACACCAATCGATCCGCTATCCCGTACTGCAAGGCGAGGAGCGGACCTGCGCCCTTGCCCTCCAACTTGCGATCCAGCCGCGCACCTGCCACGTCGATCGCCCAACTGAGAATGCTCTGGTGGCCCGGTCCACCCGTTCGTGCCGCTTCCTCGACCTCTGCGAAGGTCCGCTCGTAGAAGCGCGGTACCATCGTCATCACCGTAGGCCGGATCTCGAGGAGGTTGGCACCCACCGTGGCAAAAGACTCGGCGTAGCAGATCGTGGCACCGGCGTAGAACATCGTGTAGTTGCCTGCCATGCGCTCGAAGACATGGCAGAGAGGCAGAACACTCAACGAGGTATCGGCCGAGTCGATCTTCAGTACCTGCAGTGTCGACCGGACGTTGGAGAACAAGTTATTGTGAGTCAGCACGACGCCTTTCGGCTGACCCGTAGTGCCCGAGGTATAGAGGATGGTCAACGTCTCGTGGGGATCAGTTTCTCGCGCTCGCGCCCGGTACTCGTCATCGGGAAGCTCGCCAACCCGCTCACCGCCTAGCTCGAGCAGCTGGCTGAAGGTCCGCACGCCCGAGCTGGGGCCCACACTCTCATCGTAGACGATTATGTATTCGAGCGATGGCACGTCCGCCTTTGCCTCGCGCACCTTTGCCAACTGCTCCTCGGTTGAGACGAAGACGACCATCGCCTCGCTATCCCGAAGCATGTAACAGATTTGGTCAACGGGTAGGCTTGGATAGAGCGGCACGCTGACCGTCCCGCTCATCACGCAGCCGAAGTCGGTAAGCAGCCACTCCGGTCGATTCTCCGACACTATGGCCACCCGATCACCCGGCTCGACGCCGAGCGCCGCGAGCCCCAAAGCGACACGCTTGACGTCGTCGTAGATCTGCTGGTGGGATATGTCGTACCAGCTGCCTGCCTTTTTGTACCTCAGAGCATTGGGCTTACAATGCGTATCCACCGCCTCGAGGAACAACTGAGCGACGTTACCCTGTGGGTCGTCGGCGGGTGCGCCGGCGATTCGCAGGACCGGCGTGCTGGTATCACCTTGCATGGCTATTCTCCAGCGCCTGGGTCTCGATCGGGGGCCGGCCGACCGACCTCCAGTTCCCTGAGCGTTCGCCGGGCGTGCTCGACGTGCGCTGCGGCTCCCGGGTCGTCCGGGGGTTGCCTGAGGAAGGCTTTCAGATGATAGGAAGCGTCGGCTGTCTCGCCGCGGTGCAAGAATATGAACGCTAGGCCGTAGTGAGCAGCTGCTGAGTGGTGTCCGGTGGCGATCGCTTGCTCATAGAATTTGAGCGCCTCGTCGGGCATCCCGATGTGCGTATAGATAACGGCCATCTGCTCCATTATCTCGGGATCATCCGGGCGCTTGCGCAACGCCAGGCGAAACGATGTGAGCGCTTCGTGGTACTTTTCCTGGCCCGCGAGCTTCAGCCCTTCTCGGTAGTAGTCGTGAGGCTCGCCGAGGCGTCTCTCACGGCGCGAGAATGGCCACCATCCCATGCCCTTGATTCCCAGGCCGCCGTGGCGGCTCCACCTGTCGGGTCAGCCCGTGTCTCCGCCGGCCATGGCGTTGTAGACAGCGGCGAGGATCCAGCCACCGATAAAGCCATAGATGAGCCCCCAGACGAGCGCGAGGAGCGCACCGACAAAGCTCCAGCTGTACCCGAAGTACACGGCCGCCAGGGTCGTAATAGTATAGCCGGCACCGAACCACATCGAGAACAGGGTGGCCACGAAGCCTGCCAACCCCAACACCACACCACATGCAAGGCCGAGTGCCTTTGCATTCAGTTTCATGGGACCCTCCTTCGGAGATGACGGCGCACTGTGGAAAACATGGTAGCGCCTGCCAACCGGCGACGCAACGCGCCGCCGCCGACCTCTTCTACAGCTGCCGGTTCAGCTCTTGCCAGCAAGCTTCACCACGACGACGGGATCGCTCTTTCGTTCGGCAACCACCGTGCCGCCTTCCGCGGCAACGACTGCGAGGCCTACACGCTCGACCTCATCCAAGTCGATATCGGTTGCGTCAAACATCACCAAGCGGCCGCCCGTACTCACGTGCCGAGCTGCGGCCGCGACGAGCTCGCGGTTCCCTCCAGGCGCGATCGCCACGCCTCGCAACCTGTACTCGACGAGCGGGAACGGCGCATCTGAGAGAACACGACTGATGCCGTGCCGTTCGGCAGAATCATCCGACGTGGTGCGAACGATGATCACTTCCAGCTCGGGCGCCATCTCGATGACAGCAGCCGCCGCGTGCGCCAGGCGCTCATCGAGCAGCAGATAATCATGCCCGTCCGACAGGCCGCTCAGCGCGACGACCTTGAGCGCGAGCTCCTCCTCCTCGTAAGCGGGGCGTGCAGCCCCCGACGCCCCGGGTTCGCGCCTCAGGTCGGCGACGCCATTCTCCACAGGGAAGTCGTTGCGGCAATTGGGGCAGCCAAGCCAACCGCGTATGACGCGGCGTTCCTCGACCTCATGCACGAGCAGCACGAGCCCGAAGCCAGGTCCACAGCCCGGACAGGTGAGCAGGTCCGTCAGCTCAAAATACACGTTGTACTTCGGCCAACGCCCAGCGGGTGAGGATGTCGCCAGCCAGCTTGATGTCCTCTTTGCGCGAATCCTCGTCCGCTCGGTGGCTAACTCCCCGCAAGCTCGGGATAAAGAAGAGGCCGGCGGGAGCGACGTGCGCAACGCTCATTGCATCGTGGGCCGCCATCGAGACCATGCGCATCGATTCCGCGCCCGCCTTCTTGCAAATCTCCTCGATGCGCGAGGTCACTTCCTCCGACATGGACATTGGACGCACGTGGGATATGGGGAGCATCTCGAGGCCGACACCGGGCGCGCGTGGGCCCGTCGTGGCGACCAGCTCCTTGAGGCGTCGGGCGACCTCGTCTTGATCACGGTCGGTAGGGGCCCGGTGCTCGACTATCGCCCAAGCTTGACTCGGGATGACGTTCGCCACGCCGGGATCGACACCCATCGCCCCGCAGGTAATCACCCCGTTGTTCACACCGCGAACGAGTTGCGGCAGACGACCGACCATCCCGGCGATGGGAACCAGAGCATCGCGACGCTCTCGCATCGGCGTTGTGCCTGCATGGTTGGTCTCACCCATGCTCTCCAAGCGCCAGCGCCTGATACCCGACACATGTGTGACAAGCCCGACCCGTTTGCCAGCATCGATCAACTGTCGCCCCTGCTCGATGTGGGCCTCGGCGTAAGCTGCGATCTCGAGCGGCGGCTTGTAAACGAACTTCGGCACCAGCTCACCGGTCTCGCGGCTGCGCCTCAGCTTCTTTTGCAGCCCGCGCTCCGCCAAGACTTCGGCAAGCATCACGCCGTCCTGGTCGCGCAGTAACGGCTCTTCCTGGGCCACCTTACCGGCGAAGGCACGGGAACCCCAAAGCCCGTTGCCGAAGCGGTAGCCCTCCTCATCGGCCCAGATCGCCACCGCAACCGGGGCCTTGCGATGCTTCTGCACGACCTTCTGCATCGCCACCAACGCGCCGGCGACGCCCAGCGCGCCATCGAGCCAGCCCCCATTAGGGACACTGTCCAGGTGAGACCCCATTACCACGTAGGGCCCCGGGCCGTCACCGTTCACCAGGAACGTGTTGCCGGCCTGGTCGCGGACGGTCTTGATACGTCGCGAGCGCGAGAACGCTGCCGCGGCAGCGGCATGCGCCTTCTCCTCCCAATCGCTGAGGCCGAGCCGCGTGATCCCTTCTTTGCTGGCGCTGATCGCCCTGAACTTCTTCAAGTGCTGATGAATCATGGTCCGTTCACCTGGTCGCAGGAGGCCGCCCTCGCGCCTCCACCCCATCCCGCACCCGGGGTTGGCCGCTCAAATCCGGCGGCCTGCCGGGTTCGCTCTGATAACGATCTCCTCTACCGCGACGTCTTCGGGTTGTGCTAATGCGAAGAAGACGGCCTCGGCGACGGCACCCGGTTCGAGCATCTCGGCCCGCGACGGGAGATCGGCCCGGCCGTCGGGATCGAAACGATCCCACATGGGTGTATCCACGGCGGACGGCTCGATCCAGGTCGTCCTCAGCCCCGTGCCGCGTAGCTCCTCCACCAACACCTCGTGCAGACCGCGTAGGCCGAACTTGGAGGCCGAGTAGGCGGCGTTGCCCGGGAACGCCTTACGGCCAGCTACCGAACCTACGTTCACTATGTGGCCGGAACCGCGGGCCAACATGCCCGGCAAGCAGGCGCGGATCAGCTCAAATGGCGCTCGCAGATTGACCGCCAACAGCCGCTCGAAAGTCTCGCTGCCTGTATCTCCGAACGGCGCCAGCTCGAACAGCCCCGCATTGTTGACCAGGATATCGGGTCCGGCGTCCCAAGACTCGCTCAGCCGTTCTGGGAATAGGTCGATAAACTGCCGGTCGCCAAGATCACCGACCAACGTGCGAGCGCCGAGCCGCGACGCCAGCTCCTTTAGCGGCTCTGATCTGCGGCCGATCACCAACATCTCCGCCCCGGCCTGCGCCAGTCGCTCCGCCACCGCGCGGCCAACGCCGCCGGTCGCCCCTGTGAGCACAACCTTCAAACGCGACAATTCGGCTCCCATGCTCGTCACGACTGGAACGAGTGTGAGGCGACCAGCCGCAGGAACTCATCCCTAGTCCGCTGGTCGCTGCGGAAGATCCCTTGCACCGAACTGGTGATCGTCCGCGAGTTCTGCTTTTCGACGCCGCGCATCATCATGCAGAGGTGGGCTGCCTCGATTACGACTCCGACACCCTTAGGTCGGACAATCTCCTGGATCGCCCGCGCTATTTGATCGGTGAGGCGCTCCTGCACCTGTAGCCGCCGGGCGAACACCTCTACGATTCGCGGAAGCTTACTGAAGCCGAGGATTCTGCCGTCGGGGATGTAGGCGATGTGCGCCTTGCCGAAGAAGGGCAGCATATGGTGCTCGCACATCGAATAGATCTCGACGTCTTTGACGATCACCATCTCGTCGTGATCAGCCTCGAACACACCGTCGCCGATGACCTCCTCGACAGTCATCTCGTAACCACGCGTCAGCCACAACAGAGACCGCTCAACCCGCTCCGGCGTGTCGCCGAGGCCCTCGCGCCCCGGATCCTCGCCGAGTAGCTCCAGCTGCGCGCGAATCAGTTCCCGCAGACGGTGCTCACCGCCCGCGAGCTCGATCGCGCCTCCTCGCTCTATTCTCGAACGCCTATCGCTCGGCATATGTCTGTCCTTATTCCCCACGGTACTCCACCAAGTTGCGCTCGGATTCCGAGACGACGACTCGCTCCAGCATCCCAGCCGGCAGCTGATCAGCGAGTCGACGCCAAACCTGCACCGCAATGTTCTCCGCCGTCGGGATTATCCCCTCCATCCAGGGGACGTCCACGTTGAGATTCGCGTGATCCACATCCGCAAGCACTACTCGTTCCACCAGCTCCCGGAGCCGTTTCAGGTCGAAGACATACCCCGTCTTCGGATCCACCTCACCTCTGAGCGTAACCTCGAGCCCATAGTTGTGGCCGTGGCCGCTCGGGTTGTTGCAGAGCCCATATATCTCCCGGTTCTCGTCGTCGGACAGCTTGGGGTTGTGCAGACGGTGGCCGGCGCTGAAGTGGAGCCGCCGTGTCACACGGACGATGGGCATAGGTTAGCTAGCTCACAGCCGGCCGGGGAAAAACGTTGCTAGAACCCGGCAATTAAAGGATCGCTCGTGGTAAATCGCGGTAACTTACCACCTCGCATGAGATACTGCCAGTTGCGCCCGCCGGCGCGGGTCCCGGGCGTAAGGCGCGGTACAAAAAAGTCGGCCCCCGATACTTCGGAGGCCGACACAGCGAAGGTCGGACCGCAGGGCATTCAATTGAAGCCCTACTGCAACCGGTGGTGCCTTCCCTCCAGCTTTTCGCCTTCCCGAACGGGCATGACGTCGGCCGAAGAAGCAAGGCCCGCACATTCTCGTGTTGGCTCAAGAATGGGTCGCTGCGGCCCTGCACTCGCTTACGACCATAGTAATGCCGGGCCGAAACAACGTCAATTGAACAAATACCGAAGAGTGAGGTCAGTGCGCGGCAAACTTGATCGCCACCATGACGAGAGCACCGAGCAGGAACATCAAGGTGTTAGTCGGTCGTCCGTGGGCCTGACCTTCGGGCAGCAGGTCCGCGGCTCCGATATACAGGAAGGAACCGCCGGCGAGCGAGAGGAGGATTCCTAGGAGCTCGGCGGAGATGCCTCTGAACGTGAAGTAGCTGACCAGGACAGCGAGCGGTGTGACCATGGCCAGAGCGGTGGTGACCAGGGCGGCGCGCTGCCCGGGAACGCCGGAGTGGTAGAGTGCGGACATGGCGGCGATCCCCACCGGCAGTTTGTGTGCGATCACGAGCATGGCCGTGACAGAGCCGATGAGCGCGCCGGCAGTCAGACCGGCACCGATAGACACACCGTCAACGATCGAGTGGATCGCGAGGCCGACAACGACGAGCGGCCCCACGGCCTGGAGGTCATGATCGTGCGGGTGCTCTTCGAGCGGCGACTCGCCACGTGCGTGCACGTGCGGAATGAAGTGGGCCTCGACGAGATAGAACACGATGAACGCGACGAGAGCCCAGACAAGACCTATCTCTGCACCAACGAGATGTGCCGCGCGCGGCAAAAGATGCAGCAGTGCGCCACAGACCAGCAGGCCGGCGGCGAAAGCGATCAGTTCGGCCGTGTGCCTGACCGCCCAGGGCTCGAAGCGGCGAACCGTCCAAACGCCGACCAACATTCCCAGGGCCGTGAGCAGAGCGAACCCGATGGCAGCCGCCGGCGGGGCGGCCCCGTTCGATTCGTTTAGCACGGCAACCAGGTGGACCGTCGCGATGAGCGCCATGCGTCGCTCCGTGCAGCCAGTGACTCAGCTCGTCTCCACGCGCAAAGATACCAGAGTCCAGCGACGACCGCCAAGCAGCCGCTTGACACCCCAAGCCGCTCTGATAATCTGTGCATCGATCATGCACACATGGGGAACCACCGGGCGACTGGTCGCCTTACAGCTGCTGATCGCAACACCGCTGGCAGTGGGTGGGCGCCTGGCGCTGGATATCCGCCCGATACAGTACGGGCGGTCGCACGTCGAGGTCGAGCACTGCGGGTGCTGTGAGACGGCTCACGACCACACGCTTTGCACCCTGGTCTACCAGACCGTGTGGTCGCCGGCCGCTCCGACGCCACGGATCGCACACCGGCAGCCATCAGTGGATCACGCGCTCAGCGCAGCCAGTTTCGTGCATGACGATGGGGCCACTCGCCACCTATGGGCGCGCGGCCCTCCCCCCTCAACCTGACACGTAGGTCGGCCACCGGCCACCACAATCTCGAACAGAGGACGCTTAGGCAGCACCCGAGCGCCCGGTCGATTGGGCCGGCTGCGCTCGAGTCGCCATTGAGATCAGGAGCGGGCTATGCAAGTGAAGCGAACCTTTGCCCTCGTCGCCCTGGCCATGACCCTCACGGCCGCGGCACCGCTGGGCGCCCGGGCCCAGGAGGCGCAGATCGACAGCCTCGAAGCCCGCATCCGGGAACTCGAGGCCCGGCTCGATAGTCTAATGTCCGCATTGGCTCGCGGCGAGGTGACCGAGGTTGCGGCGGCGGAGGCGGAGCTCGAAGCCTTGCGCGCTGCGGCGCTGGCCGCTGCCGCCGAGCAAGAACCGCTCGACACGACGCAGACGAGCCGCACGCGCGACCTGAGTATCTTGAACCCGGAGATCAGCGTAACCGGCGATTTCGTAGGAACTTACAGAGCGTCCGCCGGCGAGCGAAACAGGTTCACTGGGGTCCCGAGGGAGTTCGAGTTCGGGTTTGAGTCCGCCCTCGACCCTTACACCCGAACCAAGATCTTCGTTAGCTACGAGGAGGAGCTGGAGATCGCCGGGCTGCAACTGGAAGAAGAGGGCGAAGGGCACGGACACAGCGGCTTTGCCATCGAAGAGGGCTACCTGTACTGGGTCGGTCTTCCGGCCAACCTCGGGCTGAAGATCGGGAAGTTCCGGCAGGAGATCGGACTCTATAACCGCTGGCACACGCATGCGCTCTTCGAGGTCGACCGCCCGCTGCCGGCGGTGGCCTTCTTAGGTGACGATGGCCTGATTCAAACCGGTCTGGCGTTCGGCCTTCCCATTCTCGTCACGGGGCCCGGCACTCACACCGCCAGTCTGGAAATCGCGCGCAGCGAAAACGAAGCGCTGTTCGAGAGTGCGAACGAGGTCAGCTTCCTGGGAAACGTCAGGAGCTTCTGGGACCTCAGCCCCAGCACCTACGTGCAGTTCGGCGCCACCGCGGTATACGGCGAGAACAACGATGCAGAAGAGCCGTTCAAGGCCAGCCTGCTCGCCCTCGATGTTTCATTACGCTGGAGGCCGCCCGGCCGAACTCTTTATCGGGATTTCAGTTTGAAGGGCGAGTGGTATTTCGCCAGACGAGACTTCGGGCCCAGTGACCTCAGCGGTAACGGAGGGTACCTCCAGGCTAACTTCCGGCTTAACCGTCGCTGGCTCGCCGGGCTGCGAGGCGACTACCTGGACAACTACGGCGCAGGCGGGGAGTTGTACCAGCTGGTGCCAAGCATCACGTGGTGGCAGAGCGAATGGGTCTTCTTTCGCCTTCAGTACAACTATGTGAAGCCAGAGAACGGCGGTAGCAGCCATACGGTCTTGTTGCAGACCGTCTGGGCGATGGGCCCGCACAAGCACGAAACATATTGACCGCAGGTTCTGCAGGAGATCGATGATGACAATCAAGGCGGAGCACTCGACATGTGGGCTACGGGCGGCACAGCTCGGGCTGGCGCTCCTGCTGCCGCTGATGGCGACGCACGCAGAAGCTCAAGAGCGGCTGCAAATCGTGACGACGCTGCCCACCTACGCGGCAATCGCCACGGAGTTGACCGGAGAGCTCGCCGACGTGAGGGCGATCGCCCGAGGCGACGAGGATCCTCACTTCGTCAACCCGCGTCCGAGCTTCGCGGCGCTAGTCGGCGACGCTGACATCTTTGTGGTAACCGGACTCGACCTCGAGCTCTGGGTCCCCGCAGTCATCGACCGGGCGCGGAACCCTCGCGTCGTCGAGGGCGGTCCCGGCCACGTGGTGGCCTACTCCGGCATCAACCTGCTGGACGTTCCCCAGGACGTCTCCCGAACCGGGGGCGACGTCCACGTGTTCGGCAACCCCCACATCCACACCGACCCGGTAAACGCGATCATCATCGCCCGAAACATTTTGGCGACGCTGAGAAACCTCGACCCCGGAAACGCTGCCACATACGAGGCCAAAGCTCGGGACTTCGAGGACCGGGTGATGCGGAGGCTGTTCGGGAACCAGTTGATCGACATGCTGGGCGCCGAGACCATCTTGCGGCTGGCACGCAACTACGAGTTCTGGAACTTCGCCGCCAGCCAGAGCTACCAGGGGCGACCACTTACCGAATATGTCGGCGGCTGGCTGGCGGAGGCGGCGCCGTTCCGCGACCGGCGCATAGCATGCTACCACAAGAACTGGGCGTATTTCAGCGCTCGTTTTCGGGTCGCGTGCGCCATATACGTCGAGCCAAAGCCGGGCATCCCGCCGACGCCGGGACACCTCGCAGATGTCGTCCAGTTGATGCGCGACGAACTCGTGGGGGTCCTTTTCGCCGCCAACTACTTCAGCCGCACGCAGGTCGAGCGCGTCGCCTCGCGCACCGACGCCCGGGCTGTGATCGTCCCCGAACACGTCGCGGGCTCGGAAGGCGTCGACACGTACTTCGACCTGATCGACAGCTGGGTGTCGGGCCTCGCGGAGGCCTTTCTGGCGCTCGATCCACGACGTGACCATCGGGACTGAGCTTACATAGAGGTGGTGAGTATGCTCGAGTTGATGCTGCCGGCCCTTGTGGTCTCACTCATCCTCGTGGGGATTCACGGGTACCTCGGCATTCATATCATCGCGCGGGGGGTGATCTTCGTCGACCTGGCCCTCGCGCAGGTGGCGGCATTAGGCTGGGCCGCTGCCGGCCTAGGTTTGTCTGGCGCGCTCAGCAAGTTGCTGGGAATCCCGCCCGCCGAGGCCGGATACGCCATTGGCCTAGCTGCCACGTTAATCGCGGCTGCTCTCTTCAGCATCTCGCGAACGGAGCATGAGTACGTGCCGCAGGAGGCGATCATCGGGATCGTCTACGTCGTGGCGTCGGCAGGAACGATCCTCCTGGCGGCGCAGGCCCCTCGCGGCTCGGAGCACGTGGAGGAGCTTCTCTCGGGCAGCCTGCTATGGGTGACGTGGCCGGAGATAGTGAAGACCGCGGTGATCTACGCGATCATCGGCGCGGTTCATTGGTCGCTTCGCGATCGCTTCATCACGATTTCCATGAGGCCCGAGGAGGCGCGGCGAAAGGGGTGGTCGGTAGCCGGCTGGGATTTTCTGTTCTACGCACTCTTCGGAGTGGTGGTGACGTCCTCGGTGGCGATTGCCGGCGTGCTGGTGGTGTTCAGCTTCCTAGTCATACCAGCCGTCATTGCGTTTCTTTTCACTGCGCAGCCGGGCAAGTTGATCTCAATCGCTTGGTCGGCGGGAACGCTCGCCACGATCGGTGGCCTGTACGCTTCGTACAAAACGGATCTCCCGACAGGGCCCACCGTCGTCTGCGCGTTCGCGCTGGCCCTGGTGCTGGCCTTCGCGGTCCGCAGGCTCGCTGAGCGTCCCGCAGCGCGGCCGCTTGTCGACTAGGCGGGGCCCGGTATGAGATCGCCGCTCACGCTTTGCGGCTGACCCAGGCGCTTCTACGATCGTAGAAGCGCCATTTCTTTTCGGCGCCCTTTGTGACTCCAGCGCGGCTAGAGCGCGCCAACGCGCCTGCCGGGACCGGCTCGCCGGCGGCGAGGAAGAGCGGTGGTTCGGTCAGCCGGTGCCGCTGGAGGCTGGGACGCACGGCCAGCGCCTGAGTCAGTTTAGCGGGGCCGGAGGTGAGCTCGCGATCCGAGCGGCCGGGTCGCCGGCGGCGAATCGTCTCGAGTCCCTCAACCGGCTCCAGCGCGCGGATCAGTACGGCGGCGGGATAGCCTTCGCGCCCTACCACCACGTTCAGGCACCAGTGGATCCCGAAGTTGAGATGGATGTACGCCGTGCCCGGCGGCCCAAACATGGGGTCGTTGCGGGCGGTGCGGCCGATCGAAGCCGCGGCGTGGGAGGCCGGGTCGTGCGGTCCCGGATACGCTTCGCTCTCGACTATCCGTCCCACACACCGCGATCCCCTGCAGTCTGAGACCAGGTACGCGCCGAGCAGCTCCCGAGCAACCGTTTCGGCGGCCCGGTCGAAGAAGGAGGTTTCTAGGGGCCGGTAGCGTCCTCTCACGCGCCGCCGGCTCGCCGCTCCTCCCGGCGCGCCTCGAGGACCCGCTCCGCGCGGCTCTCCGGCAGGACTTCCTTCACTCGCTCCGGCTCCTCGTCGAGAACCCGGAACGTATCTGCGCCAAAGGCGTCGACCAGGGTTTCGGCGGTCTTTTGACCGACGCCGGCATAGCCGGTGAGACGCGACACGATCGAACGTGGATCGCCCTCAGCGGCCGGGGCTCCCCCAGCGGCGGCACCATCCAGCGCTCCGGGGGCCTCCCTACCCGGGCTCCTCTGACCCTCGAAGACGGGCGGTGGTGCCTGAGGCGGACGGTAACGCCCACGAGTACCCCAGCGGCCGCGGATCGTGGCCCGAGGCGCACCAGGCAAGGGAGCCGCAGCTACACCCGGCGTCTTCGACTCGTCAGTCGACCTCGTAGGCGCCGGCGCCGCCTGAGAGCCGCTGACCTCGGCGCCCGGCGTGGCATGCTCGGGGGTCGGCATCGCTTCGGGCCTCGGCTCAGGCCTCGTCTGTGCCGCCGCAGCGGCAATGTCAGGCTCGGCATCGCGGGCCACGGCCTCCGTCGGACCCGCGGACGGTTCCCGGGCGCGACTTGTCTGCCGCGGCTCACGCGGGCCTCGTGCTTCGCCGCGCCCGCGACGCTGGCCACCACGCTGTCCGGCCGGTCGGCTCTCTTCGCGCCGTTTCCCTCCACGCGGTGAGGCCTCCTCAGCTCTTGACGACCGGCCACGCCCCCTGGTCTCCTTCCTGCCACGCGGGCCGCCCGCGGCTTCCGCCCCCCTGCCTCTCGGCTGACGCGCGCCTTTCCTCGGCCTGCCAGGTTCGTCCCTGCGCCTGTCCGGCGCGCGTGCACCTGACTCTGGCGTTCCAGTTCTCGCACCCTTCGCCGCCTTGGCCTCCTTTGCCTCTCGCGCTCGTGGCTTCGGCTCCGGCTCCGCCTTCGCCTGTTCCGGCGGTGCATCCTCTGGGCCGCCGAATAGGAAACGAGCCAGACGTTTCACCGTCGACTCCTTTTCCTCAGCCGACCGTTCCACAGTCGCAGGCTGACGGGCTTTGCCGCGCCGTGCTCCGCGCTTCGGCCGCCCGGCATGGTAGTTCCCGTCGGGGCCTCTACTGAGCACTATCGCCCCCTGCTCCTCGGCGGCCAGCAGGAACTTGCTGAACTTGCTGAAGCCCAGCTCGCCCTCATCGAACGCCGGATCGAACTCGAGGATGCGGCGCTTGACATCGCTGTCGCGGACCGACTCGGTATCAGCACCGAGCAGGCTCTCGAGCGCTCGATCCAGCAGCTCGAGCGCTCTCTTCATCGTGAGCTTGGGCCGCGCCCGACCCGTGCTGCGTTCGCTCTCGGCTTTGGCGCTCGGCTGCGGCTCTTTAGCGCGCGGACTGCGGCTCTGCCGGCCTTCCGGCTTCGCTTCCCGCTTCTGTGGCGCGGCTGTGCTCTCCGCAGCTCCCTTACCGCCCGGTGCCACCCCGTACTGCCCGTTCTCCATCTTCTGGATCGAGACCAGGCCCCGGGAGGCGGCTTCGACGACAAAACGATTGAACTTGTTGAAGCCGTGCTCTTTTTCGGCGAAGGAGGGATCGATCTCCAGCATGACCTGCTTCAGGCGGTCGGATCGCATCGTATCGCCGCGTTCGACCATCCGCTCGATCGCCTTACCGACCAGCACCCAGGGATCGTGACTCTCGATCTGCAGATCGCTGGTCTTGCTCAATCCAGAGAGCGAAGTATAGCTGTAGTACTCGTCGCAGTTCTGCACCAGGAGATCGGAACTCGATTCCTGGATCCCCACCCCGATCACGTACCTGCCGTACTCCTTGAGCTTGAGGACCAGGCTCGAGAAATCGCTGTCGCCCGACATCAGAATGAACGTCTTGATCTCCGGCCGCACGAACACCAGCTCCAACGCGTCGATCGCCAGCCTGATGTCCGTCGCGTTCTTCTTCGATGAGCCGTAGGCCGGCGCAAATATCAGATCGATCGATGCCTCCGACAGCGGCACGATGTACTGCGGGTAGCGGCGCCAGTCGGCGTACGCCCGCTGCACCGCAACCTTCCCACGTATGACATCCGAATTCAGAAGGTTGCGGAGCTCCTGGCCGAGATTCGAGCGAATGCCCATCGTGACGTTGTCGAAGTCGATGAGCAGCGCAGCCTGATGTGATTCGTCAACGTCGGGGCGCGCCTCACTCCGACGCTCAGGTGAGTCCTGTCGCATTTCCATGCCTCTCGTAACTCCTTGTCGCACAACGTATTAAAGCCACAGGAGAGGCAGCTCCGCCGTCATGGCGCGAGGGGTGTTAACGTCGAAGATGGATCGGAAGCAGCGTCTTGGTGGTAGGCAACGGCGCCGAGGTCCGGTGGAGATCACCCCACGCGAGTCCAGCAGCCGTACCGGCCTTGCTCTTCCGCTTCGCACACCGCTCGGGCGACGTTGGCGGTCTCTGCTCTCTCAAACAACGGTGCTATTCCCGACGCGCTGCGCGTTCGGCCCGGACCATGCGGGCGAGCTCTACACGTCGGACTTTTCCGCTCCCCGTCATGGGGAACGCGTCCACGAACCGAACGAGGTCCGGGACCTTGTATTGGGCGACCTGTCCCCGACAGAAGTCTTTGATCTCATCGCCGGTAACGATGGCGCCCTCCAACGGCACGATGCAGGCGCAGATGAGCTCCCCGAGGACAGCATCCTCCACACCCACTACGACAGCCTCGAGGACCGCGGGGTTCAGCCGCAGCAGGTCCTCCAGCTCGCGCGGGTATATCGAATACCCGCCGCGCGTGATGGTGTCTTTCTTACGGCCAACCATATGGAGGTAGCCGTCCTCGTCCACCATGCCGAGGTCGCCGGTGAGGAAGTAGCCGTCATCGGTAAACGACCGGCTGGTCTCATCCGGCTGCCTAAGATAACCTTTCATCACGTTGAAGCCGCGGATCGCCAGCTCACCCACCGACTCGACGGGGAGCGCCGAGCCGTCATCTCCGAGCACTCGCGCTTCCACTCCCTGGAGCATGCGGCCCACCGTGAAGTCACGTTTGCCCGGTGGGTCGTCACTCTGTGTCAGCGAGACCCAGGGCGACGTCTCCGTCAGACCGTAAGCCACCTGGAGTTCTGGCACCAATCGCTCGCGGACCTCGCGGGCCAACTTGTCCAGCACCGGCGCACCCGCGATGATACCTGTGCGCAGGCTGGAGAGATCGAGCTCATCGGCCACTCCACTGCGCAACTGCATGACGAACATCGTGGGCACACCGTGAAGCACGGTCGCTCTAGTTTCCTCTGCCAGTCGAAGTGTCGCCTCCGCGTCGAAGCTGCCCACCGGTACCACCGCGGAGCCGACACTCAGCGCTGCGACCAACGCTCCCAGTCCAAAGATATTGAACATCGGGACCGCCAAGAGCGTAACGTCATCCGCCGTCATCCCCAGCGCCTCCGCCAGCGCACCGTTCGCCTGTACCAGGTTCGCGTGCGTCAGCATCACGCCCTTCGGCTTCCCCGTCGTGCCGGCCGTGTAGAGCACGGCGAAGACATCCTCATCCGGGTCCACCTCAGCCGGCGGCAGGTCCCTGCCTTCACCACTCGAGAGCAGATCCTCGAACTGGAAGATCCGGTCGTCGTACCACAAATCCTCCTCACCCACGGTCACCATGTACTGCAGGTCGGGCAGGCCGAACTGCATTCGCTCGAACAGCTCCAAGTTATCCTGCCCCTCGTACTCCTCGACGACGATCACGACCGACGCCTCGGAGTTCCTCAGCATGAACTGGAGCTCGTGTGGTGCGTAGGCGGGGTTCAGCGGGACGATCGTGGCACCCAAACGCGCTGCCGCAAGCACCGAAACCACAAACTCCGGACCGTTCGGCAAATCGATGGCCACGCGGTCCCCCGCCCCCACACCCAGGTTGTGCAGCGCCGCGGCGAGGGCGCGCGCCTGCTGCCGGGTCCGTTCGTAGGACAGCGTCTCTTTCCCGAATCTCACCAGAGGCCTGTCAGGATCCTGGTTGGCGATTCGGTCGATCAGGTCCTGCACCGACAGACCCGCGAAACGATCTTGCGCAGCAATAACTCCCCTCCGTAACGGAAATTACCAAACCAAGTAATCTGTCTAGAAAGGACCTGCCCGTCAAACCGGCCTGGCACCTAGCCGAACAGGACCGAGCGGACCAGCTCCTCCGGGACAGCGTGCGTCCAGTCCCCATCATCGGAGGCCGCCACACGGCCGATCTCGCCGATCAGCGTATACCGCACCTGGCCTCCGGCCCGCTTCTTGTCCCTTTCAAGCGCCTCGAAGAACCGAGTCGCGTCGACCTCGTCGTCCAGTTCGACGGGTAGGCGGGCCGCCTCGAGAACCTCCTGAATGCTTCTCGAGACCCCCTCCTGGGTGACCCCTGCCGCCTCGCCGATCGCCGCCTCGAGCGCCATCCCGGCGGCGACAGCCTCGCCGTGCAGCCAGGCATAGCCGGAGATGGCCTCCTGGGCATGGGCCACGGTATGGCCGAAGTTCAGGACCTTGCGGTAGCCGCTCTCGCGCTCGTCGCGACTAACCACATCGGCCTTAATCTCCACCGAGCGCGCTATGAGGTCGGTCAGCCGGTCGGGCTCCCGGGCAAAGAGGCCCTCGAGGCCGGCGGCGATCGACTCGAAGTATGCCGCATCGAGGATGAGACCATGCTTGAGCGCCTCAGCCAGGCCCGACGTGTACTGCGGACCGGGCAGCGTCTTCAGAACCCCGGGATCGGCCAGCACGAGGCTCGGCTGGTGGAAGGCACCCACGAGGTTCTTCCCGGCGGCCGTATCGACACCCGTCTTGCCACCGACCGAGCTGTCCAGCATCGCGAGCAGTGTGGTGGGTATCTGTACCAGGGGCACACCGCGCATGAATGTGGCGGCAACGAAACCGCCCAGATCTCCGACCACGCCGCCTCCCAAGGCGACTACGGCACAATCGCGGCCGAACCCCGCCCTGAGCATTCCGTCGATCAGGTCGCTCCAGTTCTCCCGATTCTTGTTCCACTCGCCCGCCGGAAACTTTAGCAGCGTCCCGTTCAGCCCTTCGCCGGCCAGCGAGTCGAGTAGTCGCTTTCCATAGAGCCCGGCGACCTGGGTGTCGGTGATGATAGAGTAGCGATGCGCGGGGCAGGAAGCGGCAATTAGCGAGCCGGCATCGTCGATCAGACCCTCGCCGACCCTCACTTCGTATGACATCGCCGTGGCATCGTGCTCCAACTCGACCGTTATGCGCCGTTCATCCTGCTCTTGCCGGTTCATCGCTCGTCACAGGTTGTAGAAGAGTCGTTATGCATCGTTCTCAGTCGAGTTTACTAAGGTAGTGGAGCGTGTTTCGAGTATCAAAGGGTAGCGGTCGAGAAGTTTCCGATTTGACTACATATGTTTCCATCCGCGACCGTTGTCCGGACTCCTCAAAAAGGATTTACAAAAACCTTTCTTTTTTTTTATTTTGTTCATATCTTGATGCGAGTTGTGATCCAGTGTGGTTAGGGCGGGGGTGCGGATGAGAAAATCGATCGCCTTCACCACGACTGCGCTCGATGAACTCCGACAGGAGGGGTTCCAATAGGAAGCACTGGAGCACGAACGGCTCGCGCGTTAACGCAAGACCGTCGCGCAGACAGGCTCCGCATCGGATTCGCCTTCAACATCAAGCCGGCGGACGGCGCACCGTCGTCGGAAGAGGCTGAGTCGTCCTCCAGAACTCTCTTCGACTCGACATCCAGCAAAGCGAAAGTGATGGAAGTCGGAAACGGCTACGGGATTTTCGATGATACGTACGCCGAGTGGGACGACGAAGAGACGATAGCAGCGATCGAGAGCGCGCTATCGGAGATAGGCGAGGTGATCCGGCTGGAAGCCGACATCGACTTCCCGACCAAGTTGCGGGAAGCCAAGCCCGACATCGTGTTTAATTTCGCGGAAGGCTTTGGTGGAGCGAGTCGTGAATCGCACGTGCCCGCCTTCTGCGAGTTTTGGGGTATCCCGTACACAGGAAGTGATCCCCTGACTTTGGGGGTCTGCCTCGACAAGGCGCGTACGAAAGAGACCCTCACCCACCATGGGATACCCACGCCCGAGTTCCAAGTTGTGGACTGCCCTGAGCAGCTGAGTCGCACGATCGAGCTGCCAGTCATCGTGAAGCCGCTTCACGAGGGCTCGAGCAAGGGCATCTCCCAGCGATCCTTCTGTGCCACCTGGGCCGACGTGGAGGCCGAGGTCACCCAGGTGGTCGAGCGGTACAATGAGCCCGCCATCATCGAGAGGTTCCTGGGTGGACGCGAGTTCACCGCTGCGGTCCTCGGCAACGATGGCGACGGGCAGGTCCTGCCGATCGTTGAGCTGGACTTTGAGACGCTTCCTGCGGACGCCCACCCGATCTACGGATTCGAAGCCAAGTGGGTCTGGGACCGTCCGGAGAAGCCGCTGGACATCTTTCACTGTCCGGCGCGGTGCTCGCCGCAGCTGCGGCACCGGATTGAAGAGATCGCCATGGCAGCGTATAGGACTCTTCGCTGCCGCGACTGGGCGCGGATCGACATCCGCTGCGACGGGAATGAGGATCCCCATATCCTGGAGGTCAACCCGTTGCCTGGCGTGATTCCGGACCCGGCCGCGAACTCGTGCTACCCAAAGGCGGCCCGGGCCGCAGGTCTCTCATTCGATGAGGTGATCCTGACCGTCCTACGGGCTGCCGCCGCGCGCTATGGCCTTAGAGTCCCGGACTGAGGAAAAGGTCGCGAACCAAAGCCAGGCGGCCACCGAACCGAAGCGTTCGGGTTTCGGGCGGATTGCCGTGCTGGTGGACGAGATCGCCGAGCTGGAGGCGATTGGCGGCGAGCAGATAGCGCCGGCCCAATCGACGCTCCGCATCATCGCCGCACTCGACGCGCTCGGCTACCAGCCGGTCGAGCTGATGTTGCGGGCCGGCAAGACCAACGAGTGGCTAGCCGGTCTGCTGGCGGGCGATTTCCGCGGCGCGTTCAACCTCTGCGAGACGCTCGCGGGGCGGGCTGATGGCGAGCACCTGACGGCTGCGGCTGTCGAGTTGCTGGAGCTGCCGATGACGGGCGCCAGCGCTGCGACCCTGCTCTACTGCCTCAATAAGGACCGCTGCTCGGCCGTCCTGCGCTCACATGGCATCGCCGTCCCCGAGTGGAGACCGGTGCGGCGGGGAGATCCGATCCCCGAGGATTGGACGCACTTCCCGGCGATAGTGAAGCCAGCAGCGGACGACGCATCCAACGGCATTCACGCGAAATCGGTGGTGAACTCCCAGGCAGAGCTGGCCGCGGAAGTTAAGCGGTTACACGAGCGTTGGGACGCGTTGCTGCAGGAGTTCATCCCCGGACGCGAGGTCAATCTGGCCATCGTCGGTCGCTTTGTGCTACCACCGGCCGAGATCGATTTCACTACTCTGCCGGAGGGCTCACCGCCGATCGTCTCCTTCGAGGCGAAGTGGGTCGCGGGCAGTCCGGAGGACGTCGGGACGCGACCGATGTGCCCGGCGCCGCTGTCGCCCGAGCAAGCGAGGGACTTGCAGCGATTGGCCGTCCAAGCTTGGAAAGTGATGAACGGTCGAGGCTACGCGCGAGTCGATGTGCGCCTGGGCGACGACGGCGTACCCTACGTCATCGACATCAATCCTAACCCTGACCTCTCATACGACGCCGGGCTGGCCCGGCAGGCGCGGGTCGCCGGATGGTCGTACGACGAGTTGATCGGAAGGGTTATGGAGGAGGCCTTGTCCCGGGCCGATACAGACTGCGCGGCGGATGAGGGTTGGACTTTCATGCAGGCACAGACGACCGGGGAGCCTAGCAGATGAGCTCCGTCACTCAGAAGCCCGGCTCCCGGGGGACGTCGGCGCCGACCTTCGAGTGGCAGCCGCCCGAGCCGGCGGACAGACCTCAGGTGGCGCAGGCCGTGGAAGCGACCGGGGTGTTCAGGCCGGACGAGGTCGATGTCGCCCTGGAAGTCTTCGACGACTACTGCCGGGCTCCGGGACAGGACTACCATGCCCTGGCAGCCTATGGTGGCTCGGGCGAGCTGGCAGGCTTCGCATTTTTCGGCCCGACGCCGTGCACGGTGGGCACCTGGGACCTGTACTGGATCGTCGTGCATCCCCAGGCCCAAGGTTGCGGTGCGGGGCGTGGCCTGCTCGAGCGGGCCGAAGCGCAGATGCGGGAAGCCGGGGCTCGGATGTGCGCGATAGAGACATCGTCACGCGAGGACTACGAGGCGACGCGCCGGTTCTATTTAGCCTGTGGCTACCAAGAAGTCGCGCGGATCGTCGACTTCTACGACGCCGGTGATGACCGGGTCACATACACGAAGCAGTTCGAGAAGTCGTTGTCTCTTCGTAAGGAGAATGAGTAGCGAGACTGAAGGGACAAGGTGTGGGGCGCGGGGGGGGATGTTCCCAGCTCACGTCTCTAACTCATGACTCACCGAGGTGTGCGACTATGGCGAACTGGCAACAGATACTCAAGAAGAGTATAACGACCGTTGACCAGCTCATCGAACTGTTCGGCGAGGAGAGAATCGATCGCGAGGCCGCGGAGGCCGCGATCGAGAAGTTCAACCTGCGGATCACACCCGCCGTCCTCGCCCAAATCAGGAGAGACGGGAACGCCTTCTGGCAGCAGTACGTGCCGAGCGCGGATGAGAGCGAGGTCCTCGACGGGATTGCCGACTCGCTGGCCGAGGACGACGACTCTCCCGTCCCCAATATCACGCACCGCTACCCGGATCGCGTGCTCTTCCTGATCAGTCCGGTATGCGCCAGCTATTGCCGGTTCTGCACGCGCCGGCGCAAGGTTGGTGACCCTGAGAAGATCCCGCTGAACCAGTTCGAGTCGGCTTTCAACTATCTCGAGGAGCACAGCGAGGTCCGAGACGTCATCCTCTCGGGCGGTGATCCCTTCATGCTGTCGGACCGGCGGCTCGAGTACTTCTTGAAGAGGCTGCGGACCATAGAGCACATCGAGATCATCCGAATCCACACCAGAATCCCGTTGCACCTGCCGGAGCGTGTCACAGGGGAGCTGTGCAAGATGATCTCGAAATACCACCCGGTTTACGTGAACATCCACTTCAACCACCCGGCCGAACTGACACCCCCGACGGAGCGGGCGCTGGCCAAGCTATCCAACGCCGGGTGCCCGCTGGGCTCGCAGACGGTCCTGCTCAAGGGTGTCAACGACGATCCGGAGACCATGAAGGAGCTGATGCAGAAGCTCCTCAAGAACCGCGTCCGCCCATACTACCTGTACATGGCCGATCCGGTGGCGGGCGCCGAGCATTTCCGCACCGGAGTCGAGAAGGGCCTGGAGATCATAAGGGCGCTACGCGGCTGGACATCCGGCCTCGCCGTACCGCACTTCTGCATCGACGCGCCCGGCGGCGGCGGCAAGATCCCGCTGCTCCCCAACTACGTCGAGGAAATCAGCGATGACGAGGTCGTGCTGCGGAATTACGCCGGCGAGGTGTACCGCTACCCGCTGCCGAAGGAGCTTGTCCTGGCATCGATAATCTAGGGGCGGGACTCCTGCATTCATTCGGGGATTTGGAGAGGTATACCAGAGGGGCGCCGACCAAGCTCAGGTGGTGCCCCTCTAATTCTCCCCTGACTCCCCGAATCCCCGAATCCCTAACTCCCAACCCTGACGCCCGGCGGGTTCTCCAGGGAGGCGTCCGGCGCCGTTTCAACGACCCGCACGACCGGTATCCCCGAGACCGTCAGCTGCTCAACCCGCGCACGGCGCTGCGGGGCGGTCAGGTCGCCGCCAGCGGCCTCACCCCCGAACCTGGCGGCGAAGGCGGTCTTGTAAGCGTCCGCGAACTCGTCGGCATCCAGCGGGCTGTCCCAGGCGGTGTACCAGACCAGCGCCCGCTCACCGTTCCTGTCGAGCAAAGCGTAAGCGTCGCCGTCCCAGCCGTCAGCGGCCCGATCTGCCAGCGCGGTGCTGCCCAGGTGCTCGCGGAAGTAGACCTGAATCTCTAGTTGCCCGAGATCGTCGGCGTACACGACCCGCCAGCCACCGCCAGGTTCCGCCAGCTGCAACGGGGTGGGGCTGTCGCGCCATTCGAGAAGGCGCTCGGTGTGCAGCAGCTGCTCGGTGGACGCGGGCAGCCATTCGCCGAAGGGTAGCGGTCGGCCTTCTTGCGTGCGCCAGAGCCTCTGGACGAGCCTCGCACCGCCCAGGTAGACGAACAGCATCGGCTCGCGAACGATGGCAGGCGCGGCGGCGAGTTGCGGGAACTGGGACGGGTCGGCCAGCGCGGCCGCCATCTCCGGGCCGATCTCTGGGAGTTGCTCGCCGGAGACCGAGGAGCCCGTCATCTGGGAGAACTGCCAGGCCATCATGGCCACGGTGGCGTGACCTTCCACCGCCGCCTGGATGGCCGTGCGGGCGTCATTTCTCGAGACGGCGTTGAGCAGCGAGTCGAGGTCGACGTGTTGGTCCTGGAGGGCGTGGACGAGCTCGTGCACAAGCACCGACTCGAGCATCTCGTCCGGCGCCTCGTCGCGGACGAAGAGGACGTCGCGCACTGGGTCGTAGTAGCCGATCGCCTGCTCGAGCAGCAGGTCGACCAGCAGTTCCCGGAGGTCCACGGTGTCGGGGACGAGGCCGAAGGCCTTATAGGCCGACGCCACGCGATCCAAGCTGTCCCCTGGGAACTCGGCATCGAGCCGCTCCAACAGATAGGTCTCCAGAGTCGCGCCGGTCGAACGCCGCACCGCGGGCGTCTCCCGGGCCTCCAGGTGTGCAAACTCCTCGATCTGGGGCAGCAGTTCCTCGACCTTGCGCTCCAGCTCGGCATCGGTTCGAACTGCCTGTTGACCCTCCGAATCGCGGCCACAGGCGGCGGCTTGCGAGAGCGCCAGCGCCGCCAGCGCCAACCTTGCTACCCCACGGCACCGACTCACGGCTCGTATTCCACCCATGCTTCCGGCTCCTGAATCACCCTGATCTTGGCCAGCCGCACCGCAGGGCCGTATGCGTTCTCGATCTCGAGACTCAGCCGCCGGTAGAAGAACTCGGCCTGGCGCTCGGCGCTGGGTGTGTCGCCGCGGAACGGCTCGAGCTCGTTCAGCAAGGAGTGGTCTAGCTCGCCGGCCAGCGCCGCCAACCGCGGCTGTACGGCGTCGAGATCGGCGACGAAGCTCGACTCATCGAGTTGCTGCACCTCAAGTACGGCCTCGACCGTGTAGCGATGCCCGTGCGTCCGTCCGGACGCGCCCTGGTCGCCCGGGATGAAAAGGGCCGAATCGTATGACGCGCGAACCGCCAGTCGGTAGACCATCGCCTGTTAGAGGATCGGCGCCGGTCCCGAGCCCGGCGGCGGTTCGGCGACCGGACGAACGACGTCACCGTCCAGCTCGTCGAGCAGTTCCTTCGCGGTTCTACCCTCGACCGGGTGGCGCCATTCGTCGTCGATCTCCGCCAGCGGCTGGAGCACGAACTTGCGCTCGTGCATCCGGGGGTGCGGTATCACCAGCTCGTAAGTCTCGAGCACGCGGTCATCATAGGTGAGGATGTCGATATCGAGAGTCCGAGGCCCGAACCGCTGCTCGCTTCGGACACGCTCGCACTCGGCCTCCACCTGGTGGATGAACTCGAGTAACGCGCCGGGCTTGAGGCGCGTCGCCCCCGCACACACTAGGTTGAGAAACCACGGCTGATCGCGGACGCCGACCGGCTGCGTCTCGTATATCGATGAGATGCGGTCGATCCGCACCTCTCTCCTCAAGCCCTCCAGGCCACGCTCCAGGTAGCGGACCCGATCGCCCTCGTTCGACCCGAGGCCCAGGTAGACGTAGCCGACACGCGGCTCATCCCACGTAGTAGTCTGCTCCACTCCCTCAAGCCCTCCCGTAGCGATCCTCGATCCGGACCACGTCGTCCAAGTCCGGTGTCGAGGCTTCCAAGAGATCGCAATCGCTGATCGCTTCCATCCGGTGGCGAGTCCCCGGTTGAATTCGGAAGCTCATCCCTTCCTCCAGTTCCACGCGCTCCAACTCCGCCTCGCTACCCCCGACCAGGAACACCATGCGCCCGTGCAGAACGTGGACCGTCTCGTCCTTGCGCTCGTGGTACTGGAGCGATAACGACTCGCCGGCATTGATGTGGAGGATCTTTCCTACGTAGCGGTCGGTGTGGGCCCAGATCAACTCATAGCCCCACGGCTTCTCCACCCTCTTGACCTCGATCTGCACCCGCGACTCCTTCCTTCGCTCGTCCGATTGGCGGCCCTGCCCAGCCGCCGCGACAGCCGGACACGGCCTCAGGGGCAGTGATGGCCCTAGCGGAAGCGAACCCGCGCGAAACGACGCTTGCCCCGCCGGATCAGCAGCGGCTGCGAGGTGGACACATGGTGGTCCTTGTCGGTAACCGGCATGCCATCGAGCTGAATGGCTCCCTGTCGAATGAGACGAACCGCCTCGCTGCTCGAGTCGGCGAGGCCGGCCTCGACCATTAGCTTCGGCAGCCATATCTCGTCGGCTGTGCGCGTCACCTCGACCTCGGGAATCTCTTCCGGCTCCTCTCCGCGCCTGACCACATGATCGAACTGGGCCTCCGCACGCTCTGCCGCCTCGTCGCCATGGTAGGCACGCGTGATGTCCCGGGCTAGCGCCCGCTTGGCCCCCAGCGGGTCTTCGGAAATCTGTGCCAGCGCAGCTTCCAGCTCCGGGCCACGGACCGACGACGCCAGGTAGTACCACTCCTCCAGCAGCTCATCCGGGATCGACATGGTCTTCCCGTAGATCTCCTCGGGCGGCTCGGTGATTCCGACGTAGTTGTCATACGACTTCGACATCTTCCGCACGCCGTCGGTGCCGCGCATCAGCGGCAGCGTCACGCATACCTGCGGCTCCTGCCCAAAACGCTCCTGCAGTGTTCGACCGACCAGCAGGTTGAACTTCTGGTCCGTGCCACCCAGCTCGACATCCGCTTCCAGAGCGATGGAGTCGTAGCCCTGCATGAGCGGGTAGACGAACTCGACGAGCGAGATGGGGCGTCCCTCCTGGTAACGGGCAGCGAAGTCGTCCCGTTCGAGCATCCGGGCGACTGTGTAACGAGAGGACAGCTCGAGGATGTCAGTGAGCTTGAGCTTCGAGAGCCACGTGCTATTCCGAACCACCTTCGTCTTCTTCGGGTCGAGGAGCTTGAAGACCTGCTCCTGGTAGGTCTTCATGTTCGCACGGATGTCGGCCTCCGAGAGCCGCGGGCGCGTCTCGTCCTGACCGCTCGGGTCACCTACGAGCGCCGTGAAGTCGCCGACCACAAAGACGACCTGGTGGCCTAGGTTCTGGAACGTCCTTAGTTTCCTTATACTTACGGCATGGCCCAGATGGAGGTCGGGGCGCGTCGGATCAAAACCCTCCTTGACCACCAGCCCGACACCCGTCTCCAGCGAGCGCTCGAGCTTACGCGCCAGCCCGTCCTGCGGGATGATCTCGCTGACGCCCTCGCGTATCTGCTCGAGCTGCTGCCGAACCGGTATGAACCTCGGCACGTTGTTCTCCGCGATCTCCTGCTAGGCAGTGTGATCCGTAGCGTTTTCGACCCCCAAACCTAGCCCCCTATTGCAGGCAAGCAAGCACAGCGCCGTCCTTCCAGCACTTACGGCCGCCACCGCGCTCCAGGACCGCCCCGCGTCTCGGGCGCGGTCGGCAGCGTCATTGCGATTCCTTGCCAGCGATCAACCTGGACTTTAGCTTTCAGAATATGAGATAAGGAGATGGGCCATGCCGAACGCCAGAATTTTCCTCATCTTGGTTGCGGCGTCGGTCGCGGCCGCCGGATGTGGCGCCCGCAATCCCCGTCCCGCGGGGCCATCTACCGGCCGGGTTATCACGGCGGAAGAGATTGCGTCCTCGGGCGTAAAGAACGCGTGGGAGGCGATTCGTTATCACTTCCGGCACCTCAGCTTCACCGAGACGACGGACGGAAGGCCGTCCGAGATGACGAGCCGCGGTCGCTCGAGCCTGTTTCTCGGCAATGGTCCCATGGTGCTGGTGGACGGCGCGCAGATCTCGACCATCGATGTCCTCGAGGCTATCCCGGCCTCGCAGCTCCAGAGTATGGAATGGCTGCCCGGCGTCGAGGGTACGGCCGTGTACGGCACCAACGCCGGTAACGGGGTCATCCGCATCGTCACCTGGCACGGTCCCGCGTCGTAGTAGACTGACGACACAGCGCGGGATCAGTCGTACCTCGCTTAGAATTTAGAATACGGAAGAGGGGAGGGCGCTGTTGACAACGCCCTCCCCTTGTTCCGTCAGGCACATCGGGATCGTTTATGGGTTACGATCGAGGCATTCCGTGAAGTTCGGGTTGTTCTGCTCATCCAGCGGGATAATCAAGTTTACGTCGGTCCCGTAGGTGCCTCCCTTGAAGTACGCACCCGTCGGGAAGACCGATTCTGTAGCGCGACCGTACTGACGGACGAGCCGCCGCAGGTCGCCGAGCCGATGCGCCGTTTGCCAGAGCCAGTACGCCCGCTCCTCGAACAGCAGGTCTTCACGTCCCACGTCGGTCCCCGGATCGGTGACGTCGCCCATTCCAATATCGCCGCGCAGCGTGTTCAGCACGCCCAGGAAGGTCGTCGGGTCGCCGAGCGCGGCTTCCGCCTCGATGAGCCGTGCCTCCACGCCATCGGCTACCGGCATGTCGGAGGCGCGGGCCGGGAACTTCAGCTGGTTGAACTGGGGCGTCACCTGGTCGAAGCCGAGCCCATCGGTCGGATCCAGTTCCCACAGCACCCGCGGATCGGCGGCGCTACGATAAGGCAGACCGTTCACGCCCTCCGAATCCGCCACGCGGTAGCGTTCCACGCTGTTCACGAACGCCCAAATCCCGTTGGCCTGACGACCGGTGTTCTCGGAATGGTCCAGCATGTATGCGAAGTCGGTGGGCACACCCGCCACCGCAGTCGCCGCCGCGGCGGGTTGGTCGAGGTTGAGAAGCGCTCGCCCCTTGCCCACCGCTGCCAGATACGCCTCTTGGGACCCGGCCTCGGCGATAGCCAGCGCCTGGTCGAAGAAATCGTCGGCGATCTGGAACATCTCCTCGGTGGTCAGAGGCGGACCGAACTCCAGGTTACCGGTCCCGAACTCGATACGGCTGGACGGGACACCGGAGCAGTAGTGCTCGCCGAAATAGACGTAGCTGAACCCAGCCAGCGCGTACATCAGTGCCAGACGTGGGTCATTCGGATCCGCCGCCGCGAGCGCTTCGCCCGCCCGCTCGGCGGCGCGCCGTGCCAGGTGCAGGTTGCGGAAGACGGTTTCGGCCGTCGCGTTATCGTTCGTGACACTACGCATGTCAATCTGCAACCGGGTGGGGAATGTGCCCGATAGCTCGTATTCATCGGCCATGAGGCCACCCGTGAGGGCGATCCCCTGGTTGGTCCCGTTATCGCCGGTATAGCCAACCTGGAACTCACCGATCGCCCCGGAGACCAGAGCTTCCAGCGCCTCCGGGTCCAGCACGTCCCCCTCCTTAGCCACGTCGGGATCTTCCACCTCGAGCAGATTCTCGCAGGAAACCGTGATCCAGGCCAACGGCAAAACCAGGAGGATGCCGACCACGCGAGTCAGGCGGCGGAAACTCATTGACTGTTCCATCGCTCTATATCGTTTCATGGTGGATCCCTCCTAGTACGACAGGTCGAGCCGCAGCGTCCAGGTCCGGACGGGCGGCTGGGTGAAGAAGTCCGCGGTCGACCAGTTGGTGGCAGTGCCACCTTCCCCGGTGCTCCCGCCTGTATTGGTGATCACCTCCGGATCCTGCCCCCGGTAGTCCGTCCAGAGAGCCAGGTTGCGGCCCGAGATGGTGAGGCTGACACCGGACGCACGGAAGATCCGCGCCCACTGCGGTGGCGCCGTAAACGTAATCGACAGCTCACGCCAACGCGTAAAGTCCGCCTCCTCTATGTAGCCGGCTCGCGTCGCCGAAGGTGTGAACCTCGCGGCTATGCGCGCCTGATCCTCGAGAGGCGCGTCGGGATCGAAGGCCTCCCGGCAACGGAAGAATCCGGTGGACTGGGCGCAGCGGAAGAACTCTGTGTCGTTGAACCGGCTGAAACCGGCGCGGCGTTCGAACAGGGCCCGCGCCTGGATGTACTTGAAGAGCGTCACCTCAGTGGAGAACGTGATCTCGCTCTGCGGGAACGAGTAGTCCAGGAACACGGGCTCATCGCCGACCACGACCTCGTCCGGCGTGATGATGCCGTCGCTGTTAGCGTCCTCGAAGCTCTCGATCGGGCGCTGCCAGTAGCCACCCAGTGGGTAGCCTTCCTCGTGACGCTGGCTGTCACCGCCCAGCCCGAAGACGATGGGCTCAATCCCCTCTCCTAGCTCCTTCAGCTCACTCCTCACGGTGAACACGTTGAGCGAAGCGTCCCACTTCACCTGCTCGGAGTCCAGGATACCGGCCTCGATCCCGAGCTCGATGCCCCGGCTGTTGCTCTCGCCGAGGTTCGCGAACCGGGTAGCGGCTTCGCCGAGCGACGGCGCGAGGGGTACGGCGACCAGCAAGTCCTGCGTGTTCTTGGTGTAGAACGTGAAGAGGAGCGAGAGTCGCTCGTTGAGCAGACCCGCATCGAAGCCGAACTCGAACTCGTCGGTCTTCTCGGGCTCCAGATTGACATTACCGGTACCGCCCACGACCAGAGCCGACAGCTCGTCGCCGTCGACGGCCACGGACACGGGGTTGAAGAACGTCTCTGCGTCACGGAAATCCGGCCGCTGGCCGGAGCGCCCGTAGGCGCCGCGCACTCGTAGCGAGCTGAGTATCTCGCCTGTCGGGAACCAGGGCTCTTCACCGATCACCCACGAAGCCTGAAGCGCCGGGTAGGTGACCAGGCCGAAGTCCGCGCCGAAGGCGCTGTTGTCGTCGCCGCGCAGCGCGGCGCTCAGGAACACCCGGTCCTTGTAACCGACCTGCTGGCGCACGAAGCCACCCATCGTCACGACATCGGTGTTGTCCTCGTCCACCGCAAACAACCGGCTGGTGGCGCCCAGCGATGACGTACCCGGTGTCAGCCCGGCGCCAAAGCCCTCGGTCGTGGTGAGGCGTGCACGCTCGTAACTCAAGCCGGCCGTGCTGGTGGCGGTGATGTTGTCGGTCAGCGGGTAGACAGCCTGCGTCGAGAGGTTCCCCGTCCAGTTGACGATCTTGAACCGATTCGAATCGACATAGCCCGATCGGGTCGCATCGCCGAACAAGATCTTCTCCGGCAGGATGAGGTTGTTGTCGTGGCGCTGCAGGTAGTCGATGCCTGCGACACCACTGAACGTCAACCAGTCCAGGGGCCGCCAGCTCGCGTTCACGCTGCCGATAACGCGGTCAATCTCCTGCTCGAGGATGTTGTTATCGACCGTGCTCGGCGGGAAGAAGAACCAGACGGCGTCCGGGTCCTCGGGATCGAACTCGGAACCGCCCAGCATGCCGTTCAAGATGTAGCTGAACAGGTTGTTGTCGTTGTCAGGGAGTCGCCCCTCGCTGGTGATGTACCCGATCGAGACGTTCGCGTCGATCTCGTCGGTGAGTTGCGCGCTGATGTTCGCCCGCAACGTCTGTCGTTCCAGCCGGTTGACGTCGTAGACCCCTTTCTCGTCATAGAATTCGCCTGCCAAGAAATAGGTCACGTCGTTGCCTCCGCCGGCAACGCTCAGCCCGTACTTCTGGAGCACGCCGTCGCGGAAAGGCGACGTCCGTTCATCCTCCAGCGGACTAAACGACTCGAGCTGGTCCAGCGTGCACAGCCCTTCCGACTGGTCGAAGATGTTGCAGGTGCTCCCATCCGCCGCAACACCCCGGTAATTGGCAGGCCAATCGGTCACCTCGAAGTTGCCGCCGAGCTCACCGTAAAAGTTCCAACGCGCCGGCCCGGGTCGGCCGCGTTTGGTCGTGATCTGAATCACGCCGTTCGCCGCCGCCGTGCCGTACAGCGCCGAAGCCGCCGGACCCTTCAAGACCTCGATGTTCTCGATATCCTCAGGGTTGATGTCGTTGAGCCGCGAGAAGTTCTGCCCGCCCGTGAAGAGATCGAAGTCGCTCCCGTTGTTGATCCGCGTCCCGTCGACAATGACCAGCGGACTATTGTCGAGTGACACACTCACACCACCGCCGCGGATGCGGACCCGAGCCCCGGCACCGGTGGTGCCGCTGCCGGTGACCACGCTCACTCCAGCGGCGCGGCTCGTCAGGACGTCGGCAACGTTCGTGACGGGGCCCTTGTCCAGCTCCGCCACGGAGATCGTGCCCACCGTGTTGCCCATCTCGCGCCTCCGCTGGGTCTGCCCCGTCACCGCGTTCACCACGAGTCCCTCCAAGGGGATGGCGGAGACCGTCAGCTGGAAATCCACGACCGCCGTTTCTCCCACCCCTACCGTAACCGCTGCCGAGGTGGCGGCGTAGCCGATCATGGCCACGCGGACGGTGTGCTGCCCCGGGCTAATCCCGGTGATCGTGTACTCCCCTTCCTGATTCGTCAGCGCGCTGCGGTTCGTGCCGGCGACGAAGACTTGGGCCATCGCCACGGGGTCGAGGGTGGCCTGATCGATGACACGCCCCCTTATCGCACCCTCCTGAGCGTGGGCGGACCCGAAGATGCCCAGGAGCATCGCCGCCACTGCCGCTGCGCTGAACAGCTTGCGACTGCTTACTTGCTTCGGATTCATTCGCTACCACCTCCATACGAAATTTGCCGCCGGACGTTGCCCGACAACCCGAGGCTCTCGGACTCGTCCAAGTAGGTCGACGAATGAAAGATTGACGAACGGAACGCGCACGGCTGGATCGCGCTCCCATTCTTGCCGCACGTAAGACGGCCCGCTACCGCTTACCCTGGGCAAGGGGGCGACTGGACAGTGGTAAACACGCCACGTCGCCACCGAAGCAAGCGTGGAATGACTCGTAGACCAGATTTTTCGATGGGCTAGACCAAGTAAGTGTTGCTAGCGACCTCCTTCGTTGCTTTGTCCGAGTGCTTGACTAGCTGGATCTATATATATGCGGACGCTTGCACGTCCGCGCGCTCCCAGCGCCGATGGGAATCGTATACGACGCCATGATAGGAACGCCGCGTCCCGCTGTCAAGTACAAGTTGTCCAGTGTAGTCCTGGCGCCTCTGGTTGGCCGGTCCACTCGCGGCTATCCTAACGACGTGATGCGACCGATTCGGATCGCCTTGTTGCTGTCACCGCTGATCGCCATCCGCCTCCTGGTAGTACCCGCAGGAGAATGGCGCGTCCCTCATCTGCCCGCCGGCCAGAAAGGGCATCCCAGCCGGCACTCAACCGTGACGAACGACCCGCACGTCCAGACGCAAGTCGATTCGCAGCGAGTGCTGGAGGCCGTCCGCTCGCACCAGTCACGATTCGAACGGTCGAGGCGCCGTCGACTGCAGCGGGGGGCGGGCAGCCCGGGGCGACGCTGCGACGAGATCATCGGCCGTTATTGTCTTCGTCACGGCGACGACGAGGTGGAGCCACAGCCGGAGCCCCCCGAAGTCACTGAGGCTCGAGACGAGCTCGTAGCGCAGCTCGACGGTGCCGCCCGCTCGCTACCGGGCGACGAGTGGATTGCCGGGCAGCGCGTTAGATACCTGGTCGAGGCCGGCCGCCATCGTGAAGCGTCTCAGGCGGCGCGCGCGTGTCGCGCCGTCGCAGCCTGGTGGTGCACCGCGCTGCATGGCTACGCCCTACATTCGGCCGGCGAGTTCGAGTCGGCTGATTCGATCTTCGCGATTGCGCTGTCCTCCATGCCCGAAGAAGAGAGATGCCGGTGGACCGACATCACCGATCTCCTTGACGGCCGGGTCCGCCGGCGCTACGCGCGGGTGGCTTGTGGGGAGCGAACCGACATCGAGGCGCGGTTCTGGTGGCTCGCCGACCCGCTTCAGATGGTGCCCGCGAATGACCGCCGGACGGAACACTTCGCCAGACGAACGCTGGACCGCATGCAGCACCGGGCGAGGTCGGCGTTTGGCAACCCGTGGGGGTCGGATCTGAGGGAGCTGCTGGTGCGGTATGGTTGGCCGGGCCGCTTCGAGCGGGTCAGCTACCCCACGGGGACGGGAGGCAGCCGCGACGAGATCGTGAGCCACCAGGCGCGGGGCAGCCTGCGGTTCGCGCCGGCCTTCGATTTTCTGCGGGAAGTGAGTTCTGTAAGGCAAAGCGATTGGCAGCTCGACCACGAGAAGCCCCGGTCGGTCTACGCACCGGCCTACGTGTCGTCGTTCCAGGAGCTCGGCCATCAGCTGGCGGTCTTCCCGCGTAGAGACTCGGCCATCGTCGTCGCCGCCTACCAGCTTGTTGCCGAGGAACCGATCGACAGCGGCAGTTACGAGGCTGCCCTGATCATCTCGCGCGATCCTGCCTCGGCCCCGGCGGTGGCCGGCAGCCGGGGCACCACCAGAGGTGTGCTCGCCGTCGCTGTCGAAGCCGTACCGACGCTGCTGAGCCTCGAGATGCTGTCGCGCGCCGACCGACGGGCGGCACGATCCCGCTACGGGCTTCGACTGGAGAAGGTCCCCGTCGGGCTTCTGGCGCTGTCGGATCTCTTGCTGCTGGAACGGGCAGACAGGTTGCCGGACTCGCTGGCTGCGGCGGTCCCACTCGCCCGTCCTCTGGAGCGCGTGCGCCCCGGCGAACGGCTGGGAGTCTACTGGGAGGTATTCGGCCTCGGCCCGGGTGCGGAAGAGCTCTCGGTATCTCTTACTCTGGCCGGCGAGAGCGCGAGCTGGCTGCGGAAGACGGTCGAGTGGCTCGGGCTGGCAAGCCAGAACCAGCCCTTAACGCTCGATTGGCAGGAGGCGGTGCCCTCGCCGACGGCTGTCCTAGCACGATCGCTGGCTATCGACCTGCCGGCCGATCTCCAGCCCGCAGAGTACGTCCTCATGCTGCAGGTGACGCCGTTCGGGAGGGAGACACTCACGAGCTCGCGGTCAATAGATGTCGTCAGGTGACTCGACGGCGGACCGCTGCCACGGCCGTCGCACCAGCTAACCTGGGCTCTGAATGTCCGCTCTGCTATAGCGAAAGCCGGCGATCGGAGTCTCAGACTCGGCTTCCATTCGAATCGCACGGCTTACGCCGGCCGGCGGCACCAAGAACTCGAGTTCCCCGCTGGCGACCACATCACCGGTCTGCCCCAGGAACTCGACTGGGACAGCCATTCGCTCGCCGACCAAACCGCCGCGCCCGACCACCTGGCCCCGAACGAAGTATCTGCCGCCACTGCCGCGGGTCATGTGGACGCCCTCGAACTCGAACGGCAGGGCTTCTCTGGCCTGCAGATACACTAGTGCATCGCCGGATCTGCCGGTCCTCGACAAGCAGCTAGCCAGCGGAGGGTACTGTACGCCGGCGTACGGATACCAAGTGACCAGCGTGTCGGCCAAAGGCAAGGCCTCGGCGTATTGTCGCGCTTCGACCTGCGCGTCCACCAGGTTCGCCATGACGTACTTGTCGAACGGCTCGAGCTCGCGAGCTCGGGTGAAGACCGGAATCGCCTCGCCGAAGGCGCCTACCCGCAGTAGCCCAACACCGAGCTCGTTCCACTCCGCGAACGTGTAGTCCTCACGCTGCGTCAGCTCGGCGAACATCTCGGCAGAACGCTCTTGCTCCCCAGCCTCCGCGAGCAGGACTGCGTGGTTGATACGGGCAAAAACGTCATCCGGATAGCTCGCCGTGTAGTCGTCGTAGATCTCCAACGCCTCGCCTACCCTCTCGACGCTGTTCAGCAGTTCCGCCAAGTTGATGATCGCCGCGCGACGCTGCTCCAGTTCCGTGGCCACCTCCAGGGAGATCCGGTAGGTTTCGATCGCCTTTTCGACTTCGCCCTGCTCGTTATGAATGTAAGCCAAGTTGTTATAGGAGCGCGCGTCCTGGAGAATGATGTTCGCCTTCTCGAAGGCCGCCATAGCGGTGGTCATGTCGCCGGCGGCAAACGCACGGAGACCGTCATTGTACGAGTTTACCCAACCGACGCGCCGCGTCTGCTCCACCTGCTCCTGGCATGCGGGCTCCACCTCCAGCAAGCGGTCCAGCATCGAGTCCGCAGCCACGTAATCGCCGAGGCTGACGTAGACCTCGCCGAACAACCAGAGTGCGGCCGCGTCGTCCGGCGATTCCGCGATCGCTTGCTCGAGCAGCTCGAGCGCCCTCTGATAGTAGGGGGCCTGCTCGGCAGCCTCCTCCATACCGCGGGCGTTTTGAATCTGGACGGCAGCTTCGTTCGTGTAGTCGTTGGCCTCGAGTATACACTCCTGTGCGGGGATGGCCCGCGCAAATAACGGGAGGAGCAGGAGACCTGCACCCAGAATCGAGGCTCTCCGTCCGACACTCTTCATAGGTCACTCACCTTCCTAATTGCACTACACCGCTCGGCGGACTTTCCGGCGATCTGGCACTTGGATCCGCTCGCACAAGTTGGTGAAGGTCGAGGACGGCCTTCGCCACATTAGGCGCTGGATCACGCCTGTCAATGGCCGTCCAGGCGCGCGCCGAGATGTAACCAGGGATACCAACTTTCTGTACCCGAGAGCCGTCGGGCGGTTCCACAACAACAGGCGACAGGGCAGCGGCCGGGCACGGACGGTGGGGGATCCCGGACCGGTGGTCGGGGGTAGCCTGTGATGGTCGATTCACAGTATTGTACCCGGGCCCAGGAAGGCCCGGTGACAGGTCTGTCTGGCCCCTGAAGAGGCCGGATCGGCCACTTGACCGCCAAAACGAGGCCAGGCAAGAGCCGGATGTTCGAGCGCACGAAGAGACGCATCCAGAAGCCGCACTCCTCGAGTGCCCCGGAGGCCGCCGAGCAGCAGCGGGACAGCGGGAGGGAGCGGCCCCGACTATTCTCCCGCATCGTCCGCGGCTGGCGCCCCTGGCACACGGTGGTGGCGCTGAGCCTGTTATTCCTCTGCTTCCTGGGACTGGGGCTGCTTTGGACGGCCTGGAACAGGGTATGTCTGGACGAACGCTGTCCATCTATCGCACAGATTACCGTTTGGGAGCCCGATGAGTCTTCGAAGCTCTACGCATCGGACGGCAGCCTGATCCACGAGTTTTTCCAGCAGCGGCGGACGGTGATCGACGTGCGGGATCTGCCGGATTACGTGCTGCAGGCCTTCGTAGCCATCGAGGACAAACGTTTCTACCGGCACCACGGCCTCGATTATCTGCGGTTTACGCGGGCGACGATCGAATACGCGATCTACGGACCGGGTCGCCCGGGCGGCAGCACGATAACGCAGCAGCTGGCCCGCAACCAGTTCACGGAGCGCATCGGTTTCGCGGTCTCGCCGCTTCGTAAGGTCAAGGAAGCGAAGGTCGCCCGAGACATCGAGCGGCTGTACACGAAGGACGAGATCCTCGAGGGCTACCTGAACCAGATCAACTTCGGGCACGGCTGGTACGGGATCGAGACGGCGTCGCAGAACTATTGCGGCAAATCCGCCAGTCAGCTCAACCTGCCGGAGGCGGCACTGCTGGCCGCGCTTCCCAAAGCGCCCTCGCGCTACTCGCCGTTCTTGCACCCTGAGGCTGCATTGCAGCGGCGCAACCTGGTGCTCGACCTGATGGTGCAGCAGGGGTACCTGGGTAGGGCTGAGGCGGAAGCGGCGAAGGCGTATCCCCTGCCGCGCTCGCGGACGCGTGGGCAGGAAGACCAGATCGCACCGTACTTCGTCGAGTGGGTGCGTCGCATGCTGGACGACCGTTTCGGCGAGGATCTCTACCGGGCCGGTTTTCGGATCTACACGACGCTCGACCTGGAGATGCAGGCGATCGCCGACTCGGCACTCAAGGCGCAGCTGACATCGCTCGAATCGCTCTCGGAAGAGTACGAGCACATGACTTACGAGGAGGCGCTAAAGCTACCGCCCGACTCGATCGATTGGCACCAGACGCCGTACCTGCAGGGGATGTTCGTTGCGCTCGATCCGCAGACAGGGTATGTGCGGGCCTTGATCGGCGGCCGCGACTGGAATCACTCGAAGTTCAACCGGGCGACGCAGGCGATGCGGCAGACCGGGTCGGCGTTCAAACCCTTTGTCTACACGGCAGCGCTGGCGGGCGACTATCCGGTTTCCTACGTCATCTATGATGCGCCGTTGGAACTCGATCAGTACGACCCGGAGGGCGATTCGAGTTGGATTTGGTCGCCGAAGAACTACAACAACCGATTCAACGGTCCGATGACGCTGCGCGATGCGCTGCGCAGATCGATCAATGTGGTGACTGTAAAGCTCTCGCAAGAGATCGGTATGGAGTCGGTAGGCCAGATCGCGCGCCGCATGGGGATCAGTACCCCGATCCCAAGGGTTGCCGCTGCGGCGATCGGCGCCGCAGACGTGCTGCCGCTGCAGCTGGTCGAGTCGTTCACCACCTACGCCAACCTCGGCGTGCACGTCACGCCACAGCCGATACTGCGGATCGAGGACAAGACCGGTCGCGTGATCTGGGAGGCGGAACCGAAGCAGGAACGCATTCTCGAGCCGCAGTCCGCCTGGATCATGCTTACCATCCTGCGGGACGTGGTGAATACGGGGACGGCATATCGGATCCGGCGCGACTATTTGGCGCCCGAGATCCCCGCAGCGGGGAAGACCGGGACGACGAACGACGAAACGAACATCTGGTTCGTCGGCTTCACGCCTGATCTGCTGGCGGGTGTTTGGATCGGCCTCGACGAACCGACGCGGATCTTCGAAGGCGCGGTGGGCGGCGCCCACGCTGCACCGGTGTGGGGCGCCTTCATGCAGCGAGTCTACCAGACCCGGCCGATACCCGAGCCTTGGGAGCCTCCCGGCGGCCTGGTCTATCGAACGATAGACAAGCTGAGCGGCAAGCTGGTCACCGAGTACTGCCCGCTGGACGGCATCTACACCGAGGTCTATCTGCCCGGGACCGAGCCGCTGGAGGAGTGCGACCTGCACCAGCCGACGCCGTGGGGAATCCCTCCGGGGAATTAGGAATTCTGGGATTCTGGGACTCTGGGATTCGGGAACGCTGGGATTCCCGGATTCGGGGATTCTGCAATTCGAGGAATGTGAATCGAGAATCCGTGGAATTGAGGGTTTTGGAAATCGTGTTGCCGTTCCCGCAGTCCCCGACTCCACGGATTCCACGGATGCCACGGACTCCTAATTCCTATTGACCAATTCCCAGATTCCCAGACTCCCGAATCCCCGGTTCCCGAATCCCTTACCGACACTCCAACAGGCACGGCTCCTCTCTCATGAGTGCTTCAATCTCCTCGACGGTCTTCGGGGCGCCGGCTGAGAGCACCTCGTGGCCGTCTTCGGTCACCAGCACATCGTCCTCGATCCGCACGCCCAGGCTCTCCTCGGCCAGATAGATGCCCGGCTCGATGGTGAGCACCATGCCCGGCTCCAGCAGCCGTCCATAGCCGCCCACGTCGTGGACGTCCATCCCAATCCAGTGACCGAGGCCGTGTCTGAAATAGCGATCGCAGCTCTTGTCGCCACAGAGACCATCCGAGTGCTCCCTCATGTAACGGCGAGCGAACTGTTCCAGCTGGGCGACCCTGATGCCGGGGCGTATCGAGTCGATCACCGTCTTCTGCGTCCCCAGCACCAACTCGTAGATTGCCCGCTGCCGCTCCGTGAACTTACCGCTCACCGGGAACGTCCGTGTGACGTCGGCCGTGTAGTAGCCATACTCTGCGCCCACGTCGACTACGACCAGCTCGCCTTCTTCCATTCGACGCCGGTTCTTGTTGTGGTGCAGAATCACGCTGTTCGGTCCCGAACCCACAATGCTCGGATACCCGACCCGCTCCGCGCCACGCGCGTGGAAGACGTACTCGATCACGGCCTCGAGCTCGTATTCATGCATCCCAGGCCGAACCGCCTTCATCGCTTCTCGTTGGGCCTCGGCGGTGATCTCAATAGCGCGGCGCAACCGGGCGAGCTCGACCGAATCCTTTACCACCCGGAGCTCCGCGAGTAGCGGCCCGACGTCGGAGATCGTGCGCATAGACTCCAGCGCCAGCTCGACCAACTCCTCAGTCTCCGCCGTTTCCTGCCCCATCTGCAGGTAGAGCCACTTGTACTCCTGAAGAGCCCAGCCGGAGCGGAGTCGGGCGACGACCTCCTCCTCAAACTCGGTTACAGGGCGCACCTCTGTGATCCCGGTCCTGCGGACTGCTTCTGCGCCAGGCCCGAGCCGCGGGCCCGTCCACGATTCCGACAGCGGATTGCGCTCGGGCAGATAGAGTACCGCTTTCCCGGGCCCTGCCTCCGTCTTGAACATCACCAACCACGAGTTCGGCTCCTCGAGCCCGGTGAGGTAGTAGAAGTTGTTGTTCTGCCGGAAATCGGTGTCCTGGGGGTGCAAGAAGGAGGGTCGCGGATCAGCGCTGCGGATCAGCACGATACCGGGCTCCAGCATTTCGAACAGCGCCGCACGGCGAGCCTCCAGGACCTTCGCCGGTATGAGCGCGCTGTCGGGTCCCGCGACGACTCCAGGCAGCTCGGCCGCGCTCAGCGGCCTCGCCAGCAGCAGGCTCACGAGTGCGAGGACGGTCGGCAAACAGGCACGGCTCGTTGCAGGGCTGGGCATCGGTGCTCCCGGTCGGTTGTGATAGTGTTCGAAATCTGCGATCAGCGGCGCCTGAGCTTAGCCGTGAGACTCGCTTGAGGCAAGCGTTCCGGCCTTGTAGGCAGGGGCCCATAATTCTATGTATTATAGGCAGGTTCCGTGGCCACGGGACCGATCGATCATTCCGGGGAATCGGGACCCGGCTCTGCTGTGGGCACCGGTCTCCTATCACCGATGAGGACCCGAAGGTAACCCATGGGCGACGTGAGATTACCCGCTGCCGGGCTGGTCGAACTGCGGCGGGCCGTAGAGGATACCGCGACGCAGGACGCGGTGCGCGCACTCCGCGAGGCGGGGCGGCGGCTGGCGGGTGACGCGGAGATGGCGATCGCGGAGAGCGGCGGCCGTCCGCTACCCGCGTTGCCCCTGGCCACGTTCTGGTCGGAGCTGAACCGCTACTTCCATGAGGCGGGCTGGGGCAGGATCGCGCACCAAGAGTTGAACGCCGGTGTCGGGGCGGTGGTGGCCAGCGACTGGGCCGAGTCTGATCCCAACGAGTCCCGGGGAGCGCCCGGCTGCCACATCTCCACGGGACTGCTGGCCGAGCTGTTGACTCGGGCGGTGGGCCAGCCGGTGGCGGTCATGGAGGTAGACTGCCGATCGCAAGGCAATGACGTCTGCCGTTTCGTGTTCGGTTCACCGATGACCCTGCTGAACGTTCACAAGAAGCTGGCTCAGGCCGGCACCCTGGAAGACGCGCTCTCCGCCATCTAACCGTTGTGGCCGCCGGTTCTGTGGCGGCCGCTCGACCGCCACCACCTTCCCCCGCGCGCGGTGATGAGCAGGATTCTGGGACTCGACTACGGCGAGCGGCGGATAGGGATGGCGGTGAGCGACCCTACCCGGACCATCGCGCAGCCGCTGCCCACTGTCGTGCGGCGGCGACGAAAACGGCCGCCCTACAGGCAGATCATCGAAGCCATCGAGGAGTGGGAGATCGACACTGTCGTGGTGGGCCTCCCGGTAGAGCTGAACGGTGAGGAAGGCCTACCCGCAGAGACGGTGCGCGAGTTCGGCCGGGGGCTCAAGCGCCGCGCCCCTGTCACTGTGGAGTACTGGGACGAGCGTCTCAGCTCGGTTCGTGCGCGTCGCGAGCTGGCGCAGCTGGACGAGCCGGTGAAGTCACGAGGCGACAAAGAGCGACTCGACGCTATGGCGGCGGTCTTGATCCTGCAATCGTATCTCGATGCACAACACGGCCCCTGAACGGACGACACTGCGAGCGGCCGGGTTGGCAGGCCTCGCGGCTCTGACCCTCGCAGCCTGCGGAGGCCCGGACGGCGCCTTGGAGCGCCTGACGATCCCCCCCGGCGCGACCGTAGCCACGGTCGCCGACACGCTGGCGGCCCACGGCGTCGTCGGCTGGCCCAGCCTGTTCAAGGTCTACGTGCGTCTCAAGGGCGCGGCGGGGGACATCAAGGCCGGTACGTACGATCTGCCCAGGGGCGCCGGCTGGTCGCAGGCCCTCGAGGCTTTGGTGGCCGGGCGGGTCGTCACGATCGCCCTGACGATTCCGGAAGGATTCACGGTCAGGCAGATAGCCCAGCGCGTGGCCCCGATAGCGGGGCTCGCGGAAGACACCGTGGCGCGACGGCTGCTGGATCCGAGCTTGGCAGACTCCCTCGGAACGCCGGGGCCCAACCTCGAGGGCTATCTGTTTCCGGAGACCTACCGCTTCGCGCAGGACGTGCCCGTGCCAGCGATAGCTGCGGAGCTAGTAGCGCGCTACCAGGCGCTGTGGACGCCGGAGCGCCGCGCCGCCCTCGATTCGATCGGCATGAGCGAGCGCGAGATCACTACGCTCGCCAGCATCATTCAGGCCGAGGCACGCTGGGAAGATGAGATGCCGCTCATCTCGGCTGTGTTCCACAACCGTTTGCGTCGCAGAATGCGCCTGCAGGCCGATCCGACGGTCCAGTACGCCCTCGAATCGCACCAAAGGCGCTTGCTCTACAGTCATATCGACTCGGTGGCAGACAACCCGTACAACACGTACACGCACGCCGGCCTGCCGCCCGGGCCTATCGGGTCGCCGGGCGCCGCGGCCATCGACGCGGCGCTGCATCCGGCGCCGGTGCCCTACCTCTATTTCGTCGCCCGCGAGGATGGGCACCACGAGTTCTCGCGGTCGTTGCGCGAGCACAACCAGAAGATCCAGCAGATACGTCGGGGGCCAGGGAGCGAACGATAGTTAACCATGGATTCCCGAATTCCCAACCCCACGGACAGAGTTCGGATACCCGAACTCAGAAGCTCCCTGCGCCTGATGGTCATCACCGACCGGCTGCTGGCGGGCGACCGAGGTTGGCTGGCGGTTACCGAGGCGGCCCTGGAGGCAGGCGCGACAGCGATTCAGCTGCGGGACAAGGACGCGACGAGCCGGGAGCTGTTGGAGATGGCGCTGGCGCTGCGGCCTCTCGTCGAGCGCCACGGAGCGCTTTTTCTGGTCAACGACCGCTTCGACGTCGCGCTGGCAGCCGCCGCCCACGGCGTTCACCTGGGAGACGATGATGTCCCGGTTGCCGAAGTGCGTCGTGTCGTGCCTCGGGACTTCGTCGTCGGGCGCTCCGCGGACACGGAGGAGGCGGCGAGGGTCGCGGAGGCCGAAGGCGCCAGCTACCTCGGCGTCGGCTCGGTATTCGGCACGCGAACGAAGAAAGAGGTTATCGGTGAGGTCATCGGGACCGAGCAGCTCGGCCGAGTCGCCCGGGCCGTCTCGATCCCGATCGTGGGTATTGGTGGCGTGTCGGCAGCGAACGCGGCTGAGGTCGCCGCCACAGGTGCTGCAGGCCTGGCAGTCGTCTCGGCGGTGATGGCGGCGCCCGACCCGGGCGCCGCCACGCGGGCTCTGCTGAAGAGCTGGAGCCGAGGCCTATCGAGTCACTGAGCTCCGCGAATCGGCTAGAGCGACAGAAAAGCCCCCTACTCGTAGCTGCTCCTAAGTGGGCTGGACGACCCGGTAGGCGAAGCCCGAAACCCCAGCGACACGCGTTTCCGGCGCCACCTGGAACCACATCCACCCCCCCTGCTCCGGCGCGGCCTGGGAGAGAAGCCCCGTGCCGGCCACGTTCCCGGCGCTATCGTAGAAGATGAACTCGACCTCGATGGGCGTTCCGGGCTCTAGCGAGTTGTTCTCGATCGCACCGGTAGCCACGCCACCCTCCAGGTTGAGCTCCCTTAGCTGGAACGGCAGCCCTTCACGGCGCTCGAGCACCTCGAGAGCCCGCTCAGGGTTTCCCGCCCCGCGGTAGCCGTGAGCCAGAAGGGCGAGGTTGTCCATGTCGTATCCGTAGCGCTCGACCAGCTCCTCACCGACCACCACCAGGGTGTCATAGCGTTCCGCCAAGTACAGGCAATTGCCCAACAGCTTGAGCGACTGCGGCCGGTAGGGCTCCAGTTCAAGAGCCTTGCCGAACAACCTAGCGGCATCCTCGTACAAATCGAGCCGATAGAGACCGATCGCGATATCGTGGTGCTGATCCGCGCTGCGACCAGAATCGTCCGCCGCGACCAGGACGTTATACTCGCTCATCGCCCTCCGGCGCAGCGAGTCGGCTTCTGCCTGCAAGGTCTCCCGCTGGGCCTCATCCTCGACCCGCTGCAGAAGCTCCCCGATCTCGCCCACCCGCGCGGCCAGGAGGGAGGCGAGCCTGGATCTGGCCTCGCTGTCCCCTGGAAAGTCCTCCAAGAACCCCTGGTAGAGTTCTGCCGCCTCAAGCAGCTGCCCCTGATAAGCCTGGATCTGCGCCAGGTTCGCAACGGAGGTCCAGATGAATTCCCGGCGTTCCTCGTCGGTCAGAGTCTCCGATCTCCGGGCCGAGGCCAATGCTTCCTGGAACCCCCAGATTGCCAACTCCAGATTGGCCTGCAGCGCCGAGTCCGTGTCGGCCAGCTGAGCCTGCCTGACCGAGTGGGCTGCGACCTGGAAGATCGGGTACGGTCTCGTATTGTCAATTGCATACGCCTTCCGGAACCCGACCATCGCCGCAGCCGTGTCCCCTTGAGAGATCGCGTCCTGCGCCCGGTTGAAGGCGTTTGTCCACGCTACGACTCGTAAGCCCTCGACCTCGTTGGAATACGGTTCCCACATGCAGACAGCTTGGTCCCACATGCTGTCCGCGGCCGCGTAGTCCTCCAAGGCCACGTACACTTGGCCCGCTATCTTGTAGTAGACCGGATTGTCAGGATCCGACTCGAAGCCCTCCTCCAAGAGCGCCAGGGCCTCGGTCAAGTGCTCGCTCCTCTTATCCAGGGTGACCTCTCCCCGCGCCCGTTCCATAAGGCTCTCAGCTTGCCTGGAGCGCCGTCTCTCCCTCGGCTCATGCTGTTCGCACTGCTGCTCCTGCGCCGACGCCGGCGCTCCCAACAGAACAAGCGTCATTACCGCCCCGAATAGTGGAAAACGTAGCGGCCGATTCGATGTCATGATCTTCCCTCCCAACTGTCCATTCACCTGGTACGCGGGCCTGGGGCCCGGACGGCGCCAGCGCCCACTCCACCCGCGCAAGCAATACTCCTATCTCTAACCCGCAACACCAGTGATAGCAAGGACGCCCGCGCGCCATTGCGACGGCAGCCGTGGTGGCGTATCATGTAAGATAGAGCACCGTTCGACGCGCCGCACGGCATTGCCTCACGCTCACACACCCCGAGCTCGGGAACACGGCGGCGTTTCTCAGACCGTCGAGGCTCGAGGGTGACGGCCGCAAATGGCTGACAAGGACATTGACCCAACACGAGGTACACATTAGCGTACGGGTGTAAGGAGGTGATGCCGCTTTGCGCTCGTCGATGCGATCGCCGACAGACTGGCTTACGGCGATTACCCTGTGCGCGGCAGGACTGGCGGTGGTGTGGGCGCCGGCAGCCGGGCAGACGGTGCAGATCGAGGGGAGGGTGATCGAGGACGGGTCCAAGCTCCCGATCGAGGGGGTGCGCGTAACCTTGTTAAGCATCGACGACCGACGTCTGGAAGTAGGGTACACGGACGAGCTCGGCACCTTCGATTTCGTGGTTCGCTACCGGAGCGGCGTCAAGGTCCGGGCCGATCGGATCGGTTATCAGGAGACGCTGACGCCGACACTACACTTCGACGAGCACGACTTCTTCCGGGTCGAGATCCGGATGAAGGTCGACGCCGTGCTGCTCGCCCCGCTGGAGGTCGTCGGACGCTCCCGATCGTTCAGCCCGTTGCACGCGGATTTCGAGCACCGTCGCCTCACCGGAAGCGGGTGGTACATCACCCGCACGGACATCGAGGAGCTGAAACCGGCCTACGTCACCGACCTGCTGGCGACGGTGCCCGGGATGCGCCTGCTCTCCAGCGGTGCGGGGCACCGACGCATCCCCACCTTCGGCCGCAAAGAAGGGTGCCACGCACAGGTCTACGTGGACGGCTTCCACATTAACCGCGCCCCGGGCTTCACTATCGACGACGTGGTCTTGCCCGGCTCCGTTGAGGGGATCGAGGTCTACCGCGGGCTCAGCAGTGTCCCCGCGGAGTATCTGAGCCCCGAGGCCATGTGTGGTGTGGTAGCAATCTGGACGCGACGCGGCGGTTAGCCCGCCGGTAGCCACCCGAACACTCCAATCGCCAAAACCATGCACCGCGTGATTAATCACCTGGCAGTGCTTCTACTCGCCACCGCGTGTACCGCCGACCCAGTCGGGCTGGAGCAGACGCTCTGGGAGGCCACCCTGATCGGAACCCTCGCGTACCCCGACTTTATGGGAAGCGCCGCCGCCGTCTCCGGTGCTAACCGCACCGCGATCAGCATCCTGGTCGAGGGCCTCCCGTCAGGCAGCACCTTCGCCTGGCGCCTTCGCAGCGGCGATTGCGATAATCCAGGAAGCGTCTTTAGTAGCGAAGACGCGTACCCGGATCTCGAGATCGGTGAATCCGGCAGCGCCACAACGGACATTGCCATCAGCCGGCTGCTCAGCGTGAACAACACGTACCACGTGGCGGTGCTGACGATAGACCCCGAACCCGAGCCGGTGGCCTGTGGGAACCTCATCCGCCGCTAGGGAAGAGCCCCCTTTCGGCCCCCACGAGCCCGTATTATTATATAGTTGGTGTACAATAGACCAGGGCCTCGGCCCGGTGAACATCAGGAGTTTGCTATGGGTATATTCCGTCTGTTTCTAGCCTTCCTCGTCATCGGCATGCTGGGCGCTGTGGGATGCCTCGACCCCAGCGGACCCGACCCCCAGGAGCGAGACGACGATCCCGACCAGCCAAATAACGACGACCAGAGCCTCCGCATCAGTGAAAGCCCGCCCGTTTACTGGTTAGCCTAGCCGCTCGAAAAGGCCGATAGTGAGGGGAGGCCCGTGTTCGCAGAGACCGGCCTCCCTTTTTTTCTTTGCTGAGCTCGCTCCGCTCACGTGCCGCCTGTCCCGATTGCGCGTCGCCGCCGGTCATGGCGGGCCCATCGCTGGGCCGGGCGCCCTGCGATGTCGGTGACAAGCTAGCGGCCGAACGGCAGGACAATGGCGACACCCACCATGGCCCCGACTGGCGCTGTTTGGCCACCAAACTGGAGCAGGACTCTCGGCGTAGCGCGGACGAACGCCCCGACCATCAGGTTGATGCGGTCCCCCGACTCCTTCTCATCCTTTACCCAGTAGAAACCCAACTCGCCGCGTTCTCGCAACTCGTCGAAGTACTGGACGTAGGCGTCTTCGTGCGCGTAGCCCGCCCCCGCGTAGAGCGCGGCTTCCGCAGAAACGACACGCATCACGGCAACGCTCACGGTCGTCCACACGCTCTTGTCGTCGGCGACAATGTCCCCAAACCCCTCCGCATCCTCCGGGGTGAGCGAAGGATCGAAGTTAGACTCGCCCTCCGGCGACCCGAAGGTGAACTTCGCGTCCACGTAGACGCCCCAATCCCGCATCTGTGGCCCGAACGTCAGTCCGCTGAAGCCGACGAACTGGACCGGTGCGGCTACGACGTAGCCAACCGCCCAGTGTGGGGCCAACTCGAAGTTCACATCCTGCGCTTGCGCCCGCGTGACAGCCGAGACGACGCACAGCAGCGAGACGAGCACCCCGCAGAGCGAAGGATAGATCCTCACGATTCGCCTCCCTTATATGCTCGCCCTCCGAGGTGCGAGGGACGAGCCCGCAGTCTGGCATTCTGGCCCGCCAGCTCGACTGCGCCGAGCAGCGATAGCCGGTCGGCGGCGGCAGGCTTCCGGGCCGACTTGATCGGCGAGTATGAGGCGCGCTACTGAACGCCCCGCGCCCTTGTGTATATGACGATCGCCCCGCTAACGTGCTGGGAACCGAGGCCGGGAAGCGAGGCCGTGGCGGTCGCACCATCGAGATAATGCAGCTCGTAGGCCTCCTCCGGCGCGATCTCCCGCAGAATCTCGACATCACCGAGCATTGACTGTCCCTGAAACACCACGACGTTCGTTTCGAGATCGAAGCTGATCACTCCACCCCGCCTGGTCAGCCACCGCGGCCGCAACCGATCGACCACGTCGTACAGGTTCGTCACGTCCAGCGACATGATTTCCTCGCGCGTCAACACGTCCCATCGGTAGTCCTCACCGCCCTCCTGGGTCCGGGTCGTCGCGCAGCCGGAAAGACCAGCTAGCAGCGCCAGCAGCGCCAGCATAGCAGGCCGCCTCAAAGGTTTCATCTCTAGCTCTCCTACTGGCTGGAGGGACACGCTTCCGCTCCCTCGCGTCTCTGCCGTTGACCTGGTTAATCTCTGCCAGACCGACCGCCCGGTCAACGCCCGGAGCTCAGTGTCCGGCACATGGCCGGGTCGTGATAGGACCGTTAGCGGCCCGAGCCCTCGGCCAGCTTGAACGACGCAGCCAGGGGCCAGAAATACGGGGGGTCCCTGAATCAGGACCCCCCGTATTGTTGGCTCACGACTTTCCACGGCGCGACGATTGCGCTCTCGGCCGCTCGCCTTCCCTACTCCTCTAACGGCCAGTTGTACACGCTACGCGGCGCTGCCATTTCGCCGCCCGTAGAGCCGAAGGTATAGCAGGGCAGCATCTGCAGCGTCTCTAGCTCCTGGCACGGAATCGGGAACTGCAACTGAGTCCCGATGTACAGGTCACCCCAGCCACGCCCTTCGAAGTACCACGGCGCGCTGTGGAGCCCGAGGCCCTGCGTGTGGATACGCTTCTCCCACTTCAGCATCTCGAAGAGATCACCACACGTTCCGTCCGGAAGCTTCGGCACGCAGCTCGTGTTGGTGCTGGCGGCATCCGTCGCGTTGAGGCCAGCAGCCTCCCGAGTAATGTTGATTATGGTGGCTGCCCCTCCCGGGTCACCCGTGCGGTAGAGGGCCTCAGCCTTAAGCAGATTCATCTCCTCCATCGTCATCTCAGCGTACCAGCCGAGGTCCTCCCCGTGTATTTTGTTCCACCAGTAGACCGGGACGTACCACGACCACCGCCACTTCCCGCGGTCGGGTCTCTTCCACACGTTGGCGAGGCTCCAATAGGGGATGGCGTATTGGAGGTTCCTGCTCACGCAATACGTCTGTGCATCGGCATCGTACGGGCAGTACGCGTCCTGCTCCGCCGGTGTGGTCCCCTGGGGGAACCGCAGATCGGGTGTGACGATCATAATGTCTCTGGTTCCGCCCATGCTGATCGACGGCACGCGCTCCATTACGGGAGAGATGGAAAGCCAGTGCTGGTAGTTGCCCGACTGGTCCGCCATCCCAAGGATGAAGTAGGCTATCTGTATCCAACCCGTGTCCCACCCGAAGATGTAAGTCATATCGTTGTAGAACAGGCCGCTATAGTCAGCCGGCTCGTCCATTATGAAGGGCTCAGTGATGCCGGCGTCGATCTCGGTGATCACGGTGTTCCAGTTCACCGCAGCCCGCTCCGTCGGCGTACGTGCAACGGCCGCCATATACCGCGCCTTCATCGAGTGCGCGAGCCTGATCAGCTCGTCCGCGCTCACCTCCACCGACAACCAGTTGTCCGGGGTGACCCACGTCTGACCCGTCGCCAGGGCGATCGCCTGGTCGAAGTAATCGAGTGCCGCAGCCAGCATCGCGTTGTAGTCCACCGCCTCCTGCGGCTGCGAGATGTCGGTCGTCTCATCCACGATGAAGCCCCGATCGTACAGCAGGCCGATGGATCCGTGGGTCAGACCCTGCACGAACTTGCCGTAGGCGTTCGCCCTGTTTACAGCCGTCGCGCCGAGCTCAGCGGCGACCTCCGGGTCATCCTCAATGGCTCTTAATCCATCCGCCACCGCAGCGATCGCCCTGTAGTTACGGCTCCATACGTAATTGATCCTACCGTAGTCTCCGTCGGCGGTGCTGTTGATGATCTCCGGCCGCGGTAGCCACCCGTACTTCCTCACGGCGGCGTTCGCCCAACACGAGCTGTGCTGGAACGACTGGGCGCTCAGGAACCAACTCGGGCCCCCGTATTCCTGGGTACTCAACTGCCAGTTCCGGAACGCGCCCCCGATCAGTGCCTCGATGTCTCCAGCCGTCACGAAGACACGAGCGGCGTCCGCGTCGTTCGGATTCACCACGTCGAGGTCCGCGCACGCTACCGCTCCGAGGAGCAACAGCGTGGCCAGGACCCCAGTCTTCTTCGTCTTAGTCATCGCTTGCTCCTCGCATCAGAAGTTGAGCTCGATGCCGAGCGTATAGGTCCGGAAGTTGGGGTACTGATAGCCGTCGACGCGTGCAATAGCTGCAGAACCTACATCGCCTCCACCCCTGCCGATCTCCGGATCGTAGCCCCGGTAATCGGTCCAGGTGATCAGGTTGCGGCCCACCAGGCTGAAGGTGATCCCGGAGAAAACATCCAGACCCGGGAGGTTGGCCAGCTGGTCGCCACGCAGCGTGTAGCGCAGCGAGACCTCGCGCAGCTTGATGTAGCTACCGTCCTCGACGTAGGTGTTGGCAGCCTGCAGCCCGCTCACACCGTAGAGGGCGTCGAAGTAGCCGAGCGGCTTCTGCCTATCCGCCGGCACGCCAGTCTGGTCGAAGTTCTCGGTGTTCCGGCGGAAGACCGCCCACTGGTACGGCTGATTGTAGACGTCGAAGCCCTGCTCGGCATCCAACAGCGCGTACAGCGTGAGTCCGCGCCAGCTGAACGTGTTGCCAAAGCTCCAGCGGTAGTCGGGCATGCTATTCCCGACCTTGCAGAAGTTATCACGTTCGCCGGTGGAACGGTCCGTGCACTCGCCCATGAACGGCGTACCCCAGAGAATCGGTTGGCCGGCGGTTGTCAGACCCGAATCGGTTCCCCAGAGGTTGTCGGCGAGACTGCCGCCGTCACCGACCCAGACGAGCCAGCCGTTCTCATCGACCACGAATTGGCTGCAGACATCCCCCTGATCCTGCGGGAGGTCGCCACAGCCCTGCGCGTAGAGGACCCCGTAGAAGTCCCCAATGTTCTCACCCTCACGGGCGTAGAAGACGTTGCCCATCGCCTGGCCGAACACTCCATAGCGGAATGCCGGGACGGTGAGCTCGGTGATCTCCGAGGTGACCTTGTCCCACAGAATGCGCGTCGACCACGTGAAGTCCTCTGTCTGCAAGATCCGCGCGTCGAAGCTCACCTCGTACGACTTGCTCGTGACCTGTCCGGCGTTCTGCCACTGGCTACTGAAACCGGTGTAAGCCGGCTGCGGGACCAGCAGGATCTGGTCGTCGGTCTGGATATGGGCGTAGTTGAAGGTGAATCCCGCACGGCCGTCGAGGAACAGAAGATCGACGCCCAGCTCCGTCTCCTTCGAGAACTCGGGCTTGAGCTCCGTGTTGCCGAGGGTCACCGGCGACACCACGCCCTGGGACACCGAGTAGGTTTCGTACTGAGCCTCGAAGCGCGGCCGGCCACCCGCGGTACCGTAGGCGGCCCGCAGCTTCACCTCCTGGAACGGCAAGGTGAACCACGACTCTTCGCCCAAGCGCCACGCACCGGCCAGGCGGTAGTACCACTGGCGCCGCTCGTCCTCACCGAACAGCGAGCTACCGTCGTTACGCACCAGCGCGTCGACTATGTAGCGGCCATAGATGTCGAAGTTCGTAATCAGGAAGTACCCGTCCGCCCGAATCGAAGTCGACCACGAGTCGAGATCGTGCATCCTGTTACGGTTCAGGTTCGAATACGTCGGCACCTGGCCGACGCCGAACTCATAGGCACCGGCCTCGTTGAAGTCCTCGTCGTCCTGCTCGTAGAGGTAGCGGACCTGCGTGCGGTTACGCACGTCATCCGCGAGGAGCCAGTTCACCGTGGCGGTGGCGCTGGCGTTGAACGCCTGACTCTTGAAGTTGTCTATCTCCAACGAGCCATCGTTGACAGATAACGGGTCGAGCGTGCGGTAGTCCTTGGGGTAGAGCTCCTGCGACTCGTAGTCGAGCCGGTCGAAGCTGGCGTTGGCGTCCAGGTCGAGCCACGTGTTCGGCGACCAGCGCACGCTGGCGGCGCCAAGGAAGCGGCTCCGCTTCATCTCGTTTTCGTACACCAGCATCTCATACAGCGGGTTCGGGCTCTCGCGGTTGAACGGCTCTGCCAAGAGGATGATATCAGCCGGATTATTCTTGCAATCCTGCGTCGGGTCGCTCTCGCAGGCCGTGAGGTTCGATCCGGCCGGCATCCGGGTCAGGTCGAACAGCGACCCCTCGTTGAGATCCTGGGTGGACCTGCTGTAGAAGGCACTCGCCGAGACGATCAAGTTCTGCCGAACCGACTGGTCCAAGTTCACGCGGAAGTTAGTCCGGTCGAACCCATCCTGGCCCGGCATAACGGCCTCGTCCTTCATCCAGCTGAAGGAGGCGTGGAAGTTCGTCGAGCCCGTGCGGCCCGTCGCGGCGATATAGTTCTGCAGGAAAACGCCTTCCTCAAAGTACTTATCCACCTGGTCGAAAGCGCCGGGATCGTCGGGCCACTCCACGGTGGCGACGGTGTTCCACTCGTTGGGCGTGTCGAGCGGGTCTCGATAATTGGCATTGCCCGCCAGCCGGAAACCGTCACAGCTGAGGAAAACGCAAGGCTCGCCGGCGGTATTGATGAACTGCTGCCCGTCCGCCGTCGTCTCGTAGAAGTGGTGGAAGAGCTGCGGGAACTTGCCCTCCAGCGAGCTCTGGCCGTACTCGGACCGGAACGTGTAGGTGACCTCGTTGATCGACGAGCCGCGGCCACGGTTGGTGGTGATCTGAATCACGCCGTTGGCCGCACGCGACCCGTACAGCGAGGCCGCCGCCGCGCCCTTCACGATCTCGACGTTCTCGATGTCCAGCGCGTCCAGGTCGGCGATGCTCGCCCCCAGGATCACACCGTCCACCACGATCAACGGGTCCTGGCTGCGGCCCGACGCATCAAGGCTCACCGGCCCGCGCAACAGGATCGACGGCGTTGCCCCCGGCCGCCCGCTGCCCGACACGATGGTCACGCCAGGTACCTTACCCTGGATCGCCGCCGCCGCGTCGACCTGCGGTACCGGTAGGTCGTCTGTGGTCAGCGAGGAGACCGTGAACGGAAGCTTCGATTTGGGCGTGGCACCGACCGTAGCCGTGACGACGATCTCCTGGAGAACGATCGCCTCGATCCCCAGTGTGAAGTCAACCCGGGTTACCGCGCCAGCCGTTACCGAGATCGCCTCCTCGCCGGCTCGGTGACCCAACATCATGACGCGTACCACGTAGCTGCCCACAGGTACGTCGGTTAGCGCGAAGCGCCCATCGCTCCCGGTGAGCGTCCCGATCTCGGTACCCTGCAGCAGAACGGCAGCCCCCTCCAGTGGCTGAGCCGTTTGCTGCTGGGTCACCGTGCCGATCACGCGCCCCGTCTGCTGAGCGAAGGTCGACAGTGGCGCTAACGCCAGTACCGTCAAGCACGCGCCCAGGCGAAACAAAAGCCTGTAGCCCATAATAACCTCCCTCGGAAGGGTCGTCGATGAAGGAACTGAGACTCTTGCGACGTCTATGTGAACGCACTGACCTCGCTGCCCCAGGCCGCCAAACCGGCGTCAGGTGCAGAAAGACTTGCAGCCCAAGTCGAGGCCCGCCCAAACGC
>CAYFSW010000169.1:0-1590 GCA_964345885.1 uncultured Gemmatimonadota bacterium | reverse complement strand
ACGAAACGCCGTGGTGCATCACACGCGAAACCGTCAGCACTTGACATCGAAGACAGTTGCTAACGGATTAGCGTTTCACCTGCGCGGCTACGACCGCGCCCGATTGAGGAAGCGGCCAGGCCACTGAACACGACTAGAAACAATCTAAGGCAAACACCGCGAAGGGTGCCCGCGTCAGGTGCAAACGCTGGTTAGGCCGCTGGCGGCCGGCCGGGATTTAGCCGTTATTTCCACTGTGCTCCACAGGTGCCTCGGGGAAGTGGCCATGGACAGAGGCGTTTGCCGTCTCGTACAGACGCTCTACGTAATGGATGAAGATAACGTAGGATTCCACGAATTCCCGGCCCGCTTCCACATCACTCGCCTCGTAGTCCTTCGCGTTCAACGTTCGCTGGAAATGCTCCAATAGACCGCTACGCAGTTCCTCGCTAAGCAGCCTAAGTAGGGGCTCGATATCCCCTGCTTCTAGGGCGCGGTCCGCTGCTGGAATAGCAGGGCCTAGATCGCGACCGGCAGGCTTGAGCCCTGTATATGGCGCTCCCTCTCCCAGACGATGAAGGCGAACAACCGTCTCGAAGAAGTACATGTCTGCAAGCTCCATCGCCTCTGGACTCAGTTCCCTGACAGCAAGAGTCCGCTGGAAAGCACTGCGAACCTCAGGCTCGTATTCTTCGAGAACCCAGATGAGAACGAGATTCACGTCGTTCTCCTCCAGCGCTGCCTTCGCAGCCTTTACTACCGGGCCATCCAACCCATCGCAGTGAGCATCAGCGCCCAGCGGCAAGCCAGCCCATAAGAGCATTGCGACAGCCCAAGTGCGTGTGTGTGACATCACCTGACTCCTTGTCTCGCCAGCGGCCTAACGGACTAGCGTTTCACCTGCGCGGCTACGACCGCGCCCGATTGAGGAAGCGGCCAGACCGCAGAACACGACTAAAGACAATCTAAGGCCGGCGCCCCGTGCGCCGCCCGCGTCAGGTGCAAACGCTAGTTAGGCCGCTGGACTTACCTTGCTTCGAGCAACTCGTCTATAGATAGCCCCACATCGCGGGCAATCCGACGCAGCAATGTTGGCGAGATGTCACGCCCAGGGTGGAATGGTACAGTAGTCACTCTTCCGTCGGGATGTCGGAACTGCTTGTGGGATCCGCGCTGCCTGACCTCCTCAAAGCCAAGTCGATGCAGGATTGCCACCACCTCACGTGGCTTGAGAACCGGTGGCTTGCTCATTCCCCCACCTAAGCCACAAGCACCGTCTGAATACCTACAAACTCGGCCTCCAGGTCGGGCTCACCGTCCTCCAGCAGCATAGCAATGACCTCTCGGAGATTGCCATTCAACTCGTCCAGAGTCTCGGCCTGGCTATGAGCACCCGGAAAACCCGGCACGTAACCGACGTACAGGCCAGTATCCGGGTCCTTCTCAACAACTGCTGTATACGTTCGCATAGGTACACCTTCTGGACTGTGGATCCGACTCTTACTTCAACAATAGTCTGAGCCCGATTCAGCCGCCAGCGGCCTAACGGATTAGCGTTTCAGCTGCGCCGCGACGGAACGAGCGGCGCAGCTGATCAAAGGACTTTATCTC
>CAYFSW010000168.1:0-12384 GCA_964345885.1 uncultured Gemmatimonadota bacterium | reverse complement strand
GGGATTCGAACCCAGGGCCTGCGGATTAAAAGGGCACATTCTGGCGCCAGTCAGCGCCGGTGGGCGCTGGCACCACGATCGTCACCGCGAATGCCCGCCCACTGACTCTTTACTACCCACCAAGGCCTGGAAGCTCTGGTACCTTACGCCCAGTCCATCCGCCAGCTCGCGAGTTAGCCTCTACCTGTGATCCCCGGGGCAACCCTGAAGACCTTCCGTGCATCAAAGAGACCAAAAGATCAAAGCCGTGCTTACCGAACCCGCAGGTGCTGCTTCTCCCACCGCATTTGGAGGCTACGACGTTTCGGAGCTAGACAATGTACGCAGGAGTTACCGCAATGGAGTATCGGAAACGACCATCTCCCTCAGTAGCGCCCCCGTACATCCTCAGGGCCGTCGTTCTACTACTCGCGCTCTCCGCCTTCTTCCCCGGATGTGATTCGCAGGGTCCTTCCGAAACGGAAGAAGAGTTCTGGGCGCGCATGGAAGCGTACGTAACGGAACGTATGGATCCCGAAGGATCCGGATTCGGGTTCGTCGTCATCAGCGACGGAGCTGTCGCCTTCGCTCGGGGGTGGGGCATGGCGAACATCGAGACCGGCATCCCCTTCTCTCCAAATACACCCAGCAATGCCGCCAGCCTGACGAAGCAGTTCACCGCGTTGGCGGTGCTCATGCTCTACGAGCGTGAAATGCTCACCCTGGAAACGCCGATCCTTTCGATCCTCCCGGAACTGCCGGCGGCGTGGTCTGATATCACGGTCCATCAGCTCCTGACACATCAATCGGGGATACCCAATTACACCGATATCACAGGGGACGACCCGGCGGCCATCGACGGTTTGACGAACCAGGCTGCCCTAGACCTCGTCCTTGCAGCTCCCGCACTCGATTTCCCGCCCGGGACGAGTACATCCTACAGCAACACCGGCTACATCATTCTGGCGATGATCGTGGAGCAACTCAGCGGCATGAGCTTTGCCGACTTCCTGGATGAGAACATTTTCGAGCCTCTGGGAATGACTGCTACCTTCGTGAGCGATGAGTCGGCGGTCCATCCGGCGAATACGGCGCAGCCATACGATGAGCACAACCAGTTGTATGAGTACTCCATGTACACGTACGGCCCCGGGGGCATCTATACGACCTTGAACGACTACGTCAAATGGGATCAGGCATTGTACACGGACGCCCTCGTCCAGCAAGCCACTCTAGAGCTCGCGTTCACTGGATATACCGGCGGCCATGACGATTTCGGATACGGCTGGATGGTCGGGCAGTATGATGGCGCGCAGTCTCTGCGACACGGGGGCTTCGGCACCGGCTGGCTGAACTACGTGTATCGCGTACCGGAGAAGCAATTCACCTATCTGTTTCTCTCCAATGGAGGAGTGTTCGCGAATGATGGTTTCGATACGTGGACGAGTGAGTTGATGGACGCGATCTTTTCCTACTATCTCTGATGTCCTGCAGCGACGACACGAAGGAGGGGCGAGCGACCCGGTAGGTCCGGCGCGAGACCCGGCGCCGGAGACGCTTGGCTGTTCCCTGCTCCTCTCAATCAAGCTGGCGTTGAAACGTGTCCGGACCGTCGCCGCGGCAACGCGCTCGTCCATCGTACGCACTTCTGTGACCAGGACGTTTGGATCCATCGAGCTCACCGCCTGCCTGACTGACGTGGCGATGGCTGCCGGATCCCCCTGCACGCGAGCCAAGCGGTGATTACTGGTGGCGACTTGGGCTCCACGACGGCTCAATATTTACACCCGGAAATGCGGTATGGGTTAGCTGCAGCATTCCTGAGCCATCCAAGTTCATTACGCAGATCTCGCGATTCCCATCCCGACCACTCACGAAGGCGATCTGCGTGCCGTCCGGCGACCAGACGGGCCACCAGTCACTACCCGGGTCATTGGTCAGGTTCGTGGGGTTCGAGCCGTCGGCGTTCATCACGTAGATTTCCCCGTTCACGTGACGATCGCTCGAAAAGGCGATCTGCGTGCCGTCCGGCGACCAGACAAAAGCCTCGTCACGGCCAAAGTCGTTGGTCAAGTTGGTGGGGTTCGTGCCGTCGGCGTTCATGACGTAGACTTCGATGTTCCCATCCCGATCACTCACGAAGGCGATCTGCGTGCCGTCCGGCGACCACACGGGATCCCAGTCATTACCCGGGTCATTGGTCAGCCTGGTGGGGTTCGAGCCGTCGGCGTTCATGACGTAGACTTCCCCATTCCCGTCCCGAAGGCTCCAAAAAGCGATCTGCGTGCCGTCCGGCGACCAAGCACAAAAGACGTCTCTCGCTGCGTTGTTGGTCAGGTTTGTGGGGTTGGTAACAGGACCTGGCACCGCTTGCGTCACCGCAAGCTATGTGAGTGCTAGAAACGGATGTGAGGGGACGCCAATGGTAAGTATCGCCTGCGGTGAGAGAATGACCGGGCTGGGATTCGAACCCAGGGCCTGCGGATTAAAAGGGTGTATTCCGGCGCCAGCCAGCGCCGGTGGGCGCTGTCACCACAGCCGTCACCGCGCAGGGTGGCCACCCCAAAGAATCACCGGTCACTCGTACTGCAGCGCCACCAACGGATCCACCCGCGTGGCTCGGCGGGCGGGGATGTAGGCTGCGACGAGCCCCACAATAGCCAGAAAGAGGGTGATAACCGCGAATGTTATCGGATCTGTTGGTTCGACACCGAACAGCATACTTCTCAGCATGCGCGTCAGTCCGCACGCGGTGGCCAGACCGATGGCAAGGCCAATTAGTGTCAGGGTTGCCCCTTGGTGGACCACAAGGCTCAACACATTCGCCTGGTCGGCGCCGAGTGCCATACGGATACCGATTTCATGCGTGCGCTGGCTGACCGCGTAAGACACGACGCCATAGATCCCGACAGTGACCAGCACCAGCGCCAGGCCCGCGAAAATCGTAAGTAGTGTCATCGCCAGACGACGAGCCACGACGGTATTCTCCAGAAGTTCATCCATCATCTGGATGTTGTAGAGCGGCAGTGCAGGGTCGATGGCAAGCACTGCATAGCGAACAGCAGGCACCACGTTGCTTGGATCGCCGGTGGTTCGCAGCATCAGGCTGATCGGTGCGTATGCCCCCTGTGTATAAGGCATGTACATCTCGATAGTGGCCTCTTCGGCCACGCCTTTCACTTTGACATGGCCGACCACTCCAACGATTTGACGCCAGGTTGGATTGCTTAGATCACCGAATGCTATCCTCCGACCTAGCGGGTCTGCATTCGGAAAATGGCTGCTGGCAAACTTCTCGTCGATGATTACTACCGGCTGAGCATTCTGGTGGTCGAACTCGCTGAACGTCCGTCCTCTGAGCAGTGGGATCTCCATCGTCCGGAAGTACCCCGGGCTTATCTGCATCCATTCCGTGGACGGGAATTCGCCCGGGTCGGGCCGCGGCCGCCCCTCGATCATGAACCGCGTTTGCCATCCGGTGCCGGTGACCGGCAGGGGGTTAATCATGCTGGCCGTTTGCACTCCGGGCACTGACTGAAGCAGCTCTAGGAGCCGGTAGTAGAAACTCCGGCGTGCGTCCGGATCCGCATAGGATGGTCCGGTAAGCACGATCTGGGCGGTCAACACGTTGTCGGGATTGAAGCCGGGACTCTCGGTCTGCAATCGCCAGAAACTCCTGATCAGCAAGCCGGCGCCGATAAGCAGGACAAGTGCAAGTGCCACTTCCGCGACCACCAAGGTGCTGCGGTAACGATTCCGTCCAGCGGTCGACCCTCTACTGCTGTCTTTAAGCGCACTATGCAAGTCGGGCCTTGAACTCTGCAGCGCCGGCGCAAGGCCGAAGAGACCACCGGTTAGCAGCGCCAACACGAGGCTGAAGCCGAGGACCGTGCGGTCGACGGCGACTTCGTCAATCCGCGGCAGGTCCGCCTGACCGGCCGCTACCAGCAGGTCGATGCCCCAGTAGGCGAGCAACACCCCGACAATGCCGCCAGTCGACGCGAGGACCACGCATTCGGTCAGGAGTTGCCGGATCAGACGCCAGCGGCCCGCCCCAAGAGCAGTTCGCACGGCGAACTCCTTCGTACGTCCCGTCGCGCGCACCAGCAGCAGATTGGCCACATTCGCACAGGCGATCATCAAGACGAGACCGACCGCACCGAGCAGGATCATCAGAGGTGTCCGTGCCTCGCCGACGACGCGCTCGTGGAAGGGCATCATGCGAATGCCGCTCCCAGTATTCGTGCCCGGGTACTGTTCTTCCAGACGCCGGGCAATCGTCGCCAGATCAGCCTCAGCGTCACTGAGCGTCACGTCCTCTTTGAGCCGCGCAATGACATTCATCCCCGACCGATTTCCGCGCTGATTCAGCATGGAGGTATTGGCCCAGAGTCCGATCGGCGTCCAGATCTCCGGCGGCTGATGTTGAAGGAACCACTTGAAATCAGGCGGTAGCACGCCGACTACGGTGTAGTACGTGCCGTTGAGCATCAGCGTCTGCCCAAGGATCGAGGAATCACCACCAAAACGGCGCTGCCAGAGACCATAGTTCAGCACCGCGACAGGAGTGGCGCCAGGGCGATCGTCCTGCTGCTCGAACGTCCGTCCCAGCAGCGGTTGCACGCCTAACATCGTGAACAAGTTCGCCGACACGTGGGCACCCATCAGTCGTTCAGGGTCTTGATCGCCGGTCAAGTTGTAGGTCTCGCCTCTAACGATTGCCATCTCCTCGAATGACTGATTCTGCTCCTTCCAGTCTAGGTAGTTGAGATACGCCACTGATATGACGGGAATATTGAGGCGGCTCTCCATGACGAACGTAAGGCGATCAGCGTCCTCGTACGGCAGCGGCTTCAGTATGATCGCATTCACCACGCTGAAGATCGCGGCATTCACCCCGATTCCCAGCGCCAGCGTAACGAGCGCAACAGCGGTGAAAGCAGGAGCCTTGCAAAGCCTGCGGAAAGCGTAACGGACATCCTGAAGAACTGTTCTCATCACGCACCTCTTCCCGGCGGGCGGAGTGTTTCCTGAGCACGGCAGCCAAGACGAGGCGAGTGCAAGTCGGATGCCACCGAGGTCTGTCGCCTCAACTCCTATGAAATAGCAAGGGATCAGCCAGCTCGAATCCCCCAGGCCTGGGCAAGTGACGCGTGCGGTTTCGGAACAGCTGTGTCCGAATTCGAACGGCCCCGCGAGCGCTAGGGCTCTAGGCCCACCGCCCGGAAGCGGACGTCGGGGTAGGGCCGCCCCTGGAGGAGAATGACCGGGGTGGGGCTCGCGTTGAAGGCGACGGAAACGGCGCCTTCATACCGAACACCGCGAGCCGTGCGAGCGGTGTGAGACCACCCACGACCTGCGGATTAAAAGGGCACGAACTGGCGCCAGCCAGCGCCAGTGAGCGCCAGGTCCGGTATCCAAACACGATTTCCGCCGCGCCATTCTAATGCTTGTCCTGCCGTAGCTCCTCCGGATTGAACACCGAACCACCCTTGATCACCCTCCAGATGCTCTGCGTGTTGCGGATATCCTCCAAGGGGCTGGCATCGAGGAGAACGATGTCCGCCAGCTTGCCGACCTCGAGTGTACCGAGGTCGGCCTCGGCACCGACGGCTGCCGCCGCGTCCAACGTGGCAATCCGTAGTACTTCGAGCGGTGTGAGCCCCGCCCGGACCAACAACTCGAGCTCCCAATGGAGGGCAACACCTGTAAAACACTCCGGACACGCAGGAATGTCGGTCCCTGCCAGGAGTCTGACACCGCGCTCATGGGCCGCGCCGACCCCGTCGAGCAGCTCTGCTACCAGCCCGTGCAACAACTTATCTGGAACAGAACGTACCCATGAAGCGCCCTGGGCGGCGCCGATCCGCTGCTCGGAATTGAGGGCTCGCAGCTTCCAGTCCGCAAGGCGTTCAGGTTCGAAGCGGAACAGCATTGCGTTTCCGCCTCTTGCGCCAAGAGTGGGAGTCCAGCGTGTGCCGGTCGCGGCCAGGAGGCCAAAAACGTCGTCGTAGAAACGACTCGACAGCGCCGTGTGCTCCAAGGAGAAGTATCCGGCGTTCACTCCCCTGACGATCTCGCCGATATTCGTGCCATGGGCGACTACTGGAAGTCCATGAAGCCGAGCTTCCTCGGCCGCCGCGTGCTGGAGCGGTTGGGACAACGTGCGGTAGACCTTGATGAACCGGGCCCCGCCTCGCTTCCAGCGCCGCACGCAATCGCGAGCTTCGGCCTCGGTTTCGATGTACTCTCCACCCAAAACGTCTCCCGAATAGAACAAACGAGGTAGAGGACCACTTGCAGACTCGCTGCGATCCGCCAGCGTGCTCAAGAAACGCACATCACCGCCCACGTCGCGCAGCGATGTAACGCCATACGCCATGAGACCAACGAGATCCGCGCCGCCCGCGTGCACATGCATGTCGAACAGACCGGGAATGGCGAAACGGCCAGCGGCGTTGAGGATCACAGCATCGTCGGGCAGCTCTGTGCCCGCTTCGGTGCCAATGCGGCTGATTCGTCCTTCCGTTATGAGGAGATCAGTTTCCGAGCCGAACGTTCCGGAGTCGAAGTCGAGCAGGCGAATTCCTTGGAGCAGCACCGGCTGCGGTACGGTTTGTCGTAGTGTCAGGCCGACAGGAATCTCGTGGCGAGCGCCACCATCCACCGGCTGCCGCCACACGCGGTTGCCGACGGCATAGACCACCGCCATGCCGTCACCTGACAGCGAGAAGTCTCCCTCGCCCTCCGCGGTCAACCGGCGGATGACGGCCTCGTTGACAGGCTCGGTGCCGAGCTGTGCGATCCAAATACCGAGGTCGCGGCCAAAGACCAACCACCTGCCGTTCGGAGACACGATCGCCTCGGTTACCGATCCCGTGAGTTGTGTCAACGGTTCCGGTTGGCTGCCTCCGTCGAGCAGCACGCGGTAGACGACGTCACCTGCGGTGCCGTACAAGAATCGACCGTCGCCCGAGAAGTGCGGCCTGGCCAGGAACATATCGGTAAGCTGCTCCGTCCCACCGTCCTGGATACGCACCGCCGTCACACCTCCGGGTCCGCTGAAGATCACGCGGCGGCCATCCGGGCTCCATGCCGGGTACACGAACTCACCTCCCGACAGGAGCGTCCGAGCTTCGCCTGTTTCGCGGTCAAACGCCATGAGGCTCTGTTGTCCGTGTACCCCCTGGACGAACGCCACCCACCGGCCGTCCGATGAGAACGAGGCCAGCCACTCGAGGCCGGGACCTTCGAGCAGTCGGCGAGCCGGTTCTGCCGCGTTGTCTTGTATCCAGAGGTCTCCGGTCGCCTCGAACACGAGACTGCTGCCATCCGGTGCCAGGATGGGATCGAGCACGTTGCGGGGCGGTCGTGAGACGTCGCGCGGTGGTGGTTCGAAGGGGACAGGGACGACGGAGTTCCGAACCGCCATCTGGATGGGAGCAGTGAACTCGACCGGCATCCGGGTGCCGGCAAAGGCAGAGATTGCCCACAGGCGCCCCGCATCGGCGAGAAAGACCCTGCCGCCCGCGCCATCGACGGCAAACCGGGGACGACCGAACCAGTAGAAGCGGCTGGTCTCAGACACGGGTAGAATCGACCGGACGTCCCCTTCCGGCAGGGGCGCGAAAGCCAAATGGGCTGGTTGGGTAACCGCCAGCAGGTCCGGATATACCTCCTGCACCCGGTGGCAATAGAGTCCCTCACTGTTGGGAGCCGGGACAACCCGATCCACCAATCCTTCAACTGTTCGGAGCACTGACACGGTGCCGTCTGAGTTTAGGCATTCGATGCGTGAGCTTCTTCGCCCGGACGCGGGGTCCTGTTCGATCACCGACCATCCAATTCTGCCGTCCGACAGGAAGAACGTTGATCGAAACTGACGCGCGGGTCCGTCCAATGTTCGAGCGCCACCATCTTCCAGTCCGATCCATCGCACTCGAGAGGGGATAACGGCGGGCCAGCTACCATCGGTCGAATCAGGCAGGACCTGAAGGTACGCTATCGTTCGGGCGTCTGGTGACCAGCTCGGACGCGCCGCCCAGCGCTCACGCGAGATCTGATTGATCTCCCGCGTTTCGATGGTGAAGACAAAGACATTTCCATCGCTACCGTCGCGATCGGAGACGAAAGCAACCATCCGCCCATCCGGTGAGAAGACCGGATCAGCGTCGAAGTGAGGCCCAAACGTGAGCTGCTCGGCAGCACCACCTTCTGCAGGGAGTCGATACAGATGGCCAAGAACCGAAAACACGAGCCAGCGGCCGTCCGGAGAGACGGTCACGTCTGCCTCGGTCACCTGCGAAGTCTCGAACTCTATCGTGCGCCACACACCCTCTTGGGCGGCGGCATTAGACCCAGGTGATGCGAGGAATGCAATAACTGTGATCGCGGGAATCGAGACGCGCATTAGCCCTCCTGGCCATTACGCTGTACTTGCGCTTGGCCTCGTCGTCCTCGTCGTCGGGCGGGCGTCTACTGCGGCGTCACAATTATGCGTCTACTACGGCGTCAGTCAGGCAACGGGGCCGAGAGGCCACCGGCCAACTTCAAGGTGGATGGTGAGAAGATGGGGCTGCATCCTGAGTGCTGCAAGAGGAACCGAGGATTACAAATCGACTCGTGGCCCTGCCGATTTTCATCAGAAAGCCAATCACCACGGGGGTCGTCACCGCATCCTGCGGTACGGCCCCCGACCCATATCCGCATCCTGATGGGCCAGATCTCGCCCAACATCTCGCCCAGCCAATAGGTCGGGCAAAAGGCTGCCTAGATAATCCACCATTGAGGAGAATGTGAATGCCGTAAGCCGACTGCGACCGCCCCCTATTGATGGGTTCCCCCTGACGACGACGGCTAGACCACCTGAAGTTGTCGAGATTCGTTGTCAGTTCACCTTGCTTCTTGAGGTTGGGCCTGTATCATGAGAATAGCGGGAGGCGACTGAGGAAGTAGCGCAGTAGAGTTCCAGCTGGTTAAGGGGCCTCAGTTCGTGGCAGTACATGTCGTATCCAAGCGCCTGCAGCTTAGGGCCTGCCACCCCAGAGACAGCCCACAGACAGTCACGTGCCCGTGCCGGGCCCGCCTTCGGCTTCCCCACATTGCTGGACGTTGACTATGGAGGCAGCCCAAATGGCCAGAGTCCATTACTACACCTTTGCGCTGTTGTAGGCGTCGGTGATATCGGCATGTCTCAACGAGGACGAGATAGAGTGAGCACGGAGCAATGACCGGGTACTTGCGGAAGGGCATCGCGCTTCTTGCCCTGACGGCGACAGCGACCGTCGGCGTTACCTGTGGTGAGCCCTTGGCATCGAGTTCAGTCGACGAGACCCTGCTGGTGGGCCCGTACGAATCCGGTCGGTTCTACCTGGTCGACGCCCGCCGAGGTCGGGTGATACGGACTTCCGGTAGTGTAGGTCCCTTCGTAGATGCTCTCGCGCTTTCACCCGATAGCACGACTCTATACTTGACGGCGTTCGAGTGGCTTCCCGACGAAGAGCTAATCGAGATAGACACACGGTCGCTTGAAATCCTCTCTCGCGATAGCCTCGCGGAGATAGCTGGCCGCAGCACAATAGGACCTGTCGAGATCTATGGGAACTATGCCCTTGCGGTATCTCCCGACGGCACGAGGTTGCTCGTAAACGGCGAACGGCGCGACACTGTCGGCTTGGTGGTCCTAGACATCGACTCGCGTGAGCCTGTAGGCTTCCTCGGGCCCCTTGCCAATGGGCGTGACGCGATCGCTGCCCTGCCACCCAGATCGGCCGGGGACCCAGGTTCTGTCCTTGTTGCGGGGAGCCGCGACGTGAGGCCGCCGCATGCCGGGCAGCTCTACGTTCTGGATGGGAGCACCTTCGAAGTCCGCCACGTAGCAACACTGGTTGCCGCTACGGACGATGAGTGGGGAGGACTGCGTCAGGTTCTACCGGCTCCGGATGCCCACAACGTCTACGTCTTAGGACTCGACAGCATATACAAGTACGATCTCGATGCACAGCAGGTGATAGCTCGCGCACGTCGACCAATCCCTTCGCCAGGTGCCGTGCTCTCAGTCGCCCCCGACGGCACTCGCCTCTATCTCACCGATCCTGGTGACTTCTTCGACTATGCTGGCTCGGGGTCGCTTTTCGTGTTCGACGCGATGCTTGAAACCCAAGAACCGATAGACTTGCGTGCCGCTGCTATAAACGGGAAGGGACCAGTTACGCACAGGTCAGTGGTGAGCCGGGATGGCGGCACGATTTTCGTGACCGCGGGAACCGCGTCGGCGGGGCCACTGTTCGGGCCCCGGCCGTCTCGCGTGCTTGTCGCCGATGCGCGTTCTCGGACTATCGTAAACGTCATATCGTTGGGGGATTGGGGGGGAGGGCCGATCTATCTGTTGCACTGAGGTGTGGGGTAGGCAGCGGCTTGGGGATTTACCTCGACAACCCGCGAGAGTCAGGACCAGTGCTCAAGAGCGTGTACATTGCGTCATCTATTGTATTCCACCGAGTGACCGGAGGTGTCTCCCATGTTCATGCGTGAAGTGCCATACGTGCCACAGCCACCGCGAGGGCGACAAAGGTCTTACCCATGCCCACTTCGTCGGCGAGTACGAGACCTGGCTGGCGCTCCAAACGCCGCAGAATCTCCTTCACTGTTGCAGATTGTCTGTCCGCATCCTCGCGCGAAATGCGCTTGGAGTCCTTCGGCCGTAGCGAGATACGCCGTGCACGAAACGGGACGGGCCACGTCATGAGTTCACAACCGCAAGCGTTTCCTTCACGTAGGCCTCGAGGTTCGCTGGGGCCGGCTGCTGTGCTGCCAGTTCCGACAACTCCTTGAGGACAGAGGCTACCTCGCTGCTAACGACCTCCGCGCCGAGCCGGCGGTTGGATGCGGACCAATCAGCTTGGTGGACAGCAAGGGCTACTTCAGCAATCATGAACGCTGCACCCTCGCCTTCCTGCTCGGCAAGCTTACGCGCAAGCGCTACGGGGCCAACAGGTCCGTGCAATCGCCAGCTGAGCGCTTCCCGGTGATACGCTGGTCGCTCAAGCCGTGCCCGCAGGCCTTCTACGGCGCCTGCGATCCGGCGAACGCGCCGCAGTAGAAAGTTGGTCGTATCGACCTTACTGTGAGGATCCCTTGTCCCATCCTTCCCCTGCCCCGTGTCTTGTGCCTTCGAACGGCACGACGCCATGCCTCGTGAAGCGGAAGTGCGGACGTCAGGATCTCAACAAAGACCTCCAGGGGCAATTCGCGGAGTTCATCTGGTGGCGGCAACTTCGAACCGTCGGTTACGTTGACAACCCAGATTGACGATCGCTCCGTCCCGGCAGTGCTTGCCCTTCCCGCTAGTCTCGCTTTTGCAGCCGGAACCTGCCGTCGCCGTTCCCCCGATATGCACGGTCCACATAGAGAGAGGGGCGGCCCCACAAGGAACCGCCCCATCCTCGTAGCCCGAATCGCAGTCAGGCACAGCTAAGGGCTGCTACCTTCCACCATACGCACAGCGTCGGTCCCTTCTATTGGCGCTCCATCGAAGGTCTCACCCCACAAAGAGGCTTCCGTGTCACAGCGTTGGATGCCGGCTTCCTGCGTTCGAAAATGGAGCAGCAAATCTAGGTCACCGTCCCCATCGACGTCTTCAAGATGTCCCTGTGGATGCGCTTTCGCTGCACCATCTGGGCCGAACCTGATGGACTCCGGGTCCACGGTCGTCGCATCGAAGGTATCCGTCGTCAGGATCGCCACCGGGATGACGCCTCTACTGCGTGGGTTAATGGGATTCAGATCGCTGCCGGGTTTAATATCAATGCTCACATGGAAGGGCAGGTCGAAGATCGTCCCCTCCGGGAGGAAGCTACCTAGCCCGTCGTTGCTGATCTCCATGACGGTTTGCCCTTCGAAATCCTCGAGGCGCACGCCGTAAGCAGAAGCATCTCCGCAATGGTCGGCTACGATCCAGTGCGTCAGTGGCTCCCAAGATCCGGTGCTCTCGCGCATGAATTGGAAATCCCACAGATAGACCTTGAAGAGCCCTGGATTGAGGTAGAACTCCGTACGGAAGATGATCGGAGCAGCAGAGGAGATGAAGCTCGCATTGCTCTCCGGCAGGGCGAACGCGACGTTGTAGGTCGTAGATCCAACGGTCGCCGAGGCGTCCCACTGCCGGTACGTGTCGTCGTCTAGTGAGTCGACGCATTTCCATTCACTGTTGTCGGACACGAGGCGGCTCCATCCAGTCTTGTCGGACACGAGACCGCCACGTGTGATCATGACCTCTGTGGTCGTTTGGTTGAGATTCAGCTGGGAAATTGCATCGGTCTTCGGAATCGGAAGGCCGTCGATGAGATAGTTCTGCAGCGGAAAGACCGATGGATCGAACGTTTTCGCACCTATTTTCCCCAGGCC
>CAYFSW010000167.1:0-12365 GCA_964345885.1 uncultured Gemmatimonadota bacterium | reverse complement strand
TACGCGACACCTGTTCTCGGTGACGGAGGCCCGCCAGCCGCAGGCCTGCCAGACCTGCCACATGGGCTTCGATCATCCCCAGTGGGAGATGTACTCGTCCTCGAAGCATGGCGTGCGCTATTTGCTGAAGCAGAACGGCACGCTTCCCGAGAACGTCGCAGCACCGACCTGCCAGACCTGCCACATGCAGGCTGGTGATCACGAGGTCCGAACCGCCTGGGGCTTCCTGGCCGTGCGGTTGCCCATGCCGGATGACGATGTCTGGGCCGCGGATCGCGCGACTATCCTGCAGGCGCTCGGTGTGCTCGATCCCGACGGTAACCCGACAGGCCGGCTAGAAGTGGTGCGGGCGGCCGACGTGGCTCGGCTCACCCAGGAGGCTTGGGAGGCGGAGCGCGAAAAGATGATCTCGATCTGCGGTGGCTGTCACTCGGAGAACTTCGCCCGCGCCGAGCTGGAAAAAGGCGACGAGATGATCAGGGAAGCTGATCACCTGTTGGCCGAGGCGATCCGTACGGTGGTCGCCCTCTACGAGGACGGGATCCTCGAGCAGCCCGATTACTACTCCTACCCGTACCCCGACCTGCTCACCTTCCACGACGCGCCGACCGCCATCGAGCAGAAGCTCTTCGTCATGCACCTCGAGCATCGCATGCGGGCGTTCCAGGGCGTCTTCCACGCCAACCCGGACTACGCCCTTTGGTACGGCTACAGCGAGTTGGTCAGGGACCTGCAGGAGATCAAGGAGATGGCTGAGGAGTTACGCAGGCACCAGGAGCACCACGGGGAACAGTAGACGGTATGCGGTGTGCGGTAGGTTCGAGCTTGGATAGCCCGAATTCACCGCATACCGCAGACAGCTTACCGCGTCCCGATAACCGCTTGCGTCCAGCGAACCACCCCCTATTTTCGAATAATCAGTATCCTTATTGATTGGCCCGATCGGGGGTCCTGTAGCTCCGTCTGCCTACCGGGCCGCGATTCCCGGTAGGTCCAGCCCCAACCAGGCCTGCCTTGTAGGCGGGCCAGCAACCGGGAGGTAGAGTTGAGAACCTCGAGGTTGAGTTTCCTCGTGCCTGTCACGTCGTTGGCCCTGTCGCTGTCGGTCATCGCTGGCTGCGATGACGAGACGTCTGGGTTGAACGGTGATATCGACCCGGCGACCGCGGCAGCGCTCGTCGACGGCATCATCGACGGCCTCGGCAATGACAACGAGTCACTGGGAGCGTTGATCGGCGGCCTCGGCGACCTGATCACGGACCTTACCAGCATCCAGGATCCGCCGCCCCTGTCGGCGGATGCGGTTCCGCAACTGATCCCCAGCGCCCTACTGGGATCGACCTGCGCCTGGGACTTCACGGGAAGCAGCTGGTTCGACGACACGAGCCGGACAGGAGCCCCGGAAGACGGCATCCGCTTTGTGCTGTACCGGGTCGACGCGATGGGTATGCCGATGAGCGCGGGTGAGGAGTTTGGTGACATTGACATCCGGGATTTCACCTCGGGCGACAACATCGATGTCGACATCACCGCCCGCGAGGCCAGTACGACCGTAATGGACTACGGTGTTGGTGGGACGCTGGGCCAAAGCAGCTACAACCTGACGTCGTCCGGCTTCGTCTCCGACGGCACGGCCAACCGGGATTTCGATGTCTCGGTCACGGGTTCGGCGGCGGGCTCGAACGTGAGCATGAGCCTACAGGTTGGCACGTACGATATCACACTCGGCTCGACCTCCGACGCCAGCGGGTTCACCAATATGGGGTCGATCGTCGAGACTGCCTCGGGTTCGTCGCTGGCAATTGAGTTGATCTTCGACTTTGAGAGCGGTGTGGACCCGAGTAGTGGTGTCGAGCTCAACGGTGTAAAGGTCGCCGAATTCACAAGCGACGAGCGCCTCGTGGCCGTCGAGGGAAGCGGGCTGACGGCTGCTGAGCTCTCTCTGCTGGAAGGCCTATATGACGGGTTGGGCGAGGTTTTCGACCTGGTCGGCTACCTGTTCCTGTTTGGGCTGGACAACACGGGACGCACGCTGCCGATAGGCTGAGCGCGCCGAGATTCAGGCGTGTCTGACGGGCGGCCCACTCGGGTCGCCCGTTCTGTTCGGCTGTGCTTGACGAACCCCCGACCGGGCGCGACAGTTAGCGGTGTGGCCCCCCAAGAGTTCGATCCGAAGGAGCGATGATGGCCGATACGTATGGAAGCCACGGCGAGTTGGCGGTAGGAGGAGACAAACATCGTATCGCCCGGCTCGAGGCGCTGGAGAGAGCGGGCTTGCCGGTGGCGCGTCTGCCCTTCGCGCTGCGCATCCTGCTTGAGAACCTGCTCAGGCACGAGGACGGGAACACGGTGACGGGCGGCGACATCGAGGCGCTGTCCAAGTGGGAGGCCAAAGCGGATCCGGCTACCGAGATCGCCTATCGGCCCGCCCGGGTGCTGCTGCAGGACTTCACCGGTGTGCCGGCGGTGGTCGATCTGGCGGCGATGCGTGAGGCGATGCGGACCCTGGGCAGTGACCCGCGCAAGATCAATCCGCTGCAGCCGGTGGAGCTGGTGATCGACCACTCGGTGCAGGTCGATGCCTACGGCACGGCCGATGCGCTCCTGTTCAACGCGAAGAGAGAGTTCGAACGCAATCGTGAGCGCTACGGGTTCTTGCGTTGGGGCAAGGAAGCGTTCGAGAACTTCCGTGTCGTACCGCCGGAGACCGGCATTGTCCACCAGGTGAACCTCGAGTATCTGGCGCGCGTCGTAATGACGGACCGGACTGGCTGGGCCTATCCCGACACCCTGGTTGGCACCGATTCCCACACGACCATGATCAACGGGATCGGAGTGCTGGGTTGGGGGGTCGGCGGAATCGAGGCGGAGGCCGCCATGCTCGGCCAGCCGGTCACCATGCTGATTCCGCAGGTCGTCGGCTTCAAGCTGCGCGGCGAGCTGCCCGAGGGCGCCACCGCGACCGACCTCGTACTTACCGTGACGCAGATGCTCCGTGAGAAGGGTGTGGTCGGCAAGTTCGTCGAGTTCTACGGCGCGGGGCTGGCGAATCTGCCGTTGGCCGATCGCGCCACCATAAGCAACATGTCGCCGGAGATGGGATCGACCTGTGCCATCTTCCCGGTGGACGCGGAATCGCTTCGCTACCTGAGGTTCAGCGGGCGGAGCGACGAGCAGATCGCGCTGGTGGAAGCCTACATGAAGGAGCAGGGGCTGTTCCACACTGCGGACAGCCCGGAGGCTGATTACACCGACACGCTGGAGCTGGACCTGGCACAGGTGGAACCGAGCCTCGCCGGTCCCAAGCGGCCTCACGATCGGGTACCGCTCACCCGGGCGAAAGCGGATTTCAAGCGCGTGCTGCCCGACCTGGCGCCGCAGGGCGACGGGGGGAGCGCCGACGAGCTGATCGCCGGCAGTGCGACAGCGGTTTCGAGGAACGGCGAGCGCTTCAACCTGAGTCACGGGTCGGTGGTGATCGCCGCGATCACGAGTTGCACGAACACGTCGAATCCTTCGGTGCTGGTCGCCGCCGGCCTCGTGGCGAAGAAGGCGGTGGAGAAGGGGCTCACCACGAAGCCGTGGGTGAAGACGAGCCTGGCGCCGGGCTCGAAGGTCGTCACCGAGTACCTGACGAAAGCCGAGCTTCTGCCGTACCTGGAGGAGTTGCGCTTCAACGTCGTCGGCTACGGCTGCACGACCTGCATCGGAAACAGTGGCCCCCTCGATCCCGAGATCTCCGCCGGCATCCAGCAGGGCGACCTCGTGGCGGTCTCGGTCCTCTCGGGTAACAGGAACTTCGAAGGACGTGTCCACTCGGAGACCCGCGGTAACTATCTCGCTTCGCCGCCGTTGGTAGTCGCCTACGCGCTGGCCGGCCGTATGGACGTCGACCTTTACAGCGAGCCGCTGGGCACTGGCAGCGACGGCCAGCCGGTCTTCTTAAAGGACATCTGGCCCAGCCGCCGTGAAGTGCAGGAGACGGTGGAGAGGGCGCTGCAGTCGGAGATGTTCCGTAAGACCTACTCCGAGGTGTTCGAGGGGGGCGAGCAATGGAAGTCGATGCCCGTTCCGGAAGGTGTCCTTTATGAATGGGACCCCGAGTCCACCTATGTAAAGCACCCGCCCTTCTTCGAGGGGCTAACCGCCGAGCCGCCGCCGGTCGGGGCGATCGAGGGTGCGCGGGTACTGGCCTACCTGGGCGACTCGGTGACGACGGACCACATCTCGCCGGCCGGCGCGATCAAGAAGGACAGCCCGGCGGGTCGCTACCTGATCGAGCACGGCGTCGATCCTGTGGACTTCAACTCCTACGGCTCGCGGCGCGGCAACCACGAGGTGATGATGCGGGGCACGTTCGCCAACGTGCGGCTGCGCAACAAGCTGGTCCCGGGCGTCGAGGGTGGATTCACTCGTCAGATCCCGAGCGGTGAGCAGATGGCGATATACGATGCGGCGATGAAGTACCAGGACGAGGGTACGCCGCTGGTCGTGCTCGGGGGGATAGAGTACGGCTCGGGCTCGTCGCGCGACTGGGCGGCGAAGGGGACGCGCTTGCTTGGCATCCGCGCCGTCATCGTCCAGAGCTTCGAGCGCATCCACCGCAGCAACCTGATCGGGATGGGCGTGCTGCCGCTCGAGTTTCCGAAGCGTGAAACCGCCGAGTCGCTGGGGCTTAGCGGCGAGGAGACGTTCGCGATCGAGAGCCCGGAAGGTAAAAGGCGAGTAAAGACAACGGCCGAGAAGCCGGACGGGTCGAAGGTCGAGTTCGATGCGACCGTGCGGATCGACACGCCGCAGGAGTTCGAGTACTACCGGCACGGCGGCATCCTGCATTACGTGCTCCGGCAGCTGGCCGGGAGCTAGAGTCGATCCCTGAGGGAAGCCGGTCGGTCTACCGAGGCCGCCCGCATCAAGGCGCGGGGTGGAACATCCGGGAGTAGTTGGGTAGTATTGTAGCCTATGAAGCGTACACTGGCTCTACTGCTAATGATGGCTCACATGGGGCTGTTGACCGGCTCCGTTCTGTCGCCGCATCGAGATGCGTCCGGTGACCGTGTGGACTGTCATAGTATGAGCGAGCCGGTCATCCAGTTGACCGTCGGTCCGGCAACCGACTGCGCGCATTGCCCCGTAGATGAGTGTGCCAGCATGGCGAGGTGCGCGAGTACCGTGACGGCAATGGTCGCGACCGCGCACGCTCCGTTTGTGGAGGCATATGCCCCGGCATGGGAAGGCGAGCAGCCCTCCCGCGAGATCACTGCAGCAGTACCCCCTATCCTACCGCCACCTAGAGCCTAGTCTTTCTCTCTACAGTTGATAGTGCAGCGCCGCGGTCGGTTCGGCGGGCGGTGGCCAGTCGTGCACGCGCGGCATCACTGAGAGGCGAAGGATGCGCAAAAAATACAACACGATCATGCTGGCTCTGCTCTTGGGGCTGCCGACGGCGGCCGCCGCCCAGGCGCCCGCCGATACGTTTCGGCTGGCGGACGCCGTGTCGCTGGCCCGCGAGGCGAACCCTATGCTGCAGGCCGCGCGCTTACGCGCGGACGTTGCCGAGCAGCGGATACCGCAGAGCGGCGCTTGGCCCGACCCGCAATTGTCGTTCGGCTTGATGAACCGGCCAATAGACGACCTGGGAAGAACCGATCAGCCGATGACGATGAATTCGGTTTCGCTGATGCAGCGGTTCCGATGGCCGGGTAAGCTGGGGTTCGCCGAGGAGCGTGCCGAGCATCTAGCCGCGGCGGATTCTCTCGATGCCGAGGAGGTCGAGCGCCGTCTGCTGGCCCGGCTGGAATCGACATACTACCAGCTGGCCTTCATCGATCGCTCCTTGGCGATCATGCGCGATACGCGCGGCCTGCTCCGCGATTTCTTCGAGGTGTCGTCGGCTCGCTACGCGGTCGGCTCCGGCTTGCAGCAGGACGTGCTGCAGGCCCAGGTCTCCATCGCACAGATGACTGAAGACATCACAGTGATGCAGCAGGACCGGGTGGCGATGGCAGCGCGACTCAACGCCTTGCTGGGCCGGGCGGCGACGGCGCTGGTGGGGGCGCTCGAGCTGCCGGGCCCCGGCGGCGAGCTGCCGCCTGTTGCTCGGCTAATGGAACTGGCGGCGGAGGGGCGACCGGGCCTGCAGGCGGCGCGCCGGCGCGCCCTGGCGGCCGAGGCGGGCTACAAGGCGGCACGTCGAGCCCTCTATCCCGACATCACGGTCAGCCTGAGCTACGGTGCTCGGCCTCAGTTCGATGACTTCGTCTCGCTGATGTTCGGGATCAGCATCCCTATCTTCGCCGGATCGTACCAGCTGCCGCTGCGGCGCGAGATGCAAGCGATGCAGAGGATGGAAGAGGCCCGGGAGCTCGATCTCTACAACGAGACGTTCGCGCAACTCGCCGAGCTGCGCGCGCAGGCCGAACGGGCCCGCAGCCTTTCGAGACTCTACGAGACGTCGGTGTTACCCCAGGCGCAGGCGGCGGTCGAGTCCGCTCTGTCGGCGTATCGTGTGGGTCGCATCGACTACACCACGCTCGTCGTCAACGAGATGACGGTCAATCGATACAGAATAGAGAGCGTACGCCTCACCGCTGAGTACCACCGCGCCGTAGCGCAGGTGGAGGCGCTGGTGGGAACTACGTTGGGAGGTGACCGATGAGATACACAACGATCGCGACGCTCTGCGGTATCTACCTGCTCGCCGCCTGCGGCGGCCAGGAGGAAGAGTCGCCGATGCCCGGCATGACGGCTGAAGAGCACGCTATGCATACCGGCGGCGGCAGCAGCGGGGCCACCGACAGTACGGGAGCCGTCATGCGATCAGCCGTCCACCTGACGGCTGCCGAAGAGCGCGCCCTTGGGATTGTCTACACGATCGTCGAGGCTGGGCCGCTGGCCCGTACGATACGAACGGTCGGCCGAATCGAGGCGGCGGAGCCCCGAGTCGCCGACATCACGCCGAAGATCGAAGGGTTCGTCGAGCAGCTGTTCGTCAGCACGACGGGCGAGGCGGTGCGACGCGGGCAGCAGCTGCTGACGCTCTACAGCCCGGCGCTAGTCGCCGCACAGGAGGAGCTGCTCACAGCGAAGCGGCTCGCCGCGCAGGTCGACACTTCCGCCGGCGAGGCGTGGCAGAATGCTCAGGCGACACTGGAAGCGGCGCGCCGACGGCTGGCCTACTGGGACATTACCGACGAGCAGATCACTCGAGTCGAGAGAACGGGTCAGGTCACGAAGACGCTGACGCTGGTCTCGCCGGTGAGCGGCATCGTGCTGACGAAGAATGTGCTGGAAGGTCAGCGGGTGATGCCGGGTGAGCGACTCTACCGGATCGCCGATCTGTCGACGATCTGGGTGGAAGGCGACGTGTTCGAGCAAGATCTCCAGTTCGTTCGGGAAGGCCAGCAGGCGCACATCGAGGTCGCGGCCTATCCCGGCGTCCACATGATGGGGCGAGTCAGCTTCGTCTATCCGACGGTGGACGAACGGAGCCGCACCAACCGTGTGCGGCTGACCGTGCCGAATCCGGAGCAGCGACTCAAACCCGGGATGTTCGCGACGATGTACCTCGATGCCGAGATCGGCGAGGACGTCATCTCGGTGCCCCTCGACGCGGTGGTAGCGACGGGCGAGCGCAACCTGATCTTCCATCGTCACGAGGATGGCTCGCTCCACCCGCACGATGTCGTGCTTGGCGCACGGGCTGGGGATCGCGTGCAGGTGCTGGCCGGCCTCGAGGAGGGCGAGGTGATCGTGGCATCGGCCAACTTCCTGATCGATGCCGAGTCCCGACTCGCCGGTACCGGCGGCGACATGCCGGGCATGCAGCACGCCGGCCACGGCTCGGCGATCGAGCCGGAAGGCGAGCACACGCAGCACGCCGATACTATGTCGAGCGGTGGCGGCGGAGAGGAGCATCGCCATGATTAGCAAGGTCATCGAATGGTCGCTCCGCAACCGCGTCCTCGTTCTACTCGCAAGCGCGGCGATCGTCGGTGGTGGCGTGTGGGCGATGCGCACGACGCCGCTGGACGCGATCCCCGACCTGTCCGACGTGCAGGTCATCATCCAGACGGACTTCCGCGAACAGGCACCGCAGATCGTGGAGGACCAGATAACCTATCCGATCACCTCCGAGATGCTGAAGGTGCCCGGCGCTCGCGTGGTGCGCGGCTACTCGTTCTTCGGGCTCAGCCTCGTCTACGTGATCTTCGAGGACGGCACGGACATCTATTGGGCGCGCTCGCGGGTGCTCGAATACTTGAATGGAATCCGTCAGCAGTTGCCGCAGGGCGTCGAGCCGACGCTGGGTCCGGACGCCACTGGAGTTGGCTGGGTCTACGAGTACGTGCTGGAATCGGACAGCCTGGACTTGGCGCAGCTGCGCACGCTCCAGGACTGGTACATCCGCTATCAGCTCACGGCGGTGCCGGGCGTTTCGGAAGTAGCCAGCCTGGGCGGATTCGTGAAGCAGTATCAGGTGGAAGTAGACCCCGAGCGTCTGCGTGCCTTCGATATTCCGGTGACCCGGGTGGCGCAGGCCATCGGGTCGCACAATATCGACATCGGCGCCCGGGTCCTGGAGATGGGCGGCCGCGAGTACATGATCCGCGGGCTCGGCTACCTGGAGAACGTAGAGGACATCGAGAACGTCGCGGTAGGCGCTACGGCCAGTGGGACGCCGATCCGGGTGGCAGACGTGGCCCGGGTCCAGGTGGGGCCGGCGCCGCGCCGCGGGGCCGCCGACCTCGACGGCCGCGGCGAAGTGGTGGCGGGCATCGTCGTGATGCGTTTTGGGTCCGACGCGCTGAAGACGATCGAGCGTGTGAAGGAGCGGATCGCGGTGATCCAGCAGGGGCTGCCGCCCGGCGTACACCTTCGTGCGGCTTACGATCGTAGCGACCTGATCCACCGGGCGATCCACACGTTGCGCGAGAAGCTGGTGGAGGAATCGCTCATCGTCGGGTTGGTCGCCGTGCTTTTTCTGCTGCACGCGCGCTCGGCCCTGGTTGCCATCGTCACCCTGCCGCTTGGAATACTCATCTCGTTCATCGTCATGCGGCTCATCGGCGTCAACGCCAACATCATGAGCCTCGGTGGCATCGCCATCGCCATCGGCGCGATGGTCGACGCGGCGATCGTGATGATCGAGAACATGCACAAACATCTGGAGCGTGGTAGTGAAGAACGCGACCGCTGGGAGGTCGTGCTGGAGAGCGCCAAGCAGGTCGGGCCGCCGCTGTTCTTCTCGCTGCTCATCATCACCTTCAGCTTCCTGCCGGTCTTCTCGCTCGAACAGCAGGAGGGCCGGCTGTTCAAGCCGCTGGCGTACACCAAGACGTTCGCCATGGCCGGCGCGGCCCTGCTGTCGATCACGCTGGTGCCGGTGCTGATGGGCTACCTGATCAAGGGGAAGATCAAGCCGGAGTCGAGAAACCCCGTGAACCGGGGCCTGCGATGGGTCTACCGGCCGGTCATCGGGTTCGTGGTTCGAAGGCCGTGGGTCGTTATCGCCGGCGCCGCCGTGGTGCTGGCGCTCACCGTCATCCCTTGGCGGCAGCTGGGCAGCGAGTTTATGCCGCCGCTCAAGGAGGGGTCGATCCTCTTCATGCCGACCACGGTGCCCGGCGTGTCGATCGCCCAGGCCCGTGAGGTGATGCGCCATCAGGACAGCGTGCTGGCCGCGCTGCCTGAGGTCGAGATCGTCCTCGGTAAGGCCGGCCGCGCCACCACCGCAACCGACCCGGCACCCCTCTCGATGTGGGAGACGACGATCACGCTGAAACCGGAAAACGAGTGGCGGCCCGGTATGAGCTACGAGCGTCTGATCGCCGAGATGGACCGGCTGACCCGGATGCCGGGCGTCACCAACTCCTGGACCATGCCGATCAAGGGACGGATCGACATGCTGGCCACCGGCATCCGCACGCCGGTCGGCATCAAGATCTTCGGTCCCGACCTCGATACCCTGCAGATGCTGGGTGAGCGGGTCGAGGGAATCGTCCAGCAAGTACCGGGCACCCGCAGCGCCTTCGCCGAGCGCGGCGTCTCGGGCTACTACGTCGACATCGACATCGACCGGATCGAGGCGGCTCGTTACGGGCTCAACGTAGGCGACGTGCACCGTGCGATCATGGCCACCGTGGGTGGCTTCACCGCGGCCTACACCGTCGAAGGCCGCGAGCGCTACGCGGTGAACGTCCGCTACCCGCGCGAGCTGCGCGACGACCTGGCCAAGCTACGCGAGGTCACCATCCCCGCTATGGGTGGCCAGCTGCAGATCCCGTTGGGCCAGGTGGCCAGCGTCGAGCTGACGCAGGGCGCCATGGCGGTGAAGACAGAGAACGCCTTCCCGGTCACCACGATCTTCGTCGACAACGGCGAGCGCGACGTGGGGAGCTATGTGCGTGACGCGCAGCAGCTGGTCAACGCGCAGATCACCATGCCGCCCGGCTACACGATGATCTGGAGCGGCCAGTACGAGTTCATGCAACGGGTGCGCGAGAAACTCGAGGTTGTGGTTCCCGTGACGTTGGGTATCATCTTTTTGCTGCTCTTCCTCAACTTCCGTGGCGTGGCCGAGTCGCTGATCGTCATGCTGGCACTGCCGTTCTCGGTCGTGGGCGGCATCTGGTTCCTCTGGCTGCTGGGCTACAACACCAGCGTCGCGGTCTGGGTCGGGTTCATCGCGCTGGCCGGCGTTGCGGCAGAAACGGGTGTGGTGATGCTGATCTATCTCGACGAGGCGTTTGAGCGGCGCAGCCGGGCCGGCCAGCTGCGCGAATCCACGGATGTGGCGGTGGCGGTGCGGGAGGGCGCACTGGAACGCCTACGGCCGGTTATCATGACGGTCACCGCTATCATCATGGGCCTGCTGCCAATCTTGTGGAGCGCTGGCACCGGGGCCGACGTGATGAAGCGGATCGCCGCTCCGATGGTAGGTGGCATGCTCACGGCGACGCTGCTCACCTTGGTGGTGATCCCCGCGATCTACTTGGTCTGGCGTCGTTGGCAGGTGCGACGAGAGGCGCGGGAGCCGGTGTCGGAAGAGCCGCTTGCCGAGCCAGCATTGGCCTCGCTGAAGTAACACGACAAAGGGTCATTCACTCAACCGAAGGAAGGCACTCATGAAGACACGGACGTTGATCTGGATCGTGGCCGGGGCTTTGGCGTTGCCCACAACGCTGGCCGGCCAGGAGCATCACGAGCGCCACGGCCAGATGATGGAGCAGGGCGCCACGATGATGCATATGGGCCAGGAGCACGGGACGATGGGCGTAGGGATGATGATGCACCCCGGCCCCGATTTCCTGCTCGAGCAAAAACAGGCGCTGAAGCTGAGCGACGAGCAGGTGCAGCGTCTGCAGGAACTCAAGAACGAGTTGTCGACATTTCATCGGGCTCACATGAATCGGGTGATGCCGCTCCGGCAACGCGCGACGGAGGCGCTGCACGCCGAGCAGCCCGATCTCGACGCCTACGAGACGGCGCTGGAGGCATGGGCGGCGGAGCATGTCGAGATGCAGGTCGCGATGGCGCGCTATTGGCAGCAGTCGCTGGCCGTGCTCGGCGACGAGCAGCGGTCGAAAGTGCACTTCGGCCTCCATCTGTTACACCAGATGCGGGGCGAGATGGGTGAGGGAATGATGCACGGCCGTGAGATGGAGTCTCACGAGGACGGCGGTCACTAAGAGGACGGCCATCGTTGGCTCACGATCACCACGGACAGAGCGGTCACGACCACCACGCCCACATGGTGGCGGACTTCCGACGTCGCTTCTGGATCTCGCTCGCCCTGACCCTGCCGGTCCTGGCGCTGGCGCCGCTCATTCAGCGCTTCCTGGGGATCGAGGGCCTCCTGGCGTTCCCCGGCGACTCCTACGTCCAGGCCCTCCTCGCCTCGGCCATCTACTTCTACGGCGGTTGGCCTTTCCTGAAGGGCTTCGTCGACGAAGTCGGCAAGAAGCAGCCGGGGATGATGACGCTCATCGCCCTGGCCATCACCGTCGCCTACGTCTACAGCGCTGCCGTGGTGATCGGGCTGAGCGGCGAGGTCTTCTTCTGGGAGCTGGCCACGCTGATCGACATCATGCTGCTCGGCCACTGGATCGAGATGCGTTCGGTGATGGGCGCCTCCCGGGCGTTGGAGAAGCTGGTCGAGCTGCTGCCGGCGGAGGCCCATCGCTTGAGAGACGACGGCTCGACCGAAGACGTGTCGGTGACGGAGATCGAGCCCGGCGATCGCGTGCTGGTGAAGCCGGGCGAGAAGGTGCCGGTGGATGGCGTGATCGTCGAGGGTCGCACGACGCTCAACGAGGCGGCGCTCACCGGCGAGAGCCAGCCGGTTGAGAGAGGCGAGGAGGACG
>CAYFSW010000166.1:0-36093 GCA_964345885.1 uncultured Gemmatimonadota bacterium | reverse complement strand
TCAGCCCTCAGCCCCCAGCGGCTATCCTCGCGATTGAAGGCGAGGGGGTCGGTGTACTGTTCGCCGCCGACGGCGACGGTGAAGCGGGCCACGCCGGGGCCCAGCGCGTGATTGACGCTCAAGGCACCCAGCGCACCGTTTCGATCGAGTACGCGCCACTCGGCGGGCGTGTAGCGAACGAGACCTGCGGAGCCACGCGCCTCGAGAGTCCAACCGCGGCCGACCGGCAGGCCGACGACACCGTCCGCCCAACCTTCACCGCGGCCGGGCTCGAGGTAAACGGGCAACTCGGGCGGATCGGTGAGATCGCGCAGCTTCCCTCTGACACCGACCTGCCAGCGCAGGCGTCCGGCGCGGGGCGCCGCGGCGAGCGAAGCCATGAGGTCGGCAATCAGCTCGGTCGACGTGTGTTCCTCGAAGGTGAGGAACCTGAGGCCGGCGCGTGGCTCGACGGCGAACGCGACAGCGCTCGAACGCGCCGTCCAGATGAGTCCACCGCTAGCCCGGGCAGCGAAGGTTCCTTCAGTGACGCTGTTAGCCTCGAAGAAGAGGAGCTCGGGTCCGGCGGATAGGTCACTGCGTAGCGACTGGGCGGGAAGCGGGTCGGCTAAGGTAAATGTCGCCACGACGCCGGCGGCGATCGCGGCGGCGCGCATCAGGGCGGCCCCCTGATCAGCCGTCGGAACTCTTCCGCCTGGCGGTCCAGCACCTCGGCGCGTCGTAGCAGATCTTCGCGCAGTCGGTCGAGCTGATCGAGCAGGGTCGCCTCGTCCGACGCTAACTGAACGTCAGCTTCGACCGGCAGGATTGGGAGATCGAGGGCCCGCTCACCCGCCGGCGCGACGGCCACGTCTCCAGGCCCCAGGCGCGTGCTGGTCTGATCGAAGGTAGACTGTGTCACGTTCTCCGTCTCACCCGCTTCGGCCGCCACAGGCGGCAGCCCCGCCTCATCGAAAAGCCGGACTTCAGCGACCAGCCGCCGCATCTCGTCCTGCAGCTCGCCGCGTCTCTCGACCCGCGTGATCTCGGAGGCTACCACGTCGGCGGCGTTCCGCAACTGCGTCGCGCGATCTGAGAGGAAGTCGGCTTTGAGCGCGATCTCCTCGGGCCCATCGCCGGGTTCGACGGCGACGGTGGGCAGTTCGGTGGCCGGCAGCTGCAGTGGTGCCCGAATAGCGGCAAGCTCGCTGGCCAGCGATTGGGCGAGCTGGGTGAGCGCCACCTTCTGGATCGGCGGCGCCAACTCGGCATCGTCCAGCACCCGGGCCAGCTCGGACTCCAATTCGACGACGAGCGCCGCCCGCACATCGCGCTCAGCACCCAGCGCCTCCGCCAGCAACGCGTCCAGTGTGTCGAGGCTATCGGCGGCGAACTGGGCCACGGCCAGCGTTTGGCGCAGCGCGTCGGTGCCCTGTTCCCGAGCTTCGGGGATCAGACGGTAGAGCCGCTCCGCCCAAGCCTGCGCGCCGTCGCGGGCGATAACGAGTTCCGACACACGAGCCGTAGCCTCGCCGTGCGCGGTTCTCAGCGAATCGACGCGCGTCTCCTGTGCCGCCGCGTCGTCACCGACGATGGCGATGGCGATGGCAATGGGGATGGCGAGACGCAACGCGTGACTCATGTATCGATACCGTACTTCTGGAGTTTGTAGTGTAGCGTTGCCGCGGGGATACCGAGCAGCCGCGCTGCTTCGGCTTTCACGCCGCGGGCCTGAACCAACGAGCGACGCAGCAACTCGCGCTCGTACGTTTCCACCGATTCCTGTAGCGTCCCCTCCGTCGGTTCCGAAGGAAGCGGCCGCGTGACAGTTGGCGCGAGAGCGGGCAGGTCGGCCGGCGTGATCACAGCGCCACGGGCGAGCACGAGTGCGCGCTCGATCACGTTTTCCAGCTCGCGTACATTGCCCGGCCAGTCGTATACTTCGAGCGCTGCCATCGCCTCGTCGGAGATTCCGGTCACCTTGGTACGGGTACGCAGCTTCAGCTTGTCGATGAAGTGTGCGGCGAGCAGCGGGATGTCGTCGCGATGATCGCGGAGCGGCGGCAGAACGACGGGGACGACGTGCAGGCGATAGTATAGATCTTCGCGGAAGCCGTCGCTCGTCTTGAGTACCTCCGGCGCCATGTTGGTGGCGGCGATGATTCGCACGTCCACCGGGATCGTCTCCTCACCGCCGACCCGCTCGATCTCGCGTTCCTGGAGAACGCGCAGCAGCCGCACCTGGGTCTCGGGTCGGATCGTACCGATCTCGTCGAGGAATAGCGTGCCGCCCTCGGCGAGCTCGAAGCGGCCGCGGCGGCGGCGCTCGGCGCCGGTGAAGGCGCCCTTCTCGTGGCCGAACAGCTCGGAGTCGAGGATGCCCTCGGGCATCGCGCCACAGTTGACCCGAATGAACGGCGCCTCGGCGCGCGGCGACGCCTGGTGGATGGCGCGGGCGACGAGCTCCTTTCCGGTCCCCGACTCGCCGTAGATCAACAGGGTCGAGTCCGACTGGGCGACGCGATCGATCCAAGAATAGACCTCGCGCATCACCGGCGCCTGACCGACGATCTCGCCGTACTCGCGGTCGAGCTCGTCGCGCAGGTAGATGTTCTCGTCGCGCAGCCGCTCGCGCTCGGCGCGGGCCCGTAACAAGCTCTCGACTCGGGCCGCGAACGCCTCGCTGCGGAACGGCTTCTCGATGAAATCGACGGCGCCCGCCTTCATGGCCTCGACGGCGATCTCGACCGAGCCGTAGGCGGTGATGATGAGGAAGTCTATGCCAGGGGCACGCTCGCGGACGGCGCGCAGCATCTCCATGCCGTCCACCGGCGCCATCTTGAGGTCGGCGACCACCAGGTCGATGTCGTCCTGGCCGTCGAGAATTTCGAGCCCTTCGGCCCCGTTGGCGGCTCCCAGCGTACGATGGCCCCGGCGGCGCAGCAGGAGCTCAAGCCCCTCGCGCATCGAGTCGTGATCGTCGACGATCAGTACCTTGGCCATACCTCTACTCTCGGCAGGGCCGCCGGGTAATGCAATCCCCAGGCCGCCGGGCACCGGCCGGGCTCCCCCGAGGCCAACATCGGGCCGGGCTCGAGACCGGCACGCTCAGGGGAGAACCGGCCCGGCGCATCCGGCGGCGGCTCGGTGGCGGCAACGGCGCCCAAGACCTCCCTCAACCCCACCGCCGGATTAGGCACCGTCGCCGCCTCCAGGTCGGGCGCACGCCCTGTCGAGAACCCGATGCGAATCCGCCCTAACATCCGCCCAGGACGGTACTGCTACATCGTCGCGCGCGCCCACTCTGTCTATCACCCCTCAAGGCCACCGCGGCCTGCACAGCTGCTCCCCCGACGCTTAGTTCCCGTCGACTGCACAGGCCCACGGCAGCACTTCACTTCTCAAACGTCACGACGAACCTCGTCTCGCCCTCCCGCGTCTCGAAGTCCACCGAACCGGCGTTCGCCTCGGCGAGCTTGCGCACGATCGCCAGGCCGAGGCCCGCGCCATCGGCTCGGGTCGTGAAGAACGGCTGGAAGATCCGCTCGCGCACATCCGCCGCGATCCCCGGTCCGTCGTCGCTTACCGTCAAACTTGCACGCTCACCGTTGCCGGACGCCGTCAGCACGACACGCTGCTGCGCAGCTGCTACGGCATTGCGCAAAAGGTTGACGGCGATGCGCTTCACCTGATCGGGGTCGGCCACGATGTAGAGTGGCTCGGCCGGCAACTCGACGCGAACGTCCAGCTCGCCGGCGTCGCCGATCATCAGAGCGGCTTCCTCCAGCGGCTGGCGCAGGTCGATCTTGCGCAGCGCCGGGTCTTGCGGCCTGGCAAAGGTGAGGAAATCGGTGATCACGCGGTCCAGCTCGCGCGCCTCGGCGCGGATTTTCTCCAAGTGCTCGCGGCGCTCGTCCTCGACTGGCAGTCCGTCGGCGGCAGCGCCGGCGAACAGCTCGATCCCGCCCAGCGGGTTGCGGATCTCGTGTGCGACCTGGGCGAGCATGAGGCGAAGCTCCTCCTCGCGCCGGATGATGGCGACCCGCATCTCCTCCAGTGCCCGCGCCAGCTGCCCGACCTCGCCGCCGGCGCCCGAGGGTACCGGATCCGCGTACTGCCCCTCGCCGATCCGCCGGGCCGCTCCAGAGAGCTGCTCGAGGGCCCGGGTGAGGCCGCGGCTCAGGATCGCCGCCGCCAGTGCGATGGCGGCCAGCGCGACCAGCGCGAAAGTGATCATCTGTGCGCGCAGCCGCTCGAGCGGTTCGAGGAAGCTCGCTGGCATCGACACCGCCAGTACGGCGGGGCCGTCGTCGAGCCGGGCGAAGCCGAGCTTGTACCAGCGGCCGGCCTCGTCCTGGAACAGCGTGGTGGTCGCGCTGCCCGTCGCCCGGACCTCCTCGATCTCCGCCCCGTAGAGGTCGAGGCTGTGAATCCGGTCGCCGATCGCCGGGCCGGGCCAGGAAGCGACCAGCAGGCCGCCGGCGGAGTCGAAGATGAAGGCGCTGGCCGAGACGGGGCCCAGTTCGCGCAGCCGCGTGGAGTAGGCCTGGAAAAGGCGCGTCGCTTCGTCGCCCGGGCGCAGCTGGCTCACCAGGTCGCCATCGATTCCCGACGACGCCGAAACCACCACCGCCTCGAGTCTCTCGTCCAGCCCGGCCTCCAGAAGGCCACGCGTGGACCGGTACACGAGCCAGCCCCCGATTCCGAGGGCCCCGGCCGCAAAGACCACGAAAGCCACGGCGAGCCGATGACGAAGCGGCATAATCCTCCCTTCCGGCCGGCGAGGGGGCAAGGCATATGCCAGGTAAGGACCTTCGTGCCCCAGCGACTAACTCACTGTAGTACAGACAGTTAAGGCGTTCGGAGGGCCGCCGCCGCGCCGCCACCCCGGGCCCGGCATTCAGATTTTCGAATGGGTGCCTCAGCATTCCGTTCGCCTGGATTGTCGCGGGCGGCCGCATCCTGCTAAATTGTCGCTGCTGGTCTTTGCGGCTCCGTGAGTTTCCCGCCACTCAACACAGACAGCCGCAGCCACCGCGAGCGGCCGGCACGGGGTACCCGCCAACGTCCAGTTTCCTCGCCGCGAGCCGGCCTTTAGGGCATGTATCTCTGCTGAGACGGCCAGGGGCAGTACCGAGCGAGGCGGTCATGAACGAGGGTCGCAGATTCGTGGCGGGGGTGGATGGGTGTAAGGGCGGCTGGTTTGTAGTGCTTCTCGAGCTCAACGGCGAACGCAATGTCGTCGGCGAGTCGTGTCGGTTAGTCGATTCATTTCACAAGATCATCGCCCTACCGGAGCATCCGCGCTTCGTGGCGGTCGACATCCCGATAGGGCTGCCGACCGTGGCGATGCCTGGTGGTCGCGCCTGCGATCGCCAGGCGCGGCAGATGCTGGGCAAACGGGGGACGAGTGTCTTTTCGCCGCCGGTCAGGGCCGTGCTCGCCGCCGACTGCTACGAGAAGGCGGTGGCGCTCTCGCGAGCTAGCTCGCGCCACATGATCGGGATAACGAAGCAAGTCTTCGGCCTTGTCCCGAAGTTGCGCGAGGTCCACGATGCGATGACCCCCGACCTGCAGCTTCGGATCCGGGAGGTCCACCCCGAGCTGAGCTTCACTATCATGAACGGCGGTGACCCGCTCGCTGCGTCGAAACGCTCGGAGAAAGGCAGGAGTGAGCGGCTGGCGCTGCTCGAGCAGCATTTCTCCGGCGTCGAGGACGCGCTGGGGGGGGTGCGCAAGTCGACGGTACCGGATGTGATCGACGCCTACGCCGCGGCCTGGAGCGCCTGGCGCATGGCCCGGGGTAAGGCGCGCTACATCCCGGAGGAACTGCAGATGGACTCGCGCGGCCTCAGGATGGGAATTTGGTACTAAAGTTCATTGGGAGTTAGGAACGCCAGTCCCTAGCTCCCTCCGAGCTTCCGGCGCTGTTTGCGGATCCAATCTTCAACGCTATCCGGTATGAGCAAGCGGTCGGCGATGGACGCGATCTCTTCCGCCTCGCGCCAGGTTCGTTCGAGCAGCGCCAGTTCGCCCTCGAGAGCCCGGCGCTCGCTCTCCTCGTGAGCCGCCATCTCGAGCGCCAGCCGCAGCTCGGCGCTCATCTTCTTGACGGCGTTACTGCGTGCGTCGGACGCGCGAGCGAACAGCCGCTCCGGGGCACGGGCGTCCTCGATGCGAGCTACCGCATTGCGGACCTGCGAGTTGGTGCCGCCCCACGAATTGAGCTTGGGAAGAATGTGACCGGCGGCACGAATCGCCGTAGGACCAGTGAGCGCCGCCGTCTCGCGCTTGCCCTTGCCGTACGCCGAGAATACGCCGGCCTTCTCGATCGGGCGGTACGGCACGATGAGCGACCAGCTGTCAACGGCATCGGAGCTAGTGATCCGCACCTGTGACAGATCCTTCTGAACGACGGATAGGCGTTTCCCATCCTCACCGCGGACCCGCGCGACGACTTTCTTCTTACCGCCGAAGATGAAGAACCAGATGATGTCCAGTCCCGCCGCCGCCGCCGCTACCGTGGCCGCCACCTGCGTGCTGGTGACGATCATCTGGCGGATACGGCGGCGAATGAACTCGCGGCCGTAACGCCAGGCGGCGAACTCGGGACGCAGCGGCCTGCCGATGCGGACGAGCTCCAACCCTTCGGGTATTCTCGCGAGCCCGATGTTCTCGGTGGAGAAGCTCTGGGCGGTGTCGTAGAACTGGCGCTCGCACTCCTCGATAGCTTCCCAGCGTTCCTCCAGCGGACTCAGGTTCCAGCGCCGGCAGTACTCGCAGATTACCCACAGCCGGCCCTTCTCCTGATCGAAGGCGAGGCGGCGGCCGACGGGGAAGTTCTCGACGATCTCGTTGGACCCGAGGTTGCGGTTGCAGTAGATGCAGGTCTTGTACATTCCAGTAGCCAGTGGCCGGTAGCCGGTGGCCGGTTGTCGGTTATCGTTCGCTGGCGACTACCGACTACTGGTCACCGATCACCGATGCTTGCCGATCCACTCATCCACGTCCCTCGGGATGAGTAGTGAGTCGGCGATGGCGGCGATCTCTTCCGCCTCGCGCCAGGCCGCCTCCAGCGCAGCCAGCTCGCCCTCCATGGCGCGGCGCTCCGACTCCTCGTGCGCCGCCATCTCGAGGGCCAGCCGCGTCCGCGAATCCATGCGGGTAAGGCGCGACACGCCGGTCACACCAGGTGCTGCGGCGAAGACGCTCGCCGGATCACCCAGCTCCTCGACCAGCCTCACGGCGTCCTTTACATCCCAACGCGTGGCACCGAAGGGATTGAGCCAGGGCAGGACGTGGCCCGCCGCCCGGATTGCAGTACCGCTCTCGAGCCGTACAAGCTGCCGTTCGCCGTGGCCACGCCTACCGAATAGCCAGATGCGCTCGTGCGGTCGGTTGGGGACCGTCAGCGACCAGCCCTCGAAAGAATCGCTGGGCTCGATCTGCAGCTCTTTCAGGTCTTTGCGAACGATTCGCAGCCGCTTACCCTCCTCGTCGCGGACGCGCGCGATCACCTTCGAGTTCTCGTCGCTAACGAAGAAGAAAAGCACCCCGAAGAACGACGTCAGGGTGTATCCCACGCCCGCCGCCGTGGCCTTGAGGATGTTGCGGACGCGACGCTTGATGAATTCCCTTCCATAGCGCCAGGCGGCGAACTCGGGGCGCAGCGGTCGGCCGATTCTCACTAATTCGAGCCCTTCCCTCAACCGGGCGAGGCCGATGTTCTCGGTCGAATAGCGCAGGCGCGTGCGGCGGAACTCGCGCTCGCAGTCCTCAATCGCCTCCCAGCGCTCGTCAAGCGGTGATAGATTCCAGCGCCGGCAGCGCTCGCAGACCACCCACAACCGTCCCCGCTCGCGATCGAAGGCGAGTCGTCGCCCGACCGGGAACTTCTCGACGACTTCGTTATCGCCGAGATCGCGGTTGCAGTAGATGCAGGTCTTGTACATTCCAGTGAGCAGTGATCACCGACGTTTCCGTTCCCTAACTCCCAACGAGCTTCCTGCGCTGTCTACGTATCCACTCCTCGACGCTCTCCGGAATGAGCAGCCGGTCGGCGATGGAAGCGATCTCCTCCGCCTCGCGCCACGCTTCCTCCAGCTGCGCGAGCTCGCCCTCGAATGCCCGCCGCTCGGACTCCTCGTGTGCGGCCATCTCGAGAGCGAGCCGGATCGTCGCATCCATGCGGCCGACCTCGCTCGCCTCGACCCGCACGACAGAGTAGGGTAGCCGCTCCTTACCCTGCACGCGAGCCGCCGAGTGGAAGAAGCGCTCTGGGCCGCGGGCATCCTCGATCAGCCTGACTGCGTTCTGGACCTGGCCGTTCGACCCGCCAAACGAGTTGACGCCGGGCATGATGCGTCCGGCGGCGCGAATAGCGACCGGGCCTTCCAACTGGACGATCTTGCGTTTCCCCTTCGCCCAGGCGCCGAAGACGCCCCAGTTCCGCTCCTCGTCGCGGTAAGGGACACTCAGCATCCAGCCGTCTTTCCGTCCGGGCACCCGGATAAGTCGCGTCTTCTTCGCGTCCTTGAGCGGGACGAACAGCCTGCGCCCATTCTCCGACCTGATCCGGGCGACGATCTTTTCCTGTTGCTCGGCGAAGAGGTGGAAGACGAAGACGCCGGAAGCCGCAGCCGCCACCATCGCACCCAGCTTGACACCCCATACCGTGAGCGTCTTGATCCGGCGCCTCAGGAACTGCCGGCCGTAGCGCCAAGCGGCGAACTCGCGACGCTGCGGCCGTCCGATCCGCACCAGCTCGAGACCTTCGCGCACCCGGGCCAGCCCGATATTGTCAGTAGAGAAGCTCTCCGGAGTATCGCGGAAGCTGCGCTCGCACTCCTCGACCGCCTCCCAGCGCTCGTCCAGTGGCGACAGGTTCCAGCGCCGGCAGCGCTCGCAGACCACCCACAGCCGTCCCCGCTCCCCGTCGAAGGCAATCCGGCGGCCCACCGGGAAGTTCTGGACGGTCTCGTTCCGGCCCAGACTGCGATTGCAGTAGATGCAGGTTTTGTACATGGCGCTGCTCGACCTCGACGCAGATCGCTTCCACGACTTCTACTTATTATGACGTCTTTGGCCGGGCCGGTGTTTCTGCCGCGCAACCGGCCCTCCCATAAGAAGATACACCTACGGGCGGGTAGTTATTCGCGTGTGAGCGAGTGCAGACACCGGGCCGGCGGGGGAGCGCCGGAAAACGCAGCCCGGTGCGGCAAGGTTGCCGATGGAAGGGGCTAGGAAGAGAGTGGATAGGTTAGATACAGCCCTGTACAGATGGAACGCAGCCGCGGCGAGCACGGTTCCAAGCCCCGTTCGCGCCCCGCCGTCGAAGGGGAACGGGAAGGGCGGGCCCGAGGGCCCGCCCCATGGTCGTGCGGCCCGGCTCTTCGCGTTGCGGCTGTCTCGTCAGTCCGTTCCCCCCATCATCGCATCACGAATCGCCTTGAATTCCGTGCCTTCGTTCCAGTTCGGGAAGGTCGACTCGTTGGCCAGCTTGTAGCCGACCAGGAACCAGAGGTGCAGGTCGTCGACCGCGCCGGTCAGGTCCCAGTCCTCGCTGTACTCGTCGGACGGCTGGTGATACTGTCGGGCGGTCCACTCGTCCTTGCGCTGTTGTGTCCACGCTTCGCCGTGCTCGACGTGGTCATCGCCGACGTCGGTGTAGAGGGCCGGCACACCCATCTTGGCCAGCGGGAAATGGTCGGAACGGTAGAAATAGCCTTTCTCGGCCTCGGCATCCGGCTTCACCTCGCGGTTCTGCCAATCCGCGAACTCGATTAGGTACTCGTCGAGCTCCGAGTTGCCATAACCGATCACGTAGATGTCGCGCATCGGGCCGTAAATATTGAGGCCGTCGATGTTGATGGCGCCGGCGGTTTTTTCCAGCGGGTAGATCGGATTGGCCGCGTAGTAGGCGGAGCCCAGCAGCCCCTGCTCCTCAGCGGTCGTCCACCAGAAGACGATCGAGCGCTTCGGTCGCGTCTCGAGCGACACGAACGCCTCGGCGAGCTCGAGGACGGCCGCTGTTCCACTGGCGTTGTCGGCTGCGCCATTGAAGATCTGGTCACCCTCGAGGGCGGGGTTCATACCGAGATGATCCCAGTGCCCCATGTAGATGACGTACTCGTCCGGCCGCTCGCTCCCCGGTAGGATCCCCAACACGTTGTGGGACGTCGAGTGCTCCACCGTATTGCGGATGGCCGTGGAGGCTGTGACCCCCATCGGCACCGCGTTGAAGTCACCCTGGCTCGCCTGCTGCGAGAGCTCGTCGAGGTCGAGCCCCGCCATCGCGAAGACTTCCCTGGCGACCTCGAGCTGTAGCCAACCCTCGACTTTCACGCGGCCCATGTTGTTGTCTTCGCTGACCATGTTGAGCTGGGGGCCGGACCAGCTGCCCTCGACGGTGGCCCAGCCGTAAGCTGCGGGCTCGGTGTCGTGGATGATGAGTGCGGCGGCGGCGCCCTGACGGGCGGCCTCCTCGTACTTGTAGGTCCAGCGCCCGTAGTAGGTCATCGAGCGGCCGTTGAACAGAGCGGGGTCCTGGGTGGCGAAGCCCGGGTCGTTGACCAGCATCACCACGGTTTTGCCGCTGGCATCTATCCCCTCGTAGTCGTTCCAGCCGTACTCGGGTGCGACGGTACCGTAGCCGACGAAGATGAGCTCAGAGTCGCCCACTTCGACTTGTTCGACGACACGCGTCGTCCAAGCCATGAACTCGGTACCGTACGCATACTCATTCGTGCCTTCGGGCCCGGAGAAGCTGAGCGTCATCCCCGGGTCGGCGGTGATCGAGACGAGCTGGACCTCCTGGAACCAGCCGTCGCCGGCCCCGGGCTGTAGTCCGATGCGCTCCGCTTCGGCTTGCAGGTATTCGAGCGTCTTCTGCTCGCCGGGCGTACCTGGGAAGCGACCCTCGAACTCATCGGAGCCGAGGACAAGGACGTGGTTCACCAGGTCGTCGGTCGTGATCGTCGCCAGCGCCGCTTCCGCACCCGGGTCGATTCGGTCGGCGGGCGCGCAGGCAGCGACGGCGATCAGCAGGGCGACGCCGGCGAGTACGAGCTTGTTCGAGATCGTGCCGTTCATTGAATCCTCGCTGAGGTTCTGGGGTTCAGCGGATCGTGGGGAGCTTGGTTTGGGCTGAGGGGAACGTATGCGGCGCCCGGTGCGACGCAAGGTCGGGACGCCGTCGGATTTAGGGTCTCCTTCCGGGTTAGGGTCGCCGGCGACGCAGCCGCCGTGCCTGCAATCGAGGCGCTCGACACGAAGCGGGGTCCAAGGTGGACCCCCGTCGGCCCTGCGGCGACCGGACTCTGTTGTATCAGCACCGTCAGAAGAAGAGCGCCAAGGCGAGCAAGGTGTTCGTGGACAGGTTCCAGATGACGTTCGCCCCCAACGCGGGGATGGGCACGGGCTGCCGGGGCTTTTTGAAGGCCCAGCCCAGCGGCTTCGGCAAGAGTATCAGGCTGGGGACGATCGCGGCGAGCGCCAGCGTCGGCAGATAGTCGAGCGCCACGGCCGCGATCAGCGAGACCGGGACCAGGATGGCGAAGGAGGCGTAGAGAACCGCGGCCTTGGGTCGTCCGAGTAGCAGCACCAGATTCCTGCGCCCACCCTTCCGGTCCGCAGTCTCGTCGGGGAATTCGTTCAGCAGCAGCAGATTGAAGGTCATGAAGAAGGCCGGCAGCGAGGCGGCAATCGCCACAGCTTCGTAGTCGCCCGTCTGTACCATCGTCGTGCCGATCACCGGCAACGCGCCCAAGCCGAGTCCCGCGAACAGCTCGCCGACGTAGGCCCGCGCCAAGAAAACGCTGTAGAAGAAGGTCGCCAGGGCGCCGACCGCGAGGATGGGGATGAGCTTCGCGCCGACAATCGTCAGGAAGTAGACGCCGACGGCGATCCCGATCATGCCACCCGCGAGTCCCGTGGCAACCGCCTTGCCGTAGCTCAGCCGCTCGGCCGGCAGCGTGCCGCTGCCACCGCTGAACGGCGTCCGCTCCGTGTGGAAGTCGATACGCGTCCTGTAGTCGCTGGCCTCGTTCAGCGCGTTCACGGCGACGTGGACGCCCAACATACCCAGTAGCGCCAGGAGGGCAGAGGCCCAGTCGTGCTGACCGACGTAAGCCGCAGAGCCGGTACCGGCGGCGACGAGGGTGACTGGAAGCAGCAGAAACGGTGCCCGGGCGACGCCGGCGATGGCGGAAACGCTCATTCGTGATCCTCCCCTGAGGCTATGAATCAGCCCAGATAATCGATCGCGGCTCGAAACGCAAGCCCAACGCTGCGCCCGCATTCCTGGCAGGTAGGTCGGTCAGGAACCATATTGCACGCTCGATTCACGGACTCGCAGAACGGAGGAGCTGTCATGAAACGCCCCGATCCGTCAGAGTACTTCGAGTACTATGGCCGCTACGTGGACCTGGTGCCCGAGGGAGACGTCCTGATGATCCTAGCCGCCGAGATGCAGAGGACGCTAGATGTGCTGGCCGGTGTGGGCCCTGAGCAGGCGGACTACCGGTACGCGCCGGAGAAGTGGAGCGTCAAGGAAGTCGTCGGCCACATCATCGATGCCGAGCGGGTGTTCGGGTATCGCGCCCTGCATTTCGCCAGGCGCGACCCCGCCCCGCTGCCTTCGATGGAGGAGAACGATTGGGCGCGGGCCTCGAACGCGGCGACGCGATCGATACAGTCGCTCGCAGGAGAGTTCGAGTTGGTGAGGCGATCCCACATCGCGCTGTTCAAGAGCTTCGATGAGGAGTTGAGCACGCTCAACGGCACGGCGAGCGGCTACGAGTTCTCGGTGCGCACCTTCCCGTACCTGATGGCGGGACATGAGATACACCATAGAGGAGTGTTGCTGGATAGATACCTGTAGCCAGTGGCCGGTACTTGGAAGTGCGAACTTACCGGCCACTGGCTACCAGCCACCGATCACCGACCCCCCTCCCCACCGCCCTCCCCCAGGCGGTGTTTCCGAATCCACTCCTCGACCTCCTCCGGCATCAGCAACATGTCGGCGACAGCGGCGATCTCCTCGGCCTCGCGCCAGGCCTCCTCCAACTCCGTCAGCTCGCCGGCGAGGGCGCGCCGTTCCGCTTCCTCGTGGGCAGCCATCTCCAAGGCGAGCCGAATCTCCGGCCGCATAGTCTTGAGCACGCTGGCATCCCTATCGAACAGCGCACCCTGCACATAGCCGGGCGCTTGCGAGAGGACTTTGAAGGTGCGCTCGGCGTTTCCGGCGTCCTCGAGCAGCTCCACCGCACCCTGCACCTGGCGATCCTTGCCGCCGTACAGGTTGATCTTGGGTAGGATCTTGCCCGCGGCACGAACTGCGGCCGAGCCTGTCAGCTCAGTGGTCGCCTCTTCGCTTCCGGCATACTCGGACCACCAGCGGCGCTGTGCCAGCCCTGCCCGATGAGGCACCCTCAGGATCCAACCCTCCCGGGCACCCGACTGCACCAGCCTGACCGCGCTGATATCCCCTCTCGAAAGTGGCAGGTGCGTGCCATCTTCGGCGCGTACCCGTGTCACGACCCGCAGCTTCTCACCACCGGTGAAGTAGAAGACGAGCGCGTCGTAGGCTGCGACGAACAGGTTGAGCGCGAACGATGCCTCGACGGCGACCCGGCGCTGCAGGAACTCGCGGCCGTAGCGCCAGGCGGCGAACTCGGGCCGCAGCGGCTTACCGATTCGCACGAGATCGAGCCCCTCACGCAGCCGGGCCAGCCCCACGTTATCAGTCGAATATCTGACGGTCGTCTCGCGGTACTGGCGCTCGCACTCTTCTATGGCTTCCCAGCGCTCGTCGAGCGGCGTCAGGTTCCAGCGCCGACAGTTGTCGCAGACGACCCAAAGCCGACCCTTCCGTGCGTCAAAAGCCAGGCGGCGCCCGACCGGGAAGTGCTCGACCGATTCGTTGTCGCCGAGATTGCGGTTACAGTAGATGCAGGTCTTGTACATCGGCTACCGATGCTTCCTTATCCATTCCTCAACGTCTTCGGGGACGAGCAGCCGGTCGGCTATCGCCGCGATCACCTCCGCGTCGCGCCAATCGCGCTCCAACTCTTTCAGCTCTTCCTCCAGCGCGCGCCGCTCCGCTTCCTCGTGCGCCGCCATCTCGAGGGCCAATCGAACCTGCGGATGCATCGTGTGGATGATGCTGGCGTCCTTGTCGAACATCGCCGTGGCCACATAGCCCTCTTCGCGGGCGGCCTTACTGTAAAGCCGTTCCGGGCCGCCGGCATCCTCGATCAGCCCAACGGCATCCCGTACTTGGCCGGCGCTGCCACCATAAGTGTTCACCTTGGGCAGCAGCTTGCCCGCCGCCCGCAGCGCAGTGGGCCCGACCAGCACCGCCGTGTCACCCTCGCTATCGGCGAACGTGCGCCAGGGCTCGATCTCCATGATACCCGTCCTGTAGGGCACGCTGAGCCCCCACCCCTCGGGCGTCTCCGTCGTCACCAGCCGCACCTCCTTGAGATCGTCGGCCGCCACCGGCAGCGGCTTACCGTCGGGTGTCGTGACGCGTGCCACGACCCGGCGCTTCGACCCCATCCAGACGAACCAGAGGATGGCGTTGACGCCGAGCACATGTGCGGCGATCGCCCCGGCTGCCACACTCAGGTCCCTGGCCAATCTGACAAGCCGTCGCCTCATGAACTGGCGGCCATAGCGCCAGGCGGCGAACTCCGGTCGCTGCGGCTTGCCGATCCGCACTAGATCAAGCCCCTCGGCCAGCTGGGCCAGGCCTATGTTGTCGGTCGAGTAGCGAATCGTCGTGTCGCGATAATAGCGCTCGCACTCCTCGATGGCCTCCCAGCGCTCCTCCAACGGCGTCAGATTCCAGCGCCGGCAGTTGTCGCAGACCACCCACAGTCGGCCCTTCTCCGCGTCGAAGGCTAGGCGGTGCCCGACAGGGAAATTCTCGACCGACTCGTTCTCACCGAGGTTACGGTGACAGTAGATGCACGTCTTGTACATCGCTGATCAGGCTCGGATGCGGCATCAACAGCGGGGCCAGGCACGAGGCCCCCCTATATACAGTACGACGATGCGCCGGAACAGGTTTGGCACTTCCCCGGCGCCACGCCGATTGCGCCGGGCGAAACCATGCGGCGCCAGCCCCCGTAGTCATGGGATATCGCCATCTCCCGGCGGCAGCCTACATCACCACACGACCGCAGCGTCAGCGAAGGAGTGCAGAAATGGCTATGTCGCGCTCTTCCATCCTGGCTCTCGCTACGATCCTGCTCGGCGGGCCGCAGGCGCTCGCCCAACAGGTCGGCCAGCTGGAGCTGAAGTCAGTTACACTGACCACGCATGAGGAACCGCAGCGTGTTCATCAGCGGCACGCTCGACGCGCGCACGCCGCCCAGCAATGCCGAGGAAGTGCGGGCCGGATTCCCGAACAGCGAACACATGATTATCGAGAACGGCACACACGACGACGACCTGTTCCTTCCGTCGCAGCTCATCCTTCAGGGGGTTCTCGAGTTCCTGCGTGGCGAGCCGGTGAGCGAGACCCGCGTCCGGCTGGAGCGCAAGTTCGTAACACAGGCTCCCTGGGAGAACTGAGGATACCCCGTTCCGGGGAGGCCTCAATCTCGAGTGCTCGCCCCGGTCCGTCTCGGGAAGAAGCGCGGTACGCGCTCGCAGTACCTCACGTACTCCTCGCCGAACCTGTCGCGCAGTTCATTCTCTTCCATCACGACGACAAGGTAGAGCGCCGGTAAGATCGCGACGGCGATGATATAGATGGCGAGGTAGTTGGTGAAGAAGGCGACGGCCACCGTGCCAAGCCAAACGGCTATGTAGCGCGGGTGTCGAATGCGGCCGTAGATGCCTTCGGTGATCAGCCTGCCGCCGCGCCCGTCGGGCGCCAGCTCGGGTACGCCCATCAAGATCTTGGCCTTCAGGTATTTCCGGCAGCGAACCTCGATATAGATGGACGTACCGTAGAAGAGAACCACGAGCGGCCATAAGGCCCGGTCCGTGCCATACTCGACGGCGAGCAGCGGTTCACGGACGAGGTAGATCGCCCCCATGATGATGAACGATCCGATAATCACGACCGTGTAGAACACGAGCCGCCCCAGCCTGCGCCAGAAATCAACGAACGGGTGGGTCAAGTACCACCAGCCAACCGCCGGCGGGTACGACATTATGGCTATCAGAGCCAGGATGTAGCGTGCTTTGTCCATGGCGAGCTAGTAGACGCCTGAAGATTAGCCAGGTTCTGCGTCGTCACCGGGGGCGATGTCTCCCGCGTATGTTCCGCGGCAGCATAGGATGGCCCGGGGCACCCGTCGAGGCAACCCGGGCCACGCCGCGCGGCGGCCGAAACTAAAGCAGCGCCGCCTCGAGCTCGAACGCCACGTTCCCTTTGAGGGCGTTGGAGACCGGGCAACCGTTCTTCGCCGCCTCGGCCGCCTCCTGGAAAGCCGCTGCGTCCATCCCGGGTACCCTACCCTGCACGACCAGCCGCATGCGTGTGATGCGGAACCCCTCCTCCAGCTTCTCGAGGGAGCAGTGGGCGGTGGTCGTAATGCTCTCCGGCGGTGTCCCGCCCCGCTCGAGCCCGGCGGCGAGCGCCATGCTCAGGCAGGCGGCGTGGGCCGCGGCGATGAGCTCCTCGGGGTTGGTCCCGGGGGTACCCTCGAATCGCGTCGGAAAGGAATACGCACCCGCGAAAGCGCCTGAACCGGCGCTGAACTCGCCCGTTCCACCCTTGAGGCCGCCCTTCCAGACGGCACTGGCACTGCTGGTCGGCATACATCACTCCTTTCTTGATACAGCGACGTTTGATTACTTGGAGACCTCGGGGAATATAGAAACTCCCACCTAGATCTCCAGCAGGCACCATTCCCTATCACAGGGCGCCGTCCCCATCTGCAGTCCCCTCTCTGGGGCGACCAGCACGTTGTTGCCGTGGTTGTAGCCGAACCCGTTCTCCGGATCGTAGAGACCGGGCTCGTTGGAGAAGTGCATGCCGGCCCGCATGATCGTGTAGTCGCCCAGTGCCTGGTAGGGCGGCTGGTGGCCCTCCATCCCTTCACCGTGGCCGGGCCGGTGGTAGATGAGATGGGCGCAACGGTTCCTCACCTGATAGTCGTGCACCGCCTTCGCCACGTTCGAGCAGCTGTTGCCGGCCCGCGACTCCTCCGCCTGGATGTAGTACGAGGCGGTGTGGACGTCCCAGACCTGCGCCTGCCAATCGGTCCAGGGGGCGAAGAGGAACGACCGATACTGTTCGCCGCCGTAGCCGCCGAGCCGCACGACGCCGGAGAACTGGAAGGCGTGACCGGGCTCGATGCGGGCCCAGGAGACCTGGTTGGGGTGCGGGTAGGCGGTCTTGCGGCCGGTGCGGCACCCGAGGCCCACATCGATGCCGACGGCGTTATGGGTCTCACCGTCTTGAGGGATGTCCTGCATGATGCGGTGCATCCCCCAAAGGCGCGCGGCGTTCTCGACCTCCCAATCCAGTGTACCGCGCCCCCTTTCGATGAGATAGTTGCGCACGAAGGCGTGGATCTCGGAGAAGTAATCCATAGCGCGCTGCGTCAGCTGCGACTTCATCTCGTCTTTGACCACGCGGTGGCGGATGAGGATATCGTAGACATCGACGAACTGGGCGTCCGGCATCTCGCGCGCCATGATCCCGAACTTGCCGCCCGACGGGCGCTGTGGCTGCGGTGTGTCGATATCGCCGAACATGTCGAGCCGATCCGCGTCCTCGTGACCGGGCAGCAGGCCGATCTCCGCGGCGGCACCGCTGTCGACGCCGATCGTCTTGTCGCCGTAGCCCAGTCGTGCCAGGGTCCGGCCCCACCATTTGTAGACGTTCACGGTGCGGCCCTGGTCGACGCGCTCGGCGTAGGGCTCTCCACCCTCGCCGTGGTGATAGTCGAAGTACGAGTGGGCGTCGGTTTTCCACCAGCCCTGGACCAGCTGGTGATCCAGGTACGGGTGCAGCCAGATTAGCCCTTCATCATCATCCATGGGGAAGAAGCAGGCGAAGGGTCGCTCGGTGGTAGAGTGGAGAAGCCCCGTCGCATAGATGATGTTCCAGCGTGTGGTGAGCAGGATGCCGCCATCGACACCACGGCGACGAGCTTCGTCCTTGAGCGCCTTCGCTTTCGCCTGGTACCACTCGAGTGGCAGGCGGTGGAAGTCCGCCGCTGGCGGCAGCTCGGCGCGGCGCTTCTGTTGCTCCTTGCGCAGCAGGACGAAGCTCTCGCCGGACTCTGCCCGCGCCATCGCCCGCTCATCGGGCCAGGCGGCGCGCGGACCAGCGACCAGCGCGGCGCCAGCGCCCAAGCCGGCGACTTTCACGAAATCACGTCGTTTGATTGCCATCGTTCCCTCCAGTCGATGTCGGGCTTTCCCGGACGCCGGTTCGAAACTGGTGCCGCAGCAGTGAGCGCAGTTCGTCCAGCGCGCGATCAATGTCTTCGGTCGTGGTGAAGAAATGGGGCGCGATGCGGATAACGTCACCGCGTGCCGATGCGATGATGCCCCGCTCTTTCAGCAGTCTCTCGATCCTGGGCGGCTCCGGCACCGTTATAGCCGTCGTAGCGCCTTTGCGGTGGACGTCCTCCGGACCGCTGTACTTCAGGTCGCGATTTGCGGCGCCCCTGATAGCGTGGGCCGAGAGCTCTTCGATCCGCCCCTCGATGCGTCGCGGGTCGGCCTCCTCGATCAGCTCCATGCCGGCGCGGGCCGCGACCGCGGCGAAGACCGGCGGCGTGCCGGTCTCCAACCGGCGTGCGTCTGCCGCGTAGTCGAGCGTCTTCGGGTCGAAGGCGAAGGGATCGACCCGGCCAAACCAGCCGGTGAATGAGGGCTCGAGTTGCTCGACCAGTTCCTGCTTTACGTAGAGGAACGCGACGCCGGGCACGCCCAGCAGGTACTTCTGGTTACCGCTCACCAGGATGTCTATGTCCAGCTCGCGCACGTCTACCCGGCAGGTGCCCAGCGATTGGTAGGCATCGACGAGGAGCAGCGCCCCAGCGCCGTGCGCGATCTCGGCGATCCGGCCCACGTCCTGCTTGAAACCGTTCTGGTAGTAGACGTGGGTGGCCGAGACGATGAGCGTCCGCTCGTCGACCCTGACCTCGTACTCGTCGAGGGCGATCGCCCCGTCGCGGACCGGGATGAACTCGACCTCCAGACCGTAGCGCGCGTGTGCCAGCCAGACGTGCCCGACGGTGGGAAATTCGGCCTCCGTGGTCACCACGCGCCGCCGCGCGTCGCCACCCGTCAGCGAACTGGCCACCGATGCGACCGCCGCCGACGCCGAGGTAGAGAGCGCCACCTCGGCCGGCTTCGCTCCGATCAGCCGCGCGAACGCTTCCTTGGCACCGTGGATCTCAGCGATCCAGCTCTCCCAGTCCATCCCCTTCTCGAGCCAGCTGTCGAGGTAGGCATCGACCGCTCCCCGGACACGCCACGCTTGTGGACCGTGCGAGCAGTTGGCGACGTGGATGGTGCTGGCGAGACTGGGGAACTCCTGCTGCCAAGCCTCGGCTTGCGTATCGCTGATCGTTAGCGGCGGTGTCTCACTCATAGCAAGAACGTCCTGAACACATCACGCAGACCGAGTGCGAGGATCACGCCGATGCCGATGGGCACGACGTACTTGATCCAATAGAACCAGAAGCGTCCGATCGGCCGCCCCCCGCCACCCTTGTTCGCCTCTTCCAGCGCCCGGCCCAAGCCGACGACCCAGGCGAGCCCGATGAGCGCCAGGGCACTGCCAACGGGCTGCATCGTCGAGCCCCAGAACAGGTCGCTCTTCAGGATGTAGTCGAGACTCTGCATCGGCAGCACAGCGAGCAGCAGGGCGGCGCTACAGAAGACGAGCACCGCGCGCTTGCGATTCCAACGATGCTCGTCCGCCACCCCCGCGACCAGCACCTCGAAACCGGCCACGGCTGAGAGGAAGGCGGCGAAGAACACTAGGCCGAAGAACAACGTGGCGAAGACGGCACCCGCCGGGACGCGGGCGAAGATGCTCGGCGCGGTCACGAACGTCAGCGGCGGTCCGCTGCCCACCTCGATGCCCAACGCCACAGCAGCGGGTAGGATGACGAACCCGGCGAGCACGGAGGCGGCCGTCTCGCCGACTCCGATAGAGACGGCGCTCTTCCTCAAGTCCACATCGTCGCCCAGATAACTCGCGTAGGTCACGAGAAAAGTCCCACCTAGGGCCAGCGAGAAGAAGAGCTGCCCCAACGCCGCCGCTACCACACCGGCGTCGATCATCGAGAACTCGGGATACAGATAGTACGTCAACCCGGCGCCGGCGCCGGGCAGCGTCAACGAGCGGGCGATGAGTATGAAGAGCAGCAGGAAAAGTAGCGGCATGCCGATCTTGCTGATGCGCTCGACGCCCTGCTTGATCCCCAGAATCAGAACGACCGCCACGAGTGCCAAGACGATAGCGGTCATCAGCAACTGTCCCCAGAACCCGCCTAGCACGGTCTCGAAGAACGATTCCGGCGCGATCTCGCCGATCGCGCCGCTGGCCGAGATGAAGGTGTAACGCAGCACCCAGCCGACCACCACGGTGTAGTAGCTCAACGCCACGAGCACGGTGACGAAGAGCATCCAGCCGACCATCGCCCCACCCGGCATCCCGATCCGCGTGAACGCGCCCACCGGACCGCGCCGCGTCATCCGCCCCAACGCCAGCTCCGCCATCAGCGCCGGAATGCCGAAGGCGAAGAGCAGAACGATGTACACCAGCAGGAACGCGCCGCCTCCGAACGCGCCCGCCATGTAGGGGAAGCGCCAAACGTTGCCCAGCCCCACGGCAACTCCGATGAAAGTCATCAGTAGGCCGAAGGCGGACCCGAAGCGCGGACGGCCCGCTGATGCGGCGTCGCCGTTCGTCATCGATTTCGCTCCATGCGCTACCTGATAACACACAGAGGGCGGTGGTGAAAGAGGCCGCCCGCGGGGTACCTCGGCAACCCTTTGCTGGGCTTGGAGCTACGAGTCCGGCGTCGGCAATCTTTACCGGCCGATCGGTCAGAACTACTCAGAAAACCCGCCGGCCCACCGACTTCCCAAAGGACAAACCGTCATGTAATTGCAGTCACTGCTTGCACTTAGGGCTGTCGGACACCAGCGGCTCCGTATTTGCCCAGGCGCACCCGCGTAGCCCCTCGCCGCAGGAGCAGAGAGAAAGGGAGGAGGTTGAATGCGCAGGGTGGTGCTGGCCCCGAAATCGATCTGCGAGTACGAAGGGTTGATCGGGGAGGAGGCGGTAGGCGAGATCAGGGCGCTGGCAGCCCCACTACGCGGAGCGCGGTTGCTCCACGTCAACGCCACGGCCTACGGCGACGGTGTGGCCGAGCTGTTGCCGTCGCTGGTCGGTCTGAAGTGCGGTCTCGGGCTAGAGGTCGAATGGCACGTTCTCACCGGTAACGCTTCGTTCACCGAGCTGACACGAAAGCTGCACAACGGGCTGCAGGGAATGGAGGTCGACCTGGATCCGTCGGATCGGGCCCTCTACCTCTCGACGCTGGAAGGCAACTTGGAGGTCTTCAGCCGGGACTGGGACTACGTGGTGGCCCATGGTCCCCAGCCGGTGGGGTTATTGGAGCTGCTGGACGGGCGGCGCACCGGTCACTGGCTGTGGCGCTGTCATGTGGACACGTCGACTCCCGGTGCGGCGGCGGTGGACTTCCTGGCGCCGTACACCGGACACTTCGATTTATCTGTCGTGTCGATGCCCGGCTACACGACACCAAACCTCCATACGTGCCGGACGGAAATCGTACTTCCGTCTATCGATCCTCTGACGCCGAAGAATCAGGCGCTCTCTCCCTCGCTGGCCCGACAGATTCTGGGCACCCGCTTCGGACTCGACCCGGAGCGGCCGATCATCTCACAGATCTCTCATTTCGATCCGTGGAAGGATCAGCTGGGAGTGATCGATGTATACCGGGAAGTGAAGCGCCGGGTGCCCAACGTGCAGCTGGCGTTGGTCGGCAACCTGGCCGACGACGACCCGCAAGGTATCGAGTACCACGCCATGACGCTGGACCACGTGGCAGGCGATCCCGGTATCCACGTGTTCAGCAGGCTCGATCGGTTGAGCCGTGACGAGCTGACCCACGCCCTCGAGATCAACGCCTTTCAGAGCGGCAGCGACGTTGTGATCCAGAAGTCGACCCGCGAGGGTTTCGGTCTGGTTGTAACCGAGGCCATGTGGAAGAGGGCGGCGGTGGTCGCCGGTAGAGTCGGTGGCATAGTCGAGCAGATCGAGGACGGCGTGCACGGCTACCTGGTGTCGAGCGTAGAAGAGTGCGCTGAATGCGTTGTGGTGCTGCTGGAGAAGCCGGAGCTCCGCCGGGAAATGGGCGGACGGGCGCGCGAGCGTGTGCGCGAGCGCTTCATCACGCCGCGGCACCTGGCCGACTACTTACGCATCCTGCGGTCGCTCTGAACCCGAGCCGTCATTCCACTACATCCCGAGCGATTGCACTGCCCGTCGCTCGCGTTAACTTCCAGTCGGAGACAAGGTTCGCCGCGCAGCACACGTACGTGCGCCATAAAGTGTTGCAACCACGCCGGCCCACGGGGACCATGCCAGCCGGAAAGAAGTGGCCGCTCTTCATTGTGGCCAACCGCCTGCCGGTAGTCCGCGGCAAAGCGAAGAGCGAGGGCACGTGGAAACGGAGCCCGGGCGGTCTCGTCTCGGCGCTGACGCCGATCGTGCAGCGAGAGGGTGGTGCTTGGGCCGGTTGGACGGGTACCAGCGGTCCGGCCCCGGACCCCTTCGACCACGATGGCATCGCGCACCTACCCGTCCCTATCTCGAGGGCGCAGCTGAGCAGCTTCTACGACGGGTTCTGCAACGGCACCATCTGGCCTCTTTACCACGGTGCGGTCCGCGAGCCCGAGTACCACCGCCGCTGGTGGCGCGCCTACGTGTCGGTTAACCCGACGTTCGCCGAGATCACCGCTGAAAGCGCCGCCCAGAATGCCAGCGTCTGGGTCCACGACTACCAGTTGCAGCTCGTACCGGCCCTGCTGCGCGAGATGCGTCCCGACCTGCGGATCGGCTTCTTCCTCCACATTCCCTTTCCGCCGCAGGAACTGTTTGGCCGGCTGCCGTGGCGGCGCCAGATCCTCGAAGGCTTGCTGGGCGCCGACGTGATCGGATTCCAGACCCAGGGGGACGCGGGTAACTTCCTGCGCCTCGCCCGGCGCTACGCCGACGCGCGCGTCGAAGGCGGCCAGCTGCAGATTCACCGACGCACGGTAAGCGTCGACTCGTTCCCCGTCTCCACCGACTTCGACCACTACAGCCAGATGGCGAGCGATCCGAAGGTGGTCAAGCGCGCGGTTCAGCTGCACCACCAGGTGGGCCAGGGTCGGAAGATCATCCTGGGCGTCGATCGTCTCGACTACACCAAGGGCATCGACCTACGATTGCGCGCCTTCCACGAGCTGCTGTCACGCCGGCCCGAGGTGGTACGCGAGTGCGTCCTGGTTCAGCTCGCGGTTCCCAGCCGCGGGCGCGTCAGCGAGTACCGCGAGCTACGCAGCCAGGTGGAAGAGCTGGTCGGCCAGATAAACGGCGAGTACGGCGAGGTCGGTCTGACGCCGGTGCAGTACATGCATCGCGAGCTGCCGTTCGACGAGTTGATCGCGCTCTACCGGTCGGCCGAGGTAATGATGGTCACGCCGCTGGCCGACGGCATGAACCTGGTAGCAAAGGAGTACGTCGCCACACGTTTCGACAACAGCGGCGTTTTGATTTTGAGCGAGTTTGCCGGCGCAGCGGAGGAGCTAAAGTCGGCGTTGCAGGTGAACCCTCACGACGTCGACGGGCTGGCCGAGACGATCGACATGGCGCTCTCGCTGCCGGAGAAGGAAGCTACGCGGAGGATGGCCAGGATGAGGGATGTGTTGAGCGACCACACCGTCTATGATTGGGCCGACTCATTCATCAAGGCCTTGAACGTTTAAGCCACTTCCGCCCGCGTCTCCAGGTCGAAGACCTTCGTTTCCCCGCGCTTGAAGGTATAGACCTTCCCGTTGAACCCGATCCGCGCATACGGCTCCCAGGCCCCCTCGAAGGTCACCGTCAGCCTCTCGTGGTTGACCTGGAAGCGGAACCAGTGCCCGCGGTACTGGATCCTCGAGTTGATCTCCTTTAGGTCCCTCGGCAACTGGGGGTTGAGCCAGAGAACCCCTTCGCGGAGCGCGATCCCACTGTAGCAGCGTTGGACCAGGTCGACTGTTCCCGCCATCGCGCCCATGTGGATCCCTTCCTTCGTCGTACCACCCTGTATGTCGGACAGGTCGCTCCGCACCGCCGCCTCGAACCAACGCCAGGAGCGCTGCCGGTCTCCCCGCGCCTGCACCCAGGAATTGACGATGGCGCTGAGCGTCGAACCGTGCGAGGTCCGGCGCAAATAGTATTCGATGTTGCGTGGGATCATCTCGGGCTCGAACGGATAGTCGAGGTGCTCGAAGAGCTGCGCCAGCCGCTCGGCAGAAAACAGGTAGAACAGCATCAGCACGTCCGCCTGCTTGCTGACCTTGTAGCGATTAACACTGTCACCCTCGGCCTCGAGGATGCGGTCGAGCCGATGGATGTCGCCGTACTGTGCCCGGTAACCTTCCCAATCGAACTCTTCGAGCTCTTCGTAGCCCTCGAACTGGCTGATGATGCCGTCGTCGTGGAAGGGGACGAAGAGCTTGCAGCTGACCTCGTTCCACTCTTTAACCTCATCCTCGGTGATCTGCAGGTCTTCGAAGATTTCGATCTGGCAATCGTCATCGAGCAGCGCAACGACGCGACAGGCGCAGTCGAGGACCCAAGACGCCATCACGTTCGTGTATGCGTTGTTGTTGAGGCCGGGCTTTTCGGAATCGGGGTACGCCGTATGGTACTCGTCGGGCCCAACGACCCCGCGGATCTCGAAGCGGTCGCGCTCGGGATTGAACTCGGCGATATCGGCCCAAAAGCGGGCAATCTCCAAGATTATCCGCGCCCCATGCGTATGGATGATGTCGCGGCGACCCGTCGCCTGGTACTGGCGCCACACGTTGAGAGCGATCGCCGCGTTCACGTGACGCTGCAGGTGCGTGTTATCGGGCAGCCAGCGGCCCGAGCGCGGGTTGAGGTGCAGGACCTGGGTCTCTTCCCTACCGTCGCTGCCGCTCTGCCACGGATAGAGCGCCCCCTTAAAGCCCTGCTCGCGAGCGTTGCGGCGCGCCTCGTCGAGGCGGCGGTAGCGGTACATCATCAGGGCGCGTGTGATCTCGGGGACACGGAGCTGCAGGAACGGGAAGATGTAAAGCTCGTCCCAGAAGATGTGGCCGCGATAGGCCTCGCCGTGTAGGCCGCGGGCCGGCACGCCGACATCGAGCTCGACCGTGTTGGGCGACACGGTCTGCAGCAGGTGGAAGATATGGACGCGCAGGGCGAGCTGGGCTGCTCGCGCCCCTTCGAGCTCTATATCGCAGCGATACCAGAGCCGCTCCCAAGCTAGGCAATGCGTGCGGTAGAGGTCATCAAATGAACCGACCCGCTGGATCGCCCGGCAGGCCTCGTTGCCGGGTGAGCTAATCGCCCAATCGCGCGAGGTGTAGATGGCGGTGATCTTCTCGACCCGTAGCGGCTGTCCCTGCTTACATTCGAGACTCAGCCGCTCTTCGATGTAGCCTTCTCGCTCCTCGATCTGGCGTTCGACCTCGAGTGTGTCGGCGTCCTTGAAGACGCGCGTCCGCGCTGCCTGCGCCATCTCGATGCGCGACTGGACCGTCTGGACGAGGATGTAGATCCCTTCGCCGTCCGCTGGAGCGGTGTCGAGCGGCTCGAGATGCTGGCCGTTCAGCTGGCGATAGCGTTCGACGCCGCTGTTAGTGACAGTTCCATCAAGCGCGGATCTGAACTCGATGCGACCCGACCAGTTCTCCGGTGTTAGCGTCCACTCGATCGCCGCCAGGTGCATGTCGGCCATATGAACGATGCGGCGGCTGTGCAGGGAAGTTTCTCGGCCCTCAGAATCGCGGAAGCGGAAGATCCGCTCCATCATGCCGGTCTGAAGATCCAGTTCCTGGCGGTACTCGAGCAACTCGACCGACTCGACGGTGAACCATTCGCCGCCCCCGGGCCGAAAAGTGAGGCATAGCCAGTTGGGCCAGTTTACGAGATCTTCGTTTTCGATGACGCGGCCGGCGACTTCGGTCTCCAGCCGATTGTAGCCGCCGGCGAGATAGGTGCCCGGGTAGTGCACGCCGCGGGAGTCAACCTGCTCCATCGCGCCGCGCGTGGCGAAGTACCCGTTGCCCAGCGTCGTCAGCGCTTCGCGCAGCGGCTCACTGTCGGGATCCCAACCCTCGTAGACCAGCTTCCATCCGTCCATGGTCACTCGTCTCTGAGATAGCCGACCAACTGACCTAGGAACACCTCCACCTCGGGCGTGTTCCGCAGGCTGTAGCTCGCGTTGGTCTTGTATGACGGGTTGCCTACGATCACAGCGATTCCATGATCCGACAGAACCGCGAACGCGTCCTCGTCGGTCACATCGTCGCCCAAGTAGAACGGCAGCACGTCTTCACCATCGAGGTCCAGGGCGTCGAGCAGCCAGAACACGGCTTGCCCTTTGTCCCAGTCGATGTCGGGGCGCAACTCTAAGACCTTCTTGCCGTGCGACAGCCGCAGTCGCTCGTGCCCGGCGAGGACTTCGCGCACCGCCTGCTCGACACGGCTGACGTCCTCATCCGCTACGTTGCGATAGTGGTTCGCGATGGCAAAGCGCTTGCGCTCGACCCGCGCGCCGGCGATCGGGTCGATCCGCTCGTGAAGCTCTTGCTCGGCCGCCGCGAGGTCCGGCAGGCGCTCCTTGCCGCCTTCATACTCCATGCGCAGACCCGGTCCCTTGATATCGAAGCCGTGGCTGCCGGCGAAGATCAGTCCGTCCAGGGCGACAAGCGGCTCGACGTCGGCACGGTCGCGCCCGCTGACGATGGCAACCGTGCAGAGTCCGGCCAGCTCTCTTAGCACGTCACGCATCGAATCCGAGAGGATCGCGTCTTCGGGTTGCGAGACGATGGGCGTGAGCGTCCCGTCGTAGTCGAGGAACATGGCGGGGCGCTTCCCCTTCAGGCGCGCCGCGATCTGTTCAGCCGACTCGAGCGCCGAGGGCAGCTCGCTCGCCAGACGGTCACCTTCCGGATGCCCTTCGATCATGCGTGTCAGCTCCCTGTCGGCACTTCCCTGAGATCGCTTACTACCGTGTCGGCGCCGTTCGCCAGCAAGGCCTCACGTCCACCGACACGGTCGACGCCGATCACCCAACCGAAGCCGCCGGCGCGCCCAGCCTGAACGCCGGACACCGCATCTTCGAAAACGACCGCCCGCGCCGGCTCGACGTCCAACAGCTCCGCTGCCTTCAGAAAGATGTCGGGCGCCGGCTTGCCCTCGAGCCCGAGCCGTGCCGACTCCACCCCATCGACGCGGATGTCGAAGAGGTCGGTGAGGCCCGCGGCCCGCAGCACGGTCGCGCAGTTCTTGCTCGACGAGACGATGGCGGTCTTGAGCCCCATCTCCCTCCAGGCCCTAATCTGTGCCACCGTATCCTCGAAGATCTCTACACCACCCTGGTCGAGCAGGTCGTTATAGAGCTCGTTCTTGCGATTGCCCAACCCGCAGACGGACTCCACATCGGGCCCGTCACCGGGATCGCCCTCGGGTAACTCGATCCCTCGGGAGGCGAGGAAGTCGCGCACGCCGTCGTAGCGCGGCTTGCCGTCGACATGCTCGGTGTAGTCGCGCTCGATATCGAAGGGATCATGCGACCCGCCGTTCCCCCACTTCCAGCGCGCGAGAAACTCGTCGAAAACCTGCTTCCAGGCCCGCGCATGCAGCCTGGCGGTCCGAGTTACGACGCCGTCAAGATCGAAGATCACGGCGTCGAAGGCCTCTCTGCTAACTGTCCTCTCGTCCATCTATATCCCAAATCCGTCCGGTCCATGAGCGCGGGACTCTTAGCCGTAGCAATAGCACCACGGAGCCACCGCGGCCGTTCGAGGCTAAATGTCGAAGCGGGGGGCAAAATACGCCTTTGGGCCCAGTCCGCTAGGTCCAGCCGAAGGAAAAACGACCGGGCCTCCCCACCAACCGTATTCTCTATGCAAAACCCATACTCAGAGCGCAAAATCGGGCTTGGGCGGCGGGCCCGCCCCGCCCTGAGATCAGCCAGGCGTGAAGCGGTCCAGAAAGGCTCGCTCGTCCGGCGTCAGGCTACCGACGCCAGAGGCCTTGATCTTGTCCATCACCCGGTCCAGCTCGTCCCGATTCACCGGGTGCATCTCCTCGCGGCGGATCCGCGCCCAACGCTTCAGGTCCGCGGCACTCCCGCCAGGTGTGCGACGCACCGGCGCCTCCGACTTCTTCTTGAACTGGCGGGCTGGCGAGCGGTACTCCAACCACTTGAGATAGAGAAAGCCACCCAGGAAACCGCCGAGGTGGGCAAAGTGGGCCACGCCGCCTGCCGCACCGCCGATACCGAACCAAAGGGAGGCCGCAGTCATTAGACCGACGAACACCCGCGCCTCGATCGGCAGGATCCCCCAGATGAAGATGCGGTCCCGGGGCCAAAAGTAGGCGAAGCCGAGCATGACCCCGTAGACGGCGCCCGAGGCCCCGACGATCGCCGCGCGAGGCGTGGTCACAGAAGCCAATGCGCCAACAACCCCCGCGGCCAGGTAGAGCCCGAGAAAATGTCGGGCGCCCAGACGCGCCTCCAGCCGGGGACCGAAGAAGAACAGCGCCAGCATGTTGAAGAATAGGTGGCCGAACCCGCCGTGCAGGAACATATACGTTACGAGCGTCCAGGGGCGATAAGGGATGGCGATGGGCACCAACATCAGCGCCTGGAAGAGCTGGTTCGGCGGGTAGGTGATGAAGAACATCACCACGTTGGCCAGTATGAGACCGGTTACCCTGCGAGTCATGCGTCGCCTGTTCTTTCCGGTGATATCCCGGGCCGGAATATATCCCCCGGCCTCGCCACCGGCGAGGACCGGCCGCGTACCGGCTGCGCGGGGCCCCGGCAACGGGACCCATCATGCAAGTACGGCCCCGCCCTTGCAAACGTTTCGGCGCTTGCGCCCTGCACGGTGAGGGCACCTATTTGGAAGTTCCAGCGCAGACCTCCCGATACCGAGGTTATCATGAAGGAGCTGACCCAGCGGACCGCCATCATCACCGGTGCATCACGCGGCATCGGAACCTACCTAGCTCGGACGCTGGCCGACGAGAAAATGAACCTCGTCCTGGCGGCCCGTTCCAAAGAGGACCTCGAGCGCGTCGCCAGCGTCCTGCGGGAGAGCGGCGTCAGAGCCATCGCCGTACCGACCGATGTCACTGACCGTAGTGCGCTGGAAGCTCTTGTCGCCGCCACGAACGAGGAGTTCGGCGGGGCCGACGTTTTGGTCAACAACGCCGGCGCCCTCACCATCTTTCCCTACGACCGAATCGGCATCGAGGACGTGGAACAAAACGTTCGCCTGAACCTGACCTCGGCCATGATCCTCACGCGATTGGTCCTGCCCGGCATGGTCGAGCGGCGCCGCGGCCACATCGTCAACATGTCGTCGATTGCCGGGATCTGGGGACCGCCGTTCGACGAAGTCTACGGCGCGACCAAGGCCGGCCTCATCGGCTTCACCCAGTCGTTGAGACAGGAGTACCACGGCACCGGTATCAGCGCCTCGGTCATCTGCCCCGGCTACGTCGAGGAGGCCGGCCTCTACCACGAGGCGGAGCAGGCCACCGGGATCAAGGCGTCGGCGCTGTCGGGGCGAACCACACCGGCCGCTGTGGCGCGCGCAGTGGTCAAGGCGATCAAGAAGGATCGACCTCACATCATCGTCAACACGCCATCGGTCAGACCGCTGGCCGTGCTCTCGGCGCTAAGCCCGCGTTTCGGCGAGTGGCTAACGCGCAGGGCAAACGGCTACGCGCCATTCGTAAAAGCAGCCCCCCTGAACCTGAAGGCCGGGGGGCAAATGACGGGCTTGCGTCACAGCGGCGGCGCGCCGTCAGACTAGCGCTCGACCGCTACTCCTTTCCAAAATGCTGCGTGCTGCTTGACGTGCCGCGCTTCGTCCGACGGCTCGGGGTAATACCACGCGGCACTGGGATTGGAGTCGCCGTTGACGACGATATCGTAGTAGCTCGCCTTCCCTTTCCAGGGGCACGTGGTCGAGTGATCGCTCTCGCGGAAATACTCGCGGTTAAGCGATTCGGGTGGGAAGTAAACGTTACCCTCGACGACCTCGTATGTATCACTCTCGGCCAAGATTATGCCTTTCCATCTCGCTATAGCCATCAACAAACCTCCATCTATGATTAGTTGTTCAACAGTTTCGTTCTCGAGCGGCGGCGCTCGTTCGTTCGAGCAGCTGGCCACTCGTCGGCCCGCAGGTCCTCGATCACGGCCTCAGCCGCCCGTCTTGCAGAGATCAGGCTGCCTTCGATAGACGCCGTCTCGCGGTGGTCGCCGCAGACGTATAGGCCAGGACCGAATTGGACACCGCGCGCTCGTTCGTTACCCGGTGGCTGCGCCGGTAGCGCATGCCTGATCCGGTAGGTCCGCAGATGGCGCCAGCCACGGACCTGCGCCCCAAACCACTTTGCCAGTTGAACCCGCACATCGTTCGCGAGCCGGTCATCGCCGTTCGCCGGATTCCCTATCACGGTGGCCGAGATCAACGACGCACCTGAGGGCGCGTAGTCGCCAGCGACTTGGCTGGGAACGCAGAGATTGTTTACCGGGCCGTCCTCTTCGCCGTTGAGAACCAGGATGGGCTCTTCAATTGGTGGCCGCTCGGCGGCGAAGTACAGACAAGTCACAGAGCGCGAAGCTGGCTCGACCAGACCGTCCAGCAAACCCGCGGCGCTCACGCCATCGGTAGCGACAACGACGGCACCGGCGGTCAGTCTTTCGCCGCTGCTCAACACGACCCCGGACCCGTCAACGGCCGCGACCCGCGCCCCCGTACGCAGCGCACCTTCTGTGAGGCAGCCGGCCAGCTGATCGCTGATCGCACCCATGCCGCGAGCTGGCAGGGCCGCGTCGCCGGCGGCAAACATGCGGAAGACGAACTCGAACATACGGCTCGAAGTCTCGAGGCCTCGCTCGAGAAAGACACCGCTGAGGAAGGGTCGCATGAAACGTTCGATCATCTCAGCTGAGAACCCCGCCTTCCGCAGCGCCTCGATAGTCGTGGTCTCGGGTCGCTCGAAGATCTGCTCGAGACTACCCCGCTCGACCCGGGCACGCAGACGGCCGACACGGAATTTGTCGGCGAACGAGCCTACCGGTGCCCGCAACGCTGCCGCCAGGTCGGCGGGCCGCCGTCGCGGGTCCGTGACCCGATGGAATGAACCGCCGACACGGACCATCGCACCCGGGATAAAGGTGTGTAGATCCAGCGCCTGGTAATCCAAGGTTCGCTGAGCCTCCGGGTACGCAGTAAGCAGGACCTGGAATCCGCGATCCAGGGTGAATCCATCCAAGCGGTCGCTTCGCACTCGACCACCGACACCGTCGGACGACTCGAGCAGCAGCACAGATAGGCCAGAGCGCTCCAGCCTCACAGCGCAGGAAAGTCCCGCGAGCCCGGCACCTACAACGATCACGTCGGCGTTTGCTGATTCGTTCATTGGCTCACTATCCTACACCTTCACTCGCGTGCGTACTGTGGACAAACCGCCGTCCACAGCGAATACCTGCCCGGTCACCCAACTCGTCGCAGGATCGAGTAGGAAGGCGATTAGGGAAGCGACATCCTCCGGTTCCCCCAGCCGACCCAGGGCATGCATGGCGATCGAGGCGCGCTCGGCCGCCTCGACCGCCGTGACCATCTCGGTCTGCGGCGTGCGGACCAAGCCCGGCGCCACCGCGTTGACGCGAACCCCGGACCGCGCGTAGGTCGCCGCGGCGGAGACCACCAGACCGTTGATCCCAGCCTTGGCCGCAGCGATGGCCTCGTGGTTCACGAGCCCAACACCCGCCGCAGCCGACGAGATGAGAACGATGGATCCGCCATTCTTCCTCATCGCCTGCGCGCCCGCCCTCACCGTCGCAAAAGCCGATCCGATGTTGAGCGTCAGGGTTTCACTAAACTCTTCCTGACTCGTCAGGTGGGCCGGCTTCAAAAGCACCGAGCCGACACAATTGACGATACCGTCAACGCGGCCGTAAGCGTCGCGCGCCGCGGCAACGCAATCCTCGACTTCAGCGAAGTTCGTCGCATCGAGCGCCTGCGACTGGGCTCCCAGCTCGTGCGCTAGCAGGTCCAACTTCTCCGCCTCACGGGCAGCCAGCACTAGTCGCGCGCCACCCGCCGCCAGGCGACGCGCGACGGCACTGCCTATGCCACCGCTGGCACCTAGCACGATGTGAACGGCGTCGGATTCCTTGGCTGGTCGCTGCGAATTTTCCATCGGTCTATGCCCTCCGAGCCGCGCTCAGGCGCGCGGCTGACTCGTCCGGTTGCTGAAGAGGGAGGGCGTCACCACCCTCCCCCTCACTTTTTCGACACACACGACTGATCTGTGTCGTGGTTAGAATTTTCGGAACCCTTTCTACACGCAGATCTATTCCAAACCCAGCTTACACCTCGAAGCCTACCGGCTCTCCGGCAAGATCACCGAATCGATGACGTGAATCACGCCGTTACTCGCCTCGATGTCCGTTTTGATGATCCGCGCTTCGTCAATATACGCCCCGCCATCCTTCAACGAGAAGCGAACCGACTGGCCCTGAGCAGTCTCAGCGCCCTTCAACTGTACGACATCCTCGGCCAGCAGCTTGCCGGGAACCACATGGTAGGTGAGGATGGCGATCAGTTGATCGCGATTCTCCTCCTTCAACAACTCTTCGACCGTGCCCGCCGGCAGCTTGGCAAATGCCTCGTCGGTCGGCGCGAACACCGTAAACGGGCCCTCGCCCTGCAATGTCTCTACCAGTCCAGCCGCCTGTACCGCAGCGACCAGAGTCTGGAACGAGCCTGCCGAAACCGCCGTCTCTACGATGTCCTTCTCGTAGCTATGAGAAGACATGTACTGGCCCGATGCCGGCGCCGCGAAGGCGATGATCGCCGCAAGCGCCACGATTCCTGAAAGCCGATGCTTCTGCATTGTTCTCCTCCTGATGGCTGTCTACTTCCGTTTGAATAATTCCGCCTACTCGTACCTCGCCCAGGCGAGCGCCCAGCGCTTTTGGATCGCTCGCCATGCCAGCGCCTGGTAGATGGCGCTCAGCCCGACCAGGACGAAGAAGCCGCGGCTGAGAGCGCCCTGGTAGAACGTGCCCATGAAGTCGATGCCCCACAGGCCGACAAGTCCCAAGCCCAAACCGCCGATCACCAGCGTCGTAGCGGCGGTCACGTCCAATGCCCTCATCGTCTCTTCCTCCAGTCGAACCGTTTGCAAGGCCCCGGCAGGTGGCCTAACCGGGCCGTGCGCTGCCGTGTTGCCCATCTGTTGTCGATGAAACTAATGGGACACCGCGATACTGTCAAGGGTTTGTTTATGTATGTAACTTGACATTATCTGGACATGATGGTAGCTTTACGACGTGGGGTCTTAGGCTGCACATTGATGGAGCATGAGAGACATGAAGAACGGTCGAGATGAAACGAAGAGGCACCCGATTCGGGTCGTGGCGCGTCGCACGGGGCTGAGCCGCGACGTGTTGCGGGCCTGGGAGCTGCGCTATGGGGTCGTAGAACCCGAGCGGACGACTGGGGGTCAGCGACTTTACTCTGATGCCGACATCGAGCGCCTACGTCTGATACAGGAGGCGCAGGCGGCGGGGCGGCGGATCGGGCAGTTGGCGGGGTTGTCGAGCGAGGAATTGGGGCGGCTAATAGAAGAGGACCGGGCGGCGGCGATGCCGGTCGCGTCGGCGGTGCGGGCGGAGCGCGGCAACGCTGAGGCAGCGCGAACGTTCCTGACGGAAGGCCTGGCGGCGGTTCGTGAGATGGACGGCGAGCGGCTGGAGGCGATTCTCAGCCGGGCGGCGGTGGCGGTGGGAGCGCCGCAGTTGATCGATCACGTGATCACTCCGCTGATGATCGAGATCGGCGATCTCTGGACTGACGACGCACTAACTCCGGGCCACGAGCGGATGGCTACGGCGGTAGTCCGACGGACGCTGGACAGTATTCGGGGAGCCATGCAACAGGCAGATGGACCGGGCCTGGTGGTTGCGACTCCCGCAGGTCAACATCATGAGATCGGTGCTTTGCTGGCGGCAGCGGCGGCGGCGTCTTCCGGCTGGCGCGTCGTCTATCTGGGCGCCGATCTGCCCGCGGAATCGATTGCGACGGCCGTCGACATGACGGGGGCACGGGCCGTGGCGTTGAGCATTATCTTTCCGTCCGACGATCCCGATCTCCCGGACGAGCTTCGCTCTTTGCGCCGGCAGCTGAACGATGAAGTGATGGTGATAGTTGGCGGCCGGGCCGCAGGCGGTTATCGATCGGTGGTCGAAGAGATCGGTGCGTTGTGGCTACCCGATGCGCCGGGGCTGCGAGCGGCGCTGGATCTCGTATCGGCGTCCAACGGCAACGGTCGGCACGGCTGAACTCGCTGCCGAAGCATTGGAGAAGGCGTGGACTCTCGGATTCCGCAACTGAGGATCGAGGCCTGCAACGAAGCCCCATTGCACGCCGACGGCGAATACGTCCTCCATTGGATGAACGGCTTTCGGCGCGTCGGCTTCAACTTCAGTCTGCAGCGCGCTGTGGAGTTGGCTCGGGCGCTAAAGAAGCCACTCGTGATACTGGAAGCGCTACGCTGCGACTACCCCTGGGCGAGCGAGCGCCTGCACCGCTTCGTGCTGGACGGTATGGCCGCCAACGCCAGACGGCTCAACAAGAGGGCCGTAAACTATTACGCATACATCGAGGATCGGCGCGGTAAGGGCCGCGGCCTTCTCAACGCGCTGGCTTCCCGGGCGTGCGCCGTAGTAACCGACGACTACCCCGCCTTCTTCTTGCCGCGGATGGTCGCGACCGCGGCAACCCAGGTGCCGGTGACTCTCGAGAAGGTGGACTCGAACGGCCTGCTCCCGCTGCGCGCAGCCGAGCGCGTTTTCGAGACCGCGTATTCGTTCAGACGTTTTGTCCAGAAGAACCTCCTCAAGCACCTGTCGGAGATGCCGTCCCCCAACCCTCTGAAAGGCGTGCGACTGCCGCGGCTGGAAGCGCTGCCCGCCGATATCGTGGCCCGCTGGCCCAACTCGGCCGCGGCGCTGCTGAAGGGCCCACAGCCAAGCCTGCAGCAGCTGCCAGTCGACCATGCCGTGCCGGTGACCGATCTGGCCGGCGGCGAATCCGCGGCATCCGCAGTCCTCGAGCGCTTCTTGAATCAGCGGCTCTCGGGCTACGCCGAAGATCGCAACCACCCGGATGAAAACGCGACCAGCGGCCTCTCCCCGTACCTCCACTTCGGTCACATCTCCAGCCACCAGGTCTTTTCGGAACTGATGGCGAGTGAAGACTGGGACACCGACCGTTTAGCCGGCGAGGCGAGCGGCAAGCGAAGCGGATGGTGGGGCGTCAGCGAGAGCGGCGAGGCCCTCCTTGACCAGCTAATCACCTGGCGCGAGCTCGGCTTCAACATGAGCTCACGGCGCGAGGATTATGACCGCTACGAAAGTCTGCCTGCTTGGGCGCAAAAGACCCTGGCGGAGCATGCCGGCGACAAGCGGCCGTACCTCTACACGCTGGAGGATTTGGAGGACGCCGCGACGCACGACGACATCTGGAACGCGGCACAGACCGAATTGGTGCGCGACGGGCGCTTGCACAATTACATGCGAATGCTTTGGGGGAAGAAGATCCTCGAATGGAGTCCGACGCCGCAGGACGCGTTGCAGGCAATGATCGAGCTCAACAACAAGTACGCGCTGGACGGTCGCGACCCCAACTCGTACAGCGGGATCTTCTGGTGCCTGGGTCGCTACGATCGTCCCTGGGGCCCGGAACGCCCGATCTTCGGCAAGATCCGCTACATGAGCTCGGAGAACACAGCGCGGAAACTTCGACTCTCCGCCTACCTCG
>CAYFSW010000165.1:0-24220 GCA_964345885.1 uncultured Gemmatimonadota bacterium | reverse complement strand
CTAGCGCCATCGGCGCCCGGTCTTATATATAGAGCCCGCAGCAGGTTGAGGTCGGGCAAATCGTCTAGTCGACGGAAAGTCATGGAATCACACGATAGACGCGAGCGTATGCCGAAAGGCGCCGGTGAGTCGGCGTTGCTACCGGACTACGCACCGCCTTACCGCCACGCGGGTATCGCCGGGTTCGCGATATTCTTGCTCTACGTGATCACACTGGCACCGACCACGGCGTTCTGGGACACGAGCGAGTACATCGCCACCGCTCATATCGTGGGCATCCCCCATCCGCCAGGGAACCCCGTGTTCGTATTGCTGGCCCGCGCTTGGGAGCTGCTGCTAGCGCCGTTACCGCTTTCACCCGCAGTGAAGATCAACCTCTTCTCTGCAGCGAACGGTGGTGTGGCCGCCGCATTCTGGTTCCTCGTCATCCACCGGGTGATGGCCTTCTTCTCCGACGACGAGCGCTTCCGCCTCTTGGGCGCTGCCGCTACCACCCTGATTTCCGCAACCGCCTTCACCGTGTGGAACCAGTCGGTCGTCAACGAGAAGGTCTACACGGTGAGCCTTATGACCATCGCCCTGCTCACCTGGCTGATCTTCCGCTGGCGCGACAACCTGGGCAAAGGTAAAGACGACAACCTGCTCATCTTGATCGTCTTCCTCCTCGCCCTCTCGCTTGGCAACCACCTGATGGCGTTCCTCGTAGCGCCGGCCATGGTGTTCTTCGTGATCTGGTCACACCCCCGCGTCCTGTTCCGCTGGCGGCTCTATGCCTTCGCCGCGCTCGCCTGGATCCTCGGACTCTCCGCCCAGCTATTCCTCCCCGTCCGCGCGGAAAATCGGCCGATCATCAGCGAGGCGGACCCGCGCTGCGAGAGCTTGATCGACGCGACGGTGGACATCTTGCGCCTGCATCCGCCACTCTCACTGCTCGGGCAGGACGAGGAGAACGACCGGTGTGCAGCTTTGTCGGAGTCGCTGCGGCGCACGCAGTACCGCAAGCCGCCGCTCAACGTCAACCCGATCTTCTACCCCCGCGAGGTTCCGCGTGACCTCGATCTGCTCCGCTGGCAGTTCATCAACTACGCCCAGTACTTCGATTGGCAGTGGGCTCGCAGCCTGGACGGCGCCAACACCTTTTTCGCCTGGGTGAGGGCACCTTTCACTCTGCTCTTCCTGTTGCTCGGACTGTACGGTGCCTGGCGACACTTCTATGCGGACCGCACGTCGTGGGTCTACTTCGCAGCGCTCTTCGTTACGGTGTGGTTCGGGCTCGTTTACTATCTGAACTTCAAGTACGGCTACTCGGTCGCCGCCACCATCGATCCTGGAACCGGGGAGCTAATGGCGGTACCGCGCGAATGGCGCGAAGTACGCGAGCGAGACTACTTCTTCATTATCTCCTTCTCACAGTGGGGGCTCTGGGCCGGTATCGGGCTGGCGGCATTGTGGCAGACGCTGGCCAAGGCCACTGCAGGCGCCGCCGATAGGATATCGTTCGACCATTATCGGCGCACCGTGCCGATCCTAGCGCTTGCTCTCTTGCCCCTACTTCTCAACTGGAAGTACGCGAGCCGGGCTGGTGACTACGCTGCACGCGATTGGGCGTACAATCTGCTCATGTCCGTCGAGCCGTACGCCGTCGTCTTCACCAACGGAGATAACGACACTTTCCCGCTCTGGTACCTGCAGGAAGTCGAAGGTCTACGCCGGGACGTCATCGTCATCGTATACTCCTATCTGGCGACGCCGTGGTACGCGCAACAGTTGCGTGACCTCTCCCGGCCCTGTGATGGTATCGACCCGCTAACCGACCCGACGGTCATCACTTGCCAGCGGCCGTTCGAGCCCGAGGCGGCGCTTCCGATCTACCAGGGCCGTGAGTGGGCGGCGCCCACGCGCAGCATCCTCGAGTTGAGCGACGCCGAAATCCAACAGATCCCCGACTGCTTCCCGCGCGATGAGCGCACCGGCGCCTGCCAGGCCTTCGCCGACTCGGTCCCGGTGCCGATCGGCGATATCGACGGGCTAATCGTCGCCGGCGACTACTTGTGGCGCAACGACATCATGGTCTTACGCATTCTGCAGACCACGGCCGGTGATCGTCCGGTCTATTTCGCCAGCACCACTGGAACCTATGAGAGGTGGAACATCCAGCCCTGGATGATCCGGCAGGGCGTGGTTTTCAAGGTCGTGCCTACAGAGATCAGGCCGACCACTTCGCTGGTCCCAATCCCCACCAACGCACGTGCCCGGGGCGGCCGCCTCCTCCCCTTCTGGCTGGACATCGACCGCACGGCCGATCTGATGAACGAGCACTACATCTTTCGAGATCTTACCGAACGAACGTTCTGGCCGGACCTGTCGACCAACGGCATCCCGCTGCAGTACTACTCAGCATACGTCGCCCTGGCGACGGCGCAGATGGTATTGGGACAAGGCGACCTTGCAGATCAGAGCGTCGCGCAGGCCCAGCAGTTCCTGGTGGTGGCACTGGGCCCGGAATTCCTGGCCCCCGCACAGCCGTCGGACCAGGCCCCGCCAAGACCGGAAGAGGTTCCAACGGATAGTGAGGGAAGTCCCTAGTCATTGGGAATTCTCGAATGTCGAGCAAGGGACCAGTGGAACAGGGGAGGTAGGGAAGTATAGAACGGTTCTTGACTTCCCTACCTCCCCTGTTCCACTGGTCCCTTGATGAAGATTCGAGAATTCCCAATAGACTTCCGAATTGCCAGTTCGAGATTCCCTCCCTGGTCTTCGCTGCTGGCACCCGGGCTCTCCTCGCGCACGACGCTGGCGCCCGAGCGCTCGTCGAACGTGACGTGCAGCACCTGGTCCATGCCTTCGCGGATCGGTTCCACGTGTGTGATCAGAATGACCTGTTCAAAGCGATCCTGCAGCCGCTGCAGCAGGTGAACGACGCTCTCGCGGCGCTGCTCGTCCAGGCCACCGAACACTTCGTCGAAGATGAGCAGCGACAGAGAATGGCCGGCCCGATCGGCGATCATCTGACTAATGGCCAGCCGCAGCACTAGGTTCGCAATATCCTCCTCGCCACCCGAGATGACCTCCTTGACCTCGCCGGCATCCAAAACGATCACCTCGTGCGCACTGCCGATCTCGATCTGGTTGTAGCGACCGTCGGTCAACTCCGTCACGAACACGCTGGCGATCTCCGATAGCTCCGGCCGCACCCGATCGTTCAGCTCCCTGCGCAGTTCGCCCAAGGCACCGTCCAGTTCGTTGTGCAGGCGGTAGTCCGCCTCACGCTCGGCGACCGTCCGTGAAAGCTCCCTATGTTCACGCTCCGCCTGCCGCGCCGACTCTGCGACCTGTCGAGCGTTGTCCGCTTCGCCCTTGACCCGTTCCAACTCCACGTTCGCGGCGCCGAGAACATCGCGCGCCTCTTCATACTCCTTCTCGGCGGCCCCGTATCGGTCTTCGGAGTAGTCCAGCTCCGAGCGCTTCTTTTCCAGGTCTACCAGCTGTGTCCCGATCTGCCGCTCCTCTTCCTCCGCCTCGGCCTTCGCCGCCCGCAACCGTGGTTGCCTCTCCAGCCGGGTCTCCAGCTGCGTGACCTGCGTACGCAGCTCTTCCAGCTGTCTTAGTCCCGCGCGTACGGCTTCGTGCCGCTCCGCGTCGTAGCCCTCCGCCAGCGCGGCAATTTCGCCGGCCAGCTCGCGCGCCCGCGCCTCCTCCGCCTCCAGTTCGGCCTTCAGGGCGTCGGCCTGCGCGAGCGCTGCCTCGGCCTCCACCAGCTCGCGCCTGATCCGCTCGCTTAGCTCGCGTGCGCCGGCCAGCTCGTTCCTCCCGGCCACCACCTCGTCGGGCTCCGCACTCAGCTGCTCGAATCGCTTCTTATGCCACTTTCCGTCCTGGACCACTTCTTCGTACTGGCCGCGGACCAGTTCGAGCACCGAGTCGTACTCCGACCCGAGTGCTCGTTTACAGGTGGGACAGATGCCGTCCGGCCCGGCGGCCTCGAGGTGCTGTATCTGCGCCTGCAGCTCCTCCGCCTGGCCGCGCAGGATCCGCCGATTCGCATCCGCCTCCTGCCGGTCGCGATCCCAGCGCGAAGTCGTCTCCTGCAGAAGAGTCTCAAGGCGGTCACACTCGCCTTCCTGGACGGCGAGTTTCTCTTTGAGGTCGGCGCTCGCGCCGCCCTTCTCGGCCGTGGCCGCCGCCTTCTTATTGAGACCTTCGACACGCTCCCTTTGGCCTGCCAGCTGCTTATCCAAGCTGCCGCGTCGTGCTTCGGCCTCGGCGAGCGACTGCAGCGATTCGTTTTCCGCCGGCAGGTCCTCGAGCGGCTTGATCCGATCCCGCAGCCGCTTCAGCTCTTCACCGGCTGCTTCCAGCGTCTCGAGTTCCGCCGCGGTCTCTTTCTGGTCCTGTTGAACGCGCTCGATGCGGATTTCCGCTACGCGGAGTTCTTCGCCGAGTTGACCGTATAGCTCGCGCGCTTTGCGCAACTGGTTCCAGGTAGGCTCCAGCTCGGCGAGCCGTCCGGCCGCCTCGCTCCGCCGACTTTCCGCTTCCGCAACCTGCGCGCTAGCCGCCTTCAACCGCGCCTCGGCCGCTTCTCTCTCGCGCTTGACCTCCTCCGGGTCACGACGCGCGCGCCGCAATTCCTCCACCTGCGCCCTGAGAACGTTGCGCTGCTGCCGCACGCGGTCCTGCGAGCTCTTCAGCCGCTCGTAGCCCAGGACCTGGGCCAGGAAGCGTCCCCGCTCCGCCGACCCCATGGTCGCCAGGAACTGCAGGTCCTTCTGCTTCGTGAAGTAGGTGTTGAAGAACTCGCCGCGGGTCATGCCGAGGCGGCGAGTCAGCTGCCGCGTCACCTCTCCCAGACCTGCGGCGATCGGATCTTCCTGCTCGAACCGATACAACTCCGCGGTTCGCGGCGTGCGGATCACCCGGTAGCGTTCACCACGCAACTCGAACTCGAGCTCGGCCTGGACCGTCGAGCGGCCGGGGGCGCGGTTGAAGCGCAGCGTGTCTTTCGTACCGCGAGCCGCCGGCGCTCCATAGATCGCCCAGGCGATCGCCTCGAAAATCGTTGATTTCCCGGCGCCGTTCGGGCCGATCACGCCGGTGAGACCGGGCCGGAACTCGATCTCCGTGTCGGCGTGCTGCCGGAAATTCTTCAGCGCCAGACGAATCAGCCGCATCTCACTCCCTGTCTTCCAGGACCTCGGCCTCTTCAGCCTCCTGCAGGTAACGCAGCCCGAGCTCGATCAGCGCCTCACGGTCGACCTGCCGTGCGTCGGGCTTCCAGCGGTGTTTGAGGAACTCGGTCAGCTCCTCCTGCAGGGTCAGGCGCCTGCCGGGCGCTCCAGAGCCGCTGTGTCGTGTGATCTGGGGTGGCCGCGCATCCAGGTTGAGGTGAAGTGCCCGCGTCCGGTATTCGCGAACTCTACGATGGTCGAGGTCGCGATAGATGTCGCGCGGCACATCGAACAGGCGGAGGCGGATGATCTTCTCCTCGATGCCGCCAGGCACGGATTCCAGCGCCGACTCGATCAGCCCATCGATCTCACCCGCTGACAGATCGCGCCCAGCGATCGGCTCGAGGTCGATTACCGTTCGGGGCCCCTGCAATTCGTGGAATTCGACCTCGCCGTCATCAGTATCGAGCTCGACGAATCCCTTCGGCCGATCCGCCTCCGACCAAACATCGATGCTCGTTCGTTCGATAGCCCCGGGGTAGATCATGTTCGGCGCCAGTCGCTCGTGGAGGTGATAGTGCCCCAGCGCGACATATGTCCATTCTTCCGGCCTCAAGTCACTGCTCCGCAGTAGGGCAGCCCCGTAATGGCTGATCAGCTTCAGATTCTCGTGCGCGGCGTGCGCCATCAGAATGTTGATGCCGGTCTCTGGGTCCGGCTCGATCGCTGGCTGCCGCTCGGCGAACAGCGAGTTGTGGGGCAGGCAGAGGATCGCGGTGTCGAGCCCTGGGAAACGCAGTCGTTTCGGTTCCTGGTGAACGACCTGGAAGCCCGGGATTTCCGCGAACAATCTGAGGATGTTACCGGTCTCTGCAGCGCGCGGCGAATCGTGGTTCCCGGCGATGATGACGACGCATGTATCGGGCGCCTCTTCACGGAAAAGGGAGAATTGGCGGAACGCGTCGGCGATCGCCGCATTGGACGGGCGCACCGTGTGGAAGATGTCACCGGCGATCAAGAACAGGTCCGGGGCGACCTCCGCCGTCCGCTCAAGCAACTCCCGAAAAACGCGAGCGACATCCGCCTCGCGGATATTGATTCCCGAGGCATTGGTGCGATGATACGCCCGATACCCCAGGTGAAGGTCGGCAGTATGAACGAGCCTCATCCCGTGTCCACCGCCGCCAGGGTCCCGTTCGCGTGTCCGGTGAGCTGGACCTCGACCCCACCCTCGGCATGGAGGGCGAACATGTCGATCTCGTAGCGACCCCCGATATAGCGGCCGTGGTCGATGTCGAACTGAGCCGAGCCCGTCAGGCTGGCTTCCATGTGCAGCGGAGCGCCGAAGCGAGACTCCTCTACGCCCTGGAGATTTGAAAACGTGCCCGACAACCCGATCACCGCAACGGCTCCCTCCTCACCCGGTCGTACATCGAGGAGCGTGTGCTCCAGTTCGAGCGTCATGTTCCCCGCCGCGCTCGCCGACAAGTCAACGGGGAACTGCCCGACGCTCGTCCAGCGATCTCCCACACGTACCGGGGCCTCCGGCAGATAAGTCGGCAGCGCACTCTGGAGCTGCTCGAACTGCCGGGCCAGTCCGGCAAGTCCCGGGTGCGAATACGTGACGTCGATCGTCCGACCGCTGGCTGTCGTCCTGACCCGCGCCCGGTGCGACAGTAGGTCACGCGTCGACTCGACGTGAGTAGGAGGTGGCGCGATAGGGCGACCGCCGATGTCACCGGTGAATTCGAAGTCGTGCCAACGTACCTCGAAGACGCGCGTCCCGTCCCCTTCGACGGTCGCCAGCCTCTGCTCGTACTCGACCGCCGTATGCAGGCCCATGCCGGAAGCGAGCGCCTCCAGCAGCTGCCGCGTCTGGGCGTCGGGCTCAGTGTCGCTGACGTACTCGGCCCGCATCTGGATGTCGAAGGTCACGCGATAGCGGTTGGTCTGGCCCACCTCATCGGAAAGCCGCAGAACGTGCGTCGGCGTCTGGGCCGCTGCCAGGATTGTGAGGACGGCGACGACCGCACTGGCGCTCGACCTTACGTCATATCCGTAATGCACCGGTCAGGACCACGTAGACCAGCAGGGCGCCGACCAGGCTGCCGACGATCGCCTGCTGCTTCACTTTTGCCGCGAACTGCGCCTTGTCTTCCCCGAGCTCGCCCGCCCGCTCAGCCAGCGCCGCCAGCCTGCCGGCGGTGGGCAGCACGATGAACAGCGTGGCCAGAAAGGCGAGGGTTCCAGCGACCTGCATCTGGAACAGCCAGTGCTCAGGGAACGGCCGGAAGAAGGGGCGCCCCGTGGCGATGATCAGGACCGCACCAGCGGTGATCGTGACGGTCGCCGCCACCGCGATCAAGCCACGGTAGAGTCGGCGCGCCGTCGCGTAGGCGAAGGCGATCACTTCTTGGCTACCCGACGCCCGCGCCTTCGATGTCCACAGGCTGAGCGTGAACATACCACCGAGCCACAGGGCTACGCCGATGAGATGTAGGAACAGCCAGATGCCCCAGAGCCTCATTTCGCCTCCTGGTTCGGGTGCGACACGCCGTCAATCGCCGGCGTACGGGTCATCCGGTACCGACACGGCCCGCTGCGGCGGCCCGACCGTTTCGCTCGAGACACTCTTTCTGAGCCTTGACCGAAAGAAGGCCAGTGCATCGTCGGGGGACGCGCGTTCCGTGTGGTGAAACGCCTGGAGGACTTCGGAGCGCTCGCGGCCCGCGATCAGGTCCTTCAACTCGTTCACGCGGACGTGGCTGTCGATACGCCTGAGCCCCTGGGCCACCGCGTCTTCGAACGGGAGCTCCTGGCGTGGCGGAAACCGCTCGATCCCGTCGCGCCCGCGCATCACGGCCGGCTTCGGGAACCGGATGAAGATCGGCTGAGTGAAGTGCGGGTGCCTGACCATCAGGTCGCCCTTGGGCAGGCTGGCCAGCTTCGTCTTGCTCGCAGGCGACAGCACCGAGTAGCCTGGCGTGGCCAGCTCGTCCATATCCATGCGACCGTAGACCGCCGAGCCGCAATTGCCCACCACGCGCCGGTGGACCTGGGAGCGGAACTGCTGTGCACCGAACAGTACGAGCCCCAGGTAGCGTCCCCGCTCGCTGATGTCGAGCAGCATCTTGCGGACGTAGGTGTCGGGGCCATCCGACGGCGCGTACTTGTTGAGCTCATCGGCGAACACGATCACGTGCTTCACGCCCAGAGTGCCTGACTCCAAGCCCTCGCGCAGCCTCGAGACCACACGCGCGAACACGAGGTCTTGAGCCTCGGGCTCGACGTTCGCCACGTCGATCACATATACCGCCCGGTCCTCGAACTCGCCCCACGGCAGATCGCTCACCGCATCATCGTTCACAACCAGGCCGTGTGCGCGACTGACGATCCCGTTAAGGCGATTGCGCACCTTGCGGATCGTTGCCGTGTGGTGAGTCATCCAACGATCGGACCCGCTGGCCTCGCAGCTGGCGAGCACGTCATCGAACCAGTCTTCCAGATCACGGAACGTGCGAACCAAGTGGTTGCGCATAACCGGCTGTCCTACCTCCGGCCCGAATCGCTGATCGAGGACCCGGTCGCGGATGAAATCGATCAGCGCGTCCGCCTTCGCGTCGAGGTCATCGCGAGTCAGCAAGACCTCGGAGAACTGCATTACCTCCTTGAGTCCCCAGCGCAGCGGGCGCACGCTGCCGATCAGGTCGGCGTGTGTCCGCAACGTGTTCAGGTTCCAGCCGTCGGGCCTGTACGGTGCGAAGAAGCGAACGTTTTTGAACGGTTCTGGCGGGACCTCGAGCAGCCCATACATATGCCGGTCGTTCTCGTCCAGCTCGCCCGGCTGGTCGAGGAACAGCAGGTCGGGCCCCTTCACGTTGAAGCACACGGCGGCGACCGAGCCTTTGGACTCGGGCAGGTGCTCGAAGACCGAAGCGAGCAGGAACTCGACCAAGCTGGTCTTGGTGGCCAGGCCGCTCACACCGGTGATGTTCAGGTGCGCTGCCTCGGGCCCCAGCAAGAAATCGGCGTCCAGGTAGACTCGCGCCTCGAGGCCGCCGCTGGCGTAGACGCCGAGAGGAATTCCCGTCTCATCCTCCACGCCCACGTACGAGTCCATGCGCAACCCGACGACGACGTCGCTGTCGTCCGCCAGATAGACCGCCCCCATCGGCACGGGCTGCACCGGCTCTTCGGGCTCGCGCCGCAGGACGGCGGCGGAGTAGAGGCGGATCTCGGGGCGCAGCGACGGCGCGTGCGTCCCTGCACCGGGGTCGGCGTCGGCCCCGATGTAGTCGTGGAGCGGCGATAGGAGGTCGGTGTAGCTGAAGCCCTCGACCACCACGCCGTAGACCGTCTGCGCGTCGGCAACGACCTTGACGATCGAGCCGATCCCGATCTGTGCCTCGAGGCCGGTCCAGAAGTGGAACTCGTGGGTCGTGTTGGGCCGGCGCTCGGTACCGACCACTCGCCCTGCTGGATGAGTCATGCCGACATCAATCCCCTGCTGGCTGAACATCGAACATTGTACATCGAACATCCCACGTCGAAGTGCCCAGGGCGCGCAGCGCCACAGCCGCTCGACGTACAATGTTCAATGTGCGATGGTCAGTGTTCATACGATATCTACACCTCTGCCATTTCCACGCGCCGCGCCCGCTCCTGCAGACTCAGCACCTGCAGTTTCCTGTGCCGCAGCGCGATCACCGCATCGCACAACGCTGACGCGGCCGACAGTGTCGTCGTGTACGGAACGCCCCGCTGGATCGCGGCGCGCCGGATCTCGTAGTCGTCGAACTGGGCATGTTTACCCAACGGCGTATTGATCAACAGGTCGATCTCGCCAGAGATAAGATGGTCAACGATGTGGGGACGGCCCTCGTGCACCTTGAGCACGGGCTGCGCCGGTATCCCCCTTGCCCGCAGGTAGCGAGCAGTGCCGGAAGTCGCCCAGATCTCGAAGCCCAGCTCGTGGAAGCGCCGCACGATCGGCGTCACATTCGGTTTATCCTGCTCGTGGACGGTAACCACGATGCGGCCCGACATCGGCAGCGGATTGCCCGCCGCGACCTGCGCCTTGGCCATCGCCAGCCCGAACGAATCGGCTATTCCCATGACCTCCCCCGTCGAGCGCATCTCGGGGCCGAGCAGCGCATCGACTCCCGGGAGTTTCTCGAACGGGAAGACGGATTCCTTCACAGCGACACCTTGAAATTGGTCGTCTGGCTTCAGGTCGAAGTCCTTTAGCTTGCGGCCCACCATGCAGCGCGCCGCCAACCGCGCCAGCGGGTTCCCCGTCGCCTTGCTCAGATAGGGGACGGTGCGGCTGGCCCGGGGGTTCACCTCAAGCACGTAGACCACGCCGTCCTTAACGGCGAACTGCACGTTTATCAGCCCGACGACGCCAAGCGCCTGTGCCAGCGCCCGGGTGTACTGTCTCATCTGCTCGACGTGCTCGTCGCGTAGCAGGTACGGCGGTACGACGCAGGCCGAATCGCCGGAGTGGATGCCGGCATCCTCGATGTGTTGCATCACGCCGCCGACGAAGACGTCCTCGCCATCGGCGACTGCATCGACGTCGGCCTCGAAAGCGTCCTCGAGGAAGCTGTCGATCAGCACCGGGTGTTCCGGCGATGCGCGGACCGCCCGCTCAAAGTAGTCCTCCAAGGACTCCTCGTCGTAGACGATCTCCATGGCGCGGCCACCGAGGACGTAGCTGGGACGGACGAGCACCGGATAGCCGATGCGTCGCGCCACCTCGACGGCCTGAGCCTCGCTCACCGCCAGCCCGTTGGGCGGTTGGTCGATCCCGAGCTCGCGGGCGAGTGCCTCGAAGCGCTCGCGGTCCTCGGCCCGGTCGATGGCATCGACCGACGTGCCTAGTATCGGGACATCCATGTCGCGCAGTTGCGACGCCAGCTTGAGCGGCGTCTGGCCACCCATCTGCACGACGACCCCATCGGGCCCCTCGAGGTGCACTATCTCGAGCACGTTCTCGAGGGTGAGCGGTTCGAAGTAGAGCTTATCGCTCACATCGAAGTCGGTGGAGACGGTCTCGGGGTTCGAGTTCACCATGATCGTCTCGAAACCTTCTTCCTCCAGGGCGAAAGCCGCGGAGACGCAGCAGTAATCGAACTCGACGCCCTGCCCGATGCGGTTGGGCCCACTCCCCAGCACCACCACCTTGCGGCGTTCGCTGCGGAGCGACTCGTTCTCCTCCTCGTACGTGCTGTACAGATAAGGGGTGGCGGCCGGGAACTCACCGGCACACGTGTCGACCATCTTATAAGACGGGTGAATTCCCCAACCCCAGCGCCGCTCGCGGACGGCTGTAGCCGTCTCACCACGGAGCTTGCCCAGCAGCTCGTCACCGAAGCCGAGACGCTTCATCTCCCACGTCGCCTCGCGGGTCGGCTCGGCCAACGAAGCGTACCAGCTCTCTGCCGTCACGAGCTCGCTAAGTTGTTCTATGAACCACGGGTCGATGTGGCTCACCTCGCTGATCCGCTCGACACTCACCCCGTTAGCCAGGGCGCGTTTGATCTGGAAGGCGCGATCCGCCGTCGGCCGGCGCAGCGCGGCCAGCAAGGTCTCGTCGTCATCGGCGGAGAGCCCATCGTCGCCCGGGGTGTCGCCGCACTCCCAACCGGCACGGCCGTTCTCCAGCGAGCGGAAGCCCTTCATCCAGGCTTCCTTGAAGGTGCGGCCGATGGCCATCACCTCGCCGACCGCTTTCATCTGCACGCCGAGTGTCGGATCGGCGCTCGGGAACTTCTCGAAGGCAAAGCGCGGCACCTTGACCACGACGTAGTCGAGCACCGGTTCGAAGGAGGCGGGGGTCTCCCTGGTGATGGCGTTCGGGAGCTCGTCGAGCCGATAGCCCACGGCGACCTTGGTTCCGATCCGAGCGATCGGGAAGCCGGTCGCCTTCGAGGCGAGGGCCGAGGAACGTGAGACCCGCGGGTTCATCTCGATGACCAGCATTTCGCCGCTGACCGGGCTGACGGCGAACTGGATGTTGCAGCCACCGGCGGCGACCCCGATCTCCCGGATGCAGGCGATCGACGCGTCCCGCATCACCTGATACTCCGAATCCGAGAGCGTCATAGCGGGCGCTACCGTGATCGAGTCGCCGGTGTGCACCCCCATCGCGTCGAAGTTCTCGATCGAGCACACGATAACGACGTTATCGGCGTGATCGCGCATCACCTCGAGCTCGTATTCCTTCCAGCCGATAACGCTCTTGTCGATCAAGATCTCGCCGATCGGCGACGCCTCCAGACCCGTCCGCGCGGCCTGCTCGAACTCCTCCCGATTGTAAGCGATTCCACCCCCGGTGCCGCCCAGAGTGAACGACGGCCGGATGATCGCCGGGAAGCCCGTTGCCTCGGCGACCGCCAGGGCTTCGTCCAACGAGTGAGCGAAGCCGCCGTGGGGCACCTCGAGACCGATGCGGCGCATCGCCGACGCGAACTGTTCACGGTCCTCCGCCAGCCGGATCGCCCGAGCGTCGGCCCCGATCAGCTCCACCCCGTACTTCTCCAAGGTCCCGGAATCGTGGAGATCGAGGGAGACGTTGAGCCCAACCTGGCCACCCATGGTGGGAAGCAGCGCGTCGGGCCGTTCGGCCTCGATCACCCGCTCCACCCACTCGGGCGTCAGCGGCTCGATGTAGGTCGCGTCCGCCAGGTCCGGGTCGGTCATGATCGTCGCCGGGTTCGAGTTCACCAGAATGACCCGGTAACCCTCCTCCTTCAGCGCACGAACGGCCTGCGTGCCCGAATAGTCGAACTCGCAGGCCTGCCCGATCACGATCGGCCCGCTGCCCAGCAGCAGGACGCTCTGTATGTCTTCCCGCTTCGGCATCTAGGCCAGGAAGGTCCTCCGCTGTATGGACGATTGAACGTGGCCCGTGCCCAATTCTACCCGGGGGAGCGGGGCGGCGCCAGCCGGGGCCGGATAGGGAGTAGCCGCCTGGGGGCCCCAGACCGACTTGGGGGACCAAAAAGGCCGGTTGCTCAAATCGAGGAGAGACGCCAGATTCCGGGGTCTTCTTGGCAAATTTGCACTGCAACAACTGGAGCAAGTCCATGACCGCGAACGATTACAGCCTACGCACCATGCGAGGTCGATTCCTGCTTATCCCGGCGTTCGTCCTGGCCGTAGGTTGCAGCACGTCGGCCCCGCCTTTCAGCGAGCCGACTCCCGCCGCCCCGGCGGACGCGCCCACAGAAGTGGTAGACATGCCCGCCCTCCCCTCCGAAATGATCGAGGTAAAGGCGGGCGAGTTTGATAACGGCAAGATGTGGGCGTTCGAATATGCCCCGTTGGAATACTTCGCCGAGACCTACGGCTTCCAGCCGGACGAGGCTTGGTTCGAGAAGGCCCGACTCGGCACCCTGCGCCTCTCCAACTGTTCGGCATCCTTCGTTTCGCCGAACGGTCTCGTCGTCACCAACCACCACTGCGCCCGCGAGAGCGTTACAGAGGTCAGCGGGCCCGGCGAAACCCTCCTGGACGACGGCTTCTACGCCAGCTCGCTGGGCGACGAGCGCGAAACGAGCCGCTCGATCGATCAGCTCATCGCCATCGAGGACGTGACGGCCGAGATGCACGCGGCGGTCGAGGGTACAGCCGCTGCCCAGCGGGCCCAGGCGCAACAGGCGATCGGGGCGGAATTGTCGCAGCGGATCGCCGCTGAGCACGGCGGTGAAGACGCCGGGATCGTTGTCGAGATTGTCGGGCTCTGGGACGGCGCCAAGTACTCGGCCTACGTGTTCCGTCGCTACTCCGATCTACGCCTCGTGATGGCCCCCGAACTGCAGATCGGTTTCTTCGGCGGCGACTTCGACAACTTCACCTTCCCGCGCTACAACCTCGATTTCTCGTTCTACCGCATCTACGATGAGGAAGGAAAGCCGGTCGAGCCCGAGTTCTGGTTCGAGTGGAGCGACGGAGGTGTCGAGCAGGGGGATGCAGTCTTTGTCATCGGCAGCCCGGCCAGTACCAGCCGGCTGCAGACGGTCGCCCAGCTCGAGTGGCGCGCGGCGGCCGGAGAAAGGGCCATCTACGAGCTGTACAAGAGCCGCGCCGATGCGATGCAGGCGTTCTACGACCAGGACCCGGAGACCGGCGAGGAGATGGACCTGCGCGACGAGATCTCCCAGTTCCGGAACGCGGAGAAAGCATACTACGGTCAGTGGCAAGGCCTTCACAACCCCGAGTACATGGCGCGGCGCCGTGACTCGGAGCGTCAGTTCCGCGAGGCCGCTGAACGCGATCCGGCGCTCGGCCCGCGGATCGGCCAGCTGATAGATCAGATGGCGGGTATCCAGAAACAGCGCATGGAATACGCGGCCGACTGGGGTGCCTTCATCGCGTTCGGGAGCCCACCCTTCGAGGCGGCGGTCGTGCAGCGCGCCCAGATGGCCTACATCTACGTCACCGCGAGCCAGGCCGGTGCACCGCCCGATGCGCTTGCCGATCTGAAGAGCAACCTGCTCTCGGTCGAGGATCAGCCCGACGCCTTACAGCAGGGACTCTTCGCGGCCCGCCTGGCGGATTTCGAGCAGCACTTCGGTGCCGAAAGCTCGATGGTCCAGAGCATCCTGCAGGGGCGCACGCCGGACGCCGCTGCCGCCGCGATCCTCGCCCAGTCCGCCCTCGCCGACGCAGCGGGCACGGCCGAGGCGCTGGAGAACGGATCGCTGACCACACAGGACCCTGCGATCCAGGTGATCGGCGCGATGGTCGAGCGCCTGCGTAGTTACCTTTTGGCCTTCCAAGGCTTCCAGCAGCAGGAGGCTACCATAGCCAGCGAACTGGGCCGCGCCCGGTTCGACGCCTACGGGACCACGATTCCGCCGGACGCCACGTTCTCACCGCGCATCGCCGACGGCGTGGTGGAGGGCTACGAGTACAACGGTACGGTAGCGCCGATCTACACGACCTTCTACGGGCTCTACGACCATTACTTCTCCTACGGCCCCGGCAGCGACTGGGACCTGCCGCCACGCTGGCTGAGCCCGCCGCAGACGCTCGATCTGGCCACGCCGGTCAACTTCGTGCTCACCTCCGATACTACCGGTGGTAACTCGGGCTCGCCGGTGATCAACGCCGAGCTCGAGGTCGTGGGTCTCGTGTTCGACGGTAACATCGAGAGCCTGCCGGGCGATTACATCTACGACACGAAGGTCAACAGGACGGTGGCCGTCGACGTGCGCGGCATACTCGAGGCGCTGGACGAGATCTACGACGCCGACCGCATCGTGCTCGAGTTAACCACCGGCCAGCTCGTAGACACCGAGGCGGAAGCGGACGCGGTGATGTCGGGCAGATAAGGACGATATCGGATTCAATGTCCAATACCCGACACTCAATGTCCGTTCGTCCAAGTCGTTTTCGAGTAGCAAGAGCCAAGTCCCAGTATCCAGATTCGCAAGCGCAGCGGATTGGAGACTGGGACTTGTTAGTTGGCTCTTGAAGACCCCTTGACCACGTGGTCAGTGAGTGCCGGATATTGGATACTGAGCTTAGAACAGCGCCGCCACCCCACCCCTTATCCCCCAAGCGGCCGAGTTCCCGGCGTAGCCGACGAAGCCGCTCGTATCAATCAACCAACGCCCCAGCCTATAGTCGGCACCAAGCAGCAGCTCGCCGAGGTCCTCGGTCCCGACAGGCACACGGCTGCGGACGCTGGCCCTGCCCGTGACTCCGGCGAAGAGTCGCAGCGGCCGAGCCGCGACGGGCGAGTACAGTACTTCGGCGTTGTAAGCGATGACGTCGTTCTGCTCGAAGTTCTCCAGCGGTGCTTCGAGGATGGCGATGCCCGCGTCCGCAGTGGCGATAAGCGGGCCGCTCCCGTAGCTGCCCAGCAACGTCACGCTCACATCGGTAGTGTTCGAGCCCAACCCCTCGGCCTGGTTGCTCGACGGGATGTGGAACTGGAAACGTCCGCCGAGGCCGAAGCCCTCCGCATCACCAAGCACGAGTACCGAGATCCCGACACAGAGATTGCCGGCCCCGGTACTCTTGCCGTCGGCCAATCCCTCGTCCGGCTCCACCGGCGGCCTACCCATATTATCGATCGTCAACGCGCGGTACGCGTCGCCGTGGAACTCGAGGACGACTCGGTCGGCAATCGCCCACGAGAGCTGCAAGACACCAACGCGGGTGAGGTCGCCTTCCACGGCCACTAGCGGTGACATCACATTCTCCTCGTAGGCCGCCCCAAAGCCCACCAACAGGTCCCCGTTCTTGGCCAGTGCCAGCGCCTGCACCGGCGCCCCGCGCCTCAGCGCGGACTGTGCGAGCTGCGGGGAGGCCGCCGCGAGCAAGAGTGTAACGATGAGGCCGGCGAGGCGCAGAACCCGCAACCCGCCGGCCCACCCTGCCTTACGGATCATATCAACCTGCGAGCGCCTGGTCGAAGTCGCCGATGATATCCTCTGGGTCTTCCAGCCCCACACTAACGCGGATCAGGTTCTCGGAGATCCCAGCCTCCGCCCGCTGCTCCGGCGTCAGCCGCGCATGGATCATCGAGGCCGCGTGCACCGCCAGCGTCTCGGTGCCGCCCAGGCTGACCGCGCGCCGCGCCAGCCGCATTCGTGCGGCGAACTTACGGGCCGCCTCGAAGCCGCCCGCCAGCTCGAACACGACCATGCCGCCGAAGCCGTCCATCTGCTTTTTCGCCAGCTCGTGCTGCGGGTGTGAGGCGAGTCCCGGATGGTAGACGCGCTCGACGGCGCTGTGCGACTCGAGAAACTGGGCTACCGCCATGGCATTCGAATTGTGGCGCGCTATCCGGAAGGGCAGAGTCTGAATCCCGCGCGCCAGCAGCCAAGACTCGAACGGGTGCGAAATGCCGCCGTGTATTATGAGCCCGAACCACAGCGTCTCGATCCGCTCACGGTCTCCTACGATGAAGCCGGCCGTAACGTCGCTGTGGCCGCCCAGGTACTTCGTCGCGCTGTGCACGACCAGATCGATCCCCTGCTCGATCGGCCGCTGGTTGATCGGCGTGGCGAACGTGTTGTCCATGCAGGTCGTGATGCCATGCTGGCGCGCCAGCGCCGCGACACCCGCCAGGTCGGTGACAGCCAGAGTCGGGTTCACGGGAGTCTCGAGGAAGATGAGGCGCGTTTCGGACCGAATCGCCGCCTCGAATGCGCCCAGATCCGTCTGTTCCACCAGGGTCACATCGATACCGTAACGAGGCAGCCAGCCCTCCAGCGCCTTCATCGTGCCAACGTAGTGGCAGGTCTGCGCGATCACGTGATCGCCGTTTTTCAGCAAACCCAGGAAGACCAGCATGATCGCTGCCATCCCGGAAGCCGTTACAAGCGCCGCTTCACCGCCTTCCAGTAGCGCGATCGCCTCCTGGACAGCCGTGAAGTTGGGATTCCCGTAGCGAGTGTAGAACGTCTCGGGTCGGGTAGCCGTAGCGGCCTCGGCGACCTCACCAGGTTCGCGGAAGGCGAAGGTCGAGCTCTGCCAGATCGGCGTCCCGATCGGGGCGCCCATACCGGGGCCGTACACCTCCGGGCCGGACGCCGAATGGATCGCCCGCGTCGCCGTACCCCAGCGGTTGGAGTCCTGCTTCTTGCCCTTGCTCATCATCCCTCCGTTTTAGGTCCGCGCTAGCACGCCGGATCAGGATCGGCCTTCCAGGACGAGCCTCGAACGGCGTACGACTTCACGGGTTGCCACAGTCAACGCTGCCACGTTGATGTTATCGGATGCCAGCAGCTCCTCGAGCACCTCGCGCATCGCCGCCAAGCGATCGTCGTTCCTCTCGCGGAACCGGGCGAGCAGCTGCTCGGTCGAAGTGTCCCTAGGCTCGTGCGCCAGGAGTGCCAGCGTCAGATTGCGCCGCGCTTCGCCCAGGTCCTGCATCAGCCCCTGCACGGCCCTCTGCTCCCAAACATCTTCACCCGCCGCCATACTCAGCAGCTCGAAAAGAAGCGCAAAGTCCACTTCATCCGTCAGCGCAAAATATGCGCGTCCCACATCGCCGACCGGGACCTCGACCTCCTTCGAGATGCGCGTCACCTCCATGAGCTCGCCGAGGAACTGGGTCGCCGCGATCTTCTGAGCCGTCTCCGTCGGTACACCGCCTGCCTCAAGCTCCTCCAACATGTCCTCGAATGACTGGCGCTGCGAGCCGAGAATCACCGAAGGAAGGATCTCGAATAATTCGGCTACGGGGGCCCTGAAAGTCTCGATCGCCTCACCGACCTCGGCCCCGGCCGGCAGATTCTCTACGGCCCAGCGGACAGTACGAGCGAGAATCCGTTCGAGTGCCAGCAGCCAACGGTGCTCCTGCGCAGCGGGAATCGACGCCTCGTTCTTCTCGATCCTGTCGAGCAGTTCGTGGACGCCGGCGATCTCCGCCGCCACGAACCAACCGCGGGCGACATCGGCCGATCTCGCGCCGCTATCGCGCGTCACAGTCGGCACGAAGCTCGAGCCCATCAGGTCGATCAGCCTGTTGGTGAGCACGGTGGCGACTATCTCTCGCTGTAGTCGATGGCGGCGCAGGTCGTCCTCGGGAACGCGCACGACAATGGCATCCGGGAAGTAGTCGTGCAGGAGCCTCAGAAAGGCCGGATCGTCTGGGAGCGTCGAGTCGAGTATCGCGCGCTTCAGATGGAGCTTGCTGTAGGCGAGTAGAATGGCCAGCTCGGGGCGCGTCAGGCTCTTGCCCTGCTCCTGCCGCTGCTGCAGACGACTCCAACCCGGGAAGAACTCGAGCGACCGCTTGAGCCCCGCCTTAGCCTCGAGGTAATAGGAGGCGTCGCGGAAGTCGCCCAACCGATCGGCGGCCCGAAGTTGCTCGAGGCTCAGTGCCCGGGCCTGCGCCCGATTGTTCCCCAACACCATCTCCGCCACGTCGCCGCTCACCCGCTCGAGCATCGTGTTGCGCTCGGCAGGCGAAAGCTCATCTCGATCGACCGAAGCGCGAAGCAGAATCTTCAGGTTCACCTCGTGGTCGGACATATCCACACCGCCCGAGTTGTCGACGGCGTCGGTGTTGACCCGACCGCCCTCCAACGCGTACTCGATCCTCGCCCGCTGTGTGAGTCCGAGATTGCCGCCTTCTCCCACCGCCTTCAGACGCAAATCGCCCGCGCTGACCCGAACCGCGTCGTTGCTCGAGTCACCTACATCGGCGTGCGTTTCAGCATCGGCCTTAACGTATGTACCGATCCCGCCATTCCACAGAAGATCGACAGGCGCACGCAGGATCAGGCGGATCAGCTCCTGGCCGTTCACCAGGCTCTCGTCCGTGCCCAGCGCCCGCTGCGCCTGCGGCGACAGCCGGATCTGCTTGGCGCCTCGCGGATAGACGCCACCGCCCTCGCTGATCAGCGCCCCGTCGTAGTCTTCCCAGTTCGAGACCGGCAGACGGAAGAGTCGTTTTCGTTCCTCGTACGACTTCTCGGCGTCGGGTTCGGGATCGATGAAGATGTGCCGGTGATCGAACGCAGCGATCAGCTCGATCGTTCGGCTGAGGAGCATGCCGTTGCCGAAGACGTCGCCGCTCATGTCGCCGATGCCGACGACGGTCACCGGCTCGCGCATAATATCCTTCCCCATCTCTCGGAAGTGACGCTTCACGCACTCCCAAGCACCGCGCGCCGTGATCCCCTCTTTCTTGTGGTCGTAGCCGTGCGAGCCGCCGGACGCGAATGCGTCGTCCAACCAGAAGTCGTACTCCGCCGCTATTTCGTTCGCTGTGTCCGAGAACGCGGCCGTGCCTTTGTCAGCAGCGACGACCAAGTAGGGGTCTTCATCATCGTGGACAACGGTTGCCGGTGGCCGCACTACAGCACCGTCTACGATGTTATCGGTGACGTCCAGCAGCGCGGAGATGAAATCGCGATAACACTCGCGAACCTCAGCGCCCAGCGCCGACCGGTCCGCCGGAATCCTCCTCACACAGAAGGCTCCCTTCGCCCCGCTGGGAACGATCACCGCGTTCTTGGTTTGCTGGGTCTTCACCAGCCCGAGAACCTCGGTACGGAAATCGTCCGGCCGCTCGCTCCAACGGATACCGCCGCGCGCCACCGGGCCGAACCGCAGGTGCGCGCCGGCGACGCGGACGCTGTGCACGAACATCTCCCGGGCAGGCCGCGGCTCCGGCATCTGCTCGATAGCAGCGCAGTCGATCTTGAAGGTGAGGCGTGGAAAGGCGAGCTGCCGTTCTTTGTTTCTGAAATAGCTCGTCCGAACGGTTGCCTCGATCAGGTTATGCAGCCGCCTCAGGGTAAGATCATCGGCGATGCTTTCGACCGCCTGCAGTGAGTCCCGGAAGCGGCTGGTGGCCGTTTCCATCGCGATCGCCCGATCGCCGGTCAGCTCGGGATCGAACTTGGCACGGAAGGCCTCGCAGAGCAGTCGCGCGACCTCGGGGTGCGCGATCAGGGCATCGGGTGCAGCGCGGCGGCTCGGCACGGCACCCAACTGAAAAGCGTAAGCCGAGTAGGCGCGCAGCACCGCGACTTCGTCCCAGCCGAGGCCGGCGGTGATGACGAGCCGATTGAATCGATCGTTGTCGGCTCGGCCGCTCTGGACCGCGCGCAGCGTGTCGGTAAGCGATTCGGCCAGGCTCGCCGGGCCCAGCGGCCGCCCGTCCGGCCCCTGGACGACGAACGTATGGATCGTGGCCGCAGCTTTACCTGCAGCCTCGATGTCGAGTGCGTCGGCCTTGATCACTCGCAAGCCCAGGTTCTCGAGGATCGGCATGGTGTCGGCGAGAATCATCGTGCCGCGCTCGACGAAGAGGCGAAGCTGAGTCGCTTCGACGCCGCCACTCGCGTGCGGCTCCATCGCCACCTGTATCTGCCCGGTGCGCTCCAGCGCCTCCAGCCGCTCGATATCCTCGACCGCCTTGTCCACATCAACGGTGGCCACGTACTCCGGTGTAAACGCGTCGAAGTACCTCTCCTGCAGCCGGTGGACATCCTCAGCGCCGTGTCGGTCGCCCAGCGCGCCGCGCAGCCGCTGTTTCCAGGTCTGGGCGATCTGCGCGGCGTGATCGCGAAGCGCCTTTACATCGACCTCGGCGATACGATTCGGGGTGGCCGAGATATAGAAATGCATGCGCGCGGCCTCGCCCTCACCGAGCGCCAGATGGTCGTTCAGGATGCTGCCGCCCAGCAACTCGGCAATCTCGCGCCGCAGCCGGCCGCGTACCTCGTCCGAATAGTTGCGCTTCGGGAGAATGACCATGACGATCACGCCCCGACCCAGGATGTCGGGCGTGAACAGGAGGCGAACATCGCCGGAGTCCTCCGCCGCCATGACGACCCGGATCTGCTTGCGCAGGTCTTCGACGCTGACCAGGAAAAGCTCTTCCTTCGGCATGTCGTTGAAGAGCTGCACGACCGCCTTGTAGTCGTGCGATCCCTCGGGCAGGTTCTCAGCGGCCAGCACCTCTTCCAGCTTCTGACGCAGGATCGGGATGTCGCCCGAGTGCTCGGAATAGGCCTTCCAAGTGAAGAGACCCAAGAAGCGATGCTCGCCGACAACCTCACCGGCTGCGTCCAGCCTCTTGATTCCGACATAGTCCATCCGTGCCCGGCGATGCACGTGCGATTCCGAATTCGCTTTCGACACGATGAGCAGCGGGCCGAGCAGCGCGCGTGCGCGCAGATCCGCTGGGAATTCCTCGAGTGCCTTGGGCACCCAGGCCGATGAATCGCTCTCGCGCCGCAGAATTCCCAGCCCCGAACCGCGCTCGACACCGGCCAGGCGTCGGCCCTCCGCATCCGTGCGGAACTCGTAACCGCGGTAACCCAGAAAGACGAAGCCCCCGTCCTTCAACCATTGGAGGAAGGCGGTGACTTCGTCGACCTCAGACGCGCGTTCGGGGAACCGCGCTCCAACCCGTTGGAGCTCCTCGCACACCAGGTCCGTCATCTTGCGCATCGCCAGGAAGTCGTCGGTCGCCAGCCGGACTTCCTCCATGCAGCCCCGGATCTCTCCCTCCAGCGAGCGAACGATATCCTTGTCGAGGTGGCCCTCGAACTCGCAGTACGGCACCGCGTACTTCGGGCCCTCAGCGCTCCAGTCGCGGACCTCCACCACCTTGCCCGTTTCATCCCGCTCGACGACGACGATCGGGTGGAGCTCGTTGCGGATCTCGAAGCCTCTGGAGGTCAGAAGTTGGTGCAGCGTATCGACCACGAAAGGTCGGTCGCTGATAGCTACCGCTGCGCAACCCGTATGACCGTATCCCGGCAGCTGGTCGACGCGCACACCGACGGCGCCCGGCGCCATCGAGTCGAGGAGATCGAAGTTCTTCGAGATTAGCTCGAACACCTCGGCGTCGGTACGTCCGCGGAAAAAATCGGCTGGTGCCCTTCCCAAGGCCGCCTGGGCGAAGGATCTCAGCCTCCGTCCCTTATCCGGATCGGCACCAGCCTCTATGACCTGTAGGACTCCCTCCAGCACCCCGGGAGTCGACCCGTCTCTTGCTTTTTTATCCATCTCGCTTTGTGGCGATTGACGACATCGGATGTCTAAGTGACCCGCGAGGTCCGCCTTGCGGAATCTGGCGGAATCCCGCAACCGGCCGCAATATACCTAACTGCGCGCAGATCGCTGCAAGACCGGGGCCGTCGAGGGCCCCGATCGACGGCACCCTCCCCCGCCGTCCGGCCGTAGACCGACCGCTGGGATGAATCGTATGCGAGTCGGCCGGTGTAGAAGAGAGTCGGCCGTATACCGTCACCGTTCTAGGCGCCAAGACGATCCAGTGAGTGACGCTCGAGACAAGCAGGAAGGTCGCGAAGAGCGGCAGGTGGGCCCGTTCCAACCAGCCTGGTGGCTGCGCGGTCGACATCGCCAGACCATCTGGAATCGGATGCTGCGGCCGCGCCAACAGGTCGCCACAACCCGCGCACGCTGGACTACCCCAGACGGCGACTTTCTCGACCTCGACTTTATGGACGGCCCGCTCGGCTCACCGCAACTGCTGGTGGTTCACGGGCTCGAGGGCTCCTCTGATCGGAAGTACGTTCGCGGGTTCCTCGGCCTGGCGGCGGAGCGGGGCTGGCGCGGTGTCGCGCTCAACTTCAGGGGATGCAGCGGCACACCCAACCGGGCACCGCGGCTCTATCACTCCGGCGATACCGCCGACCTAGATTGGGTTATTGGAGAATTAGCCAAGCGGGACCCCGGAGCGCCGATCCTGCCCGTCGGTATGTCGCTGGGCGGAAACGTACTGCTCAAGTGGTTAGGCGAGGAGGGAGAACACGTCGCAGACGAGGTAGCGGCGGCGGCGGCGATATCGACGCCTTACGACCTGGCGGCGGCGGCCGAGAAGATGTCGCGCGGCATCTGCCGGCTGTACACCCACTTCTTCCTGCGCACTTTGAAGGAGAAAGCGCTGCACAAGGCCGAACAGTACCCCGATATTCTGGACGCCGCGGCGATCCGCCGGGCCCGGAACTGGCGCCAGTATGACGACGCCGCTACCGCGCCGCTGCACGGCTTTCGCGACGCCGCCGACTACTGGGAGCGCTCGAGCTCGATCAACTTCCTCGACCGAATCCGCCGCCCGGTACTGCTGCTCAGCGCCAAGGACGACCCGTTCATCCCGGTAGCCACTCTCCCAGTCGAGGCGGTAGACCGCTCGCCGTGGCTGCACGCCGAGTTCACGGCGCACGGCGGCCACGCCGGGTTCGTCGCCGGTGCCTTACCGTGGCGGCCGGTCTACTGGGCGGAGCGCCGCGCCGTAGAGTTCCTGGCCAGTTACGCTCCGAGTATGCGTCGGACCCGCACGGCGTCCGTTCGCCCGGGCCCCGAGGGACCGGCGTCCTGAGAAGCGGCGCTACTGCCGACGAACGCCCGTCGGCACGGTGAACAGCAGATTGCCACCCTCGGTCGGCGCGATGATGACATTGCCTTCCTTCTGCCCGACCTCCTGCAGAGTCTGCATATAGAAGTACGACAGGTACGCAGAAGTCAGGCTCTCGCCGATGATGTTCTGCGAATCACGGATACCCAGGGCCTCCTGCCGCTTCTGCTCCGCCTGCTCCATGACG
>CAYFSW010000164.1:0-8004 GCA_964345885.1 uncultured Gemmatimonadota bacterium | reverse complement strand
CACCTATGCCGGTTCATGCCAACTAAGCCCTGAGTATGAGCGACCGACTGAACCTACGCTCTCACTCCCTGAAGTGACGCCAGCAACGAACCAGCTTCCCGAAGAACCTCTGTGGAATTCGATCCGCGCCTGGCACTACAACCCGAAGATGGTGCGTCCCTTGTGGGATGTGTGGGAGGCCCTAGCCGAGCCACCGCTCGATCTACGGACAAAGGTCATGGTTGCCGCCGTGACGGATTCTCGAAATCGCTGCCCGTACTGTCTGTCTAGCGCTGTTTGCTTCCTGCAACAGGAAGGCGTTTCTGAGGACCTCATCTTGGGATTGCAGACGGATATATCTGCGTCTGGTTTCTCAGAGAAAGAGAAGACGCTCTTGCTGTTGGCTGAGGAAATAACTGCAAATCCATCAGCTGGACATAGTCGGGTGGCAGCGGCCCTCGAGGCTGGCTGGACTGCGAGCGAGGTAGCGCAGGCGATCTTTGTTGCCAGCTACTTCAACATGCTGAATCGGATTGCTGAGGCGTTTGCGTTTCCACCCGATCAAGACCATCGGTTTGATCCTGTGCCGGAATTCCCGATGTTGCGGTGTGTTGGCGACACGTAGCAGAGTCCGTTTGTTCTCCGCGGCCTAACAAGCGTTTGCACCTGACGCGGGCGCCGATCGTGGCGTTGGCCTTAGATTTGTCGTTAGTCGTGTTCAGCGGTCCGGCTGCGTCCTCAATCGTGCGCGGTCGTTGCCGCGCAGGTGAAACGCTATTCCGTTAGGCGGTATGCGGCTCTTGCCTGTGGATGAAAGGAGGTTTGACGATGGCCCGAGAGAGTTGGTGGACCTGTCGCGAGTCCTTGGCGTTGGCTTTCCTTTGCCTATGTATTCCCGTAGGCGGTTGCGAGAGTCAACCTGGCCGTGAGGTTCAGTCAGCCAGCAGTGCTTCACCACATGTCGCCGCGTCGTCGGCTATCGAGGCAGGCCGCTATCTTGTGATTGTGGGGGGTTGTAACGACTGTCACACTGAAGAGTATATGGCGTTCGGGGACGCGGTGCCTGAGGAGGATTGGCTGACGGGGTCTCGGTTGGGATGGCATGGGCCGTGGGGTACGACCTATCCATCCAATCTTCGCTTACAAGTTCAGGAGCTCTCCGAAGAGGAATGGGTCGCCATGCTTCGGACACGGAAGGCTCTTCCACCGCATCCGTGGGTTAACACCAATCGGCTTTCTGTGTCTGACGCCGGGGCGATGTACCAGTACATACGTTCTCTGGGGCCGGCGGGCGAGCCTGTGCCGGTTGCGGTCCCGCCAGACCGTGACCCGACAACAGCCTATCTGTCTATGTTTCCAGTTGAGCCCCCTGAGGAGTAAGCGTTCCAGGTGCAGTTGTGGTGGGTCGCCTTCTCTACCACGTGGTGTTTGATGGTCGCGGCCATCGCATGCCGCCTAACAAGCGTTTGCAGCTGGCGCTGCAGCCTTTCAGGCGACGGCCTTAGTTCCGTGCTGACTGAGAGTTCCGTGGGCGTTGCTACCCACGTGCCGATAGCTTTGGATCAGCTGCGCCGCTCGTTCCTCACGGCGCAGCTGAAACGCTGATCCGTTAGGCAGATCCTGCATATCGATGAGGTTGACGAACCATGGCTCCGCAGGATCCAGCGCGAAGCGAAACCGCAAAGGCTTGGGACGTCGTAGCGCGAACCAAGTACCAAGCGGAGTTCGATCAGCACGTTGAGATGCTGCGTTCGGGACGCCACAACCTGCTTGAGCCTGAAGCTGAAGCTCTGACGGCAATACTCCCCGGTAGCCACGTCGTGCACCTTCAGTGTTCGCATGGCCTCGACACACTTGGGCTACTGAACGCCGGGGCCGTCTCCGTACTCGGCGTGGACATCAGCGACGAGATGATCATACAAGCCAAGGCGAAGGCTGCGGCGCTCGGCACGGCATCCGCTTCCTTCATATGTGGTGACGCGACGGATCTCCCGCCTGAGCTCACCGAGACGGCAGATCTCGTGTACACAGGCCGCGGATCCCTTCCGTGGATTCTAGACCTGTCAGCTTGGGCGAGGTCCGTGCGCCGCCTCCTGAAACCCGGTGCACACATATTCGTATTCGAGGGCCACCCCCTAGCCGCACTGTGGAACCGGGACGCTGATTATCTTGAGCTTCGGAGCGCCGCAGGGTACTTCAACGACGATGTCACAGAGATCCCTGGTTATCCGGCCGACGTCGTGCAGCGCGAGCTCGGAGACGACCGTCCGCGTATGCTTGAGAGGTATTGGCGGCCGGGGGAGGTCATCGACGCACTCATTTCCGTCGGACTGATCCTCGTTCAGTTCCGCGAGTACCCGATCCTTTTCTGGGATCAGTTCCCGAGGTGGCCCGAGGAGTTGAAGGAGAAGGTTCCCAACAGCTATTCGATCCTGGCGCGACGGTCTTCATGACCCCAGAACGGATCTACCTAACGAGCGTTTGCACCTGACGCGGGCACCGCTCGAAGTGATGGCCTTAGATTGTCAGATGTCCTGATCAGCGGTCGGGCTGCTTCCTCAATTGGGCGCGGTCGTTGCCGCGCAGGTGAAACGCTAATCCGTTAGACCGCGCCTCTGGACCGTATGGTTAGTGAAGGCAAGGCACAGCCCCCTGGAAGCATCTACCAGCTTCGCATCAGTCTGAAGGAGACGGAGCCGGAGATCTGGCGCCGCGTGCTTGTGCACGGCAGCACGACTCTGCACAGACTGCACTTGGTGATCCAGGAGGTGATGGGCTGGGCCAACAGTCATCTCTACGAATTCGAGATAGGCGGCGAGCGCTTTGAGGCCCCCGATCCGGAAGCTGAAGTGCAGGATTCCACCCGCGCAAAGCTTAAGGATTTCGGACTGGAGGTGAGCGACGCGTTCCTCTACACGTACGACTTCGGGGACGACTGGCGGCATGTGCTCGTTCTGGAAGCCCGGCTTCAAGCTGAGCCCGGTCGATTCTACCCGTACTGCGTTGCTGGGGAGCGAGCCTGCCCACCTGAGGACTGCGGTGGAGTGGGGATGTTTGCCGAGTTGCTAGCTGCGCTCGCGAATCCTACGGATCCGCAGTACTCTGAACTCTTGGAGTGGGTTAACCCTGGTTACGATCCAGCGGCTTTTGATGTGCGGCCCGTGAATCGGAATCTTGAGCTGGCGCATCGACGCGGCGCGGTCTAACCAGCGTTTGCAGCTGGCGCTGCAGCCTTAGCAGGCAACTGCCTTTGTCCCACGCTGAATGCGAGGCCACTGGGCATAGCTGGGTTCGACATAGAGTCCTTAGATCAGCTGCGCCGCTCGTTCCTCACGGCGCAGCTGAAACGCTAGTCCGTCCGCTAGGCCGCGAGACACATACGTTACCGACGGTTGAATACAGGCTTCACTGGACATTCAATTTGCGCTTCGTGTTGATAGGAATGCCGGCGTTCATCGTTGCTTTTATGGTCTTCTCTTCAGTACTCCTAATCATCGGAGCCTTTGATCTCGATGCCCCCGGTCTCGCTGTCATGGGTCTTATTCTCATGGCACTGTTTCTGCCAGTTTCGGGCGTCCTAATTGCGATGCCATATTTTCGCCTGCCCACGAAGATCCAACTCTTTGAGGATGGAAGGGTCCGCTTCGAGGGCCGGGTTCGGAAGACCGAGGTAGATGCTGACGACATTCGCGCGATTAAGCCGGGAAGTTGGAGCCCTGGGTATCTGGACGTCACCACACGGCGAGGCAAGATCAGAATCCTCACCTGCTATGAGGGATTCCATGACTTCATAGCTCGCGTGAAGCAACTGAATCCCGCTATTGAGATTCGAGGATGCTGAAGCGTACTCGCGGTTTAACCAGCGTTTGCACCTGGCGCGGGCAGTGCACGGAGAAGGAGCCTTAGATGCCTCAACCAGGCGCGGTCGTAGCCGCGCAGGTGAAACGCTGATCCGTTGGGCGGCATTCGCCTGACATACAGCAGCAAAGCGCCACATCCGTTTCCTGAGGAGGGTCGCAGAATGACCGCTATTGATACGGTGCTGGAGGCGAACCAGAAGTACGCAGAAAGATTCAGCCAGGCAGGGCTACCAGGGAGGCCGACGCGTCTCAGGCTTGCAGTAGTTACCTGCATGGACTGTCGACTTAACGTATCAAAGCTGTTGGGCCTGGAATTGGGAGATGCCCACATTATTCGGAACGCCGGTGGCATCGTGACTGAAGACGTGCTGCGATCGCTGATCATCTCCTGCCATATTGCGGGGACCCGGGAGTTCATGATTATCAATAACACGAAGTGTGGCATGCTCACATTCAAGGACGAGGAGCTGGCTGCGAAGCTGCAGCAGGAAACAGGCAGGGTACCCGTCGTTCCCGCTCGCTTCTATGCCTTCACCGACTTGGAGGAAAACGTACGCCAACAGATGCGCAAGGTAAGCTCACACCCATGGATACCGGAGAGCGTCCCGGTGCGGGGCTTCATCTACGACGTAGATACGGGTAGGGTGTCGGAGGTTTCCGCCTAACCGGGCATCGATCGAGAGGATGCCGCCCAACACGCGCTTGCACCTGACGCCGCTCCGCTGCGCTTCGCGGCGCAGGTGAAACGCTAATCCGTTAGGTGGCGCCACTTAGGGTCGTCTGAATGGTGGGTTTCCAACATGGCTAGCTTGTCGGGCCGCGTTGCGCTCGTGACTGGTGCTGGCTCCGGCATCGGGGCGGCGACGGCTCAGCTCCTTGCCGCCCACGGCGCAGTGGTATACTGCACTGACCTGAAGGTGACCGAGGTCCCGGAGATCGAGCGGGCCAGATCGGCGGATTCCCAGCTGACCAGCCTTCGACTCGACGTGCGGGAGGAAGCGGACTGGGAAGGTGCGGTCGCGACCGTGCTCAGGGAACGGGGACGCCTCGACATCCTTGTGCACGCCGCAGGGATATCCGCGGCCGTTTCGCTCACCGAGACCACGCTTGCTGAGTGGCGCCGTGTATTGGCCACGAATCTCGACGGCACTTTCCTAGCGATCAAGCACGGCGTCCGGGCCATGCGCGACGCGGGGGGCACGATCGTCGTGGTGGGCTCCGCCTCCGGGATGCGGCCCGCCGCCGGTGCGACGGCGTATTCCACCAGCAAGGCGGCCGTGAGCATGTTGGCTCGCGCGGCCGCCAAGGAATGTCGCGAGGGCAAGCTCCCCATCCGGATCAATGTGGTCAGCCCGGCAGGGGTCAAGACTCCGATGTGGCGGGCCATGCCGTTCTTCCAGGACCTGATCCGGCAGCATGGCTCGGAGGACGCCGCGTTTGCGGCTTTGGAGGCGCTCAGTAGCGGCCGGTTTGCCGAACCGGAGGAGATCGCGCAGAGCGTGCTGTTCCTTGTCTCGGACGCCGCCTGCCACGTGACCGGCGTGGAGCTGCCGGTCGATGGCGGCTACATCCTCTAGGTCGTGCACCGGCGCCACCTAACCAGCGTTTGCACCTGACGCGGGCGGTCTTCGGGACCTTGGCCTTAGATTGTTGTCAGTCACGTTGAGCGGTCTGGCCGCCTCCTCAATCGGGCGCGGTCGTTGCCGCGCAGGTGAGACGCTAATCCGTTAGGCGACGGAGCGTATCATGTGCCGATTCGCATTTCTGATGACCTTCTTGACTTGCAGCCTCCTCGGTTGCCAGGAGGGTTCAGAAATCATCAGTCATTCCCAGATCGCGTTCGTCAGCAATCGAGATGGCGACTTCGACGTCTACGTGGTGAATGCTGATGGGACGGGTCTATCGCAGCTCACCGACAACTCGCGATGGGACAGTACGCCCTTGTGGTCACCAGACGGCAGCCGAATAGCATTCGTGAGTACCGTCGATACCACGCAGGATATCATGGTGATGAACGCCGATGGGACTCACGAAGTGCGACTTACACACAACACGGCAATCGACCAATGGCCAGTCTGGTCTCCGGACGGCGCCAAGATTGTGTTCATGAGCGAGCGAGACGGCGACCTAGAACTGTATGTGATGAATTCAGATGGCACGGGGGTCACACGACTCACGGATAGCCCGGGCTTCGACGGCGTCCCAGCCTGGTCGCCGGACGGATCGAGGATCGTCTTTGTGAGAAGCAGGGAAAGACGAGAGAATCTACCTGATCCATCCGCACCACTATCCATTTGGATCATGGACTCCGACGGGGCTAACCAGGTAAGACTCACTCAGGGCGCGCTGTTCGAAGCCTATCCGGTCTGGTCTCCGGACGGGACTAGGATCGCGTTCGAGAGAAAACTAGACGACGCTAATATGGATATCTACATCATGAACGCGGACGGGACCGGGCAGACGAGGCTGACCGACGATCCGGCCGAGGATCGCAATCCCTCTTGGTCGCCCGACGGTAGGAGAATCTTATTTGAGCGGGGTCGCCCGCGTGACGTCTACGTCATGAACGCAGACGGTACGGAGAAGAGGAATGTGACGGATAGTCCTTGGTGGGATTTCGTTCCGCAATGGTCTCCAGACGGAAGCAGAATCGCTTTTGTGCGAGTCATTCCAGGATCCGGTCAGTCCTCACACGGGGGTAACGAGGAGATCTGCGTCATGAATGCTGATGGCAGTGAGGTGAAGCGCCTCACCAATGACTTGAGCATAGACATGGGGCCGGTATGGAGACCGGTTCGGCAATAGCCGAGTTCACAGTACCGGACTTCGGCGAGCTTTCTGTCGGGGCTAATGACCCGTCGCCTAACCAGCGTTTGCACCTGACGCGAGCACCGTTCGGGGTGTCCGCCTTAGATTTGTTTTTAGTCGTGTTCGGCGGTTCGACCGCTTCCTCAGTCGGGCGCGGTCTTTGCCGCGCAGGTGAAACGCTAGTCCGTTAGGCGGCACGATCTGACTCAAGTGTGGTAAGCAGTCCATGTTACGTATGCAGTTCAGAATACCCGCGCACAGCACAATGGCTGCCCTTCCAGTCGTGCTATTGTTCTCGACACCAAGCATTCGTGCTCAGGAATCGCTGAGCCAGCCACCGTGGCGAGAGCATCTAATGCCATGGGTTTCAAACGCAGAGCAGCCCCGGCCGTGGCGAGAAGATTCCCGCCTCGAGGCGCACTTTGCCCAAGGTTTTCCTGACGACGTTGTGGTTGCCTTCTCCGTTCACGATCCAACTGCCCCCTATCCATTTGAAATGATGTGGGTGACAGTGACCGCGTATGATTCCGTCACGGATCTCTATCTTGGGATACTCCTTAATGAGCCGAAGTTTATCACTCACCTCCCTCAGTGGGAAAACGTTGTGTTTGCACCGGAAGGAGGTACCGGCTACCCCACCGCCGTGACCGTCGATGGTGAATACGGCGCAGCGGGTTGGCCTCTGACGAAGGTGGATGAGTACTTCTCCACTCTCCGTGATGGAATACGGGCGTACCGTGATGGTCGCAACGGTCACAACGTGCCGGGCGTAGAACGTTGCATAGCAATTCTTGAACCGCTCATGTCCAGTGTGCCCGAAGCGGCCAGACCAGATGAGGTGTTTGTCGGCCACTTCGTGCTGGGGCGCTGCTATGCCGAGAATTATGACACTGAGCGTGCTATCCAGCAGTTTCGCTTGGCAATAGAAACAGATCCCGATGATGTAGACGCCCATATGACGCTCTTGGCTGAGCTATCCGTTATGACGCACATGACTTCCGGCGACGTACAGTCACATTGGAAGGGCGCATTTGTTGACGAATACGCGATTGTCAGCGAGCGGTTTCTGAGTGACAGAGCCGTCGATGTATTGCTCCGTGCCATCTTCGGCGACCTGTCCTTCTGCCCGAAGGCCCAGGAGCTATTGGAGCGCGAACCAGTCGAAGGCCAAACTCTCCCATGGTATCCTTTTCGCTGGAAGCGAAAATAGTCAGCAGGGTGTGCCGCCTAACAAGCGTCTTATGAAAGAGCGGAGCCTCCCAGGAGGGTGCACATTGTTGTGAGTGGATCCCCACGAAGGGGTTAGCACAACAAAGCGCGTGCTACCCGAACCCCAGGAGGCTCCTATGCATTACGT
>CAYFSW010000163.1:0-1645 GCA_964345885.1 uncultured Gemmatimonadota bacterium | reverse complement strand
TTCGAATCCCGGCCTCTCCGCTGCTTTGCGAACACTCGAAGGCTGTCGTCTGGACGCTCTGACCGTCTTCCCCAAGGCCCTGTACTGCCCAGGTCGGGCTCCTCCGCGCCGCTGGTTGTCACTGCCATTCATTTGTGGTAACATACTGCTGTCAACGCAGTGAGGATCGGCTCCAGTGGAAGTATCCGTCTATCTCAACGGGAAGTTCGTTCCGCGCGCCGAGGCGAAGGTCTCGGTGTTTGACCGGGGATACCTCTACGGGGACGGGGTATTTGAAGGGATCCGGGCCTACAACGGGCGGATCTTCAGGCTCGACCAGCACATCGAGCGGCTCTACCGCGGAGCGAAGGCGATCTCTCTCAAGGTGCCGTTGACGCCGGAGGAGTTCAAGGACATCATGATCGAGACCGTCCGGCGCAACAACCTGCGAGACTGTTATGTCCGAGTGATCGTCAGCCGCGGTGAAGGAGACCTGGGGCTCGATCCCAGGAACTGCCAGGACCCCGCCACGGTGGTGGTGATCGCGTCCTCCATCGCGCTCTATCCGGAAGAGGCCTATGAACAGGGGCTGGAGGTCATCACGTGCACGACGCAGCGCAACCTGCTGGCGGCGCTGAACCCGCAGATCAAGTCGCTCAACTACCTGAACAACATACTGGCGAAGATCGAAGTGGTGCGGGCAGGGGCTCACGAGGGGCTTATGCTGAATCATCTGGGGTATATCGCGGAGGGGACCGGGGACAACGTGTTCGTGTGGCGCGGCGGGGAGCTGATTACGCCGCCGACACATGCGGGTATCCTGGAGGGGATAACGCGACAAGTCGTCCTCGAGCTGGCGCAGGACATGGGACTGCCTGTGCAAGAGAATATGTTGACGCTGTTTGAAGTGTACTCCGCCGATGAGTGCTTCTTGACGGGAACGGCAGCCGAGGTCGTACCGGTATCTAGGGTCGATGGAAGGGTTATCGGCGATGGCAAGCCAGGGCCCATCACCAAACGGTTGATGGCGCGGTTCAGGGAGGTGACAGTCACCGAAGGCGTGCCGGTCGGCTGACGGTCGCCATCGGCACTGAACGTTCTTCGGCTGAGGTCGTTCGACAGACCGGGGCGATCAGATGCGCCCTGGAGAGGAGGAAGAGATGGCGGACGGCGAGTTACTGCAGCGCTTCACCCCGCCTGCCATCCGGGTCGTGCAGTACGCCAAAGAGGAAGCCCGCAAGTTTCGGGGCAACACGGTGGGGACCGAGCACGTACTGCTCGGGCTCATCCGTGAGCAGGACGGGGTGGCAGCTCGAGTCCTGGAACGGCTCGGCGTAAGTCTGGGGCGAGCACAGAACGAGATTCGTCGCCAGATGGAGATGCTGGACACGCGCGCACCCGGGCAGGGGTCGCGGAGCTGGAGCCCCGGCGCGCGGCGCGTGCTTGAGCTCGCCCTCGACGAAGCGCGTGAGCTGAATCCCAAGCTCGGTCTGCCGAACTTCGTCGATACAGAGCACCTGCTGCTCGGCTTGGTCCGCGAGACTGACAGCACCGCGGTGCGAGTGCTGCGTGCACTCGGCGTCGACCTGGATCAGGTCCGCCGCGAGGTGATCAAGCTTCTCGGCGGGGCCGCCGCGGTGGCCAACGCGATCGAGGACGCGGTGGC